>CBFGPM010000004.1:0-117468 GCA_965650685.1 uncultured Sediminibacterium sp.
GAGTAGCTATGTACGGACAGGATAAACGCTGAAAGCATCTAAGCGTGAAACCTTCCACAAGATGAGTTTACTTTTAAGGGTCGTCAAAGACTATGACGTTGATAGGCTATAGGTGTAAAGCTGGTAACAGCAAAGCCAAGTAGTACTAATTGCCCGTAAGCTTTATTTTTTTTCTTGTTATCATTTCCTTCCCAATATGTAACTTATTGTCACTGGTTTATTACCATGATTTAAAATCTTATGGTGGTTTTGCCGGGGGTGTTCACCTCTTCCCATTCCGAACAGAGAAGTTAAGTCCCCCATGGCCGATGGTACTTGCGTTTTGCTGGGAGAGTAGGTAGCTGCCATATTTATTAAGCCTTATCCGCCTTCGGTGGATGAGGCTTTTTTTTGATATTCATTAATCCAACGATTATGTCGTTGAACTTTCCGCCTCATGCTTATGGACTAGCATGTAGCTGTTTAGTTGGTTGCAGAAGGAAAATATATGTTGAGCCTCACTGTTTATTCATTGAGGCTTTTTTGTTACCCATAGTTTACCTCAGTGAACTTTTCAAACATGTATATCTATTAACCTGAAAATCCTCGCATATTTTTTTGCCATACTACATCGAATAAGTATAAAAATCTTTGCCCTTTAAACAAAGCAATGGTTTGTTTACACTTATTTTGTTATTTTACAGTAAGCCCCATTTTACCCAATGACCAAGGAAAAGAAACGTAACCTGCTCCAACAGTTTCTCCGCATCGGGGTTCATCCTGACTCGGGTTTTATTGAAACACAGCAAACCCAAATGTTCAATCTCTTTATCTTGATTGGAGCACCTTTTGCCATAATTTCTCTGATTATAAACCTTAGTCATTTCGATTATTTCCCAGCCACAGTTAATATCGTACAATTAGTCAGTTTTTCTGTTGCTTTTTGGGTTTCTGTAAAAGGCAAATACAAACAACTTAGGGTGGTTATCCTCATTAGCCTTACAATAATGGCAATGATTGCTTCTTATAAATACCATAACTCAGGGGAATACCGCTTCCTGGTGATGATACTAGCTGCTATTATTTTCTTTGATAAAAACTGGCAATACCTATGTTATGCTTTAATAACAGCTGGCTTCTTTGTTTTTATAAGATTAACCTATAATCCTAATTTGGAGATCATGCCAGTGGCTGAACTTATGGCTACCTGTTTAAAAATGTTCTTGCCACTTTTGCTCTTTATCCTTGCTTTACTTTTTTTTAAAATCATTTATTTCAAGAATCTCTACCAACTTGAAAATGCAAATATGGAACTCCGGTTTGCACGAGATCAGAAAGACAGGATACTCAGTACTGTAGCACATGATTTAAGAACGCCAATTTCAAATATTGCAGGCATCGCTAAACTGATGCAATCCGATACACTTTCAAAAGAAGAGCAGCAGAAAATGTTTACACTTATTGACCAGGCGGCCCACAGTGGATTGATGCTGATCAATGACCTATTACAACATAATGATAAACGCGATGCAGAATCGCAACAATCAATGGTTGATTTAAACGAGCAACTTAGTGATTGGTATCCTTCATTTGAATTCAGGGCCAGAGGGAAAAAGATACGCATCAATATGCAATACTGCAGTGATGCCTTACCGGTAATTATTGATTGTGATAAAATGGAAAGGGTATTTGCAAACCTTATAACCAATGCCATTAAGTTTAGTACTGAATATTCAAATATCTTAATTTATACAAGGAAGGAAGATGATTTTGCAGTGGTATGTGTAGCGGATCAGGGTATCGGAATTCCATCAGAAAAACTAGAGAGTATCTTCGATTTATTCGGAGACGCTAAAAGAACAGGTACTGCAGGAGAGCAAAGTTTTGGTATGGGACTTTCCATTTGTAAACAAATCATAGAACAACATAAAGGCAATATTAAAGTAACCAGTGAAGAGGGTAAAGGAACAAGTTTCTTTGTTCGTATCCCCTTAGCAGATAGCTAATTCAGGCAACATCTTCGCCACTTGATGCAGCTAATAATTTGAACCAATCTTCCCGATCTAATATAATAGCAGCAGCATTTTTTGCCTGTACCAGCCGTTCAATTTTCGTAGTACCTATAATGGGCAATATATTTGCCGGATGGCGATGTAACCAGGCTAATAAAATCTCGTTGATGCCCGTTCCATATTTTTCTCCAAGCTTTGATGCCATAGAAACAATACTTCTGAAGCGTGGATGACTGTCATCATTTAATATCCCTCCACCAAGCGGAGCCCATGCCATTGGAACTATTTTATGCTCCATGCAATGCTCAAGCATGCCATTACTAAATGGAGGAAGATGCAAAATCGAAATTTCCAATTGATTGTATTCAATCTGGGTATATTGCTGAAGCAGGTTTACCTGGTGAGGTAAAAAATTGGAAACACCAAATTGAAGAATTTTACCCTGCTGTTTTAAATGAGCAACAGCCGAGGCTACTTCTTCCGGATTTAATAATGGATCCGGTCTATGTATTAGTAGAAGATCAAGGTGATCTGTATTGAAATTTTCCAGTGACTGCTCTACAGAACTAATGATATGTTTTGCAGAGGTATTGTATGATTTAATTTGGTGCGAAGGTCTGTTATCACTCATCATCTGAATACCACATTTACTGATGATGCGTATATGGGCACGTAAGGCGAAATTATTTTTAAGTGCTTCGCCAAACTCTGCTTCAGTTGTATAATCTCCATAAATATCCGCATGATCAAAAGCTGTAACCCCATTTTCTAAACAAGCTTCGATCATAGCCTGGTATTCACTTGTAGTAAAACCTGCGCCCCATTTGCCCCAGCGCATACAGCCGGCTACAGGTGCTTTAATAACAGATGCTGCATTCATAGATACAAATTAATGAATCCGAAAGAAATAGCAATCTAACCTACTTCTATAAATAAAAAACCCCGACCAGGGTCGGGGTTAAAGATTCGTAGTTGTGTGTAGATTAATATCTGTTAAATCCACCGCCACCACCGTTTCCACGATCGCGGTTGTATCCGCCACCGCCTCCACGGTTTCCACCACCAAATCCGCCACGGCCACCGCCGCCACCAAAGCTTTTCTTTTTAAAGCCACCTCTTTCACCTTCAGGGCGTGGAGTAGATTCGTTTACTACAATTTTACGACCAAGCACTTCAGTATCGTGCAGGGCGCTGATTGCAGTGCGGGCTGCCTCATCATCAGACATTTCAACAAAACCAAAACCTTTGCTGCGGTCATTGTTGAATTTGTCGGTAACGATTTTGGCACTGGTTACTTCACCATAAGGAGTAAACAGATTCTGCAGATCATCACTGGTCATGTTCCAGTTCAGATTTCCAACGTAAATGTTCATTTTTTTAAAAAAATTAAGTGATCAAAAACCAATGAGAAATAAGTAACCAAAAATCCTGAAACATTTACGTGAAAACGTTCTGAGATATGGAAGACCTTTCATTGGACTACCGAAGATAATGAATTTGGGGGATTGACAAGTTTTTTTCAGTCTTCTGGCTGTTTAGGTCAAAAAAGGCAAAAAATACCGGTTTTTCGGTATAAAAAAGCCCCTATTTCCTAAAATCAGGAAAATCGGGGCCAAAATTGTATTTCAGACGACTATTCGCCTACTACTTCAAAGTCGATTTCAGTAGTGTTGCCATTACCAAAATCAATAGAAGCTTTGTAAGCACCCAGCTCTTTTACTTCATCCACAATGCTGATGCGTTTACGGTCGATCTCGTAACCTTTTTGGTCGCGGATAGCACGTGCAATTTGCAATGAGGTGATAGTGCCGAAGATTTTTCCGCTGGTACCAGTTTTAGCACCAAGCTTAACAGGTGATGCTTTCAATACATCGATCACTTTAGTGATCTCAGCCAGCATAGCTGCTTCTTTCTTCGCCTGAACCTTCAAACGCTCTTCCAGTTGTTTGAGATTTGACGGGTTTGCTTCTACAGCGAACTTCTGAGGAATCAGGAAATTCCTGGCATAACCATTCTTTACGGTTACCAGTTCATTACGACCACCCAGATTGTCTACGTCTTGAATTAAAATTACTTGCATGTTTGTTTTTTTAGTTCCCAAGAGCCCAGAGTAATTTTTGTCTCTGTCTCCCGATCTTTTCGGGGTTAGGGAAGGTGACTAATTGAATATAATTCAAAAATCAAAAGTCAAAAGTCAAAAGCCAAAACATTTTTTGATTTTTGACTTTTGATTTTTGACTTTTTAATTTATTTCAGCAAATCCGTTACATAAGGCAACAGCGCCATCTGGCGTGCTTTCTTAACTGCATCAGATACTTTACGCTGGTATTTCAGTGAGTTACCACTTAAACGGCGAGGCAATAATTTACCTTGCTCATTGATGAATTTTTTCAGGAACTCAATGTCTTTATAATCAACGTATTTAATGCCATATTTTTTGAAGCGGCAGAATTTTTTCTTAGGCTTCTCCTGTTTAATAGCGGTCAGGTATTTGATCTCATTCTTTGCCATGATTAACCCTCCGTTTTTTCAGTTACAGCAAATCCGCCATTTCTCTTTTTGTAGTTGTACTCGACGGCGTATTTATCGAGTTTAGTGATCATGTGACGCATTACCTGCTCGTCACGTAAAAGCTGAATTTTCAGCTTTTCATTGAAGTCGGTTGGCGCACTGTACTCCAGCACCCAGTAAATACCGGTTGTTTTCTTCTGGATTGGGTAAGCCAGTGATTTTAATCCCCATGGGTTGCTGAATACAGTAGATCCACCATTTTCTTTGATGAAATCTTCGTACTTCTTCTGAGTAGCTTTGAAATCTTCCTCAGAAAGCACCGGAGTGAAAATCACCATCAATTCGTAATTACTCATTACCTGAATTTTTAGGTTTTTAAATTGGTTTTTCCCAGTGGATTCCCCCAACAGTAACGAAGGGAGAAAATCTGCCAATAACAGATTTGGGGCTGCAAAGGTAAGGAATTGGGTGGAAATAGCGAAGGAAAATCCGAAACTTTGGACTATTTAAAGGTCCAAAAAAGCCATTTCAATGTAAATATAGCTGTGGTGAGCGTATGAGTAACAATTATTGCCGTTCTGGGAAAATTGACTGCGAGCCATCAGAGTTGCGTATGATTGAACGCAGATTGTCATGATTTTCAAGATTTATCATGATAAACTGGACCGATTAATAACAGACAATGCAATAGCGTTAATCTAATATTTTTATAACCAACCTATTATAAAATATCTAATTCGAAGGCCCAGATCATTGAAATAGTAACAGAAAGCCTAAAGTAACCACCGATTAAGGCTCGTGGCTCATAGCCAAATTTTCCCCGGACAGCATTTTTTTTATTCATTATTAATCCATTATACCCTTCAATAAAACCACATAAGTTGGAAAATGGTCACTATATCCGCCCCTGTACCGATTCCCATCCCAGGTTCTCATAGGGTAACCCTTGTATTTGCCCGTGAATTCTTTTAGATATGCCGGATTATAAATATGCTCACGATAAAAATGAAACCCCTCTTCTTGCTTACCCAGTAAACTCTGCGACAGTATTATCTGATCAAATAACCCCCATCTGTCCCGGTGCGCCAAAGTGCCTATTCCATTGTTGAACCACGAAACCCAGGGATTATACAATTCCCCCGGGTTTAATGCATCCTTCTTACCCTTTGCCTTTAAGCCAACACATATGCTTTTATCAATCGGGTCATCATTCATATCTCCCATAACAATCAACTTGGCAACTGCATTTTTCGTCTGTATAGAATCAATGTGCTTTCTGCAAACCGCAGCCGCAGCCATGCGGGCAGGTGCACTTCTTTTTTGACCACCTCTTCTGCTGGGCCAGTGATTTACATAAATATGCACCGTGTCATTCTGCAATAACCCCTTACAGTATAAAATATCCCTTGTGTAATAGGCGTCTTTACTGTTACCTGGCAACGACACAAATAATTTTTGCGCATCAAGCGGAGTAAAATAAGCAGGGTTATAAAGTAAACCAACATCAACACCTCTTACATCTTTTGAAGAAGCATGAACGATATGATAATTCCTTTTTTTGATCAATGGGTGCTGAACCAGAAACTGTAATACTGTATCATTTTCAATTTCTGCGACACCGAAAATAGCTAAACCATCTTCAGTATATGATTTTCCAATATCAGCAATTACACCTGCCAATTTATTCAACTTGTCTTTAAAAATAGTAGTACCATATTGCTTCAATCCCTTTGGTGTAAAATCATCATCATTGATCATTGGATTGTCAATAGTATCATACAAATTTTCAAGATTATAAAAACCAACCAACGCCAATTGATAACGCTTCAACTGAGCCGATGCACACAAGGCGAATATTAAAACAATACAACACAAAAAAAATGTTTTCATAGCGAATGATTATTTAATTATTGCGCTAAATACAATTTTTTGCGACCGTATTTTCCGCAAAAATGATCACTGGTGATGCATAATATTTTGCACCTGTTTATTTTGGCAGAAATAAATAATCATGATTCATTTTTTATGTGCAGTTGTGTGCTTGGTTAATATAAAGACATGCGCAGTGAATAGGATAAAAGCAGATACCATACCACTGAAATATGACAGCAGTATCTTACAGAATTTTTTTACTCAGGACGCAGTTGCATCAAATGCGGTTCTGCTTGATGAGGAGGAGAGAGGGTCAATAACTAATTCAATAGCTCCCTTGAATGGAGAAAAAGAAATTTTTCTTCAAATGGCAGCCTTTCAGTTCAGCGCCATGAGATACCGTTATCGGGGTTATGATGCTTCTTTATCCGCCACTGTAATCAATGGATTATGGATGAATGACCTGCATCAAGGTAATCCCGCCTGGTCATTATGGAGTGGCTTATCTCAGGTAATGCGAAATAGTATCGATTACACTTCGAACCGTTTGCAGGATAACTGGCTTGGCGATCCGGGAATAACAACATGTATTGATATGCGTGCATCGGCACAACGTAAACAGTTACAATGGGGTTATGCAACGTCAAACAGAAATTACACAAACAGGTATCATTTTTCTTTAGCAAAAGAAACAAATAGCAAAGGGTGGTCATGGGCAATCGCTTTTAATATGCGCATTGCAGACGAAACATATCGGATAGGCTGTAATTACAGATCAACATCCTATTATGTTGCTGTTGATAAACAACTGAAAAATGCCGGAATAATTTCATGCATTGTATTTGGGTCACCACAGCAATATGGAAAACAAGCAGGTATTACTATGCCTGTTGCAAATTTGTTTGGTACGCAATACAATCCCAACTGGGGATACCAGCAAGGTCAGAAAAGAAATGCTGCAATGGTTAACCAACATTTACCCGCCGGTATTTTAATGCACCAATTAAACCTTAATAACCGTACAATTTGGGAAACCAGTTTTGGTGTGATTACCGGTAAACGAACAGATACAGGATTAGACTGGTATCAGGCTGCAGATCCACGACCTGATTATTACCGCTATCTGCCGGAGTTTCAGGATGATAGTGTATTGCGAATTCAGGTAAAAGATATTTTATTGGAACAAGAAAGTTTGCAACAAATTAACTGGCAGCATTTTTACTCTGTCAACCGAAATTCATTAGCGCAAATTGAGCAAATAAATGGATCGAATGAAAGTATTCGTGGAAAAAGAGCCCATTATCTGTTAGATCAAAAAACAATTCATACCCAAAAGTTTCAACTCAGTAGCACTTATAGATCCAGGTTGAATAACTCCTGGAATATAGCCACTGGCATTCAATACAGCTACCAGCAAAATCATTATTATAAAACAGTATTTGATTTATTAGGCGCTGATTTTTATGTAAACTGGAATCAATTTGCAGAAACAGTATTTCCATCAACGATTGATGTTAAGCAGTTTGATCTTGATAAGCCCAATAGGATATTATATAAAGGAGATAAATATGGTTACGATTACCTATCATCCATTTCCTTTTCCAATATTTGGGCACAATCAGCTTACACAGGTAATAAAATAGATTTGCTATTAGCTTTAAGACTATCAAAAACTGAATTTTTACGAAAGGGACTTGTCCGAAATGGATTATTTCCCAATCAATCGAAAGGCAAATCTCCTGCAAGCCATTTTTTTAATCCTTTAGCTAAACTGGGTATTCTTTTTAAACTAAATCCAAAAAGCAGTATAGGTTTTTTGATGCAAGTGCTTTCAAAAGCACCGCAGTTCGACAACGTTTTCATTTCACCTCGGATGCGTAATACAAAGCAGGAAAACCCGGTGAGCGAACAAGTGTTGAATATAGAAACGAACTATAAACTGCTCCTGAGAAAATATAGAGTAGGTGTCAGTTTTTATCATACGAATATTCGTAATGGGATGAATGTGCTTACTTTCTACCATGATGGATACCAGCAATTTGTAAACTACGCGATTCGAAATATAAACAGACAATATACTGGTATTGAGTCGTCATTGAGTTATGAATTGAATGAGCAGCTCGAGTTTGCACTGGTATTTGCGAAAGGATTCCATCGGTATACAAGCAGACAAATGGTTACAGTGAGTTTGGATAATAATGAATCCTTATTGGACAAAATGGAGGTTTACTCGCAAAATTTCCGGGTTGCAGGATCTCCGATGCAGGTGAGTGGAATAAGCTTTAAATACAGAACAAATAATGGATTATTAGTGCAATTAAATGGCAGTCATTTCCAGGATCAATGGCTCGAGTTCAACCCGCTTAGGCGTACCTACGAATTGCTTGATGGTATCGTAAAAGGATCAGAACAGTGGTATAAAATAATTTCTCAGCAAAAACTGCCGGCCACTTTTTTAATGAACATGTTTATCGGAAAAGGATTTTCAATAAAAAAATTTTACCAGCGGACACCCTTACGCCTTTTTTGTTCACTCAGTATAAATAATCTCCTGAATAAGCAAGGCATCATTACTGGTGGGTATGAACAACTTCGTTTTGATCAGGAAATGAAAGATCCAGATAAGTTTCCACCAAAATTATTCTATGGGTATGGATTGAATTATGCTTTATCAATAACAATAAGTCTTTAAATCGCTAATATGATAACAAAAAATACCAGGTTCTTCTTTTTGTCGATACCTGTTCTTATGGGTATTTCCAATTGTAATAAATCATTTGATGAGCCGCCTGAATATACTGTCCCTGCTATAAAATCGAATAAAAGTATTGCAGGTTTGAAACAATTACATCTTTCGAACAACTTCGAAAAGATATTAGAAGATATCATTATTGAAGGTGTTGTAATTGCAAATGATATCACCGATAATTTCTATAAATCTATCGTAATACAGGATTCAACGGGAGGTATAACCATCCGTCTTGATGGTTACTCTCTATTTAATAAGTATCCGGTAGGTGAAGGAGTTTTTATTCGATTAAAAGGGTTATGGATGGGAGATTATGCTGGCATGATACAATTGGGTGGAGGAGTAGATCGTTCTGATCCATTGTCTCCTCAATTATATTCCATACCCCAACCTTTGTTCGACAGGGTAATTGTAAAACAACGTAAACAAATTGCTTTATATCCCAGAAAATTACAAATCAATGAGTTGGCAGATAGCTTGCAAAGTACCTTGATTACATTAACCAATGTTGAGTTCGCAGCATCTGATACAGGCAAACCTTATGCTGATGCCATCAATAAATTATCGGTTAGTCATACCCTGCGAACATGTGGTATAGGTACCGTATACGTTAGAACAGGTGGTTTCGCAAGCTTTGCCGAGGCATTAACAGCGAGGGGGAATGGTGAAATTACCGGCATATATAGCATCTTCAGGACCCAAAAACAATTGTTGCTTCGTGATACAAACGATGTGCAGATGAATGGACTTCGTTGTACCCAGGCTGGACCTAAACAATTATTTTATGAAGATTTTTCGGGGCAAAAAACAGATAGTAGTATTCAATTGATAAACTGGCAAAATTTATCAGAAACAGGTGATCGGTTTTTTCTGGCAAAATCTGCATCTGGAAATACATTCGCAGAGATTAGTGCCTTTGCTACCAGAGAACAATCTGTCATCAGTTGGCTGATACTACCATCTATTGATCTGGATCATTCAGCAAATGAATTCCTTCGATTTCAAACTAAAGATGGGTTTGATAACGGCGCAGTCTTACAGGTGCTTTACTCAACTAATTATGATGGAATTACTCCCTGGAAAGCCCGCTGGCATAAGCTTGATGCGGTTATTTCCAAAGGAACAGGCTCAGGTTATGCTAAGGAATGGATCAGTTCAGGCGACATTAACTTACATGCCTTAAAAGGAAAGATACATATTGCTTTTCGTTATGAAGGAAATGATCCTGCTGTGCAAGTGGCAAAACTTACTACTACATTTCGTGTTGATAATATAGAAATACAGGGGAACTAAAAATGCCCCGAAATTTCGGGGCATTTTATTATTCTGATTACTGGCAGGTTGGAATTACCTGATTTTTATAAGCTGCACTACTTTTCTTTCTTTTCCTTGCACCAGTTCGGCAAAGTAAACACCAGGATTAAGTTGATGGCCTACCTGAACTGTACTATTTGCATTAAGATTATTCCTGCTTTCAAGAGGCTGACCGGAAACATTGAAAATCCTCAACTGAACCGGTGTAGTAGCTTTAGCAGCTATTTTTAATGTAAAGAAAGTACGGCTTGGGTTCGGCATCACTGTTACTTTCAGTGTTTCTGCATTTTCAGAAATGGCAACTTCTTCACCTAAAGTTTTACCACTTGTAATTAACAGGTTATTGCTGGAAGCTACTGTATTCTGTATGCAATTGTTATTATTCCAGATAATGGTACCTCCTTTGCTTTCAACTTGTTCGGCGATAAATAAGCCTGTCATATATATGGCTTCATTATTGCTGCTCCATTTTCCATTTCCTTTATTCTCAGCAGTAACTTTTAATTTACCATTTGGCATATACACATTCGCAGTTACGCGAACATCATCCCCTTTAACCTGGAATTTTTCATCATCACATTTGGTATCACCCATATAGAATGTTACTTTATAATTATCCGGATTCACCAGTACGCGATCCCCGATACTAACTTTCTTACTCACTTTTACCTGGGTAGTGCCATTGAATCTTACATTGCTATAACTGGTTTTTCCGCCCTCTTCTACTATCAACTCTTCAATGTTAACTATAGAAGCAGTGAATCGGATCTGCGCTCCTTTCTCAGCCTTTATGGTTCCAAATGTGTTGCCATGTAAAGTAACAGTCGCATTTTCTTTAATGGTAATATCATTGTAATTACCATTTAAAGTAGCCGTAGTATTCTTCTGAACACTGGTGTTTGCAAGATTCCGTGTATTACTTGTGTTATAGAACATTGTTGGTAATGTCACTATCGCTGAACCATATAGCCTGTTTGGAATTAGGATACCTGATCCATCTAATTTAATCATTGGAGCTTTTACGAAAGCTCCCGGAGCCGCAACAGAACTATTCTTATCGAACGACGCTTCTCCTCGACGATTCATTACCCCAACACTGCCACTGTTAACTTTATTTGATTCTCCAAGTTTTACTTCCTCATAAGCAAGAATGGTATAGCTATTCACCAGATTTTGTTTCTGGAAAGTATAAGAAGTTGCATTACTGCTGCTACATCCTGCCTGGTTGGTAATAACAAGCGTATAAACTCCATCAGCATTGGTTAATCCAAGGTTTAACTGAGCACCTGTACCCACTATTGTATTATTAAAGTACCACTGGTAAGTATAATTACCAGGATTGCCAGACAGTGTAAACTGATTACAGAAAACATCTGGCTGAGAAGTGGTTATGGTAGCTGTAGGCAGAGCAGAAATGGTTACAGTGAAGTTACAAGTGTTAGTATTGCCATTGATGTCTGTAACCGTAATCAATACGTTAGACTGCCCAGGGTTGAAAATACCACTGATGTCTCCACCATTTCCACTGCGAGTAGTGGCGCCTGAGATACTATATTGAACAGAAGCTATACCACAGTTATCGCTAGTGCCAATGGTTGGAATAGTATATTGGTTATTGGCTGTTTGACATAATGAAAGATTTGCAGAACAGGTAATTTGAGGTGCCTGATTATCAGTTACCAATACTGTTTGAATCACAGATTTGGTATTTCCATTTACATCCGTTGCAGTCCAATTAATAGTAGTCGTTCCAACTGGGAAAGCATCTGTTAATAATAAGCCATCATTTCTTATTCCCGTTAAAGTTGCGATACCACAATTATCTGTAGCCTGCGGAGGTTGAATACTAATTTGAGCATCGCATCTTCCTGTTTGTGCCGATATTGAAATAGAAGCTGTGCTGATAACAGGTAATTCATTATCAATTACGATTATTTCCTGTTTAGCAGTATCAGTAACATTGCCATGTATATCAGTTACAATCCAAGTAACTACTGTAGTGCCAATTGGAAACTGGCTAGGCGCATTATTAGTTACTGAAGCGATACCACAATTATCTGCAACAACAGGAGTTCCGAGAGAATTAATGGTCGCATAGCAAGTGCCGCTGTTATTTATAACGCTTACTGCCGCCGGGGCTTCTATAGTCGGTTTTTGGTTGTCGGTAACAGTAATTAATTGTTCTTGTGAACTTGTATTACCATAAATATCAACAGCAGTCCAGTTAACTTTTGTTACGCCAACAGGGAAAGAAGTTGGAGCATTGCTGCTGATCGAAACAATTGTATTAAATCCTGTAACGGTTGGTGTTGGTAATAAAGTTGTAGTAGTACATGCACCTGAGTCAGTGAAAAATCCTAGATCTGGCACAGATATAGTTGGTTTACTGAAATACCTCCAATCGTATTTAGTAATAATCGGGAAGTGATCTGAAGTAGTACTTGCAAAACTGTTGATCAAAGACAAAACATCTTTATAGACCTGCGCAGAATTTTGCACATAGGCCACGCTCATTTCATTTGAAGCAATCACATGATCGATCATATCAGGGAAGGAAGCTGTAGAGCTGTTGCCGGTTAAACTTAATGGTAAAGTTAAAGATGAATAACCTTGTACATCATTGAGGAAAGCACTGTAAGAGCTTGCCGTTACAGGAGCCATCTCTGTGGTGATTGTTTTATCCAGATCATCATTCAGATCACCGAGTATAAGGAAGCGGCTATTAGGGAATGCAGCATCAAGTGAATCTTTTAATTCATCAGCACCTGCTTTTCTCCTTCCGTAAGCTTCAATTTTATCGGCTGTATTACCCGTATTGGCTTTTGCATGAACCACAATAAAGTTTACCACACTGGTAGCCCCATTAAGGGTAACTTCTGCTTCCATCATAAATGGAAATCTTCCGCTAGCCCAACTATTGTAGGCATTACCTGCACTGGCTTTAAGAATTGGCCGGGTGCTTAATTTTTTTACGATGTCTTTATTATAAATAAATCCAAGTTTCTGGGCACCTGCATAATCCGGATCATTTACATCATCGGCATAAGAACCATAAGTATTTACAACATAACCATAATTGCCCGGTAATGATTCTGCAACTGTTTTGAAACGAAGTGTATCAACAATTTCCACAAGGGCATAGATATCTGCATTAAGCGCGTTCAATACAGTTTGTACATTTTGTTGTTGTAAATCTTTATTGGTAGGCCCCAGTCCGGATGCTGTACTACCAAACCATTCCAGGTTCCAGTTAACCACTTTTAAGGTTCTGAGTGAAGTGCCGGATAAACTCATTCCCTGAATAATATCAGCAGCATCACCAATTACAGCGCTTACTGTTCCGTTATAGTTTTGGTCAGCAGTTGTTGGGCTAAACCTTACATACACTGTTTGACGGCTGTTTGCGTTTGCAGCCGGGATAATAATGGTTGAAGTGAAATTATTGCCATCTATACTTAAACCAAATCCAGCAGGTACAGAAAGCGTGATAGCTTCATTTACATTATACCCTTCAACTGATATGGAGCGCGGCGCTGAGTTTTGTCCGTTAGCTATATAATCAAAAGCAATATTGCCACCTCTAATATCAACTCCAGGTTGGGCCGGTGTCGCAGAGTTGGTGATGCTGAAATCATCTAAAGTCCATCTGGCCGCATTTAGTGCAGGAGAAGAGGTATAAACAAAAGCGATGTAAACATTTGATGCTTTGTAAGCTGATAGATCTATTTGATCACTGGTGGTCCACACATCAGATTCCGGTTCTGCAAAACGGCCATTAATTTCGGTCCATTGTGCCAGATTCGGATCACCTGCTCCTGTATAATTTGTAGACACCATCAATTTCAATGATGGTCCTGCAAAACGTACACGGGAAGCGAAACTTAAGATAGGATAGTCAAATCCTGCGATATCGAAAGCCGGTGAAATCAACCAATCTTCATTTGTTTGTGCACCACTCACAAATCCATTCATCTGTACTCCATTACCTGTTTTACCAAAAGTAGTACAACCCCATACCTGTGCACCTGTTACACTGTACTGGGTGAAACCTCCCGGTAAATTATTAACACAGTTATTAAAATTGAAACTGGTAGGAGCTGCACCTGTGCTAAAGCTCCATGCATTAGCAACAATGCCTCCAAAAGCATTACCACCCAGGTCGAGTACTGTACCTGCATCAAGCGTGATATAATAAGATTTGAATGCAGCCAGTTGCGTATTAATGCTGATGGTTTCAGCAGCAATGCTAACAGCAGCATCATTTATATCAAATACCTGACTACTTCCATTGGTTACATTATGGATAGTAATATTTCCAGATCCCGGAACAATTGTTTCATTAAATGCAATGGTGATTGCATCAGGCGGTGTAATGCCACTTGCTCCCTGATTCGGATTGTAACTTGTTACTACCGGAGCGGTAACATCACCAGGAGTATACCCACGAACGATCAGGTTATCGATACTGATTTTTGGTCTTGAACCCGTTGAGCCACCAGTTCCATTGTAATAATAAAAACGCAAACGGGCATTTGGATTATTACTAAAGTTCGCAGGAAGTGCTATGCCAGACACTATTCCACTTGAAGGTGTATTATTAGTGATGTTTAATACAGCCGCACCGGACATCTCAGTAAAATTAATGCCGTCGATACTGCCATAAATACGAAGCGAACCTTTTCTGTCGCCCGTACTATTATTAATGGATGCCCAGTTGAAACTGATTGTTCCAGCATTTACACCAGTGAAATCGAGGAATAGATCAACTGCTACAGCAGTAGTATTATCCGATGAGCCGGTAGACAATAACACTAAATTTCCACTTCCTCTTTGAACACCACCTGAAGAGCCACTGCTAAAGCTTGCGGTGGAAGTGGTAGTTCTGATACCATTGGGTATTGTTCCAGTATTGTTGATGGTAACAGGACCAAAATTAATGGCTCCATTGTCTGAACTAAATCCATTAGACCAACTAGCAATATTGTCAAAGTTTTGCGAATAGGCTAGTAATGGTTGTTGAGCCATTATAACCGGTTGTGCGGTAGTAGCAAAACTTTGTTGTGGTCCATAAGCAGTTCCACCTTCATTAGTAGCAAATGCTTTTAAGTAATAAGTAGTATTAGGAGAAAGGTTGTTCAGTAATGCATTGAATGAATTGCCTGAAAGATTAGTTGCATTTACAACAGTACCTGTTCCATTGGCAAAATTGGCTGTGGTGCTATATTCAAATCCATAAGCGCTGATATTGGAGCAACCACTAAATGTTATGTCAGCACCAAGTATAGCACTTGAAGCAGTAATGTTTGAAGCCAATTGTGTATTAACAGAAGCGCTGCTGTTTACGCCTGTACCTAAAACAGGGTAAGTTAAGGTAGCGCCTCCTCCCGATAGGCTGAGGTTGTCATCATAAGATTGTATAGCAGTGGGAGTAAAGCGAACATAGACTGTTGTTAGACTTAAACTATTTCCCGAATAACTAATTGTTAATGTATTCGCATAAGTACCATTGGCTGCGTTTGATAAAGTAAAGCCCTGGGGGGCTGTAATAGTAATATCAGTTCCATTGAGATTATTACCATTTATGTTGAAATTGCTTTGGCCATTAGTATTTATACAAATGTTACCAAAATCAACCTGTACCGGATTGGCAAACAGTGCCGGTATTCCTGGGGCCTCACGTGTTATTTCAATAGAATAGGTTGAAGTAGTAATACCATCTTGTGCAGTAACAACAATATTGATATTATTAATTCCTGTATTCAACGAAACCGAAGGTGATGCCGTATTACTGGCAACATTTACACCATTCACCTGAATGCCTGAAAGCGGATCTGTAGAAACAGGTGTTATGGTGATTGCGTTTGTTGATGATGGTACTGTTGCGCTATATGTAAAAGTCCCCGAACTAAAAGATGGTGTAATACTTCCTGTACTTAAAGTGATATTTGAAAGGGTTGAAATATTGGTAGCTTGCGAAGCACTAACTGATAGAGATAAATCATCGATGCGCCAATTGCTGGTATTTGCAGAGGCAGAACCAGCTCCATTGAAACCGTAAATACGAAAGGTAACAGCTTGCGTTGCACTAAAATTAATACCTGTATGACTTTTCAGCGACCAACTGCTATTGTTTGCAATGGTGCCTTGAATGATATCACTTGAAAAATTGTCTGCACTAGACCTGAGTGTATAAGCCTGAGGTCCTGTTCCTGTACTTCTTGTACCAAATTGTATACCTGTCAGGTTAATTCCAAATCCTCCTGATGGAGTAAGGGTAAATTCAAAATAGGCAGAGCCATTTGCTGCCTGATTCAAAGTACCAATTCTTGCTGCTATACCAGCATTGCCACCAGCCGAAAAGCCGGTATATCCGTTGGATGCAGAAACTGTGGTGATTAAGTCATTTGTAGTACCATTATTATTTCCTCTGGAAAAATCAGAAGTAACAATATTTGCAGTGTTTATTGTAGGAGATGCTGTGTTGAAATTCCAACTGATTGTTTGTGAACGGGAAATCATACCAATCAGCAGCAGGCATAACATTCCCAGGGAACGGCCCAGGTAGAGTTTTCTCATGGATTAGGTTTGTTTTGGAAAACAAATGTAGCATTCCGCCTGAAATGACATTTTTTCCCGGGAATAAACTATTATTAATTTTCAATAAAGTGGATAACTTGTCAACCTGTCAGTTTTCCCCGGTTTGGTACTTTCTTTGCTCAGTAGCCCGAAAAATCAGTATAGTATATGCAAAAAGGCCAGATTCGTGTTCAAACAGAGAATATTTTCCCCATTATCAAGAAGTTCCTGTACAGCGACCATGAGATTTTCCTCAGGGAACTGGTAAGTAATGCAGTAGATGCCAGCCAAAAACTGAAAACCCTGTCTTCACTCGGAGAAGCCAAAGGTGAACTGGGCGATTTAAGAATCGATGTAATCCTTGATGCGAAGGAAAAAACCTTAAGTATTATTGACCGTGGTGTTGGTATGACTGGTGAAGAAGTAGACAAATACATCAATCAGGTTGCTTTTAGCGGGGCAGAAGAGTTTGTAAATAAATATAAAGATGCGAGCATTATAGGTCATTTCGGGTTAGGATTCTACAGTGCTTTTATGGTGAGTGATAAAGTAGATATTCACTCAAAAAGTTTTAAAGAAGGCAGTGGGGTATTCTGGAGTTGCGACGGTAGTCCGGAATTCGAGCTTTTTGAAACAGATTATAATGAACGAGGAACTAAAATCGTATTGCATATTAATGAGGAAAGCAAAGAATTCCTGGAAGCTTCCCGTATAAAAAGTATCCTCGATCGTTTTTGTAAATTCTTACCGATACCCATCTATTTTTCAGAAGCAGGAGAGAAAAAAGAAGGGGAAGAAAAACCCATCAATAACAGTAATCCTATCTGGATTAAAAAGCCTTCAGAGCTTACGAAAGAAGACTATGAAAATTTCTATCGTGAATTGTATCCATTTGGTGAAACACCTTTATTCTGGATTCACCTCAATGTAGACTATCCTTTTAATCTTACAGGGGTGCTTTATTTCCCTAAGATTAAACAGAGTTATGAAATACAGAAAGACAAAATTCAACTGTATTGTAACCAGGTATTTGTTACAGATGAGGTAAAAGACATTGTTCCGGAATTCCTGATGTTATTGCATGGTGTAATTGATAGCCCTGATATTCCGTTAAATGTAAGCAGAAGTTATTTACAGGGTGATCCAAATGTGAAGAAAATCAATGCACATATCACCAAAAAAGTAGCAGATAAGCTCGAAGAAATTTTCAGAAACGAAAGATCTTCATTTGAAGAAAAATGGGAGAGTCTTGGCTTATTTGTGAAATATGGAATGATGACCGACGATAAGTTCCTGGAGAAAGCCAATAAGTTTTTGGTGATGGAAGATACAGCAGGAAAGTTCCATACCATTGATGAATATAAGACAGCAACTGAGGCTTTACAAAAGAATAAAGACGGGAAACATATTATACTATACAGTACAAACCCGGTGCAGCAGGATGCTTATGTCCAGGCATGTAAAGGAAAGGGCTATACTGTAGTAAAAATGGAAACACTGGTAGACGCTGCTTTCATTAATACCATGGAAATGAAATGGGAAAATGTAAGCTTTGTTAGGGTAGATGCAGATATCGTAGATAACCTGATTGATAAACAGGAAGGAAATGAAACCATTTTAAGCAGTGAAGAAAAAGATCAATTAAAAGAATTGTTCAACCTCAATTTTGCTGACTTGCACGTGACTACAGAGATTAAGGGACTTAGTCCTGAATCAGCTCCGGTAATTGCCACACGTCCTGAATTTATGCGTCGTATGAAAGATATTGCAGGTGTAGGTGGTGGTATGACGGCCTTCTATGCACAGATGCCGGATGAGGTAACACTTACTGTAAATGGTAATCACCCTATATACCAGCAGGTGCTCAAGGCCGATGATGCAGCTTTAAAAGAAAAGCAGGTAAGAAACCTGGCGGATCTTGCATTGCTTTCACAGGGGTTATTAAAAGGGAATGACCTGACAAGTTTTATAAATAGAAGTGTAGAGTTATTGCAAACTGCATCAGGTAAATAATATCAAACGATACAATATCATAAAAGCTGTTCATGGAAACATGAGCAGCTTTTTATTTGCTCACCTGCTGAATATCATTATTTTCATATAGCACAATAGGAAGTTTATGGAGTACCGCATTTTATCGATAATCAGAAATACACCAAATGCATCTTCCTTTGAGTTAGAGCCAATTGATCAGGAAATAAGCTATGTTGCCGGGCAGTTCATCACATTAATTTTTAAGAACAGGAATAATGAGGAAGAAAGAAGGAGTTACTCTATTTCATCCTCTCCTTTGCTAGGGGAACCACTCAGGATAACAGTAAAAAAAATTCCTAATGGAATTTATTCCCGCCGGCTGGTAGACCATGCCAGACCGGGAGATGTTTTACAAGGATTACCACCTGCCGGTTTTTTTACTTTACCAGAAAAAGTTGAAGCAAAACAGCCATTCATTTTTTTTGCGGCAGGCAGTGGCATTACACCTGTAATTGCCCAAATAAAAACATTGTTGCATTTGCAGCAGGAAAATGAGGTTGTACTTGTTTATAGTAACAGGTCGATGCAGGACACTATTTTCCATGAAGAATTACGAGCACTTGCTTTAGCATACCCACGGTTTTTAAAGATTCATTTTCTTTTTAGTGATGCAAAACATTTTAAAGAAGCCAGATTAAGTGCACCAATTGTCGCGGAAATAATCGGAAAGTATTTTCCGCATTCTATTGAAAAACTACAGGTTTATTTGTGCGGCCCTTTTCAGTACATGCTGATGATTACATTGGTATTAAAAGGACTTGGGCTAAAAGACGAGCAAATCAGGAAAGAGCAGTTTGAAGTTCACAGACCTGTTATCAACCCAAAACCACCTGATATGGATCCGCATATTGTATCCGCAAGCGTTGGTGGAAAAACATATCAATGGAGTGTGCAATATCCGGAAACAATATTACAGTCAGCAAAGAGACAACAAATTGACTTGCCATATAGTTGTGAAGGCGGGCAGTGCGGTACCTGTGCTGCATTGTGCACAAGTGGAGAAGTATGGATGTTTAAGAATGAAGTATTAATGGATGATGCAATTAAGCAGGGAAAGATATTAACCTGTACAGGGTATCCGGTTGGTGGTGATGTTGAACTTCGTTATTGAGTTATTCGCTTATGCGCAGGTCGATCATTTTTAATTGAATATTTTTTTCACCGTTCCACTCATTTTCATCAAGGGTAAATACAAGATCAAGAGGTTTTTGTTGTTGCAGTAAATGGAATTTATGTGCCATGTTGAAACCTATTCCTGTGAAACTAATCTTTTGCTGTTTTACCACAAAGCGGATATGTTGTTCTTTTACAATTTTTGAGAAGCCTGTATCTGTAACTCCTCTTGCAATAAAAACGGGCTTTAGGTTTTCTGGACCAAAGGGTTCCATCTGGCAAAGAATACCAAACATAGTAGGTGTGATTTCCGAAAATTGAATAGGGGCATCAATAACAATTTCTGGAATAAGTTGAGCTGGTGTAATCTGTTGTTGAACGGCAGCTTCGAATGCGGCTGCAAATAAAGAGACTTGTTCTGGTAATAAGGTCATACCAGCAGCGGCGAAATGTCCACCATAGCCTAATAGGTGTTCCCTGCAGGCATGTATGGCTTCATACAGATTAAACCCTGCCACACTTCTTGCACTACCCGCTACATAATCTCCACTCTTTGTGAGTACCACTGTAGGGCGGTAATGTTTTTCTATAAGTCTGCTGGCTACAATTCCTACAACACCTTTATGCCAATGTTCCTGATATACAACGGTTGATTTTTTATTGTTGTGTTCGGGGTCGGCTTCAATCAATGCCAGTGCTTCTTCCGTAATTGAACTATCTGCTTCTCTTCTGTCGGCATTATCGCTGTGTAACATTTCAGCAAATGCTAAAGCCTTCTTTGGGTCTTTTTCAATAAATAATTGAACAGCTTTTCTTGCGTCATCCATCCTGCCTGCTGCATTTACACGAGGGGCAATAATAAATACCAGGTTGGTGATATGCATGGTTTTTTGTACACCCGCGAGTTCCATTAATGCTTTGATACCTGGGCAGGGTTGTTGATTTACTTTTTGTAAACCATAATAAGCCAATATCCTGTTTTCATCTGTTATTGGAACAATATCTGCTGCGATAGCAGTGGCTACCAGATCGAGGTATGTTAAATGTGTTTCATCCGGCAGGTTAAGTTTATCGCTAAGGGCCGACATTAACTTAAACCCCACTCCGCAGCCACATAATTCTTTGTAAGGGTAGGGGCAGTCGGTTTGTTTCGGGTTAAGAATAGCTACTGCAGGCGGTAGTATTTTGTCGGGCAGGTGGTGGTCGCAAACGATAAAATCAATCCCTAATGTTTTTGCGTAGCTGATGAGGTCAGCAGATTTAATACCACAATCGAGTGAAACAATGAGCGTGAATCCGTGCTCTTTTGCATGGTCAATTCCCAGCTTAGAAATCCCATAACCTTCGCGATAACGGTGGGGAATATAAAAATCAACACTGTCGTAGATACTGCTCAGGTACTGGTACATAGCGGCTACAGCAGTGGTTCCATCTACATCATAATCACCAAATACCAGTATTTTTTCATGTTGTTGAAAGGCAGCTAATAATCGGTCAACTGCTTTTTCCATGTCTTTCATCAGCCATGGACTATATAACTGTGTGAGTTGAGGGCGGAAAAAATCTTTGGCTTTTTCAAAAGTATTGATACCGCGTTGAACAAGGATGGAACAAATAGTTTTATTGATCTTGAGTACTTCGTATAAAGCTTCTGTACGGGTTGGATCGGCGGGTAATATGTTCCATCTTTTATCCATCAATAAGTCCTGTCTGTAGTGTAACGTACCAATTCTTCAAGGGCATCTCTAACAGGTGTTTGGGGGAAACCGTGCAATATGGTTAATGCTTCGTCGCGAAAGGCAAACATTTTTTCTGTTGCATATTGAATACCCCCTGTTTCTGTTACTGCGTCAATTACAAACTTTACTTTTTCTTTTTCGGTGTTTTCATTTTTAACGATATAAATAATCTTTCTTTTAAGATCAGTGCTACAGTTATTAAGGGTATATATTAATGGCAGGGTTAATTTTTTTTCCTTGATATCATTACCGGTGGGTTTACCTATATCCATGCTGCCATAATCAAAGAGATCGTCTTTGATTTGAAATGCCATGCCAACTTTTTCTCCAAATAGCCTCATTTGTTCCACTTTTTCGGGGTTGGTAAAGGTAGTGGATGCCCCTGCGGCGCAGGCGGAGGCTAAAAGAGAGGCGGTTTTGCCATTAATTATTTCATAATAAATGGATTCCTTAAGGTTCAGGTTACGGGCTTTTTCAATTTGGAGTAATTCTCCCTCACTCATCAGTCGAACAGCTTCGGAGAGTATCCGTAAAACCTCATGGTCTTTATTATTAAGTGATAACAAAAGGCCTTTTGATAGTAGGTAGTCGCCTACCAGTACGGCAATTTTATTTTTCCAGAGGGCATTAATGGAGAAAAAACCCCTTCTTTCGAGGGCATCGTCTACTACATCGTCGTGTACCAGGGTAGCGGTATGTAATAGTTCCACAAGCGACGCTGCACGGTAAGTGCTATCATCAACCTCACCCCCCAGCCGGGCACTAAGCAGTACAAACATGGGTCTGAGCTGCTTTCCTTTACGTTTTACGATGTATTGCATGATCCGGTCAAGAAGGGCCACACGGCTTTTTACGGCCTCCCTGAAATGCACTTCAAACTGGATTAATTCCTCTGATATTATCTTTTTTGCTAATTCCATGGTCAGAATATGATGCAATATAGGCTGACGAACCCATAATAAAACGCAGAAAAGCAGCGTTTTAGGCTTGGTTTAAGTCTGGTATGATGATTGTAGTAAAAATGCTACAACAATATAAGGCAAGAAAATTGGGGATTTGTATCCTAAGACTTAAATTTGCAATGTTTTCTTAATATCAACAAGTTCTCATTAAATATCAATCAATTATTATGGCAAGCAAAAAGAACATCTTAGCACTAGCACTGATCGTACTGGTACAGTCGATCGGTATGGCTCAAACGGATTGGGGTTGGGATTGGAAGGACACATCCAAAATTTCGGTAAAGAAATTGCCCCAGCATAATGAGTTTATCAATAACCAGTATCCCTATCCTGCAAAACCACGTAGTCAGTGGGAATTAGGCTTCGGTTTAGGTACAGGTAATGTAATTGGGGATGTAAACAGCAAACTTGGTTTTACCGGTACTGTTTCATTAAGAAAAGCATTAAGTAATGTGTTTTCTTTAAGAGGATCTTACACCGGTATGGTTGGATCTTCTTCTCTGAAAGGTAATCCTCCTGCAGCAAGACCAATTGGTTCAAGAGGTTACAAAAACCAGAGCCACCTGCTTGGTTTTGATGTGATCGCATCTTTAAACACAATCAGCAACTACAGAGGTAACCCTAAAGCAGACATTTATTTACTTGCAGGTTATAGCTTTGTTGCTGCAAATGTTGCGTTTAAAGACATTGATCCTAACGGTAGCAGACGTTTTACACCAGGTTTAAATAATGGCAGATGGCCAGGCAGCAGCGAATCGCTGATTGGTACAAGTGGTGACTATGGTTTCTTCCATGGTTTTAATACCGGTTTAGGTTTTGCTTACAAACTGAGCAAAAAAGTAAATATTGGTTTAGAGCAGAAATTTGCTTTCATAGCAACTGGCGGATATGACTACCTCGATGGTTATGCTGCTGGTAATAATTCTGATTTCTATAGCTTTACTACTGCAAGATTAAACATCAATATTGGTAACAGTTCTAAGCGTGTTGAACCATTGTGGTGGCTTAATCCAAACAACTTCGTTTACAGCGAGTTGAACTCTCCTCAGCATATGAAAATGCCTAAAGTGGTATTACCAGATGCTGATAAAGATGGTGTTACTGATCAGTTCGACCTCGAGCCTAACACACCTGCTGGTGCTCCTGTTGATTCTCATGGTCGTGCAAAAGATACTGATGGTGATGGTGTTCCTGATTACAAAGACAAAGAACTGTTGACTGCTCAAAAATGTTTCCCTGTAAACAATGATGGTATCGGTACTTGCCCAGAGCCAGCATGTTGCAAAGAGATCAAAGACATGATCGCTAACATGAAGCCTGTTGAAGCAGCTCCTCAGTGTAATATCGGAAGCTTACCAAGCATCCAGTTCAAAGGAAAAGCTACTTTATCTAAAGACGCTCAAAACATCCTGAATGGTGTTGCTGCAAGAATCAATGCTAACCCTGCTTGTAACATTAAAGTAATTGGTTACGCTGCTTCTAGCAAAGCTTCACAGCAATTAAGCTGGGATCGCGTTAATGCAGTTATCAAATACCTGGTTGAAAAACAAGGTATTTCTGAAAGCCGTTTCATCTTTAGCTATGGTCAGGATGGCGATGCTAACACTGTAGATCTTCAAGGTACTGTTGATGCAGGTCCAAACACTGTTCCTGCTCCACATCCAAATCTGAAAAGCAGAAACTAATCACCTGATTAGTTAACTATAACAAAAGCCCCGATCATTATTATGATCGGGGCTTTTTGCTATTGTGTTGTCCATAGACCATGGACCATGGACTATGGACTATGGTCTAACTTCCTCCAACTAATTCAAAATGCAACTCGCCAAAATTCTGTAAGGAAGAAAGTTTTAAATCCGCCGCGCCCCATCTTTCATCTTTTAGCTGACTAACATGTGGTACAATAACACATTTCATCCTCGCCGCTTTAACGGCAATCATTCCATTAAATGAATCTTCAAAACAAATACAGGATGTAGGCTTACTATCTAATGATGCTGCACAGTTCAGGTACACTTGTGGATGAGGTTTTCCGTATGCAAGCGATTCAGCAGAAGCAGTGGCATGCAGGTATTTTTTTATCCCGCAGATCTCAACGACCAGATCAATCAAAGATGGAGGTGAGGAGGTTGCCAAACCTATTTTAAACGACTTACGTTGGAAGAAATCAAATATGTAAGGAACACCCGGAAGAACTTTTCCTTTCTGCTCAATTTTAGCAAGAACCAACTCAACAATCTTTTGCTCGGCCCTTTTTTGCTCCCCTTCACCTATATTAAAATACTGAAACCACCACTGTACAAATTCTTTGGTTCTTAAACCTGTAGTGGTTTTATACTGCTCTTCTGAAAGACTAACGCCATATTCATGAAATAACTCAGTAGCTGCTTCATTCCATAATGGCTCACTGTCGATCAGTAAACCATCAATATCAAAAATTACGGTATCTAATTGCATGGCATTTTTTTACTCCGCAAAAGTATTTCTATGTACCTATTAAATACACCATTAACAGGCATTTTTTAAACAATCACCTAACAATTTGATTACATTCCTTATTTTGCAAAGATTGCCAATGTAAACCTTATGCGAATAACGGAGCGTTTGAGACATATAAAACTGGTTCGTTCAATAGTATATGCAGTTGTTGGAGCTTTTTCATATCCCGGACTTGCATGGATCAATAAAATAAAAATTGAAGGGACAGAGCACCTGGAAAAATTGCCCGGGAAAAACGTACTATTCGTAAGCAATCACCAGACTTACTTTGCCGATGTAATTGCATTCATACATATTTTTTGCGCTGTTAAATGGCGAAGACAAAACAAACTTGGTTTGCCTTTTTACCTGCTTAATCCTTTTACCAATGTTTATTTTGTGGCTGCTGAAGAAACCATGAACGGGAACTGGCTCAGCCGATTATTTAAACTGGCGGGTGCTTTAACAATAAAGCGTACCTGGCGTTCAGAAGGACAGGAAATCAGCAGAAACAGAGATGAAGCGGATACCCAAAAGATTGACCAGGCTTTAAACAAAAGTTGGGTAATCACTTTCCCGCAAGGTACTACCAAACCATTTGCTCCAGGAAGAAAGGGAACAGCACATATCATTAAAAACAACCAGCCAATTGTTGTTCCGGTAGTGATCAATGGTTTCTGGAGAGCCTTTAATAAAAAAGGACTCAGCTTTAAGAAAAAAGGATCTACCCTTTCTATCAGGTTTAAAGAACCGATGGTGATAGATTATACACAACCGGTTGATGAAATACTGAATCAGGTAATGGATGCAATAGAACAAAGCAAAGACTACATGATGCGTGGAAAACATCATTTGCTGTCAAAACTCGATAAATAGATTGTTCTTATTCTTTGATGAATAAAGCCTTAAGTTCATTTGCATCATCGGGCTTCATTTTCCCAGCGAGTATCAGCCTTATTTGTCTTCTTCTGAGTGCGCCGTCGAATAATTTCTTTTCCTCTTCTGTTTCAGGAACAAGCTCAGGAATTTTTCTTGGTTTACCATTTGGATCAAGCGCAACAAAGGTGAAAAATGCTTCATTGCTTTCGTATTTGTATTGGTGAAGAAGGTCTTCGCCCCAAACCTTGATATGGATTTCCATGGAGGTATTAAAAGCACGGCAAACCTTTGCCTCTATATGTACAACATTACCCAGTTTAATCGGATTCTTAAAACTCAGGTTATCAACTGATGCAGTCATGCTAGGAGTATTACAATGCCGTCCGGCAGCGATACCGGCAGCAATATCCATCCAATACATCAAACGTCCACCCATTAAATTACCGAATGTATTAGTGTCATTGGGTAACACTAACTCATTCATAATGGTAAAACTTTCACTCACTTTTTTTGCTTCCATCGGGCGCTAATTTCGGCAAAGATACGTTGACCATGCCTATTCCTGAAGGTTAATAACAGTTTTGCAATTATATAATGCAGTGAACACTTGCATGACGTTCAAAAAACGACTGGTCCACATCGGCACCAATACCGGGTGTTTCATCCAATAATAATTGCATGCCATCATATTTTACACCGCCAACTACGGGGTCTTCTTTATGGCCCAGTAAACAGGTGTCAAGGTCATAAAAACGGATATTCTCATAAGCCATGGCGAAATGAACTTTTGCGGTAAGTGCAACCTTGCTCTCAAGCATCCCACCCAGCATACACGGAATGTTATTAGCCTCTGCTACCTCGTTAATCCTAATAGCTTCACGTATTCCCCCGCTTTTGGCAAATTTTATATTGATGTAATGGCAGGCTTTATTTTTAATAATTCTTTTGGCATCATGGTGCGTGAATACGCTTTCATCTGCCATAACCGGAATAGGAGATAATGCACAGAGTTCAGGTAATAATTCATCGTTCCATTTACGCATGGGCTGTTCACAAAATTGTATCTGGTAATCACCCATTGCTGTTAATGCTTTTACTGCGTCTTCATAACTCCAACCCTGGTTGGCATCAATTCGTAGAATAATATCATTGCCAACAGCTTCGCGAATAAGTTTGATTCGCTCAATATCATCCCCAACTTTTTTTCCAAGTTTTACCTTAATCATTTTCACCCCTTTTTCTTTAAAAGAAAAAGCAGTTGCTGCCATTGACGCCGGATCACTGATGCCAATAGTTAAATCACTTTCAATTCTTTTCTGTTTACCTCCCAGGAATTGATATAATGGCTGTCTTGCATGCTGTGCAGCAATATCATACAAGGCAAGGTCGAAAGCACTTTTAGCTGTATAGTTGCCAGCAGTAAACAAATCGAGTTCTGCTAATCTTTCCTCTATCTCTAGTGGGTTCTTCCCTTTCCATAGCATCGCAAAATCTTTGGCCATCTCATAACAGGTAGCTTGTGTTTCTGCTGCAATCATGGGAAATGCAGAACACTC
Source organism: uncultured Sediminibacterium sp. (assembly GCA_965650685.1). Classification (GTDB taxonomy): domain Bacteria; phylum Bacteroidota; class Bacteroidia; order Chitinophagales; family Chitinophagaceae; genus Sediminibacterium. The sequence continues at coordinate 27,775 of CBFGPM010000004.1, forward strand.
ACCTTTACCGGTTATGCCTTCATTGGTATGAATACGGATAAACAAATTCTGCGCATATTCCATAGTGCCAGTGGCAATGGTAAATGGCACCATTGGGATGGAATATTTATAAATTTCAATAGAGGAAATAGTCATGCGCGAATTTCAGTAATTATTGCAAAAACCGTTCACATTTCTTCCAATAACTAAAAAATGAGGGGTAATAGCCTTTGATTTCCGGAAACATCCAATTCCTTTCCTCTTTAATCCCCCTGTAATGGTTTGATAGCGGATGTTCTTTGTAATGAATGCTGGTAAAACCTGCACGGCTCACCAAATCATCAAAGGAGCCACAGAATATTCTTATACCGGGTATTTGTGCTTTTGCAAGCGAAATGATAAAGGATAAAACCCGATCACTCACTGGATATTTTTCAAAAAAATCAGGTTCCAAAAGCAATACCCTGTTACCCTTTTCATGCATATGCCATTTAGGATCTATCTGGTAACTATTGTATACAAACAATGGGGCATTGGGTAGGCTAACCGGTTCTTCAGATTCAGGTAGTGTAGTGGTTAAATGCAATGGTTCTGAAGCTTTAAGCTCATCAGGTACATCCAAACTGGCTAATGAGGTATAATCCACATCCAAATAGGTATTCGTTTGAACTGAACCCATATAAGTATTGATATTCTCTTGATTGGCTATATATTTTTTACTACTAAAACTCCCTGCAACCCATTGCCAGCTAAGCCCATTACTGGCAAGGTCGCCATCAAGCAGGTGGTAATACATCCATTGTGCGGGAACAGACCAATGTGCTTTGCCAATATTACATGCAAGCATTGCAGTATACATCCTACAATGGTTATGCATATAACCGGTTTGATATAACGTTTCAATTGATTGGTCGATAGCTTCTATCTTAGTATCAGCGTTTAATAAAGCGGTAGGCATTTGGAAATGTAAAACCCCAGATTGCGTCTGTTTTAGATCTGAAAAAATTGCTGTTCCTTTTACCTGCCATATTCTTTGGTAATATTCTCTCCAGGCTAATTCCTGTAATAATTTGATGGATTGGTTAATAGGGAATGAAGCCATTATCTTATCACGCAGTTGGGGTAGATCAATAACACCTCTTGATATGTATGGGGATAATCTGGTTACTGAACCATTTAAAAAATTCCTTGTCCTGGCATACGCCACAGGATCAATGGCATTAATCCATTTCTGAATATGTTCGGGGTCGGTGGGAAAGAGAGTAATACTCATATCCTGATCAACTTATGTGTTCTTAATGTATTCAAAGTGAGTGGCTCACCGTCGTTTAGGTTTTTCCAGGCAGTAACATCGCAGAGAAACCCAGTATGATCTCCGGCATTCATCTGTGTAATGACAGAAAGTTTCATAACTGCTAATGCATCTTTCAAGACGGGAAAACCTTCCCAGGTAGAGAGTAAATTTCTTTTAGCTAATCTTCCAATCTTATCAATATCATGGCCTGATTTTTTACCCAGCAACTCAACAAGTCTGTATTGTTTAGCCGACAGCAATTGTAAAATGAAAACCGGATTTTGTTTTACATATTCCAGGGTTTTGGTGCCTTCATATATGCCACAGAAATACCTTTTGGGTTGCATGCTGATCTGGCTGGCATAGGTTATGATATGCATGTTATAATGTTCGAAACCATCGGAACTACTCACTGCATACACTGGCAGGTCTATTCTGTTCCACGGACGTTTAGGCATATTGTACACAATTAATTTGATAAGCTATGTAAGAAAGCTGTTGCATGTTGCAGGTGCTTGTCTTGCTTTTCTTTGGGCATTTTATCGAAAGTTTTCAAAAGCATTCCCAATCTCGGATTCGAGGCAAAAAAATCACGATGGGTATGCATAAAACGCCAAAACAATGCATCCCAGACTTCCTGCCATGGTCCTGCAGGATAGTTGCTCATTTTGCGTATATAATTACTGCCACTGATATATGGTTTTGTGGTCATGAGTCCTCCGTCTGCAAACTGTGTCATGCCATAAACGTTTGGAACCATCACCCAGTCATAGGCATCAATAAACATTTCCATAAACCATTGATATACTTCATCCGGATCAAATTCACACAGTAACATGAAATTACCCAATACCATCAGTCTTTCTATATGATGCGCATATCCACTTTGCAGTACCTGTTTAATTACGGTATCTATCGGCAGGATTCCGGTGTTGCCAGTCCAAAAGCTGGGTGGTATTTTTCGGGTGAACCCCCAATAATTTTTAGTTCTTTGTTTGCCTTGTTCTCTGATATATACGGCTCTTATAAATTCACGCCATCCGGTGATTTGTCTGATAAATCCTTCCAATGAATTTAAAGGGATATGTTTTCTGGCAGCATAACTAATGGCTTGATCAATAATTTCCTGGGGATTTATTAAACCAATATTTATTAATGGACTAAGCACACTATGATGCAGAATGGGTTGATACATTACCATGGCATCTTCATATAAACCAAAATCTGCAAAACGAGTTTCTAAAAAATCATGTAACCATAGCAAAGCATCTTTGTGGTTAATAGGATAGAAATGTGTTTTTTGCTGGTTAAATGGATTTCCTGCATTGCCGGGGTTGGTGCCAAAAAATTGATCTACATATTCAATAGCCGAAATCACATGATTGTTAGGCTCAGGTAATTGATAGTCAGGAGGTGTAGCTTTTGCAGGATATTTCGCCCTGTTGTCTACGTCGTAGGTCCAACGACCTCCCAAAGGTTGTTGGTTATTATCTACCAATAAATTTCTTTTCTTTCGCTGATAGATATAAAAATCTGTTTGAAAGTAATGCTTTCGTTGATTGAAATAGGCATGCAGTGTTTCAGCAGTATTTAAAAAATTCGGACTCTCATATATTACTTGTGTTAATCCAGATTCAATACATCCTTTTGTTATTCTTTTTTGAAGCCAGTCATCTACAGGGTCAACCAAATGCAGGGTGGTATAATTTTTTTGCTGTAGATATGGTATGAGTTTACGCAGATCGTGTAAAGAATCTGTTGCTTCAACATAAAACACCTGGTATCCTTTATTTCGTAGTTCATCCGCATAGTGCATCATAGAAGCCCTGTGAAAAACCAGTTTCTGTTTATGAAAACGGTATTGGGTAAAGAACAGTGATTCTTCTATTAGCCAGATATCCCTGTTTGGTTTAATTGCTGGATTATTTTCAAATAACTGGTGCGGAAATACCAGGCATGCTTCTTTCATAATAGATTCCTAAAACAAATTCGATCCTGTATTGTTTATTTCATTTAAAAGCAAGGCATGGAAACATTAAAGGGTAAAACAGTATTATTAATTGGGGGAACAGGTGGAATTGGCAGTCAACTAGCAAAGTTGCTCACTGGCTCTGGGGCAAAAGTTTATATAACAGGTAGAAACAGCGAAAAATTAGCAGTTGCGGGTACAATTGCCGGCATACCCACTGATAGACAACTTAGTTTAGATATAACCGATGAAGAAGGCATTAATAAAACAATAGCATTGGTACAGCAGGCTGGTCCGATCGATATACTCATTAATGCAGCAGGTATTGGGATTATCAAACCTTTGGAATCATTAACTATAAAAGAGTTTACGGATACATTGCAAGTAAACCTTATAGGCAGCTTTTTACTCATGAAGGCAGTACTACCGGGCATGAAGGAGACCAAGAAGGGTTTGATCATTCATATTCCAGGGGTATTGGGAAAAGTACCGATGGCTGGTGCAGCCGCCTATTCGGCCAGTAAATATGGCCTCGTAGGAATGATGCAGAGTATTCGGGAGGAGCTCAAGCGCACAGAAATCCGCATAACCAATCTTTTTTTAGGTGGGGTAGATAGCCCTTTTTGGGATGGTATCGACCTCCGGGTCCAAAGGGAGAAAATGATTGTTGCCGAAGAAGCAGCGAGGGCTATCTGGTTTCTTTGCCAGCAACCGCCCAGTGGCGTAGTAAGCGAAATGGTATTGCAGCCTTTTAACCACCAGGCAATTTGATATTATTTATCATTGCTGTCAGGGGAAAATAGGCTGCGAGCTTCTAGCCTCTAGCCGCTAGCCGCTAGCCTTGATTGGTGCTTGTTTTAGGCTATCTGCTTCTATTTGAATAACTGACAGGGCTTGCGAATTTGTTTTTTAAAAATCCTATTTAAAATAAATATTCAACTACCATATTTACGCTTGCGGATGGTTAAATTATTTGCAAAAAAAGGCTAGTAGCCAGCAGCTAGTGGCTAGAAGCTGTTTTTTCCTCTGACAGCAATGATTTGCAGCTTGCCGCTTGTGGCTTGCAGCCAAATTTTCCTGGACAATAGTGATTATTTATTCCTCCGATCCTGTAAAATCTTTTTTTTAAGCGATCTAGCACCGATATTCGCACTACGAACGAACGTTAGCAATGAATATTTCTTTTGACAATACCGAAAACGCATTTGCGTATAAGTCCGATAAGGAGCTGAAAAGTGCCAAATTACTATTCAGCAGCATGGGGTATCCATGGTTTGTGCAATTAGGCACCCGCCTTACTCCCTTTATTATGAAAACAGGACTACCTGTTCATGGGATTATCCGTAAAACGATTTTTAAGCAATTTGTCGGGGGAGAAACATTAGAAGAAACAGCGGGTGTAGGAGCTACTTTAGGAAAGTATGGAGTGCAGGTAATCCTGGATTATGGTGTTGAAGGAAAAGAAGGAGAAGAAAGCTTTGATCATGCAACGGAAGAATTTATCAGGGTCATCAATTACGCCGCAACCCAGTCTAATATTCCCTTTATCAGTATTAAAATAACCGGATTGGCAAGATTTGCACTATTGCAAACCTTGAATGAAGCCCCTCGTTTAAGAAGTGGTATTCATGACCATGAAGTAGAAATTGATGAGTGGGATCGTGTAAGAGAAAGAATGTACGCGATCTGCGAGATAGCCGCTGACAAAGGTATTGGCGTATTGGTAGATGCTGAAGAAAGCTGGATACAGGATCCCATTGACCGTTTAACCATGGAAATGATGGAGGCCTTCAATAAGAAAAAAGTAGTGGTTTATAATACCATTCAGCTTTACAGACATGATAGGCTGCATTTTCTGAAATTATCGCACCAGATAGCGGTAGAAAAAGGCTTTTTATTAGGGGTGAAACTCGTTCGTGGTGCCTATATGGAAAAAGAAAGAGCACGTGCAAAAGAGAAGGGGTATCTGTCCCCCATTCAACCAGACAAATCTGCTTCTGATCGTGATTATGATCTTGCAGTTAGGTATACTATCGATCATATAGACCAGATAGCCGTAATTGTAGCTTCCCATAATGAAACCAGCAACCTGCTGGCAGCCGAGCTACTCGACCAGAAAGGATTGGCGCACAATCATCCACATATTCATTTCTCTCAACTATATGGCATGAGTGATAATATTACTTTTAACCTGGCCAAAGAAGGGTTTAGCGTTAGCAAATACCTTCCTTTTGGACCAATAAGAGATGTTATCCCATATTTAATGCGTCGTGCCCAGGAAAACAGTAGCGTAAGCGGACAAACCGGCCGCGAACTTTCCCTTATTAAGCGGGAACTGGCAAGAAGAAAATAGGCTTCAAGCTGCAGGCCACACGCTGCAAGCCTTGATGGGTGCTTATTATAGACTTTCTGCTATTAATAGAACACAGATTTTCATGATTTTCAAGATATATCATGATAAATCCTGAAAATCATGAAGATCTGTGTTCCATCATACGCGACACCTAAAGTTCGCAGTAAAATTTCCACGGACAGCAATTGCTTGCCGCTGCGGCCAAATCCCCCTCTAACATCCTCCAGGAATTCACAGCTTCTCAACATTCTTTACGCAATGATTCATCATCAGCCTGAGTATTGTATTTTGCGCCCATGCAGCAATATCATCAGCTTCTTCAGCATATATTAGACAATGGGGTACAGAAAACCGATAGAACAGGTACAGGTACCATCAGTTGTTTTGGGTACCAGATGCGTTTTGATTTAGCAAAAGGCTTTCCGCTGGTAACCACCAAAAAACTGCATTTAAAAAGCATTATCTACGAATTACTCTGGTTTCTCCGCGGTGAAACCAATATTCAATATCTGACCGAACACGGTGTAAGTATATGGAACGAATGGGCGGATGAGAATGGTGACTTAGGTCCGGTGTATGGAAAACAATGGCGCAGTTGGGAAGGTGCAAACGGAGAAACCATCGATCAGGTAACAGATATCATTCAACAAATAAAAAAGAATCCGGATAGCCGTCGTTTAATTATCAGTGCGTGGAATGTAGCTGAATTACCTAAAATGGCACTAATGCCCTGTCATAGTCTTTTTCAGTTTTATGTAGCAGACGGAAAACTCAGTTGTCAACTATACCAGCGAAGTGCCGACGTATTCTTAGGAGTACCATTTAATATTGCTTCCTATGCATTGCTAACTATGATGGTTGCCCAAGTATGTGGTTTACAATACGGAGATTTTGTGCACAGCTTCGGCGACGTTCACTTATATAATAATCATATAGAACAGGCAAAACTTCAATTGAGCAGAACGCCTTTTGATTTACCCGTTATGAAAATCAACCCGGAAGTAACCGATATCTTTGGTTTTAAGTTTGAAGATTTTACACTCGAAAACTACCAAAGTCATCCCCATATCAAAGCCCCAGTAGCTGTGTAATTTTTTGATCTTTGAATTTTTGATCTTTGATTTTTTGGGCTTACAGTACAATCAAAGATCAAAAATTCAAAGATCAAAAGAACTTATCTTTGGGTATGATCATTTCACTCATTGTGGCAGCCGGAACCAATAACGCAATTGGGAAAGACAACCAATTACTTTGGCATTTACCCAAGGACCTTCAGTTTTTCAAAAAAACAACCTGGGCCATGCCGGTAATTATGGGCAGAAAAACATTCGAATCATTATCGGGTAAGCCATTACAAGGCAGACTCAATATCATTATTACAAGGCAAAAAGACTGGCAACCGGAAGGTGTTACTGTGGTACATTCATTGAAAGATGCCATCTTTGTAGCCGCATCAGCAGATTATAAGGAAGTATATGTAGCCGGGGGAGGAGAAATATATAAAGAGGCATTACCAAAAGCGCACAAAGTGTACCTTACAAGGGTACAAACATCGCCAGAAGCAGATACCTTTTTCCCTGAACTTCCGCCAGATGAATGGCAGTTGTTATCTGACGAAACCTTTCCCCAGAACGAAAAACATGCCTATCCATATAGCTTTCAGTTATGGGAGCGTAGGTAAAATGAATTGATATGGCTTTTATAGAACCTGCATTCACTTTTACCGTCCCTTTTTTATTAGCATTTTCATTTTTGGGCAGTGGTGTTTATAAACAATATGCAAAAGCGATACTCGCAGCCACCAATCTTATATTTATTCTGTATGCCATTTTTCTAACAAATCAACTTGTTGAAATGGCTCGCTTTGGCCAAGAATTAATGCGCAATTCAGGAATAACTGTAGAAGAATTACCTCCTTTTGAACCTGATGCATTTTTTTACAGGTTAATGGCATTGATTTTATTACCCTGGTTATTTCTTATAAGGGTAGTGCGCAATACACCTTGGTTATCAATTATAATACTGTCTGTTATTTTTATGGGAGGAGCAGGTTCAGGCAATTATTTTGACCTAACCTTTAAGATACTACATTACGTTAGTTTACTTTGCGGCGTTTATGCGTTACTTTGGCTGCTCAAAGAGTTGCCGTTCCAAAGAAAGAAGCGGTTGATCAAAAATATTTGAGTCTATGTATTCACCTTTTAGCCTGGGATTAAAATACTTGTATTATTATCTTACCGCATCAAATGGCAAAGGACATGGAATTCATTCTCCTTTTGTGTTCGAGTTTACTAGGCGGGTATTAAACGACACAAGACAGTTTTATGCTTATGAGCCAATTGAAGATCTAAGAAGCCAATTGCAAAAAGATCAACGCTCAATTTTAGTGGAAGATTTTGGTGCCGGATCAAGAAAAACAGCTTCTTCTCAACGCATTGTTTCAGCAATTGCAAACGCTTCTTTAAAACCCAAAAAATACGGGCAGCTATTATTCCGTATGGTAGATTTCTATAAACCTACTCATTTACTTGAATTAGGTACTTCTCTCGGAATAACCAGTAGTTACCTGGCAATGGCAAATGAAAATGCTTTCCTTACAACCATGGAAGGAGCATCCGCTGTAGCTAATATAGCGCGCGAAAATTTTCAAAAATTAGGGATAAAAAATGTCCGGCTAATAGAAGGAAATTTCGACCATACATTACCTGAATGGCTTAATGACAAACCAACAATTGATCTCGCATTTATTGATGGTAACCACCGTTTTAAACCTACCATGAATTACTTCAATCAATTGTTGCCCTACTTACATGAACATAGTATACTGGTTTTCGATGACATACATTGGAGCCGTGAAATGGAACAGGCATGGAGCGAAATCCAAAAGCATGAGGCAGTATCACTTTCCATTGATTTATTTTTTATTGGAATCGTCCTTTTTAAAAAGGATTTTCATGTAAAACAGGCAATCACTATACGGTTTTAAAGAATTGACCTTTAAGGGTGAAAAAAATATAAAGTTGGTTAAAATAGGGTAAGACTTTTTAATGTTTTATAAGGGTAGAAAAGACCTTTGTCTGTTTATACCGATTGCATAAAGAAAGCCAGTCAGCCTTTGAGAAAAAACACCTAAATTGAATCCATGATTCTCGGCATATTAAGCGAAAAAAATAAAGACAAAAGAGTATCGCTCCTTCCAGAACAGGCAGATACACTGGTTAAAAAGAATATCACTGTTTGGATTGAAAAAGGGGCCGGAGAAAGCGCATTTGCTGCGGACCAAACTTATGTCGACAAAAATATCCTTGTTCAGGATAGGAACACTATTCTCAGCCAATCTGATTTATTATTATGTATACATCCGCTTGATGAACCAGATATCGCTTTACTAAAAGCAGGTCAGGTTATTATTGGGGTATTTCAACCTTTGTTTAATGTGGCATTGATGCAACAATTGGCTGCCAAACAGGTAGTATTGTTTAGTCTTGATATGATACCCCGCACAACCAGGGCGCAAAGTATGGATGTATTGAGCAGCCAGGCTAATATAGCTGGATACAGGGCTGTGTTATTGGCCGCCACTTTGTTTCCTCGATATTTCCCGATGTTTATGACTGCTGCCGGTAGTATACCTCCAGCGAAAGTGCTTATCATAGGTGCGGGTGTTGCTGGTCTGCAGGCAATTGCCACTGCACGAAGACTGGGTGCAGTTGTTGAAGTTTCAGATACCCGTCCTGCTGTGAAAGAGGAAGTAATGAGTCTCGGTGCAAAATTTATTGAAGTAGAAGGAGCGGCCGATGCATCGAAAGCTGGCGGTTATGCTGTAGAGCAATCGGAAGAATTCAAACAAAGACAGCAACAAAGACTCGCAGAATCAGTAGCAAAATCTGATATCATCATTACAACTGCGCAAATACCTGGAAAGAAAGCTCCACTGTTAATCAATGAAGCAATGCTGAAAACCATGAAACCTGGTAGTGTGATCATCGATCTTGCAGCAGCAACAGGTGGTAATGTGTTTGGATCAAAAAACAATGAAACAACTGAATGTTATGGCGTAACCATCATGGGTAACAGTAATCTTTCTGCTGATATGCCATGGGATGCCAGTAAATTATACGGAAAGAATGTCCTTAATTTTCTCCAATTAATAATAGATAAGGAAGGTACATTAAACCTGAACTTTGAGGACGATCTGGTGAAAGGATGTTGTATTACAAATGGAGGAAAGGTGGTGCATGAGAGGCTGATGGCTGATCGCTGATCGCTGATGTCGGATATTGGATATTCGATGTTGAATATTGGATGTTGGACAGGGTAGGGCGTGTAAATTAAATAATTTGACAATTCACCATTGACAATTCACATATAAATAATCATATTGATGGAAGCAATACTAAACTGGGTACAAACGCATATCGAAATCATATACATCGTACTACTATCCATTTTTCTGGGTATTGAAGTGATCGGTCGTGTACCAAGTGTGCTGCATACTCCATTGATGAGTGGAGCCAATGCTATTCATGGAGTGGTTATTATTGGTGCTATTATCGTGATGGGAAAGGTAGAGCCCGGTAATTATGTAGCATTGGTTATTGGATTTCTCGCGGTTGTACTTGGCACTTTGAATGTAGTGGGAGGATTTGTGGTGACAGACAGAATGCTTGAAATGTTTAAAAAGAAGAAATAGAAAGTCCTTGTCTAAAGGATACAGAAAATAGTAGTTATGGAATTAAGTTTGCTCACCGTTTGTTACCTGATAGGTTCGTTGACATTTATCATCGGACTAAAAATGTTGTCGCACCCCGATACTGCAAGAAAGGGAAACCTGGTAGCTGCTGCAGGTATGGCAATAGCTATTTTCGGAACCATTTTTTTATACCAGGAAGAAGGTCACAAACTGGGCAATTATGGATGGATTTTTGGTGGATTGATTCTTGGAACCATCATTGGTGTTTTAGCAGCTAAAAAAGTAAAAATGACCGCCATGCCCGAAATGGTGAGTCTGTTTAATGGAATGGGTGGCGCCTGTGCTGCACTGATTTCATTTATTGAATTTGGACATATTAAAGAGTTGCTTTTAAGTAATTCGGCTGAATCGGCTTCAGGTATTGAAATAAATACAGGCACACTTATCACTATTTTCCTCGGATTAATCATAGGTTCCGTATCATTCGCAGGTAGTGTAATAGCCTGGGGTAAACTGAATGGTAAAATCAAAGATTTCTCATTTCCCGGACAACAGTTATTTAACCTGGTTTTATTTGCAGCCACTTTAATAACAGCCGGATACCTCGTTTTTAATCTCACTGCCGAAAACTATTGGCTGTTTTATTGTATCGCTGCCGCTTCGTTGGTATACGGGGTCTTATTTGTTTTGCCAATAGGTGGTGCCGATATGCCGGTAGTAATTTCCCTGCTCAATTCATTCACCGGAGTTGCTGCAGCATGTGGTGGGTTCTTATACGATAACCAGGTTATGTTAACCGGAGGTATACTTGTAGGTGCTGCAGGTACCTTACTTACCATCCTCATGTGTAAGGCAATGAACAGAAGTCTTACAAATGTTTTGATTGGCTCTTTTGGTGGTAGCGCATCTGGTGGCGGAGCTTCATCGCAGGGGCCACAGGGAAATTATAAAGAGATATCAATTTCAGATGCTGCGGTATGTATGGCTTATGCCAACAAAGTAATAATTGTGCCTGGTTATGGATTAGCAGTAGCACAGGCTCAACATACCTGTCATGAGCTGGAAAAATTACTCGAAGAAAAAGGAGTAACCGTAAGTTATGCAATACACCCGGTAGCAGGCCGTATGCCCGGACACATGAATGTGCTACTTGCAGAAGCAGACGTGAGTTATGATAAACTGCAGGAAATGGAGCAGGCGAATGATGAGTTTAAAACCACCGATGTGGTATTGATACTGGGGGCCAATGATGTTGTGAACCCAGCCGCAAAAACAGATCCTTCATCACCCATCTTTGGAATGCCGATACTGGAGGTAGAGCAGGCGAAAACAGTGATCGTAAATAAACGAAGCATGAAGCCTGGGTATGCAGGTATTGAAAATGAATTATTCTTCCAGCCAAAAACATCGATGTTGTTTGGAGATGCTAAAGCTGCACTGCAGAAATTAGTTGCAGAGATCAAAGCACTTTAAAAAACATTTTAAAACCATCGCTGTCTGGTGAAATTTAGCCACGAATTGTTAGTGTCGCGAAGGATGGAACACAGATCTTCATGATTTTCAAGATTTATCATGATATATCTTGAAAATCATGAAAATCTGTGTTCTATTAATAGCAGAAAGTCTATAATAAGCACCCATCAAGGCTTGCAGCTTGCGGCCTGAAGCTTGAAGCCAAATTTCCCCGTACAGTACTGACTTAAAACCATATTTGTTACCATGAGTGAACTACCTTTGTAATATGCTAGTTCCACAGGCACTTATTGAATCATTGAAGGGTGTTCTAGGCTTTAATGAGACTTCCTTTTGCAATGTTCATGCCTCTGGCGAACAGGTAACTTCCATTCGTTTCCATCCCCAAAAAAAATCTTTAATAGCGGAACCCTGGGAAGGAGAAACTATACCATGGTGCCCAGATGGTTTATACCTTTCTGAAAGACCTTCCTTCACCCTCGATCCATCTTTCCATGGAGGAGGCTATTACGTACAGGATGCAAGTAGCATGTTTCTCTGGCAAATGTTACAACAATTAGTAGCAGATTCAACAGATAAAAGAGTACTTGATCTTTGTGCTGCACCCGGAGGTAAATCAACTTTATTGTCTTCCTATTTTAAGGGAAGCCTTGTTGTAAGCAATGAAGTAATCAAATCAAGGGCATCCATTTTAGTAGAAAATATTGTAAAGTGGGGTGATGAAAATGTTATTGTTACCAACAATGATCCTGCACATTTTTCTTCTCTCGGAAATTATTTTGATGTATTAGTAGTTGATGCTCCCTGCAGTGGTAGTGGACTTTTTCGCAAAGATCCTGATGCAGTTAATGAATGGAGCCCAGAGCATGTTCAGCTATGCAGCCAAAGACAACAAAGAATATTATCAGATATATTGCCTGCTTTGAAGGAGGGAGGTATTCTGATTTATGCTACCTGCTCTTATTCAAGTGAAGAAGATGAACAGATAGCTGATTGGCTGGTTGGAGAAATGAATATGACCTCTTTGGATATTACTACGGAAGAATCCTGGGGCGTTGTTTCAACCCATTCGGCAAAACATAATGCCAGCGGATATCGTTTTTATCCTGATCGATTAAAAGGGGAAGGATTTTTTATCGCTGCATTTCAAAAAAATAATAATGATGCAACAAGCGGAAAAGGCAAAACTGCATCCATCACTAAACCTACCAGGCAGGAACTAGAACAGATTAATTCTTTTATTTCAATTGATGCTGCCCATCATGTATTTAAACAAGCTGACCAGTTTAAGCTAATCAATCAAAAATGGTTGGATGATTTGAGTATCCTTGCAGGTTCATTATATATACGCAAAGCAGGAGTTGAACTGGGAGCACTAAAGGGTAAAGATCTGGTACCCTCACATGAACTCGCAGTGAGTGTGATACCCAAAACTTCCTTTAATCAGATACAGGTAAATAAAGAGCAAGCCCTGCAATACCTCCGACGTCAGGATCTATCAGTCGAAGCTCCAAAAGGGTGGAACCTTGTACAGTTTGGTAACCTCCCATTAGGTTGGATAAAAGCACTTCCCAATAGAATCAATAACTACTATCCACAGGAATGGAGAATATTAAAGCAATAATGCCGAAACTCCCTAATAATAATCCAGTTCCGATAAAGATTATTAACCAAAAAATAGTTACCGACTGAATACTTCAGATAGCGCTTTTCCCTGATTTATTCACCGATTCTCTGTTTTACTTCTTAAATTTGCCATTTCCATCCCCCCGATAGAGTTATGATGAAATATTGCTTTTTTATACTTGGACTTATATATGGATTTGCAGCTTTGGGCCAGCAAAAATTAGTAATTAAAGGGAAAGGAAATGCCAGATATATTGAACATAAAATAGGTGAAAAAGAATCATTGTCATCACTTGGCAGAGCCTATGGCATATCAGCATCTCAATTGGCAAAATTTAATGGTAAAAGCCCATCATCTCAATTATCAAAAGGAGGGATGATAAAAATACCTGTTAAACTACAGGATATTCAACTTAATGCCCAGGGAACAGCTGTATACCATGTTGTAGGAAAGGGAGAGAATCTTTTTAAAATTGGGCAGTTGTACAATAAAGCTACTGTTGCCCAACTAAGGAAAATCAATAAATTGAGTGTTTCCACTGTTAAGAATGGGCAGGAAGTTATCGTAGGATATCTGAAAACCAATATCGATCCGCAACCAGCGCCAATCGTAAAAACAGCAACTCCTGAAGCAGTAGTTGCTGAAAAAAAGCAGGAGCAAATTCAAGGTTATCACCAGGAGAATGAAGCACAAGTAGAAGTGGAGAAAAAAACTACACCAACTATAGTTGAGGTAAAGAAAGAAACCACCGTTGTTAACCAACTCCAGGCCCCTGATGAAGGATTCTTTACCTCATTGTACGTAAAACCTGATTCAGCTTCTACACAAAAAACTGTTTCAGGTGAGGCTTCAACATTTAAAACAATCAGCGGCTGGACAGACCGCAAATACTATATTTTAATAAATGATATTGCGCCTGGTACTATTGTTCGCATTACTGCTTCAAACAATAAAAGCATATGTGCAAGAGTACTGGGATCTTTGCCTGTTACAAAGGGAGCGGAAAACCTTTTATTGCGTATGAGTAATTCTGCAGCTTCCGTTTTAGATATGAAAGATGCTCAGTTTACCGTAACGCTCAGTTTTTTTGAATAATACCATTATGAAAAATCTAGCCTACTGCCTTTTTGTATTCCTCTTTGGTATCGCATCCTGCGACGGGAATGCACAGGCCAAATTGTCTGTTGAAGTAGCTTCTTTTGATGAGAAACTACAAACTGGTCAATTTCAGTTGCTGGATGTTCGAACAGCAGGTGAGTATAAATCCGGGCATTTGGCAAATGCGCTGCAGGCAGACTGGTTAAACAAACAACAATTTGAAGAAAGAACTAAACACCTCGACAGATCGAAGCCTTTACTGGTATATTGTGCTTCAGGTGTAAGAAGTGAGCAGGCAGCAAAATGGTTATTGCAGCAAGGTTTTAAAGAAGTGTATAATTTAAAAGGTGGAACATCAGCCTGGCAGTTAGCAGGAAAAAAACTCGAAGCTGCCGAGGCAACTAAACAAATGGAACTTGCAGATTTTGAGAAGAAAATAAAAGTATCCGGTTTTGTTTTGGTGGATGTTGGCGCTGAATGGTGCCCTCCCTGTAAAAAAATGGAACCAGTACTTGCTCAATTAAAACAAGAACTCGGAAATCAATACCAATTGGTAAATGTAGATGGTGGAGCGGATATAGATGTAATGAAAGCTGCCAAAGCCTCTGTTTTACCCACATTCATACTTTATAAAGATGGAAAAGAAGTTTGGCGCAAAGAAGGTATCGTGGACATTGAGCAATTTAAAGCTGCACTTAAACTGTAACTATTTTACCCGGTAACCACGCAGGAATTCAGAAGTAGTCATTCTTTTTTTGCCTTCTAACTGAAGATTCAATACATCAATATACCCATCGGCACAACTGAAACGTAGATAGGTCTTTCCATCTGTTTGCATTGTGCCAGGAATGTCCTGAACAGGATCCGCTATTTTTTTACTTCCAAAAATTTTCAAAACCTTTCCATCCAAACTGGTTATTGCGCCAGGGTAAGGAGAAAGACCACGAATCAGGTTGTGTATTTCCGTAACAGATTTATGCCAATCAATTTTACAGGTATCAGTAAAAATTTTGGGAGCATGTTTGATTGAAGCAGTTCCAATTATTTCATCCTGTGCCTGTTCTTTTAGTGAGCCTTGTTCAAGTTGTTGAATTGTTTTAACTAAAAGGTTGGCACCGATTATTTTCATTCGATCATGCACTTCCCCCGCAGTTTCATCAGGACCAATAGAAAAACGGTCTTGCAATAAAATATTACCGGTATCTATTTCATGTTTTAGCTTAAATGTTGTTACCCCGGTTTCTTTCTCACCATTTATTACGGCCCAGTTTATGGGTGCCGCACCACGGTATTGGGGTAATAAAGAGCCATGGAGGTTAATGGTTCCCAAAGGAGGCATGTTCCATACTATTTCGGGTAACATCCTGAATGCAACAACAATTTGTAAATCGGCTTTTAACTCCTGCAATTGAGCGATAAAATCAGGATTCTTCAACTTTTCCGGTTGAAGAACGTTTAAGTTTTGCGCAACTGCATATTGTTTCACAGCACTCTGTTGTAATTGCAGACCCCTTCCTGCTGGTTTATCAGGTGCGGTTACAACAGCAACAATATTAAATCCGGCTCTTACCAATGCATCTAATGACGCAACTGCAAAATCGGGAGTGCCCATGAATATGATACGCATAGAGGAGAGGGGTGAATGGTCAATTGTGAATGGCGAATTAGCATAATGTTTCTATTCACCATTCACAATTGACCATTCACAGTTTTATTCAAAATCTAAATACAATAAATACTTCTTCCTGATTTTTTTGAAAGATTCAATACCTGGAGCCCAGCTATCCCTGATTTCTTTTTCGGTTTTGCCGCTTTTTATCTGTTCCATCAGTTCATTACTTCCGGCAAGTTTGTTAAAGAAGTAGTCTGTAGGTTTTTCACTTTTTGGTTTGATGAAAAAGTTTTCTTTGTCCGGGAAAAGTTTGTAAGCTTCCAGCAGGTATTTCAGTTGAATCTTATTATCTACTTTCTTCAGTACATCTTCATTTTTACCGTACAGGTTCCATCCATAACTCTGTCTGTCTTTTAATTTAGGCTCTTTTGCACCATCTCTGCTGGTAGGCGTGAAAGCGTACATGTTTTTTGGAAGATATGGATGTCCAAAAATTGAAAATGGATGATCCGTTCCTCTGCCTTCACTCAATACCGTTCCTTCGAAGAAACAGGTACTTGCATACCAGTAAATAGAGGGCATATCAGGGAGGTTTGGAGAAGGTTTTACCGGTAATTCATAATGACTCTTATGGGTATACTGTTGGTTTTTGATCACCTGAAAATGGAAAAGGGTATCAGGTGGTGAATTTTTAGCACGCTGATAATATTCATAGCGTTCATTTGCTTTAGGCGACAACCATTTCTCACCGGCGAGCATCAATGCATATTCGGCCATAGTCATGCCATATACAACAGGGATAGGTTGCATACCAACAAAGCTTTTATAGGCGGTGTCTAAAATAGGTCCATCCACATAAAACCCATTCGGATTTGGTCTGTCAAGAATCATCAATGGCTTGCCGTATTCAAATGCAGCTTCCATGAATTCTTGTAGGGATGAAATATAGGTATAGAAACGCGTACCTACATCCTGAATATCGAATAGTAATACATCAACATCTGCCAGGTCTTCCGCACTTGGTTTTCTTTTCTTGCCGTATAATGATACTACCGGAATACCTGTATATGGGTCAATATAATTATCAATCTTTTCTCCTGCATCAGCAGTTCCCCTGAAACCATGTTCTGGTCCGAATGCTTTGGTGATTTTTACACCTAAGGTAAATAAGGTATCAACCAGGTGGCGTTCGCCAATAGTTGCAGTATGATTGGCGAAAATACCTACACGCTTTCCTTTTAATAAGGGGAGGTATACTTCTGTTCTATAGGCGGCCGGAATAATTTTAGCCTCTTTTTCTTCTTTTTTGGCAGCAGGCTTGGTCTTCAGGTCTTTTGCATTTTGCACTTGAGCATTGAGACTCAATGCAATAGAAACAGAACAAAACAGTGAGAATATTTTCATCATATAAGGTCTTTAAAATGCGAAAGTTAACAAAAAATACTTGCCTGCACTTGCTTTACAGGTTGTACTTTTGCCGTCCGGCACGTTTTAATAACAACTTAACCTTTTCCCCCGTTTTTCGGATGTCAATGCTAAGCTGCGCGTTCCGTATTCTTTATCTTATAACAAAATAGTATGCAACAAGTAAAAAAAGGTGATACTGTAAAAGTTCATTATCACGGCAAATTAACCAATGGAACTACATTTGATTCTTCTGAAGGAAGAGAACCATTGGAATTTGAAGTGGGCGGAGGAATGGTTATTCCTGGCTTCGACGAAGGTGTTACCGGAATGGCAATTGGCGAAAAGAAAACAATACATATTCCTGCAGATCAGGCGTATGGTCCAAAGCAGGAAGAAATGATCATGGAATTTCCCCGTGATCGTTTCCCGGAAGATATGGTTCCTGAAGTGGGTATGCAACTGAATATGAGTAATGGTTCTGGACAAAATTTTCCAGTTACGATTGCTGAAGTGCGTGAAGTAGTTGTGGTGCTCGATGCTAACCATCCACTTGCAGGTGAAGACCTTATTTTTGACCTTGAACTGGTAGCAATTGAAGGTGGAAGTCCATTGATTATTATGCCTTAATAAAATAATACAGCAATAAAAAACCCCGATTTATCGGGGTTTTTTATTGCTGTATTATTAATCAGGGTCTTCGTAACCACCATCCCAGCCAGAGCCCTGTCAGGCCCCAACCTGCAATAGCATCAATCAGGTGTGCCATCAAATCGCGGCTTTGAAACCAAATATGGTTAGTGTATGGGCCCTGAAGAAAAATAATTAACCCAACGGCCAGACTTGCCGATAAAACGGTCATAAAAGACATCGTTCCCATTTTCTTAAACAGCCAACAAACGAGCAGGAGTATTACAATATTTGTGGCTAATCCCCTTGCCATATTCATACCCATATTCATGTTCATAGACTTGTGGTAATGAATCTGTGCCCACGGCTTTCCATCCATTTCTTCATACAATTTCTCCTGTTCTTCACTCGATGCATTATCAGGGGTGTTGGGCAGAAAATAACTTCCATCTTCTGTAAACTGGCTATTCAGGTATTGCATAATACTATCCTGCTTAGGTGTATAAGCTTCAGCAGATCTGTGTAAACCAGAGGCTGTCCAGGAAACAAATTGCCAGAGGAAAAGAATAATGGCACCTACTAAGGAACCAATAATGGTTTTTTTCATATGGTTGTTTTTGATTGCTTACAAAATATAAAACGAATTGCTTATTTGCAAGTATCCGGCTATACGGCATTTGTTTTTATTATTTTGCAGCATGTTTCAACAATATCAATTTACAGTAGCAGAAAGGTTTATGCGTTATGTACAGGTTGATACGCAGAGCAACCCGGAAAGTGAAAGTTTTCCCAGTACAGAAAAACAAAAAGACTTGTCAGTAATACTTGCCCATGAATTACATGCGATAGGTATTAAAACGGTAGAAACGGATAATTATGGATATGTCTATGCAACTATACCAGCCACTACCACAGAAAAACTTCCTGTAATTTGTTTCTGCAGTCATGTGGATACTGCTCCTGATTGCAGCGGCACAGGTGTAAAGCCATTATTGCATAAAAATTATCAGGGGCAAGCGATCATTTTACCAGATGATCCTACACAGGTAATTACAATGGAAGCTTATCCTTACCTGCAAACACAGATAGGAAAAGATATTATTACTGCGAGTGGATTAACGCTTTTAGGCGCAGATGATAAGAGTGGAGTTGCTATAATAATGGAGATGGCACAATATTTAATGCTTCACCCAGAACTGCCACATGGAACCATCAAGATATTGTTTACTCCAGATGAAGAAGTGGGTAGGGGAACTGATAAAGTAGATATCCAAAAAATCGGTGCCGATTTTGCCTATACACTTGATGGAGGCGCTTTAGGAACTTATGAAGATGAAACCTTTAGTGCCGATGGTGTGGTAATTACCTTTTTTGGTGTTAGCGCCCATCCAGGATATGCAAAGGGTAAGATGGTGAATGCACTAAAAATTGTATCTGAATTGCTTGCAATGTTGCCAACTAATGAATGGTGTCCTGAAGCAACAGAAAAACGAGCGGGCTTTGTTCATCCTGTTCACATGGAGGGAATAGCTGAAAAAGCAAAGGTGGAATTTATCATCAGAGATTTTGAAACAACAAAACTGGCTGTTTATGAAGAACGTTTGCAAAACTTGTGTGAACAGCTATTGCAACGTTTCCCCGGTGCTACCTATAGTTTTGAAATAAAAGAGCAATACAGGAATATGAAGGAAATCCTCGACCAATATCCTGAAGTGAACAAGAGGGCTGAAAAAGCCTATAAAGCTGCTGGTTTAACCCTTCAGAAAGAACCAATAAGAGGAGGTACAGACGGAAGCAGGTTAAGTTTTATGGGGTTGCCAACAGCGAATATATTTACGGGTATGCAAGCCATACATAGTAAGCATGAATGGGTTGGTGTATACGATATGGAAAAAGCAGTGGAAGTACTGGTTAAATTAGCTTGTAATTTGGACTGAATGACGTAATTTAAATGGCTTTTAAACATACACCCAAAACGATTAGCCATGTCCGATACTGCATACCTGAATAACAAAGCCAATAATCAAAATAATTTTGATGCCATTGTAGTAGGTTCAGGCATTAGCGGTGGTTGGGCCGCAAAAGAATTAACAGAAAAAGGACTAAAAGTGTTGATGCTGGAAAGAGGAAGACCTTATGAGCATATAAAAGATTACGACACTGCAAATAAAGATCCCTGGGAAATTCCACATAGAGGTAAAACAACTGCCGCACAGAAAAAAGCTTTTCCCGTGCTGCATAGAGGTTGGGCCGCAAGTGAAGTGGTAATGGATGATTGGGCAAACGAACAGGATTGTCCCTATACAGAAATAAAACCCTTTACCTGGTGGAGGAGTTATCAATTAGGTGGTCGCTCCGTTTTATGGGGACGCCAGAGCTATCGTTTAAGTGATCTTGATTTTGAAGCAAACTTAAAAGACGGCATTGCAGTAGACTGGCCAATTCGTTATAAAGACATGGCTCCATGGTACGATTATGTTGAGCGTTTTGCAGGTATCAGTGGATCAAAAGAAGGATTGGCGCATTTACCTGATGGACAGTTTCTGCCTCCCATGGAATTAAACTGTGTTGAACAGGATGTTGCAGCAAGAATTAAAAAAGCATACAACAACAACAGACGACTTATCATTGGTAGGGTGGCTAATCTTACAGCGCCAATTGAAGGAAGGACACAATGCCAGTTTAGAAACAGGTGTTGGGAAGGTTGTCCTTTTGGAGGATATTTCAGCACCCAATCATCTACCTTACCTGCAGCAATGAAAACGGGAAATTTAACCGTGAGACCATTTTCAATAGTCACTAAACTGATCTACGACAAAGACAGTAAAAAAGCGACCGGCGTTGAAGTGCTTGATGCAGAAAATAATCAGACCTATGTCTACAATGCAAAAATAATTTTCCTTAATGCTTCTGCGCTAAACTCTACCTGGATACTCTTCAATAGCGCTACTGATATTTGGCCAGGTGGCTTAGGTAGTAGTAGTGGCGAATTAGGACATAATGTAATGGATCACCATTATAACCTTGGCGCTTCAGGAAGGGTTGAAGGATTTGATGATAGATATTATTCAGGCAGAAGGGCAAATGGTTTTTATATTCCCCGATTTGTAAATATGGGTAATGATAAACGTGATTACCTCCGTGGGTTTGGATACCAGGGAAGTGCCAGCAGGGCAGGATGGAGCAGAGATGTTGCCGAATTATCTATCGGAGCAGATTTTAAAGATACCTTAACTGAACCAGGTAACTGGAGCATTGGTGGTACTGGATTCGGTGAAATATTACCTTATCATGAAAACAGGATCATGCTCGACAAACAGAAAAAAGATAAATGGGGTTTACCGGTTCTGGCTATGGATTGTGAGATGAAAGAGAATGAATTGAAAATGAGAAAAGACATCATCGCAGAACTGCAATCAATGCTTGACGCTGCTGGTGTAAAAGATATCAGAACTTGGGATAGTGGCCATGCATTGGGTCATGGTATCCATGAAATGGGCACAGCCCGAATGGGTCGTGATCCCAAAACTTCCGTACTTAATGGTTTTAATCAAGTATGGGATGCACCAAATGTTTTTGTAACAGATGGCGCTGCTATGACATCCTCCGCCTGTCAAAACCCATCCCTCACCTACATGGCCCTAACAGCCAGAGCCGCCGACCATGCAGTAGCTGAATTGAGGAAAGGGAATTTGTAGGGGGCAGACCATGGTCCATAGTAAGAATTAAACTGAGAAAATCTATAATGTTTTCCTACCATGGTCTATTGACTATGGACTATGGTCTATACTCCACTATATAATCCGCTCACTAATCTTTCCTGTCTGCTTGTCTTTGAGGATTAATTTCTTAGTTCCGAAATGGGTCATTTCTTCTTTGATGAGGTAATGTTGGTCATCAAATGAAACGAGATGACTTCCTTTACTTAATCCGGTTTGTCCACGCCAGATGTCTAATGCAACAGGCTCCCATTGTTTGGTTTTAGCAGATTTGTAAGCTGCATCAAGGATCGCATTTACAACATACCCGTCATAAAATGTTTCTTTAGGGTCTATACCTTTTTCCATGGCGTTGAACATGTCCATAAACATATGGTTATACCCAAGTTCATTCAGTTCATCACCAACGGGGAAAAGCCATCCGGTATTGCTTTCAGCTTTTTCAGCAACGTAGTCTGCACCTTTACCTGTAGTAAACATATCGAATCCGGTACGTAGAAAACTGTTGATCCAAATGGTACCTTCACTTCCCATCACTTCATCACGAAGATCGAGGCCGCCACGAAAAGTCCAGCTAACTTCAAACTGACCAATCGCTCCGTTTTCATATTTTACCAATCCAATGGCATGGTCTTCTGCATCTATTGGTTTAACCTGCGTATCGGCCCAACACATTACTTCAACTGGTTTGATGTCTTTACCAATATAACTTCTGGTAATTTCTACGCAATGGCATCCCAGGTCAAGGATACATCCACCACCTGCCTGTTCAATATCCCAGAACCAGTCACTATGTGGGCCAGGGTGTGTTTCCCTTGATTTCGCCCATAGTATCCTTCCTAAAGCGCCATTCTTAACGCTTTCCATTGCCTTGATAAATTTCGGGGTATATACCAGGTCTTCAAGATATCCATTGAAAATACCTGCTTCTTCTACGGCAAGTAGCATGCGTTTAGCCTCTTCCGCATTGCGTCCCAAAGGTTTGGTGGTAATAACTGCTTTTTTGTGTTTGCAGCACAACATAACAGCAGCTTCATGGAGGTTATTGGGTAATGCAATACATACTACCTCAACATCAGGATGCGCAATGGATTCTTCCATGTTAGTGGTCCAATGATCGCATTGATAATCATCGGCAAACTTTTTTGCACTTTCCTCTCTGCGTGAATAAATGCTGGTGATTTTATCCCGGCTTCTGTAACCCTGTAAAGAGTCGGCATAAAACCGACCAATAAAACCGGAACCGAGCATGGCAATTTTTTTCATAGTGTATGTTTGTGAGATGTGAATTGTCAGTTGTGAATGGTCAATTGTGAATGGTCGGTTCGAAAATATAAATAATTCACCATTGACCATAGACCATTCACCTATCGCTTATTTCTTTTCTTTAAAAAACAATAAAAAGTAAACCAGAACGCCCATTGCTATGTAGGCAGGAACGTACCATATATTCAGCCAGTTATGTGTTTCTCCTGTTTTATAGAGGTCTACAATATATCCGCTGAACCATGTTCCTATAAACATACCAACACCATAGGTGGCGAAAGTGAATAGTCCCTGTGCCGCATTTTTTATTTTGGCACCTGCTTTTTTCTCCGTGTACATATATCCTGTTACGAAAAAGAAATCATAACAAATACCATGTAAAACAATTCCCGCATATAACATCCAGTTATTCGAGCCAGCATCACCATAAGCGAAAAATATATAACGCAATATCCATGCACTCATGCCCAACAGTAGCATATTTTTTACGCCGATTCTGTTAAAGAGAAATGGTATCGCGAGAATAAATACTGCCTCTGAAACCTGACCCAAGGTCATTTTACTGGCAGCATTTTCAAAATTCATTTCATTCAGAAAAGGATTGGCAAAACCATAGTAAAAAGAGAGTGGAATACAAACCAGAATGGCTGCGATAAAAAATATCAGGTATGGTTTCTCTTTAAACAACACAAATGCTTCTGTTCCCAATGCTTTGGAAACAGAACCATCAGCACCATTGGGTGGCGTATTTGGAAGCACAAAACTTAAGAGGCCAAGACAAACAGATACTGCGGCGGCCATATAAAAAGTGGATGCTGTTTTCTCAATTCCCAACTGGCCAATCAACACTCCTGCAACTATCCAGCCAAGCGTACCGAATACCCTGATCCATGGGAACTGTTTACCCGGATCGGTCATTTGTGAAAAAGCTACACTATTACTTAGTGCTATGGTAGGCATATATAATAGTGAATAACCAAGTATTACCCAATAGAATATGGTGCTATCTGTTATTTGCGTTGCGAGAAAAAGCAATACTGCCCCTATTAAATGAAGTACACCCATTATTTTTTGGGCAGCGAAATATCGGTCAGCAATCATACCAACAAAAAATGGAGAGATCATAGTGGCAATTGCCAGGGCGCTATAAGCGGCACCTATTTCAACACCCGTTGCATTTAAATGGGTACCCATATAGGTTCCCATGGTAACATACCATGCACCCCATATAAAATATTCGAAAAACATCATGGAGGCCAGTAAGGATCCGGTTTTGTTGTTCATAAAGCTGTTGGTTTATCTTTTTAGTCGGTAAAAAATAAATGTAAACAATATTCCCGATCCATATCCGATTAGTCTGATAGCACTTATTGTATTTTTCGGCGTATCTTGTTACAAACTTATTTATGAAAAAGTATATATCCAGACTGGCAATCTGTATTGGAGTTGTGATGGGTTGTTTGCTGGTATCGATGACCCCATTTAAAAAGACAAAATCTGTCCTGGTGTTTTTTGAAACCAAGGGGTATTACCATGAGTCAATACCAACTGGTGTAGCGGCCATTCAATTATTGGGGCAGCAGCATAATTTCACAGTTGATACATCAAGAACATCAGATCCATTTACAGATGATCAGTTGGCAAAATATGATGCAGTAATTTTTTTAAGCACAACGCAGGATGTATTGAATGAGGAAGAACAGGCAGCATTTCAACGGTTTATAAAAAAAGGGAAAGGTTTTGTAGGCATACATGCAGCCACTGATACTGAATACAAATGGCCCTGGTATAATCAATTAGTAGGTGCTTATTTTAAAAGTCATCCAAAACAACAAGATGCAGTATTGCATATTGTGAACAAGAAACATAGTGCTACCAAACATCTTCCAGATACCTGGAAACGCTGGGATGAATGGTATAATTTTAAAGATATCCAACCAGGTTTAAAAGTTCTGATCACACTGGATGAAACAAGTTATACCGGAGGTGAAAACGGAACCAATCACCCAATTAGCTGGTACCATTCTTTTGATGGTGGAAGGGCTTTTTATACAGGATTAGGTCATACACATGAATCCTATGCAGATCCTTTATTCCTGCAACATCTGTTGGGCGGAATAACTTATGCAATGGGTAAATAACGGGGAGAATATTTACGGTAAATTGAAGAAATCGATTTCGCTATTGTATTTAAGTTTGGTAGCGGCAGACCATTCATAAATACTGGCCAGTCTTTTCCATTCACCTTCAACCTTTTCATAAATCCAGAAAGTACCTTCTTTCGAGAAAATATTACTTTTTCCGAGATAGAAAAAGCAGAGTGTGTTATTTCGTAAGAAGAACGGCACACTGAAATGTTGTATCTCCATGCATATCTTCTGCTGCGGCTTTAATTTGCTATTGTCTGTTTTACTAAGCAGTGGATCAATATTTTCCAAGGGAATCATGTAGGCAAAGGGAAACATTTTTGGTGGCCAGCTCATTTTTTTGATGGCATCCAGTTGTGTTACAATATACCTTCTTTCTTCCAGCGTAAACCTGGTTTTTCTTTTTACATAAGTAGCCTGATCGGGATCCCACTCTTTATATACTTTATCAGATAAGAAAGTCTCCTTTACTTTATTGATAATATTCGAATCAACCTTATTAGAATAGAAGAAAGTATCACATTCCTGGTAAGTAAATGGACGGTCATTAAACCAATTGCTATAAATATCCCTGATTAAGGAGGCAGACGAGGAGCTTTCCTGTGCAGCAATCTGCTGGAAAACGGTCAGCAATAACAAAACGAGATATGTTTTTTTCAGCAATTTCATGAATAGGATTACGAATCCTTAAAGATATCCATGATTTCTATACGAAATACCGATCAGTATTAGAAGGTTATTAGACCAATGCCTGTAAAATATCTGCCAAAATATCCTCTTTATGCTCAAGACCCACTGAAATCCGGATCAGTCCTGGCGTGATATTCACTGCCTGTCTTTCCTCTTCCGTAAGCTTGGCATGGGTTGTACTGGCAGGGTGGGAGGCAATACTGCGGGTATCTCCAAGGTTGGCGGTTAAGGATAGTATCTGAAGCTTGTCCAGAAAACGGCGACCTACTTCTATGCCGCCTTTTAGCTCAAAACAAACAATGCCCCCGCCATTTTCCATTTGTTTTTGGGCAATAGCATATTGGGGGTGACTCTTGAGAAAAGGGTATTTTAACCAGCTAAGAGAAGGGTGGTTTTCCAATGCAGTTGCAATATGCAAAGCATTGGAAGCATGTCTTTCCATACGAACATCCAGTGTTTCAAGGCTTTTACTCAAAACCCAGGCATTAAAAGGAGAGAGCGCAGGACCGGTACTTCTGCAAAAAAGGTAGATATCTTTAATCAATTCTTTTTTACCTACAACCACACCGCCCAATACACGACCCTGACCATCAATCCATTTGGTAGCGGAATGAACAACCAGATCGGCACCGAATTCAATAGGACGTTGATTAACCGGCGTAGCAAAACAGTTGTCTACATTCAGTATAATGCCATGCTTCTTAGCCAGTTTGCCAATCATATCAAGATCAAGCAGATCCAGTCCGGGGTTGGTGGGCGTTTCCAGATAAATCATCCTGGTATTAGGTTTTATGGCCGCTTCCCATTCATCGGCGGTAGCCGAGGCTGCAACATAAGTATGCTCAATACCATATTTAGGAAGGTATTTTGAAATAACTGTATGGGTACTGCCGAAAATGGAATTGCAGGAGAGCAGGTGATCACCCTGCTTCATCAAGGCCATAAATGAACCGAAAACAGCGCTCATGCCCGAAGCTGTTGCATAACCGGCTTCAGCTCCTTCTAACACACAAATTCTGTCAACAAATTCCTGTACACTTGGATTAGAGAACCGACTGTAAATATTGTCATCAGTTTCATCTGCAAATGCGGCTCGCATAGATTCAGCATCTTCAAAACAAAAACTACTAGTCAGAAACAGGGGAGAAGCATGTTCCATTTCATTGGTTCTTTCGATCTGTGTTCTGATGGCATTGGTAATTTTATGGGGCATGTTGACTATTTAAAATGGTATTAAATGGAATGATTGGGATATTTGTCAAGATTTTTACAAATGTAATTCACTCCTGCCCTTATTTTGCTGTTGAATGAGTAATAATCAATTGAAATACTTTGATAGTAAAGAGCCCTTTATTTTAGAATCCGGCTCTACATTACCTGCGCTTACTATAGCTTACCATACTTATGGCACATGGAAAGGTAATGCCTCGAAAGTTGTATGGGTTTGTCATGCCTTAACCGCAAGTGCCGATTGTGCCGATTGGTGGAAGGGCTTAATTGGAGAAGGCTATTTGATTAATCCGGATGAATATTTCATTGTTTGTGCCAATATACTCGGCTCTTGTTATGGAACAACTGGTCCGGTGAGCATTAATCCGGAAACCTCGGCTCCTTACTATGGCAGTTTTCCGCAGGTAACTATCCGTGATATGGTGAATGCGCATATTTTGTTAAGGCAGCACCTTTCAATTGATACGATCCACTTACTGATTGGCGGAAGCATGGGCGGATACCAGGCATTAGAATGGGCACTGATGGAACCAACCGTAATTGAAAAAATGTTTTTAATTGCTACTTCTCCATCTGAGAGTGCCTGGGGAGTTGCAGTGCATACAGCACAGCGACTTGCCATTGAAGCCGATTATACCTGGAAAAATGCGGATGAAAAAGCAGGAGCTGCCGGGTTAAAAGCAGCCCGTGCCATAGGCATGCTTACCTATCGGAATTATGGAATATTTCAGGAAGCACAAACCGATCCCGATCCTGAAAAAATTGATGGATTCCGGGCATCTTCATATATCAATTACCAGGGTGAAAAACTGGTGAAAAGATTCAATGCATATTCATACTGGCTGCTGACCAAAGCGATGGACAGCCACCACCTCGCCCGCAAGCGGGGAGGCGATTTAATAGAAGCCTTACATCGTATTAAGCAACCTGTATTAATTATTGGTATCGATAGTGATATACTTTGTCCGGTAGACGAACAAAGATTTATGAAGCAGCACCTTCCCAATGCTACACTTGTAGAAATTGGATCAACTTATGGCCATGATGGATTTATTATTGAAACCCAGCAAATTACTGCTCATTTGGGACCATGGTTACATAAGCAGAAAACTCCCGAATAAGCAGTAATTTTGTATAAACAGGTAGTTATGAGCATTTTCAGACAACTCGCAGAATACCTCTACATCAAAAAGAAAGATCCGAACCAGGAACGTACCCAATGGATGAAATACATGCATGGGATGAACCGGATCTCACTACTAATGTTTATTGCAGCAGTATGTATCATTATTTTTAAACTGGTAATACTCCCTCTTTTCCGATAATACATCCCTTTTTTTATAAATTCAAGGATGAAATCTGGAGCTGTGATACTACTGCTTGCATCCTGCTTATACGGAGTATTATCCAATGCTCAGGTAGCAGATACCATTCCGTGGCAATCTAAGCAAACCCTCAATTGGACAGATTATAAGGGATTACCTGATGATCAATCTCATTTTACTGCACTCACACATGCTGAAATTAAATACAAAGTTACTGTTTATAAAACCCTTGCTAGATTTGAGTTTGTTACTTTGTTCATGAAGAAAAGTTCCTGGACAAAAACCAAGCGAGACGCTGTATTACTTGAACATGAACAGATTCATTTCAATATTGCAGAATTACACAAGCGAAAGATGATGGAGATATTGAGTACAGAAAAGTTCTCTTATAATGGGTTTGAAGCAACGATAAAAAGTATTGGTGACTCAATTAATTTGTTACGACATCGTATGGATAATGCGTTTGATGCAGAGGTTGCAAATATGCAGGATAATATACTGGTAAATAAATGGAAGAAAGAAATCGGGGAAGCATTGGACAAGCTTCGTTTATACGACCGCAACAATATATTTATCTCCTTTAAATAATTATTTTATTAAAAGAAGGAGAAGGGGTACTGTACGCGGCAGCTCTTTACTTCATTTTAGCGTTGGATAGAACACGGATTATCATGATTATTATGATTTGTCAAGATAGATCTTGAAAATCATGATAATCTGTGTTCTATTAATAGCAGAAAGCTTTAATGTCCGTCAATCAAAGCTCGCAGCTAGAGCTTAGTCAGTAGACTCCCTTAAGAAGCTAGCAGCCAAATCTCCCGAGCGGCTAGTTGAGAAGCATTACCTCCTTCCGACAAAACCTGCCATAAAGCATCATAGTCTGATAATATTTTTTGACGGTATTGATCGTCATTAAGGATAAGCGACAATTCAGTCACCAGGTTTTCAGTATTTAATTCATGTTGAATCAATTCTTTTACCACAAGTTTATCCATAATGAGGTTTACCAGAGAAATATATTTTATACTGATTAGTCGTTTAGCAATCTGGTAACTGATATTACTTCCTTTATAGCAAACAACTTCGGGTACTTTTAGTAAAGCTGTTTCAAGTGTTGCCGTTCCGCTGGTAACAAGAGCGGCTTTTGATTTTAACAACAGATCATAAGTTTGATTGCTAATACTGCTAACATTTGGAGCTGTTGAAAGAAAGGGCTGGTAAAAATGGTCGTCTAACCCCGGTGCTTTAGCTACCACAAATTCGTAGTCAGGAAAATGACTGGCTACACTGAGCATGATGGGCAGTTTTTTAGCTATTTCCTGTTTGCGACTTCCCGGAAGTAAAGCAATAATATTTTTGTGTTGATTTGGATCGCTAATTTTTTCTGCATCCTTTGTTTTCTGTTCAATTACTTCTATCAGTGGATGTCCGACATATTCAACATCCCAGTTCCATTTGTTTTTATAGTAATTTTTTTCAAAAGGAAGTATGCAAAGCATTTTGTCGATGCATTGTTTCATTTGTTTAACCCTGTTTTCTTTCCAGGCCCAAACCTGCGGCGAAATATAGTAGGCAACTTTAAATCCTTCTTGTTTTGCCCATGATGCAATGCGAAGGTTAAAGCCGGGGTAATCAATTAGTACCAATACATCAGGTTGCCACTGCTTAATATCGGTCTTGCAAAATTTGATATTGCGTATGATAGTTGGCAGGTTCATTACTACCTCGCTAAAACCCATAAAAGCAAGGTCGCGGTAATGTTTAACAAGCGTGCCTCCTGCATTTTGCATAAGGTCGCCACCCCAACAGCGGATTTCTGCCGAAGGGTCTTGTTTTTTTAAAGCCTTTATTAGGTTACTGCCATGTAAATCACCACTGGCTTCACCGGAAATGAGGTAATATTTCATTGTCAATTGTGAAATCTGAAACGTGAAACGTGAATTGTCAATGGTGAATGGTGAATTTGTAACGCGGCTAATTAAACCTTCTTATTCACCATTCACTATTGACAATTCACATATCATCCCGCAAATTACATTCCTACCTACGCATAACAGCCTTAATGGGAATTTATTTTTTATTTAACTAAAAAAATAGTTGTAAAACTAAAAAATTAGTTTTAGGTTTGTAATGAGTTTAAAATAATCCCCCATGAAGCCATTAACAAAAGCAGAAGAGCAGATAATGCATAGTATCTGGAAACTAGAAGAGGCATTTTTAAAAGATATTCTTGACCAGCAACCGGAGCCCAAACCACATTCAAATACAGTGGCCACTATTTTAAAAATATTGGTAGAAAAAGGGTTTGTGGGTATAACACCGGTGGGCAGGATGCATCGTTATTATCCATTGGTATCTAAAGAAACCTATTCATCGAGTAGCATACGTAACCTGGTGGAAGGATATTTCGAGGGTTCATTCAGTGAGGCGGTTTCATTTATGGTGAAACAGAAAGATATCAGTGTACGTGAATTAGAATTGTTGTTACAGGAGATTAAAAACGCTAAAAAATAACCCTATGCTAAGTGCTGCCTATTATTTCCTGCAGGTAATACTTTGTAGTGCCATCATGATGGGGTATTACTGGATTGCATTACGCAATAAAAAGTTTCACCAGTATAACCGGTTCTACCTATTGACAGTCGCTGTTTTTTCATGGATGGTTCCGCTGGTAAAAATTCAGTGGGTAACAGAATCTGCAAGCCAGCAACAAGTTTTTCGTTTTTTATCGGTAGTAGCAGATAACAATTCAGAAATAGAAGCAGCGATAGGTACGAAGGGATATCACTGGAGCCTGGAGGGCATTGTGGAAATTGTTTATTTAACGATATCTGTTTTATTATTATCGTTCATGGTTAAAGCAGTGTACCGGATTTACCAACTGCTTAAAACGCATTCCTGCAAACAGGTAGGAGATGTATTTCTTATCATCACCCAGGTTAAGGGGACGCCCTTTTCTTTTTTCCGATATATTTTCTGGAATGAAGCAATCGATATCCGAAGCGCATCGGGTAAACAGATACTTCAGCATGAATTAACACATGTGCAACAAAAACATTCTATTGATAAGTTGCTCATTCAGCTTATGCTGATACCCGGATGGTTCAATCCATTTTTCTGGCTACTCAAAAAAGAAATGGAAATGATCCATGAATTCATTGCAGATAAGAAAGCGGTTGGGGATGGCGATACGGCTGCTCTGGCGCAAATGTTGTTAACGGCTGTTTATCCAACACAACGTTTCGAGCTTACGCATCCGTTCTTTTTTTCACCCATAAAAAGGAGGTTGCAAATGTTAACCAATCATAAAAACCCAAAATTCAGTTATATCCGCAGACTACTCATTTTACCACTTTTGGCAGTAGTTATTGTTTTATTTGCTTTCAGAAACAAAGAATACAGATCACTACATCCGATTTCAGTAAAGAATGTGCTGGAAAGTGTAATACAGGATGTCCAATCTTCACAACTAAAGGATGTATTTGTAACGGGGAATAAAATAGACGTTTATGCCCCCATAAAATTGTCACGCACCTATCGCGTTGTAATTCATCCAGGTCATGGTGGCGATGATAAAGGGGCAAGAGGTATTAATGGTACAACAGAGGCAGTCTTAAATCTGCAATTGGCGAAAATGTTAAAGGAGAAAAACCAAAACCCCAATCTGGATATTGTACTAACAAGAAATTCAGATGCCTACCAAACAGTTCAGCAAACAGCAGAAACAGCTAATGAATTATCTCCGGACCTTTTTGTATCTATTCACATGAACAGTTCGGGAATTGTGCTGAATAATGGAAAACTAAAAGGAGATGCTTCACTAAAGGGAGCAGAAATATTTGTTGCTGAAAAATCTAAGGCCTTTGATTATGAAGAGAGTTATCAATTGGCGAATTGGATCGGCAATATGTTTAAGCAGTCACAGATTACGTTTTCTGGAATCAAAAGCAGGCAAAAAGGTATTTATGTATTACAGGCAGTAAAAAGTCCTTCGATACTGGTAGAAGCGGGCTATTTAACAAATAAGGACGAAGCTTCTTTATTAGAAAACCCTGAATACCAGGAAAAAATTGCGCTTGCTTTATTGAAGGGTATTGAACAATATTTGGCGACAAATAAAACCAATCGAAAATATACTGTTACGGATGCTCCGCTTGACTCAAAAAGTATAATAGGAACACCTATAAATACGGCAATGTTAACAGGAGATAAATCGACCATATTTACGTTTGCTGGAAATGTCCAAACAATAAAGAAAGATGAGAAAGGTAATTTGCAATACATAAGTCTTGAAGGTAACCCATCTGTAAGGGTTATTGGGAACGGCCAGTCTGCAGATAGTATCTTGTATTTGCTGGATGGAGATAAAATAAGTTACCAACAATTGAATGGAATTAATTCAAACAGCATTAGTAAAATTGATGTCATCAAAGATCCGACTTCGGTAAAAATGTATACTGAGGATAATGTGAAAGGAGTGGTATTAATAACTTCAAAGAAAAGAGCAGATTTTGAAGCAGTACGTGAAACACAGGTAAATAAGGCATCTGGTGAACCTTCTACGAACACTAATATCTCAATAAATACAAATCGATCAGATAATGGGGTTATTCAAAAACAAGAACCCGTATCATTTCCTGGCGGAGAAATAGCTTGGCGAAAATACCTGGAGCGAAACCTGAACACGGCCATTCCTGTTGAAAATGGAGCGGGGAACGGGAAGTATATTGTAAAGGTTTCGTTTATTGTTGATAAGCAAGGAAAACCAAGTGAAATAAAAGTTATAGATGATCCGGGATATGGCACTGCTGCGGAAGTAGTTCGTATAATTTCAAAAGGGCCGAACTGGGTGCCTGCAAAAGTAAATGACAAACCTGTTATATCGAGGTTTGAGAAAACAGTAACTTTTGTGATTAGTGATGGAGATGAAGGGACATCAAAAGTGAAAGATGTTCAATTAGAGAAGGTTTATGCAAAACTAAAGGAGCCCCCTTATTTTCCTGGCGGAATTGCCGCATGGACAAAATACCTTGACAGAAACCTTGATAAAAATATTGTGAAACATAAAGGTGGGCCAATCGGAAAATATACTGTTCTATTAACATTTCAAGTAGATGAACAGGGAAGAATAAGTAATATAACTTCCAATGATCCAGGTTATGGTGCCAAAGAAGAAGCAGAAAGAATGTTGAAAAAGGGGCCAAATTGGAAACCTGGAATCTACGAGGGTAAACCTGTTAGGGCTGAGCACACACTAAGTATTACTTTCGTGAATGCCTGATTTATTTTATCCACAGATTCACAGATTAATCGATTCTAATCTGTGAATCTGTGGCTAAAATAATCCTACACAAACCACTTAAATGATAATGCCACCAATGCGTAAATGCAAGTGGCGATAAATACCCCTTTAGCTGTTTGGTCTTTCTGGCGATTAATATAGAGGGTAAACACAATTGCATTTGCAATCAGCGACAGACTGATTATACCAGTAAGCATCGAAGGGTTTTTACGTATCAGTTGTAAAAATTCCTCAAAACTAAACAGCCTGAATTTTACCAGGTAATACACAAAGAATCCTAGCACAGGTGCCAGAAAACCCAATATCAAT
Source organism: uncultured Sediminibacterium sp. (assembly GCA_965650685.1). Lineage (GTDB taxonomy): Bacteria > Bacteroidota > Bacteroidia > Chitinophagales > Chitinophagaceae > Sediminibacterium. Next base: position 61,895 of record CBFGPM010000004.1, read on the forward strand.
CCAAGCCGGAGATGATCTTTTTTAAACATCAGAATTTCCATTTGGTTTCGAGTTGCTGTTTCAGCTTATAATTTGTCAGGTCAAACTGAACAGGAACCACACTTACAAAATTATTTTTCAAGGCCCACACATCGGTATCTTTTCCTTTATCGAAATTTACAAACTCACCAGTGAGCCAGTAGTATTTTTTACCATGGGGGTCCTTACGCTCATCAAACTCTTCTTCGTACTTAGCATAAGCCTGTCTGCAGATTTTGATACCCTTAATCAATTTTTCCTCTACTGCAGGAATATTTACATTGAGGCACAAGTGTTTGTCCAGACTTTTGCCTTTTAATAATTGCTGAACAATGATTCTCGCGTATTTTCCGGCAGCGCTAAAGTCTGCATCTATACTCAGGTCCAATAAACTGAATCCAATACTGGGAATACTTTCAATCGAAGCTTCCAGTGCTGCAGACATAGTACCGGAATAAATTACATTGATGGAATGATTGGCGCCATGATTGATTCCGCTCACACATAAATCGGGCTTACGATGTAGGATTTTGTCAACGGCAATTTTAACGCAGTCGACCGGAGTACCACTACAACTATAAGCTTCTATTCCATCAAAAGTATTCGACTTCTGTAATCGCAGCAGTTGCCCGATGGTAATAGCATGCCCCATTCCGCTTTGCGGTTTATCAGGTGCTACTACTACTATTTTACCTAATCCTTTAACGGCTTCTACGAGCGCCCTAATTCCCGGAGCATTAATGCCATCATCATTCGTAACGAGAATAACCGGTTCTTTCTGTTTACTTGTTTTAGACATAGATGCAAGATACAAACTGTAGGCGGTGAATGGTGAATTGTGAATTGTCAAATACTTGCTAACGCAAATCAAAAGCCAAAAGTCAAAAATCAAAAGTCAAAATTGTGGTTTTGGGGGGTTAGCCTTTTTTTTGCCTAAAGAGGGAAAAAAATAAATTTGGTAAAACTAAAAAAATTAGTATTTTGCGGCTAAATCAGTTAGCTATGTCAAATGCCGGAAAGAATTTACGTTACCTCCGCAAGCTTCGTGGCTGGACACAGGAGGAGTTCGCCAATAAGCTCAATATTAAAAGGTCGCTGGTAGGGGCCTATGAAGAAGAGCGGGCGGAACCAAGACTGGAAGTGGTAAAACAAATTTGCCACATATTTAAGCTGAGTATGGAAGAATTTCTGCTCAAAGACCTTACTGCAGCCAAATCTGGAGGCTCCTACATGGAAAAACGCCGACAGCTTAAAATGGAAGCCGCGGTTGCAGAAGTAAGGTTTGTACCTGTAAAAGCTGCAGCAGGCTATCTGGCAGGTTATGCAGATCCTGAATTTGTAGATGAGCTGAATACTTTTACCTTACCAATGTTATCACCCGGTCAATACAGGGCTTTTGAAATAATTGGAGACAGTATGCTACCCACACCAAGTGGAAGCGTAATCGTAGGTGAAAAAGTGGAAGACCTTGAAGATGTGAAAAACAGCAATACCTATGTCGTATTATCCAAAAATGAAGGGGTTGTCTACAAACGCATCATGAAAAATAATCGCCTCAAGAATAAAATCACCCTGATCAGCGATAATCCTCAATATGAGCCCTATAATGTAAGCTCAGAAGATGTACTTGAAGTTTGGAAAGCAGTATATATACTCCAGAAAGCAAATGCAGGCCCACGTTGGGATGTAAACCAACTCGCCGGCATGGTGAATAACCTTCAGGAGCAGGTAACCACACTGAAGAAAAAATTAAATTGATAATTAAGATGAATGAAACTCCCGGTTAAACTTCAACCGGGAGTTTATTTTTCTGCCGCTGATACAATTTAATTGATCAGCAAGGTTGATCTACTATTTTTGCGATAGATGAGAAAATTAACAATATTGCTTGCCTTCATGGGCTATACTTCTATTGCCCCAACCCAAGCTCAGGAAAGATCTGTTGCCGCTTTAAAAATAAACTCAAACATCAAAATTGACGGCCGCCTGGAAGAATCAGCATGGAAAGATGCTGCAAGGGCAGACAGCTTCATACTCAACAGCCCTCAATTCGGTATTCCCGCGAGTCAAAAAACGATTGTACACGTATTATACAACGATCAGGCAATTTATATAGGCGCATATCTTTACGATGATCCCACACTAATCAGAAAACAACTTACCTCAAGAGACGGAGAACAAAGAAATGATGTAGATTATTTCAGCGTATTCCTCGATACCTATAACGACGACCAAAATGGTTTTCAATTCCTGGTAACTTCAAGAAATGTGCAATCAGACGGAAGACTACTACCCAGTCTTAATTCACAGTTTGGTCCTCCTTCCGATTATACATGGGATGCTGTTTGGGAAAGCAGGGTTCATATGCAGGAAGATGGATGGTCGGTTGAAATGAAAATACCCTATTCAGCTATTCGATTTTCTAAAAAAGACATACAAGACTGGGGTATAAATTTTCAACGCTACAGCCGCAGAAACAATGAAAGCTCCTATTGGAATAAGGTAGATCCTAACCAAAATGGTTTTGTAAATCAGTTCGGAAATGTTATCGGGATAAAAAACATCGTACCACCTCTGCGACTCTCTTTTCTTCCCTATGTTACGGCAGGAACAAGGATCGTTCCCTATGCCAAAAATCCCACAAAAACAGAATTCCTGAGAAATGGTGGGATGGACCTTAAATATGGTATCAATGAAAGCTTCACCTTAGATGCCACATTGGTACCCGATTTTGGACAGGTTATTTCAGATAACGTAGTACTTAATCTATCTCCATTTGAAGTGCAGTTTCAGGAGAATAGACCCTTTTTTACAGAAGGTATTGAACTGTTTAATAAAGCGGGGTTGTTTTATTCAAGAAGGGTCGGTAATACACCCGGAGGGTATAACACAGTACGGAACATGGTAAACAATGATCCCAACCTGAAACTGATTTCAAACCCTGGGATCACACAACTATACAATGCTTCCAAATTTTCCGGAAGAAATAAAAAGAAACTGGGTATCGGCATTTTTAACGCACTTGCAGCACCCATGTATGCGGAAATTGAGAACAAAACGACAGGAGCCATTACACAGGTTGAAACAGAGCCTTTGACCAATTATAATATCATGGTGTTTGACCAGGCATTGGCTAACAGGTCGTCCTTTACTTTTACCAATACCAATGTATGGAGAAGTGGGGGAGCAAGAAATGCAAATGTGAGCTCGGCAGATTTAAACCTGTTTGATAAAAGCAACCGGCATAATTTTAAATGGAGTGGACGATTCAGTAATATTACCGGAAAAGATCCTTACAGTGGTTTTACCCATGTTTTATCCTATGCTAAAGTAAGTGGGAAACTTCAATACCTGTTTCAGAACGTTGTTGAATCAGATAAATACGATGCCAATGATCTTGGATTTTTATTGGCACCAAATGAAGTTACTACGGTGGGAAGAATCAGTTACAACCAGTTTACACCCACAAAAAAATTCCTCAGTTACAACTACAGTTTAACGCTTACACCTACCTATCTGTATAAACCTTTTGCGTACTCCAATTTTACCATTCAGGCGAGGGCATTCTGGTTCTTTAAAAATTTCTGGGACCTGAGTATCAACTTTAACTGGCAACCCGATTGGCAAAGAGATTATTTCGATTTGCGTACACCAGGCCGAATGATCCGCAAAACCCCTTATTGGTTTACCAGTGCAAGCGGAAGCAGTGATAGCAGAAAAAGATATTTTTTTAGGTTTAATCTCGGATTTGCCGAATCTCCTATTCCTAATGATCCATATTTTGCAGCTACTATCGGACAACGTTACCGGTTCAACGAGCATTTTAGTCTTGATCTTGAACTTCGACGCGATATAGACAATGGACAATTTGGTTATGCTTATCGCGATGCAGGTGGAGAGCCGATTGCAGGCAGACGAAAAATTACCAATTTCACTACATTGATTAATGGGATCTACAATTTCACACCACGAATGAATCTTACACTTCGTGGAAGACATTATTGGAGCAAAGTAATTTACCAGAGCTTTCATAACGTAACAGCCGATGGGTGGTTAACACCCAGACCATACGTAAATGGCTATGACCAGAATTTTAATGCATTTAACCTCGATATGTTTTATACTTGGGATTTCAAATATGGCAGCAGGTTTGTAATTGGCTGGAAAAACTGGCTGGGTACCGATTTCCCGATTTCAGGTGCCTCAAACAAAAATTACCTGAATAATTTCAGACAGGTATTTCAGCAACCACATGGTAATGAAATTACCTTCAGGCTCATCTATTTCATTGATTACCTGAGTCTGCAAAAAAGAAAAAAAGAAAGTTAATCGGCCAACCTGTTATTGATACATAGCAGCAGCAAGTCTGAAAGTGTTACAATGTGCTTCAACAATGGTTAATACATTAGGCGAGTAGCCGCCACCCATTGCAACAGTTACTGGTATTTTTTTATCGCGTAGTAATGTGAAAACAAACTCATCGCGTTCTTTGCATTCGTTGAGACTAACTTTTAATTTTCCAAACTTATCCGTTTCGAGAATATCCACACCTGATAAGTAAAATGCAAAATCAGGTTTTACTGTTTCGATTAAGTGTGGAAGATGCTTGTGCAATAAAGCTAAATATTCTTTTCCTGTAATACCATCTGCTAATGGAATATCCAGATCAGATACTTCTTTGTGAAAGGGGTAATTATGTGCCCCATGCATACTGAAAGTAAAAACCGAAGCATTGTTTTCGAAAATTTTCGCAGTGCCATTTCCCTGATGCACATCGAGATCAATGATAAGAATCTTACTGGCTCGCTTGACAGATAACAAATGATTAGCTGCAACCGCCATGTCATTTAATAAACAAAATCCTTCACCCCTGTCTCTGAATGCATGGTGCGTTCCACCCGCTATATTAAGCGCAATGCCATTGTTTAAAGCATGATAGCAACAAGCGATCGTACCCTGGGTAATTATTAATTCTCTCTCTGTTAATGCAGGTGATTGTGGGAAACCGATTTTTCGTTGCTCAGAGGCAGTGAGTGTTTGTAGGAGCAGCTTATCCAGGTATTCCTTAGAATGCGTAAGTAATATTGTTTCTTCTTTACAGGGTAGGGGAGCAAAAATATTCTCTTCCGTAATGCATCCTTCATGCAATAATTGACCAGGAATAAGTTCATACTTAAGCATAGGAAACCTATGTCCTTCTGGTAAAGGGTGAGCATATATGGGGTGGTGTGCAATGTAGATCATTGAATCTTTATGATTGACTGATTCACAATGGCAAAAACATGATCCTTTTTCTTTGGTTCAACAATTGCCAAACCAGAAAAATGACTAAAAGCGGGAAGTATACAATTCCTGTCGGTAAAATAAAAACACGGAAAACGCAATGATTGTTTGCCAGCCCCTCTGATTATACATCCAGGATGAAGATGTCCTGAAAAAACAAACAAATCCTCAGTACCATCAAAATCAGCATCGTCATGAATAAAAAGGAAAGATTTCGAATGATATTGATCCAGCAGATCAATCGCTGCCTCCTGGTACCACTCTTTTCGAAGGATATCGTGATTACCTTGTACGAGGATAAAAGGAAGAGATTGAAGATCATTTCTCCACTTAAGAAAGAAGTCCATTTCCCTGTTTTGCAGGCTATGGAAAAAGTCGCCAACTATTAATACTTTATCAGGTTTAAAAAAACTGATCTGGTGAAATAATCGTTGCAAATCCTGCTGATACACAGATTGAGGAACAGCAATGCCGCTTTTTCTGAAATGTCCGGTCTTGCCAAAATGCAGATCGGCAACAATCAATATTTTTTCTTCCTCCCAAAACAAAACCCTTTCTGGCGATAACCAGAAATGTTGTTCACGTAAAGTATGTAAAACAGGGGCTGTCATGAAGTTTGCAAAGATAATGGGGAAGATGTGATTGATCAGAGAAGTTGTTGTTGCATCCGCCTTACCCTGTCTTCTAATTGTTCAGACGACATATTTTCACGCATGCTGTCTACCTTTATGGGAAAACAGAATGGGGTAAGTTGTTTAGGAAATTGAAGGATAATTTTTCCATGTACAATCCTGTTTAAGGCATTTCTTAGTCTTATTTCTTCCATCTGCTGGTCGAACACTTCCTGGTAAGCCTGTCTAAGTAAAAGATTATTCGGCTCATAATCACTGAACACCTTAAATAGTAAAGATGCAGATGACTGCAAATGCCTCGCTTTTTTCTGTTCACCCGGAAACCCTTGAAATATTAATCCGCCTATAACGGCAATATCCCTGAACTTTCTTTTGGCCATTTCAATGGAGTTCACGCTTTGGGTGATATCCTGTAATAAATTATCGGTACTGAATAATTCTTTTACATTGCTGTCATCTAACGGAATAGGCTGATCACTCAGGAGTTCAAAACCATAATCATTCATCACAAAAGAAAAAGTAATGGGCATTAATCTGCTCATGCGCCAGGCGAGCAATGCTGCCATTGCTTCATGAACAAGCCGGCCTTCAAACGGGTATACAAATAAATGAAAACCATCTTTGGTTTCAATTTGCTCTATCAGTAGCTCATTTTCTTTTGGAATATGTGACAAAGATTCCTGCAATTCAAATAATGGTGCAAGTGCCAATAATTCTGGTTCATCAGCCTTAGCAAGAAGTGCCCGGTCGAATGTTTTGCGTAACATTAGCCCGAGATTAGCACTTAAAGGCATACGACCACCCATCCAACTTGGTACGATCGTTTTTTTTGAATTAGAAGGTTTTACAGTCACCGTCATTTCCTTGATGCCGATCAACTCCAAATTGCGGCCAGCAAGTGTAAATACAGTTCCCGGTTCTAATCTGCTGATAAACCACTCTTCAATTACACCAATGAATTTGCCATTCATCAGTTTTACTTTCAGCATGGCATCGCTTACAATGGTACCAATATGCATCCGATGGCGCATAGCTATTCTTCGGCTTGTTATGCTATAAATGCCATTGATGATTTCTACTTTCCTGTATTCATCATATTGCTGAAGTGCGGTGCCGCCCTGGGTTATATGAAGTAGGGTGTCTTGCCATTCCTGCTCCTGTATATCGGCAAAGCAATAAGTACTTTTTATTTCTTCCAATATTTCATTTGGCCTAAAACCTTCGCTGATGGCAAGGGTGCAGAGGTATTGTAAGAGAACATCATAGGCAAGTAAAACAGGTTCGCGACTTTCAATAACATTTGTTTTTGTGGCAGCTTTTAATGCCGCTGCTTCTACCAGTTCTAGTGAATGGGTTGGAAGAAAAAATATACGGCTCACTTCACCCGGTCCATGGCCACTTCTTCCGGCACGCTGTAAAAAACGGGCAACCCCTTTGGGCGACCCGACTTGTATTACAGTATCTACAGGACGGAAGTCAACCCCCAAATCAAGACTGGCCGTACAAACAACTGCTTTTAATTTTTGTGTATGTAAAGCGTCTTCCACCCATTCCCTTAACTCCTGTTCAATACTTCCATGGTGCAGAGCTATAGCGCCAGCAAGTTGAGGGGCAACAGTTAATAGTGTCTGATACCAGGTTTCTGTCATGCCCCGCGTATTGATAAAAATCAAAGTGGTATTGCTTTCTTCAATGATGGGTACAATTTGGTGAGCCAGTTTTATACCAAGGTGACCGGCCCAGGGGTACTTTTCTATTTCATCCGGAATAATCGATTTTATTTCAATTTGCTTTTCTACCTGTGCTCGTACAATTACTCCTTTTTTCTTTAAGGGTGATAACAAAACATCTTTGGCTTGTTCAAGGTTCCCGATAGTTGCACTGATACCCCATAGAGAAAGTTTTTGCTTATTTATTTTGGAAAGAGCGGCTAAACGCGAAATAGCAAGCTCAACCAATACGCCTCTTTTACCCCCTAATAACTCATGCCATTCATCAATGGCGATTATTTGCAGGGTTTTAAAAACATCCGGATATCCTTTTTGTGCTAACAGTAAATGCAGGCTTTCTGGTGTAATAATCAATACCTCCGGCATATTTCGTTTTTGACGCTGTCTTTCAGCGGTATCAGTATCGCCATTACGAACACCAACCTGCCAGGGAACATCAATTTCACGTAAAGCTTCCTGCATTGCACGTGATATATCTTTTGCAAGTGCCCTTAGCGGGGTTACCCATAATAGTTGTAATCCATTCTTTTTAACGGAGCGAAAATCTGTTGGGTGTTGATTGATATAATTGATGAGGGCACCAAAAAAAACAGAAAATGTTTTACCACAACCAGTCGGTGCATTTACCAACCCGCTTTCACCTTGTATTATATGCTTCCATGTTTCTTCCTGAAATGCAAAAGGCTTATGTCCTTTAGAAGACAACCATGCAGATATTATTTTATAACCAGGTGTTTGTTGGAGCTTCATTTTCCGTATACAGCCAGTAGCTGTTTTAAGTCGTCTAAAGTATTGATTTCATCAGGTTTTTTATCTTTCCGCCACCTGTTTATTCTTGGGAACCGTAGCGCTACTCCACTCTTATGCCTGTTGGAAGTTGCAATTCCTTCAAATGCAATTTCGAAAACAAGTTCCGGTTTAACTGTTCTTACAGGCCCGAATTTTTCAATGGCATTGTTTTTTACAAAAGCATCTACTAAAGCAAATTCTTTATCTGTGAGTCCGGAATAGGCTTTTGTAAAACTTACCAATTTATCGCCATCTCTTACAGCGAATGTATAATCCGTATACAGGTTGCTTCTTCTTCCATGTCCTTTTTGGGCATAAATCATAACTGCATCAATGGTTAATGGATCTATTTTCCATTTCCACCAATCCCCTGTTTTTCTACCCACCTGGTAGCTGCCAGATTTTCTTTTAAGCATTAGTCCTTCAGCAGCTTTATTTCTTGCATTAGCTCTGATTGCTAATAATTCCTGCCAATTGGTAAATGCAATGGCTTCAGAAAGTAAAAGGGTAGGGCTGCCGGCAAATTTTTGTAGTAATGCTTCAAGGTATTTTCTTCTTTCTGCAGTAGGTAAATGTCTTATGTCATTTCCCTCCCATTCTAATATATCGTAGGCGAAAAATGCAACAGGTGCTTCCTGGAGTTGTTTTTTACTGATGCTTTTTCTTCCTATCCTGGTCTGTAAAACACTAAAGGGAAGGGGTACACCATCTTTTGCGGGCATTATTTCTCCATCTAATACAGTTCCTTCGGGCAACTGTGCAGCAAATGCATGGTACTCGGGAAATTTATCGGTCATTAATTCTTCTCCGCGGCTCCATACATAATGTTCACCATTCCTTTTAATAATCTGTCCACGTATACCATCCCATTTCCATTCTGCTAACCATTCACCCGGAGCACCTAATTCTTCCAATGATTTATCCAGTGCATGAGCTAAGTAAAAAGGATATGGCTTTGAGAAATCAGTAGCTGTATTACCTTCTAATACCAATGATTCAAAAGTCATCTGCTGCGGATCCCAATTTCCACTGATCCTATGAGCAATCAAAGAGGCATCGGTTTTAGTTAATTTCGATAAGGCATTTACCATCATTTTTTGTGAGATGCCAATCCGAAATCCTCCTGTAATTAATTTATTGAACACAAATAATTCATCTTTCGATAATAATGACCAGGCGTTTGTAATGAAAGATTTTTTGTCCGCTTCATCCTTACTTTGTAAATCAATAAGGGCTTCAACATAATGATATAATGGTAGACTTTCCTTATCTAATTCAGGCGCAGAGATGAGTAAGCCAATTGTTTCGGCAAGATCACCTACCGTATGATAACACTCTTCAAACAGCCATTCTTTGATATCCGTTATTTCGACGCACCATTGTTTGAGTTGTGTAGTGGTAACAGTTCGTTTAGGTCTTCTACCTGTGAATAAGGCAATAACCCATACTTTGTCTTTTGAAGCTGCGGTAGAAAAATAGGCAGAAAGTGCCTGTAGTTTTTCGTTTGTGCCTGAAGAACTGCCCAATTCTCTTACCAATGATGCAAATGCTTTCATATTCCATCATGGTTTTCTTTGAGTAATATATCTTCCTCTCCATAAGCTGTTTTAACTTCTGCGGCCTCAATACCTTTTTCATTTAGATAGCGACTTAATACCGACTGAAAACCATGTGTTACAAAAACTTTTGAAGCACCAGTCGCATTAATAGCTGCAAGTAATCCGTTCCAGTCGGCATGATCACTTAAAGCAAATCCTGCATCTGTATTATTTCTTCTAAAGTTTCCCCTTACCTGCATCCAACCACTACATACAGCAGTGGAGTATGGTTGAAATTTCTTCATCCAGCTACTTTCAAGAGCGCCTGGTGGGGCTATGATAACTGATTTGCTAAATGTTGCTTTGGGCATTTCTGGTGTAACTTTTTGTACATGAGGAAGTGAAATGCCATGATCCTGTAAAGCCTTATGTGTGTTCCAGATAGCACCATGTACAAAAATTTTATCCGTAACAGGACTTATCGCCTGCAAAATTCTTTGTGCCTTTCCTAAGCTGTAGGCGACCAGTATACTGACTTTATTATTTTCCTGATTTTGACTAATCCATTGCCCGATTTTGTCGAACATTTTTTGTTGTGGTTCCCATTGATAAATGGGTAATGCAAAAGTGGATTCTGTAATGAATGTATGGCAGGGTACCGCTTCAAAGCTACCGCTGATACCATCGGGTTCTGTTTTATAATCACCACTAACGACACATATTTCACCTTTATATTCAAGACGTATTTGTGAAGAGCCAATGATATGTCCGGCAGGATGCAAGGAAATTTTTACGCCGTTTTTATAGAGCGATTCACCCCAATTTATGGCTTGTGCATTGATGTTGCCAAGTCTTAGACGTAATATTGGCAGTGTATCTGTATGACATAGATAATGTGCAGAACCCCAGCGTGCATGATCGCTGTGTGCATGTGTAATAACTGCAAAATCAACCGGACGCCAGGGGTCAATATAAAAGCCTCCTGGGTTACAGTAAAGTCCTTTTTCTGTAAAACTAATTAGTGGCATTTCCGGTTATTAAAATGGCAAATAAAAAGGCTGACTTGTAATAATTGAACTAAAGCCATACTCATAAATTTAATCAGATTGTATGAGTCAGGGTGCAGGTTTATAAGGATTGACTGATATTTTTAATTTCCGACATTTGTCCGAACAATATTTCACTTCATTCCAGACTTTTTCCCATTTTTTACGCCAACTAAATGGCCGATTGCAGGTTGCGCAGGTCTTTTGGGGTAGCTGTGATTTATTGCCTTTGAATGTTTTCACATCCTGATCAACAAGTAAAAGAATATTTTGTTGAATGCTGTTTAATTAACAGAGCGAATTTGCCCATCTATTTTGCGGATATAATAGAGCTTTTTATTTTCCAGGTAATCTACCGCATTTGGGCTTGTACTGTAAGGATGAACTGGTTGGATGTTTAAATCGTTAAACTGTTTAAAACTATTGTCGTTGATATTTGCCAGGAACTGATTACCATGTTTCAATAATAGTTTGGTAAAATGGTACATTGCTTCAAAACCTTTGAATACCATATCACTTGGCCTGCCAGAAAATTTATTACGGTATGTATTGGTGATTTCAAGTCCAAGTTTATCTGTCCTCACAAAATGATAAGGCGTTGTATAAATGATTTCAATATTCCTGTCTACTCCTCTTAAAGCATCCCAGGTAGGCATGCCCATTGCAATACTTCTGTATCGTTTCGATTCACTTAATGATTTTACCAGATTGATACCAAAAGTTTCATTGAGTGAGCCGCAAATAATGAGATTTTGTTTGTTGCTGTCTAAATATTGAATTACATCGCTGGTAGTAAAACTATCTGTTAATTCAACTGTTTTAATTTTTAAAGGAACGCCAGAATTGCTTTTGCCAATTTCATTGAACGTGGATTGTATCAGTTCTTCAACAGCACCATTTCTTCTGAACATGGTAAAATTGCTGGTAGGGTAAACACGTTGCAGGTAGCGATAGATGCCTTCCAGGTGTGTTTTTAGCGTGGGGTTGATGATTATAAAGTAGGGGTTTTCTGTAATGCCGCCATCATTTGGGTAGGTTGGTGATACCAAGGGAATTTCAAACTCCAGTGCAAAATTGGCCAGTTCCTGGATTTCGGTTCTGCTGCTAAAAGAGGCAATAATTAATGACGCCTCCTTTAATGTGCTGTCGGCTATTGCGGTACTAATTCCGTTTGGTGCTTTGGTATCATAAAAGACTACTTCAACCGGAGCCTCTTCATTACCAAGTGAATCTATGGCCAGCATCACTCCATTATAAAAATCCAGACCGGGCATCATATACCTGGGAAGTATCTGGCTGCCTAACCTGTAAGTACCATCTTGTGTAAATACAGAGTCCAGGTACACTGGTGCAAATACAGCAATCTTGTGTATTTTTTTATCGGTTGTTTGTGCAGTAAGACTTACACTCACCAATAAAAGGCAAAGCACTAATTGTATGATATTTGATCTTAACCCCATGTATTTTAAAACTATTCCCATTCAATGGTTGCAGGTGGTTTACTGCTGATATCGTAAACAACCCTGTTTATTCCTCTTACATTGTTAATGATTTCATTAGAAACATGTGCAAGGAATTCATAAGGCAGGTGTGCCCAGTCTGCGGTCATACCATCTACTGAAGTTACGGCTCTTAATGCAACTGTGAACTCATAAGTACGCTCATCTCCCATAACGCCTACACTTTTAACAGGTAATAGAATAGCGCCAGCCTGCCAAACCTGGGTATATAGGTTATGTGATTTGAGTGCTTTGATATAAATATCATCAGCGGCCTGTAATAATGCTACTTTCTCCGCGGTAACTTCTCCTAATATCCTGATAGCCAATCCAGGTCCAGGGAATGGATGTCTGTTAATCATATCTGCAGGTATGCCCAGCTCAAGTCCAACTCTTCTTACTTCATCTTTAAACAAATAACGTAATGGTTCTACCAGATCAAGGTGCATGGTGTCCGGTAAGCCGCCTACATTGTGGTGCGATTTAATTGTCTGAGATGGACCATGTACACTTACGCTTTCAATTACATCGGGGTAAATGGTACCCTGACCGAGGAATCGAACACCTGCTACTTTTTTTGCTTCTTCCTGAAACACATCAATAAACAATCCACCAATTACTTTTCGTTTAGCTTCAGGGTCTGTTTTGTCTTTAAATGCATCGTAGAATAATTGTTTGGCATCTATTCCCGTTACATTTAAGCCGATTGTTTTATAGGTATCCAGTACTTGCTGAAATTCATCTTTTCTCAATACGCCATTATCTACAAAAATTCCGTGCAGTCTATCGCCGATGGCTTTACTGATTAAAGTAGCTGCAACCGTACTGTCAACTCCACCACTCAGCGCCATAATTACGTGATGGTCGCCGATTTGTTGTTTTAACTGTTCAACAGTTTCATGGATAAAAGAAGCGGGAGTCCAATCTTGTTTACATCCACAAATATTCACCAGAAAATTGCGGATTATTTTTTTGCCCTCTGTTGAATGATAAACTTCCGGGTGGAACTGGATGCCGAATAAGGCACAGGTATCATTGGTTGTTTTCTTGAAAGCTGCAATGGGAATACTTTCAGTTATCGCTGTTATTTCAAATCCTTCAGGTAAGGCAACGATTGAATCGCTGTGGCTCATCCAAACCTGTGAATGGTTGGCAATTCCCATTAATAACTGGTCTTCTTGCTGAATTTCCAGTTTAGCCCTTCCATATTCTCTTTTATTAGATTTATCGACCCTGCCGCCAAAGTTTTTTGCGGTTAACTGGGCTCCATAACACACTCCCAGTACAGGTACTTTACCGATCATTGCGGCAATATCAACATTTGGTGCATTTTCCTCATTTACGCTGAATGGTGATCCACTTAAAATGATGCCTTTTAGGCCTTCTTCAAAGGTAAAAGCCTTATGAAAAGGGATGATTTCGCAGTATACATTGGCTTCACGAACGGCGCGGGCAATCAGTTGGGTATACTGACTACCAAAATCAAGTATGAGGATTTTTTCTGTCATGGCGCGAAGGTAAATGAATTTTTGGAGGCGCTCAAGTGTATCAGCGGTTATAAAAAGACGGGGAATGGTATAGGATTCCCTGAGCTTTTTGATATTTTCGGGTTCTTAAAACAATGCTATGAGAACTTTATTGGTGATTTTGGCCATTATGGTCACTGCTGCTTCCTGTATATTTCTGGATGGCGAACGGGTAACAGGAAACGGGAACATCACTGTAGAAGATCGTGTTGGTTTGAATGCACATCGGATAAAACTGGCTGGTTTTATGGATGTAGAGCTTCGTCAGGGAACCGGAACAGAGGTAAAAGTAGAAGCAGATGATAACCTGCAGGAATATATCATTACAGAAATGGATGAGGGTGTTTTGGTGATTAAAACCAGAAATAATGTGCGGATGATCAATAGTGAGCGGATTAAGATATACATCACTACGGACCGACTGGAGCTCTTAACCTTATCCGGATCCGGTAATATCATTGGTATGGATAAGTTTACTGGTTCAGACAGGTTGAAATTGCGGGTTTCGGGAGTTGGTGACCTGAAGTTGGATCTGAATACGCCTGAACTTGAAGCTGAAATAAGTGGTAGTGGATCATTGGCTTTATCAGGTGAAACCCGGGATGCAAAAATCACGATTAATGGGGTAGGTAATTGTAATGCAGACAATTTAAAGGCAGAAAATGCCACTGTAAAAATATCAGGAAGCGGAGACGTGAAAATATTTGCCGATAGTAAGCTGGATATAACCATTCGGGGAGTTGGGTCTGTTTATTATAAAGGTGAGGCCTCCGTATCACAAAAAATAAGTGGTAGCGGGGAGGTCAAACGTTTGGAAGAATAAAAGATCAGGTAACTCAAATGGGTTACCTTTTTTATTTGAAGTAATTAACCTTATCTCCTGAAAATATAGTACGACGTTAAAGCCGATGTTATGAATTGGAAAGAAAGGATTTTATTGATATTGCTGGCCAGTGTAAACTTTACCCACATCCTCGATTTTATGGTGATGATGCCCCTGGGTAATTTCCTGATGCCTTACTTTAAAATTAGCCCCGCACAGTTTAGTGTAATAGTAGCTTCCTACAGTATCAGTGCTGCAACATCTGGTTTTGCCGCCGCTTTTTTTGTAGATCGTTTTGATCGAAAAAAGGTATTGTTATTTGGATATACCGGGTTTATAATCGGAACCATTTGCTGTGGTATTGCACCTAGTTATCTTCTTCTGCTTGCGGCACGTATTACTGCAGGATTATTTGGCGGTCTAATCGGGGCGCAGGTATTAAGTATTGTGGCAGATAGTTTCCCTTATGAGAAAAGGGGGCAGGCAATGGGCATACTGTTTTCAGCCTTCTCACTTGCATCCATCGTAGGTGTACCGGCAGCCTTATACCTTGCCGGATGGTCAGGATGGCATACACCATTTTTGGCCATTGGTGGATTAGGGGTACTCATTATAATACTTTTGAGCAAGTACCTGCCCGCCATGTCTGGTCATATTCACGGTGTTAGGGTAAAGCCATTAGAAATGGTGAAAAATGTGGTTAGTAGCCGAAAACAATTAGTAGCGCTTGGATTGTCAGGTGCATTGATGTTGGGGCACTTCCTGATTATTCCTTTCTTAAATCCATACATGGAATTCAATGTTGGATTTACGGATACACAGCGGAATATGATTTATATGGTTGGTGGACTCGCAACATTTTTTACCTCGCCGCTGATAGGAAAGCTTGCAGATAAGTATGGTAAGCATAATACATTTATCTTTTTTGCCCTCGTATCACTGGTGCCAATCTTCTTAATAACCAATATGCCGGCAATTAAATACTATTATGTGTTGATGGTTACCGGTATCTGGTTTGTGTTGAGTACTGGTAGGGGTATTCCGGCGCAAGCTATTATCAGTAATGTGGTACCCGCAGAGCAAAGAGGAAGTTTTATGAGCTTCAATGGTTCAATACAACAACTATTTTCAGGTATAGCATCGCTGATCGCCGGTGCCATAGTTATCAGCAAACCAGATCATACCATCGTGCATTATTCCTGGGTAGGCTATCTCAGCATAGCTATTGTGCTAAGCTCAGTATTCATTGCGCGTAAGTTATTGCAGTATGAAAGGGCAGGGAGTTTATAGTCGATAGTCCATGGTCCATAGTCCATAGCAGAACAACTACTATGGTCTATGGACCATGGACTATGGACCAAACAAGCTACCTCAATCTAAACACCGGATACCTCATGTGTGCGGGTTCGTAGTAGGGTGATTGCTTGTAGACAAAATCCAGTTGCGCATTTGCGTTGGCGGCAAATTTTTCGTCGGCTTTTTTCTTGTTTTCCAATTCGGTTCTTAAGGCAGGATTTGCGGCCAGATATGCTGCTGCAACATCTTCCCAGCGATAATTACTGTAACCTTCTTTTTGTTGCAGTATCGCATCAAAAAAGTTCCAGGAAAAATAACTGTCGTCTGCCCCTGGTTCCAGGGTTTCAATTAAGAAACGGTCGGCGGCCTGACCGGTATAAATAAGATAGTCGCCTTTCAGGAATTGTATTTTTTCGGTATGGGTAGTAAACTTCATGCCCGATTGTCTGTAATGCTTTTCAAAAACCCTTGTAGAAGTACGGTAATCGCTCAGTTTAGCTACTTCCACTTCAATAACCGTATCAGCTTTCAGTCTTTGCATGTTTACCTTATTGATCTCCAGCAAACTGATTACTTCATGCCAACCTTGTGGAATCAGGTAAGCTTTTGGTTTTTTAACCCATTGCTCGCCTTTAAAATAATTGTAGTATTTGATTTCTTTGGTGTATGGCTTTGTTCTGTCGTAATAGGTACGTTTCATACCTGTTACATCACTGATTTTTTGGCCTGATTCATATCCGAGGAATTTCACTATATCATGTTTAGAAGTATCAACGCGGTATGTCAAAGGGAATTCCTGTTGATTACGAACAGATTCAATGGCTTTTTTTCTTGTTTCTTTAATAGCAGTAGCTTGCTTGGTGGTTTCTTCAATAAAAGTCTGCATCAATGCATAAGTGCTTTTAACCCTTTGTTCAAAGGGCTTCAACATATGCGTTTCGGGCATAAAAGCCATTGTTTGAAAAAGGGTTGCATAACCACTACTGTACCTTGGGGCATCATAAAAACCCACCCAATTTCTTTCCGGATTTCCTCCTTCAAAACTTACATAAGGCACCAGTGGCCAGTTTTTTTCCTGCATGCCTTTATATAATGAAGGCTCTAATACATCATGCAGGTATTCACCCATTACAGTTCCTAATTTACTATGCTGGGAAGTAAGCAGGGTCATGGTATGCTGGTAATCGGCACCATCGCTTACATGGTTGTCGACAAGTATATCCGGATTGAGGAAATGAAAGATTTTAGCGAATTCTTTAGCGTTCCTGCTATCACTTTTAATAAAATCCCGGTTCAGGTCGAGGTTCTGCGCATTGCCCCTGAAGCCATAACTGAGTGGTCCTTCCTGGTTTACCCTTGAAAAACGATTCCTGTTCAAACTGCCTCCTATATTGTATATAGGAATAATGCCCAACACCACATTGTTAGGTGCTTTTATTTTTCCAGTCACGAGATCACGCAATAACATCATACTTGCATCAATACCATCAGGCTCACCTGGGTGTATCCCATTATTGATCATAATCACCACTTTATTTTCCTTGTGCCATTGAATGGGATCGTGTTTTCCGTCTGTGCTGAATAAAACGAGGTGCAGGGGATAACCCGCATCTGTTAACCCGAATTCCTTGATTTTAATGGTCGGAAATGCGGCATCCAATGCTTTGTAATAACGGATACAATTTTCATATGTAACCGTTTCCTTGCCAGCTGTTTTTTCAAAAACAGTTTCCCATTTCTGGGCAAATAATGCAGTTGCGAAGAATAGTTGTAGGAGAAGCAGTATTTTTTTCATTACTTTCAAGTTGAAAATTTATTCAAAGTAATGGAAAACCCGCATAGTATTTTACTTGTTGAGGATGAGGCAAAGCTGGGACAGATTATTCGTGATGAATTAAAGCGTCAGGGATACCTGGTTGACCTGGCTGTAGACGGCCTCGAAGCCGAACAGGCTTTTAAAGCTAAAACCTATTCTATTATACTGCTCGACGTAAACCTGCCCTATAAAAGTGGGCTTGAACTTTGTAAGGAATTCAGGCAGGCGAATAAAACTGTACCGATTGTGATGTTAACTGCAATAGGACAAATACAGGATAAAGTGGAAGCTTTTGATTTAGGAGCGGATGATTATCTGGTTAAACCATTTCATTTTGAAGAATTATTTGCCCGCGTTAAGGCATTACTGAAAAGAGCCGAAAAATCTCCCGAAGAAGAAAAGATAATAGTTGAGGACCTGATCATCGATATGAAAAATAAATCTGTGACAAGGGGAGAGCTGGAAATCAATCTTACGGCAAAGGAATTTACCCTGCTTACCTTGTTGGCCAGAAATCGCGATAGGGTGATCTCAAAGCAGGAAATACTGGAAAAAGTATGGGACCTCAGTTTTGATACAGGCACAAATACGATTGAAGTATACATTAGTTTCCTACGCAACAAAATTGATAAACCATTCGAACATAAACTGATCCTTACCAAACCGGGATTTGGTTATTATATCAAATAAATTATAACCAGGGATGAGTTTCAGACTCCGTTTTGCCCTTCGGTTCACTTTAGTCCTTGGACTGATACTGCTGATTAGTTTCGGTAGTATTTATTTTATTTATGGAAGTTTTCGTCAGCATGATTTTAGCAACCGGCTTAGTGCAGAAGCGGTAGATATGCATGATGTATTATCAAATAGCAGACATGCCGATTTGAATAGAATGGTGAAAGCAATTAATGAATTACATGGCGGGATCAGTGAATCGAGGGTTATAGCCATACGGGATTCTGCTAAACGGGTTTTTGTTACCGATCCAACTTATTCTGATAGTAATATTGTAGCGTCGCTTTTCGATAAAATCCAACCCGGTACCGATATATCTGAAAAATATGGTGACCGTCAATATATCGGGATGCATTTTACAAAGCCCAATATTCAAATGATCATTTCTGGTATCGACAAACCTGGCATGAAACGATTGCAGGTGCTTAGTATAATTCTGTTGGGTGTGTTTGCTGTGGCATTGATTGGTGCTGTATGGCTTTCATTTATTTTCAGCAACCAGGTGGTAAAACCCATTCTGGCACTGAGCAAACAAATGGAAGCAAGTTCAGTAGTAGATCTCCGCAAACGAATTCCTGAAAATGGAGAATTCGCAGAAGTGAACCTGATTGCAAAAAATTTCAATGAAATGCTGGTCAGGCTGGAAAAAACCTTCGAATTCCAGCGAAGTTTTGTACACCATGCTTCGCATGAACTAAGAACTCCGCTTGCCACCATGCTGTCGCATACAGAATCTGCATTGGCTAACCGCCTTACAGAAGAAGAATACCGGATTGTTTTGGGCTCATTAAGACAGGATCAGGAGCGAATGATCGAACTAACCAATTCTTTGTTGTTGATTTCTCAGTTTGAACAGCAAGGGTTTGATCAATCATGGCCAGTGTGCAGGATAGATGAAATTTTGTACGATAAGATCAGTATCAACATGAAAATGTTTCCTGATTTGAGTATTTCCCTTGTGTTCCTCAATACTCCTTCTTCTGATGATGATCTTACTATCAAAGGCAATGAAGCATTGCTGAAGTCTATGTTCAGTAACCTCATTCGCAATGGATATTATTACTCTACGAATAAAAAGGTGGAGATATTATTGGAAATAGCAGACAAGTCAGTGATGGTTCATGTAGATACGAAAGGGGAGCATCTGGATGAAACAGAGCGGGAAAAGATCATGATGCCTTTTTTCCGTGGAAATACTGCCCGTCAGAAAAAAACCACTGGTGCAGGATTGGGCCTCACCATTGTTCAGCGAATCATTAACATGCATAAGGGCTCATTGAAATATTCCGCTATGCCAAACCAGGTAAATCGGTTTACTGTAATATTGCCCAAAGCAAAAGATGTGTAAATAAAAAAACCAGCCAAAGGCTGGTTAGTTATTTTATAGACTTAATTACTTAATAATTAAGCAGTTGCAGTTGCTTTCTTAGCCAGTTTGCTCTTCAGGTTAGCAGCTTTGTTTTTGTGGATAATACCACGCTTTGCTAACTTGTCGATCATAGAAACAACGTCAGGAAGTTGCTCGGTATACGCCTTTGCATCGGTACCGGCTTTCAGGTCGCGGATAGCGTTACGGGTTGTTTTACCATAATAACGGTTACGATCGCGACGCTTAGCAGCTTGTCTCACATCTTTCTTAGTAGCTGAATGATTTGCCATGTTCTGTTTTTTTCAGGACGGCAAAGGTAAGGACTGGAAGCCAAAAAGGGAAATTTTTTTTAAAAAAGTCGGAAAGTCCGGGAGTCCGGAAGTCCGAAAGTACATATTTTGGACAGGATAATGCCCTCCCCCCTCAATTCTCCCGGACTTTCGGACCTTCCGACTTCCGGACTCTCCCCCCATTTCTTTCTGACTTTCCGACTTCCGGACTATTCCTCCCTCATTTCTTCCGGACTTTCCGACTTTCCGACTTCCGGACTCTCCCCCCCAAATTGGTTAAAATTTAGGCATTTTTTCTGCCTTCAATGACCGATATTTGCCAACCTGAATTTTCAATAGGAAGTATAATATCTACCCATGAAGGATTTTTCGTATATCACAAACTCACATCCAGCCTATATTGAGCGTCTTTACCAGGAATTTATTCAAAACCCTGAGTCTATCGATCCCGATATGAAAAAGTTCTTTGAAGGGTTCGATTTCGCCGTAGCAAATGGTTCTGGTACACAGGCAAATTTGAATGGAGCATCTTCAGGAACAGATAGTGGGATTGATTGGATGAAAGAGATTAAAGTATACCGTTTAATCCTGGGGTATCGGAACAAAGGACATTTACTTTCTAAAACAAATCCAATCCGCGCAAGAAAAGACAGAGGCGCCAACCTTGAGTTGTCTTTTTTTGGTTTATCAGAAGCGGATATGAACACCGTTTACCAGGCAGGTAACCTGATTGGTTTAGGGGCAGCTACACTTAAAAATATACTGAACCATCTTGAGAAATGCTATGCATCAAATGTTGGTATAGAATTCAAATATATCAGTGATCAGAAAAAAATAGACTGGCTCACCAATGAAATGGAAAGCAAGTTTACACAACCACTTTCACTCGATAAGAAAAAACGCATCCTGGAAAAACTTAACCAGGGCGTTATGTTTGAGAAGTTTCTTCATACAAAATATATTGGTCAGAAAAGGTTTTCACTCGAAGGTGGAGAAACAACCATTGCTGCATTGGATAGCATCATCAATGTTGCTGCCAACAATGATGTTCAGGAAGTAGTGATTGGAATGGCGCATAGGGGACGATTGAATGTTCTCGCCAATGTAATGGGAAAAACCTACGAACAAATATTCAGTGAATTTGAAGGCACTGCAGTAATGGATCAGACCATGGGTAGCGGCGACGTAAAATACCACATGGGATACGGCAGTGAAATACAAACACCTGACCAAAAAACCATCCACCTGAAACTGATGCCCAACCCTTCACATCTTGAAGCAGTTGATCCGGTGGTCGTTGGTTTTGCAAGGGCAAAAGCAGATGTTTTGTACAAAAGTGATTTCGATAAAATTCTTCCTATCCTGATACACGGTGATGCGTCTGTTGCCGGACAAGGTATCGTTTATGAGGTTTTGCAAATGAGCAGACTGCATGGTTATTACACAGGAGGAACCATACATTTTGTCATAAATAACCAAATCGGTTTCACAACCGATTTCGATGATGCAAGAAGTGCGGATTATTGTACTTCTATTGCTTCAATGATTCAGGCACCAGTGCTCCACGTAAATGGCGATGATGCTGAGGCAGTAGTGAAATGTGCAGAAATAGCCACCCGTTACCGTCAGGAATTTAATGCGGATATTTTCATCGATATGGTTTGCTATCGCAAACACGGACACAATGAAGGCGATGATCCAAAATATACCCAGCCTCAACTTTATGCACTGATCGATAAACACCAGAATCCACGCGAAATCTATACCCAGTTCCTGATGCAAAACGGTGAACCTGATGCACAACAACTGGCAAAAGAAATGGAGAAAAAATTCTGGGCCGATTTACAGGAACGTCTGGATGAAGTAAAACAAAATCCACTTCCCTATAAATACCAACAGCCAGAACTGGTTTGGAAAAGCCTGGGCAAAGCCACAGAGGCCGATTTCGAGCAATCTCCTGATACGGCGATTACCCCTGAAGTATTCAAAACCTTGTTTGAAAAACTAATGCAATGTCCCGCTGATTTCAAACCGTTGAAAAAAGTGGAGAAACTGTTGCAGGATAAAATCAAACTCCTGGAAACAGAACAAAAAATTGACTGGGCAACCGCTGAGCTACTTGCCTATGGATCAATATTGTTGGATGGAAATATTGTACGCATGAGCGGACAAGATGTTAAGCGTGGTACATTCAGCCATCGTCACGCAGTGTTGAGAGATGAAAACACCAATGAAGAATACAATCGCCTGAATCATTTTCAGGAAAACCAGGAAAAATTCAGGATTTACAATTCCTTATTAAGTGAATACGGTGTTTTAGGATTTGAATATGGATATGCCATGGCTAACCCGAATGCACTCGTTATCTGGGAAGCTCAGTTTGGTGATTTCTGTAACGGTGCACAAACTATGATTGATCAGTTTATTTCGGCTGGTGAACAAAAATGGCAGCGTCAGAATGGAGTGGTGATGTTATTACCGCATGGATACGAAGGTCAGGGTCCGGAGCACAGTAGTGCCCGATTGGAGCGATTCCTGCAAATGTGTGCTGAACTGAATATGGTGATAACCAATATTACCACAGCCGCCAACCTGTTCCATTCACTTAGAAGACAACTCGCCTGGAACTTCCGTAAGCCAATGATTAATTTTTCACCAAAAGCGAATCTCAGAAACCCTGGCACATACAGTAAAACAACTGATTTTACCAGTGGTGGTTTTAAAGAAGTAATTGATGACGCTTATGTTACTGATCCGGCACAGGTTAAAAAGGTGTTGCTCTGTAGCGGTAAAATATTCTATGAACTGGCAGACAAACAGGAAAAAGAAAACAGGGGAGATGTTGCTGTTGTAAGACTGGAACAAATCTATCCGTTGCCTCATAAGCAATTGGAAGCACTGTATAAGAAGTATAGTAAAGCAACCTGGTTCTGGGTTCAGGAAGAACCATTGAATATGGGAGCAGCTTCCTTCTTGCAAATGAACCTTAAAAACATCAATTTCGGAGTAATCAGCAGAAATGCGAGCGCTGCAACGGCAACAGGTTATGCTAAAGTGCATGCTGCAGAACAAGCAGAAATTATTAATACAGCTTTCGGTATCTAATCAATAAATAGAATTGAATTTATAATTATAAACAGGTAATTCGATGATCGAAATAAAAGTACCAACAGTAGGAGAATCCATCAGTGAGGTTACATTACTTAAGTGGACCAAAAAAGATGGCGAATGGGTTGAGCGCGATGAAGTAATTGCCGAACTGGAAAGTGAGAAAGCCACTTTTGAGGTAAATGCTGAACAGGCAGGTATACTAACTACAGTTGGTAAAGAAGGAGATACACTCAATATTGGAGATGTACTGGCAAAGATTGATGAAACCGCTGCTAAACCCGAAGGGCAGCCAGCACCAAAGGAAACACCGGCTGCTGCAGCTCCGGCTGTAAAAAATGAGGCACCTGTTACCGCTGTTTCAAATGATATCAAAGCAACGCCTGTTGCTTCCGCAATTATCGCAGATAAAAAAGTTGATCCAAGTTCAATCAAGGCAACCGGTGTTGGTGGTAAAATCGTAAAACACGATGTACTGGAAGCTTTATCAAACCCTGGTAAAAAACCATTGGTTGCCGGAGGAGAATTGTTTAGCAGAAATGTACGTCAGGAGAAAATGAGCAACCTGCGTAAAACCATCAGTAAGAGACTGGTGGAAGCAAAGAATACTACTGCTATGCTAACAACCTTTAACGAGGTTGACATGACCAGGATCATGGATGTGCGTAAGCAATACAAAGACAAGTTCAAAGAATTGCACGGAGTTAACCTCGGGTTCATGAGCTTTTTTGCCAAAGCTTGTGCCATAGCACTGGGAGAATGGCCTTCTGTGAATGCTTATATTGATGGCGACCAATTAATTTACCATGATTATGCTGATATCAGTATCGCAGTAAGTACCCCCAGAGGACTTACCGTACCCGTTATGAGAAATGTGGAGAGCCTGAGCATGGCAGATGTAGAGAAAAAAGTGGTTGAACTGGCAGGTAAAGCAAGAGATAGCAAATTAACTGCGGAAGATTTACAGGGTGGAACATTTACCATTACCAATGGAGGCGTTTTTGGTAGCCTGATGAGTACTCCTATCATCAATATTCCACAAAGTGCTATCCTGGGTATGCATAAAATCCAGGAAAGACCAATGGCCATAAACGGACAGGTAGTTATCCGACCAATGATGTATCTGGCACTTAGCTACGATCACCGCATTATTGACGGAAGAGAAAGCGTAAGCTTCCTTGTTCGCGTGAAAGAATTACTCGAAAATCCAGAACTACTTCTTTTCGGAAAAGATCCGGTTAAAACCTTACTGGAAGTCTAAGCTTTATAATTCTCACGAAATTGCTGTAACTTAATTGGGAGGATCGCTATGATGGAAATCATCATAGCGATCCTGATACAACCTTGATTTGTACACCATGATGCGATTCCAGTCTTATTTCAATACGGCAATATCCCTTATTCAAGGGTATAATGGAGTTGTGCCATTGGTACATTATCTCAAACAGTATTTTTCAACAGAGAAGAAACACGGCTCGAAAGACAGAAAATATATTTCACATCTTTGTTATAGTTATTACCGGCTCGGACATGCATTAAAGGAGTTGAGTGTAAAGGAACGCTTGCGCATTGCACTTTTTTTTGCTGAAAAAGCACCGGGTTATTGGGCTGGCTTGTATAAACCAGATTGGATCAAAAACTGGAGCGAAGATCTTGTAGAAAGAGTGGCTTATGTAGAACAACAATTCCCCGTATTCAGTATCCAGCATATTTATCCATGGAAAGATGAAATTAGTTTCGGTGTTGATCAGGCAGCATTATGTTATGCGCAGTTTACACAACCCGATTTATTTATCCGAATCAGACCTGGTAAAGAAGCTTTGGTTAAAGAAAAATTACGCGCAGCAGAAATTCATTTTAAAGAAATTGCAAATGATAGTCTGGCTTTGGCGAATGGCACCAAATTGGATACTGCTTTACAAATAGATGAAGAAGCTGTAATTCAGGATCTGAATTCGCAAAGGGTAAAACAATTCTTTCCTGAAAAATTGGAACAATCACCAGTGCGTGTTTGGGATTGTTGTGCAGCAAGTGGAGGGAAATCAATACTAGCTACAGATTATTTTAAGCAAATTGATTTAACCGTTTCAGACACACGCAGTACTATACTTCAAAACCTGGGGACACGTTTTGAAAGGGCAAAAATCACCGGCTATCAATCTTTTCAGGCTGATATTTCCACCTCTACTTTTACACCACCCGAAAATGGATTTGATTTAGTTATCTGTGATGCGCCTTGCACAGGTAGTGGTACATGGTCGAGAACTCCGGAACAATTGTTCTTTTTTGGTCCAGATAAGATTACTTTATTTACTACTTTACAGAAAAAGATCATTCTTAATACTGCAAAAACAGTAAAACCTGGAGGTTACCTATTATACATTACCTGTTCTTTATTCAAAAGAGAAAATGAAGAGGTAATTACTCATCTCCTTACAGAGAATGACTCACTGGAACTGGTTAAACAGGAATTGCTGACAGGGTATAACCAAAAATCGGATACCATGTTTGTTGCGTTGCTTGTGAAAAAAGCCTGATCTGATTAAAGATTCATTAGCGCGCCGCGCTGAATGATTCCTCCACCGATTACATCATTCCCTTCATAAAATACCGCACTCTGGCCGGGAGCTATGCTCTTTACATTTTCGTAAAAATGTGCCCTTATGCCATTCTCGCTGGTATATAAATTAGACAAAGCGCCGCGATCTTTATAACGGATTCGGGTGATGGCTTCCATACCATCAGTAATACCATCGTATTTTATCCAGTTGATTTTTCCAACCTGCATATCGTTTTGTTCGAGGTCGGTTTCTTCTCCAAGTGTAACGGTATTGGTATCTGGGTCAATTGCGGTTACATAAGCAGGTTTACCTAATGCAATGTCTAATCCTTTGCGCTGGCCGATGGTATAGAATGGGTATCCTTTATGTCTGCCTAATTGTTTTCCCGTTTTATCAACAAACCATCCGCCATCAACTTTAGCTTCCAAGCCGTCTACATTTCTTTTCAGGAAACCCCGGTAATCATTATCAGGCACAAAACAAATTTCGTAACTCTCACTTTTTTTCGCTAGTTCAGGATAGCCCATATCCATGGCCATCTGACGAATATCTTTTTTGTGGTATTTACCCAGGGGCATCATGGTGCGACTTAACAATTCCTGATCAAGTCCCCATAAAACATAGCTCTGATCTTTGGTTTCGTCAAGACCCTTACTAATTACATAGCGTCCGTTATCATGTTGTCTTACTTCAGCATAATGTCCGGTAGCAATAAAATCGCAGTTAAGCGCATTGGCTCTTTTGAGTAATGCCCTCCATTTGATATGGGTATTGCACATCACGCAAGGATTGGGAGTGCGGCCTGCAAGGTATTCTTCAACAAAATTTTCAATGACAAAACCACCGAATTCCTCGCGGATATCTAAAATAAAATGCGGAAACCCATGGTGCACTGCTGCCTGTCGGGCATCGTTAAAAGAATCGATATTACAACAACCTGTTTCCTTTGAACTGGTGCCACTGCTTGCATAATCCCATGTTTTCATGGTGATACCCACCACTTCATACCCTTCATGGTGTAACATGAGTGCCGTAACGGTACTGTCAATACCGCCACTCATTGCCACCAACACTTTTCCTTTACGGCTCATGATAAAAATTATTAGTCTGCAAAAATACGATAACCCACTGAATTGCCTCTAAGAAGCGCTTTTCAAAGCCACTGTCAGGCTTTCGAAAAACGAAAAATCACTAAAATGGCCATATTATGGTTCAAAATCAGGAAAACCACTGATATCCGGTCTGGTAAAAATTGCGGTAAATACGCTAACCGGGAAACATCATTTTCCCGATATTTACCAAAATTGATCGTTATGATAAAACTATTGGTAATCGGAAACCTGGGTAAAGACGCCGTTTTAAATTCGGTAAATGGAAAGAATGTGATCAACTTTACCGTTGCACATACGGAAAGATACAAGGATGCCCAGGGTGTTCAAAAAGATCGTACTGTTTGGGTAGATTGTTCATACTGGACAGATCGCACAGGTGTGGTTCCATACCTTAAAAAGGGAACACAGGTTTATGTAGAAGGTAATCCGGATGTAAGAACCTATACCACACAGGATGGAAGAAATGGAGCAACCTTAACACTAAGGGTGCTTACCATCCAGCTAATTGGTTCAAAAAATAATGAAGGAGGAAGTCCATCACCACAAGGTAATTATGGAAATAGTTCGGCCCCTTCTGCACCGGCTTATAATAGTCAGCCTTCAGTAAGTACACCAAATGAACTTACTGAACCAATGGATGATTTACCATTCTAGTAACAGTTATACTACTTAAAAAATAGGGGCTCAATATAATTGGCTCCTATTTTTTTTGATGACCCCCAACCTAAACTTCATTAAACAGTTTTGTACCTTGCGCCAATGGATCAACAGTTTTCATACCAGGAGCTCTATCAATTTACCTATAACGTATTTAAAGCAATGGGTTGCTCAGAAACGGATGCAACCACTGCAACAACCGTATTGCTATCAGCAGATTTAAGAGGTATTGATAGTCATGGTGTGGCAAGACTCAGCGGGTACGTACGTTTATGGGAAGTAAACCGAATCAATACCAAACCTGATATTAAAATTGTACACGAAACACCATCAACAGCAGTCGTAGATGGAGATGCTGGTTTAGGTCTTGTTGTAGCTCCTTTCGCAATGCAGGTAGCCATTGAAAAGGCAAAACTGGCAGGTACCGGATGGGTATCGGTGCATAATACCAATCACTTTGGTATTGCTGGTTACCATGCGATGATGGCACTGGAACACGAAATGATTGGTATGGCTATGACCAATGCCAGTGCACTGGTAGCACCTACTTTTTCTATTGAAAGAATGCTAGGTACCAACCCGATAGCAGTAGCCATTCCCGCTGGAACTCAACCTCCTTTTGTTGCAGATATGGCAACAACAACTGCAGCAAATGGGAAACTTGAAATATTACAAAGAAAAAATGCAGAAGCCCCTTTAGGTTGGGTGCAAGACAAAGAAGGCAACCCAACAACCGATGCTAATATCCTGAAACAGCAAGGAGCGCTTTTGCCACTTGGTAGCGATAGAGAGCATGGTAGTCATAAAGGTTATGCCCTCGGAGCCATTGTAGATATTTTCTCCGCCGTATTAAGTGGGGGTAGTTATGGTCCATGGGCCCCACCATTTCCTGCTTATGTACCAATGCCTGAAAATATGCCGGGTAAAGGATTAGGACATTTCTTCGGCGCCATGAGAATAGATGCTTTCAGACCTGCGGAAGAATTCAAACAGCATATGGATAACTGGATCGATAGATTCAGACAAGCTAAGCCCGCTCCCGGACATGAAAAAGTGCTTATTCCCGGAGATCCTGAAAGAGAATATGAAGCAGATAGAATGGAAAAAGGAATTCCGATCGTAGCACCAGTAGTTGCCGATCTTAAAGCAGTAGGAGAGCGTTTTGGGATAAAGCTGGTAAATTAAAGGCATGGCTGTCCGGGGAAAAGAGCTTCTAGCCTCTAGCTTCTAGCTTCTAGCTTTTTTTTACTATTAATTCAACCGTCAACAAGCATAAGGGTGGTAATTAAATATTTCTTTAAGTAGGATTTTTACAAAACAAATTCACTAGCCCTGTCATTTATTCAAATAATAGCAGAAAGCCTAAAATAGGCACCATTCAAGGCTTGTAGCTTGCGGCTTGCAGCTTGCAGCCAATTTTCCCAGACCCCCAGGCACTAACGAACGTTCTTTAAAAACCTTGACTTTTTTAGACACCTTAAGTTACCTTTGCCCCTCATTTAACAACCATCTAAACCGGGGAGGAGTAGCTATGAAAATAATGAAGTTCGGCGGTACAAGTGTAGGTAAGCCGGAACGCATGCATCAGGTATCTCAGTTGATTACAAAAGATGCTGAATCTAAAATTGTGGTATTGAGTGCACTTAGTGGCACCACCAATGCTCTCGTGGAAATCAGTAATAACCTTTCTTCAGCAAACAGGGATATTGCCAAACAAAAGATCGATCTCCTCGAAGCGCATTATAGAAATTTTGTACTGGAACTGGTTAAAACAGATACTGTAAGGGCAAAAGCAAATGCAGTTGTTTCTGAACATTTTGAATTCCTGAATATTATTCTTCGTATTTCATTTAGTGAGGCTTTAAATAAAGATATTCTTGCACAAGGTGAGCTGATGAGTACCAAGCTTTTTTCTTGTTACCTGGAAGAGCAGGGTATTGACCACATGTTATTACCTGCATTGGAATTCATGACCATTGATGCCAATGAAGAACCACAACTTGCCGTAATAAAAGGCAAGCTGAATAATATTTTACAACAGCATACCGATAAAAAATTATTTATTACGCAGGGTTATATCTGCCGCAATGCAAAAGGGGAAGTCGATAACCTGAAAAGAGGTGGTAGCGATTATACAGCATCACTGGTCGCCGCAGCTATTAATGCTTCTGTGTGTGAAATTTGGACAGATATCGATGGTATGCACAATAACGATCCAAGGATTGTAAATAAAACAGTAGCAATTGAGCAACTTAGCTTTGATGAAGCGGCGGAGTTGGCTTATTTCGGGGCTAAAATTCTGCACCCCACCTGTATCTGGCCCGCACAACAAGAAAATGTGCCCGTAAAATTATTGAATACCATGCAGCCCGAAGCCGCAGGTACCGTAATTACCAAAGAAGCCGGAAGTGTTGGTGTAAAAGCAGTAGCCGCAAAAGACGGTATCATTGCTATTAAAATAAAAAGCAGCAGAATGTTGCTTGCTTATGGCTTTCTGAGAAAAGTATTCGAAGTGTTTGAAAAATACCGCACTTCAATTGATATGATCACTACATCTGAAGTAGCTGTATCTGTTACCATTGATAATGATGAAGCATTAGTAGGCATTGTAAAAGAATTGGAACCCTTTGGAACGGTTGAAGTGGAGAAAGGACAAACCATTGTTTCTATTGTCGGCAATGAAATTGCTAAAACAGATCATGTACTTCAAAGACTCTTTAATGCCATCCAGGAAATTCCAGTGACTATGGTAAGCTATGGTGGAAGTCCTCATAATATTTCCCTCCTGGTACCAAGTGATCATAAAACAAAAACATTGCAGCTATTAAACAGCGGTTTATTTGGTCTGTAAGAATGTTAAATAAGGTTAATATTTAAGCCATCCTTTTTACAGGATGGCTTTTTTAATAGAACTTGGTTCTTTAAACATGCTTATGAATCTTGGGAAACTGCTGATTTTCTTTGCTATCTGGTTAATTCCATCTTCAATTCTTGCACAACAAACGCTTAAAGGAAGGGTGTTAGCAGCAGATACCAAAC
This sequence comes from uncultured Sediminibacterium sp., assembly GCA_965650685.1. Taxonomy (GTDB): domain Bacteria; phylum Bacteroidota; class Bacteroidia; order Chitinophagales; family Chitinophagaceae; genus Sediminibacterium. Next base: position 92,762 of record CBFGPM010000004.1, read on the forward strand.
AACCCATTCATTTGGCCAATGTTTTTTTGAGCAATACATCGATCGGAACTGTTACTAATGCCGAGGGTTATTTTACCATTGAACATTTCCCGCAGGGAAGGTATGATGTGGTAGTATCCTGTATTGGATATGAATCTTTTGTCACTACAATTCAGAGCGCTCAATTACCCAAAACCATTGATATTAATCTTGTTCCTAAGGTGAATATTTTGCAGGAAGTAATTGTAGAACCCTATGAAAAGAATGGATGGGATAAATACGGGAAATTCTTTCTTGATAATTTTGTAGGTACTTCTGCATTTGCTAAAGAATGCAAATTAAAAAACCCGGAAACCATTCGGTTTAGATACAACAAAAAAGAAAATATTTTAAGGGCATTTGCCGATGAGCCAATAATACTTGAAAACAAGGCATTGGGTTATATACTGAAATACGATCTTAAAACCTTTGAATACAATTACAGCACCCGTATTTTTTATTTCCAGGGATATCCTCTTTTCGAAGAAATGGAAACAGGACGGAAAAGGTTACAGGAAAGATGGGAAAACAGAAGAGCAGATGCTTATTATGGATCACTCATGCATTTTATGCGTTCCTTGTTCCGTAATCAATTAATACAGGAAGGTTTTGAAACCAGGAAACTGATTAAAATAAGTGAGGAAGAAAAGAAAAGGGTAAGAACATTATATAATAAACGAGCCTATACTAATGGTGTTGGTAATATTGTGGTAAACGACAGTATATTAGGACAAGGAAATGCCGATAGTGCAGCTTATTATAGAAAAGTAATGAGGCAACCGGAAAAAATGAATGTGCTGATTGATAAAGTGCTGCCTGGTGATAGTATCGCATTTGCGATAGATAGTCTTACTGCCGGACTTTATTTCGAGGACCACTTACAGGTTATTTACCTGTATAAGCAAGTGCCAGATGAATATGTGCAGGCAAATGGGTTATCGGTAAGGGCTAAATCTCCAGTGGTTTCTGAAATATTTCTAACCCGTAAAAATACCATAGCAGTGCTGTCTAACGGCAGTTACTACGAAGGTATTGACCTCATTTCATCAGGTTATTGGGGATGGTGGGAGAAGCTGGCTACCATGTTGCCATACGACTATAAACCACCTCCCCGAAAAAAATAAACATGGCTTAGTTCAATATCTTTTCAAGCCAGTTTACATTACTGGTACCTTTTACAGCATCCAGGTCTTCTGCACTTAAGCCTCTTAAAAAGCTTTTGTATCCGGAAAGCATACTGCCATCTGAAAAAGTAGTTTCACAGTATGAGTTGAAAACATTATAGTTATAAGACTTGGCTGATGAAGCAATTTTTTCTACACAACCAGATACATCATTCCAGTTCGCATTAATTTTTCCCCTTATTTCATTGAATACCCCACAAGATACTTTTTGTGAAGCCGCAAGCATCCGATACACTTCTTTTTCAACAAGATTATGATAGTCTTGATTTTTTAGTCTGTATTCACTGGTTTTACTGCTAAAAACTGATCTTGCACTACTAACATCTGCGGCACTTTTTGTTGCTTCGAGATTAGCATCTGCTTTTTTTCTATCGTACCCAGGTTTTATTTTCGCAATTTCTGCATCCTGCACTTTTGAAAGATTGATGGTCAGGTCCCAGACTTCCTTTTTCAGTTGTTGATTTTCTTTTTCCAGTTGCGAAATTTTGTTCTTCGTATTTGTCTTATAGGTCAGTATTTCTTTTTCAAGTGCAACAATATCTCTTACTAATTCGGTTTGTTGAATTTTAAGCACCTGTTTAATGCTGTCTTTGAGATTAATGGTTCTGAGTTGAGCATCAACTTTAATCTTTTGTCCTTTTAATGTACCCAATTGCTCATTTAGAGGTCTTAGGTATTCTTCTTCATCCAATTTCAACTGGTAAATATTCTTTTCATTTATAGTAACCTTCTCGTTTCGCTTTTGTTTTTCGTTTTCGGTTTTTTCTTTTACAGCTTCACGAATTGAGTCAGAAGCAGTTCTGAACTCATTTTCATATCGTATAATACGGGCCTTATAAATGGCTACTTTATCTTCTGCTATAAGTATAGTGGTTACATAGTTCATGAGATCCTGGGCCCATGATTTGTGTTTAGCTTTAGCTTCTGCGTAAACTTTTGTATCGTACGAGCGACTATGTGCAGTTATTTCTTTACAATAATTCTGATTAGCGGTTTCCAGGTCATTTATCTGTTTCTGCTTGGCTATTTTACCATTGTCATTTTTCTCGTAATTCTGTATTTGAACACGCTTTAATGCGATACGCTCATTGTATTTCTGTCTTGTAGCTTCAAGTTCAGGTGTAGTGGCTGGTATTGCATATCCTTTAACCTCACCGAGGTGTTTCACAAAATCAATCCCTTGTTTTTCAAATTCAGACTTATACTTGCCACACTGACTGCACTTTGCACCTTTTTTCATATCATCTATCAATGCATCTCTTTCCTTAATGATAGCCGCTAATTCTGCCTGCATATCGCGCACTTTTGCTCTCATGGCACTGTCAAGCGAAATCAACTGTTTTTTATATAGCTCAATTTTCAATTTATTTTGCTCTATCATATTCGCCTTGCTTTCTATAGAGGAAACTTCACCACTGCCAGCGGTTTGACCATATGCTATTTGTTGAAAAATGCACAACAGAAAAGTAAAGGCAAGCGATTTGTATATAGAAGGCATATTCATAAGAAAAAGACTTAAGCAAATAAATAAAAATTATTGTCCGAATGGATCATCTTCAGCGGCAAGCAAAGCTTTCAAATGATTAAAGGCTTTGGATATTTTTTGGAAATTATCCGGATCAGCTTTCAGGTAAGGCATATTACCATAGCTCACACTACTCGTTGTACCATTATTATAGTGAATACATACATTTCCTTTTAAAGAAAGCCTGAGTTCATTAATAGGAGAATTGGATCCATTTGAGTATTCAGTGATTGAACTAATGAGTTTAGGGTTAAACTCATAACTTACCAAACGCTGACTGTTAATCCAGAATTCGATTTTAATTCCTTTTTCTGTTTGTGTTACATTGCAGGTAGTTATCTTTCCAATCGACCCATTATTATTTGACCATTCATGTCCTATGGTTTCTTTTAATTTCTTGCTCAGGTAAGAAATGGTTTCACCTTTTGTCAGGGTTGGAGTTTGGGCCTTCAACTGTACAGCGAATAATACCGGAATAAGCAGGTAAAAAAATTGTTTCATAAAAAACTTTTTCAAAACTTAATAATACGAATTGGGGTATTGTATTGCACAAAATTGTCACAAGGTCAGTATTACATGTCAGGAAATTCGAAATTACCAGATTATTCGCAATTTGAAATACACATAAATGGTTATTTATACAGGCTCCGATATAACCGGATTGTTATATCGCATTTAGTATTTCTACTATGCATTGCTGTACTTTGCTCATTTCATCGCTGGTAATACAGTATGGAGGCATCAGGTAAACTGTATTGCCGAGGGGTCTGATATATATTCCTGATTGCATGGCTTTTTGTGTAATGGTACTACTGATTTCATTCAGGTATTCTTTTTTTCCCTGTGTAATTTCGAAAGCAAGGATCGTTCCGAGTGTTCGTATATCTTTTACGGGAAAATCGCCTTTTTGTATAATATCGGCCAACTGTAATTGCTGTGCAGATATCCAGTCAATTTGCGTGTAACAATCAGCTGTTTCTAATAGATCCAGGCTTGCTATTGCTGCTGTACAGGCTAATGGGTTTGCTGTAAATGAATGTCCGTGGAAAAAAGTTTTTAAGGCGTCGTCGTTCACATAAGCCTGATAAATTTCATCTGTACAGGCAGTTACGCCAAGCGCCATAGTGCCTCCCGTTAATCCTTTACTCAGACAAATAATATCTGGTTTATTTTCCATGTACTCGCTGGCAAAAAGCTTACCCGTTCTGCCAAATCCGGTCATGACTTCATCCGCAATACAAACAATATTATGTTCTTTGGCTTTGCCCAATAATTGGTCCAGTAAAGCGGGCTCATACATGTTCATACCGCCTGCACCTTGCACCAGTGGCTCATAGATAAATGCGGCTGTTTGGGCAGCATGGGCATCTATGGTTGCTTTTAATGCGGTTATATTTTCAGTGGTTGGCGTATCTATAAAAATCACATCAAATAATAAATCATGGAATGCGAGGGTAAATACACTCCGGTCGCTAACACTCATAGCACCAAAAGTGTCTCCATGGTAACTATTGTTGAAAGCGATGATTTTATTTCTTTGTTTTTGCTCCTTGTTCCACCAGAATTGAATGGCCATTTTAAGGGCCACTTCAGTAGAAGTAGAACCATTATCGCTGTAAAAAATCCTGGCAAAATCGCCGGGTAATTTAGGTATTAATCTTTCCGCAAGGGTAACGGCTGGTCGATGGGTAAAACCTGCGAAAATTACCTGCTCCAATTCAAGTGCCTGCTGGTATATTTTTTCGGCAATATAGGGATGGGCATGTCCATGTAGGGTAACCCACCAGCTACTAATGGCATCAATATAGGTTTTGCCATTTTCGTCGAATAACAGGCTTCCTTTTCCCTTAATAATGGGAATGGGGGCCGACATGTTTTTCTGCCTCGTGAAAGGGTGCCAGATATACTTTTGGTCCTTTTCAATTATACTCATACGGCAAATGTAATATGTAAACGGCAGCAGAACAGCCTTTCTGCGAGGTAGTTTTGCGTTGTTTTAAGGTTGATGCAACGTAAGCGCATAACCTTGTGTCAAAACCTCGAATTCATTGCATGCAGGACGAACAAAAACTGGTAAAAGACTGCCTGAGACAGGTGCCAGCGGCCCAGAAGCTGCTGTATGATTCCTATGCGGAGCAGATGCTCGGTACCTGTTACCGTTATACGAAAAGCATGAATGATGCGGAAGAAGTATTACAGCAGGGATTTATTAAGGTATTTCAGAACCTGCACCAGTTCAGATCGGAGGGAGACCTGGGTGCCTGGATAAGGCGGATTATGGTAAATACTGCCATTAATTACCTCAAACGAAAGCCCCGTTACCAGCTCGATCTTGCATTTGAAGATGCTCAATTACACCCTGTAGATACACAACAACCGGATATTCATCTGAATATGAAGGATTTATTGAATTTGATACGCCAGCTACCAGCGGGGTATCAGACCATCTTTAACCTTTATGCTGTGGAAGGATATTCACATGTAGAGATCGCAAAAATATTAGGCATCAGTGAGGGAACCAGCAGGTCACAATATGCAAGGGCCCGGGGTTTACTGATTAATTGGCTGGAAAAACATTCGCTAACAGGAAAAAAAGATCGTTATGTCCGATAAGTCTTTTGAACAACAGGTTCGGGAAGAACTTTCTGACTTGCGCATTAAACCAAATGCAGTAGTATGGGATTCTGTTGCTGCAAGTTTAAAGAAAGAAAAAAAACGTCGCTGGGTTTTATTGGCGGGATTATCTGTTGCCTCTTTATGGTGGATGTATCAATTTAATAATCAGGAAGAAGTAATTAGTCAACACAAACAGGTAACAGAACCAAAACAAAATACTGAAACAAATTCAATGCCGCCTGCTACCTTACAACCTGGCATGGAAAAGACTGATATAGTTACTGGCAATATTCAATCTGCAAAAAATCTTACAGCAAAAAGTCGTATCAATTTTAATGGATCAAATATTACTTCGAAATCATTGGCAGATGCACCTGTTGGTAAAATTGAATCTACTTTGAAGAAGGATGGATTGATCACCCAGATTCCTGTTACAGAAAAATTAACGGAAAGAAAATGGATGGATACTTCTCTGAATAAAATTGCCACTGAAAAAGAAGCGCTAGAGGAAACATTTACAAATGCTAATACAACGGTAACAACTGACTCTTCGGCTAGTACTTCAACTCAAGATATCAATAAGGCTGATTCTACAATAATCCAACAAAAAAATGAATCGCAAAGATTAACAGAAAATGCAGATTCTGTTGTTACAAAAAAAGAATCGAAAAAAAATAAATGGCAATGGCGTGCCGGTGCGAATTTGGGTTTTAGTGGTATACGCAATTCATTACGTTCCTTATTTGAAAAGACGAATGAGAATGCTTACAGCAATGCATTCATGGGTAATGGGTCACCAATAACTACTCCGCCGGGGACTTCAGGATCTGTTGGTTCAAACAATAATACTCCCGTAGTGAGGGATGCTTTTTCTTTTGGAGCTTTTGTAGAACTTATAAGACCATTCGGAAAACGTTCGCAGCATGCGATCAGTGTAATTTCAGGTTATCAATTGTACACTACCAAAACAGGTATTGGAGCTGTTAATAACGGAACGGTTCAATTTAGTAATGTAAACCGTACAAATGAGGCGAACCGTTATTATTCAATTAAAGACAGTACCTCCTATACTTCCAATTATCATTTTCTTCAAATAGGTCTTCGATATGCCCATACTTTGAACTGGTTTAAAAAAGCCGATATGCATTGGTATGGAGGAATAGGTACCAATATACTTATAGCTAGTAATGGCTTACATCTGGGTAACAATGGATCAGGTACTTATTTGTTTCAAAATAAGTCGTTGATTCGTTCGGTGCAATTGGATATATCCGGTGGTATTGATATTGGGTTGGGTAAAAAGAAAACAATTTATGTAGGTCCACAAGTGCAATATTTCCTGAGTAATTTGTCTAAGCAAGCTGGTGTAAACCAGCATTTATTTTCTCCTTCTATTAGAATGACCTTAAATATTAACCGAAGCAATAAGTAATGATGCAACGGTAGTAATGATGGTGGGGTCAGACAAGTATTAAACATATTTGTATGAAAACACAATACTACTGCTTATTGGCCATCCTGATTTTTTTTACCGGATGTATGAAAGATACGGTGGAAGAATCATACAGTTTTTATCGACCAGTTTACCAAACGAAAGACGAAGTAAAAGCCGGTATCCGAAATGCGTCCTCCACAGCAATTGAGAACCCGGGTAAAATCGTTTTGTTGGGAAATTATTTATTTCTCAATGATGTAGATAAAGGGATTCATATAATTGACCTTGCTGATATAACAAAGCCACAAAAAATTGGCTTTATACATATTCCAGGATGTATGGATATGGCTGTTAATGGAACAACTTTATATGCCGATTGTTATACAGATCTGGTTACTATTGATATTGCAGACCCACACCAGGTAAAAGTGAAGCAATTTTTGAATGGTGTATTTCCACATCGTTATTACGGTTCATTTATTGCAGATACTTCACAGGTAATACAAAAATGGGTAAAAGTAGATACCGTCATAAAAAGAGATTATCCAGGACCTGTAAGGGGAAATAATTTTGAATTTAATTCCGGTGGTTTAATGTTTTTCTCTTCCTTCCGTTCCAACACAGGAGCATTTGCTGGTACTGCGGCTACAGGTATTGCAGGATCAACAGCACGTTTCGGGCAACAACAGCAACGTTTATATACAGTGAGTCATGATGACCTCAAAGTGTTTAATGTAACAGTACCTGATGCTCCGGTATATGTTAAGGAAATAGCTCTTAACAGGGGCGATATTGAAACAATATTCCCCTATCAACAAAATCTGTTTATTGGCGCACAAACAGGTATGTACATCTATAATGCCTCGAATCCGGATAATCCGCAACCACTTGGTCAATTTGTTCACACAAGGGCCTGTGATCCTGTAATTGCCGAAGGTGATTATGCATTTGTAACACTAAAAGGAGGAGGCCTATGTGGTGGTTTTAACAATCAACTGGATGTATTAAACATCAAAAATCTGCAATCACCACAGTTAATTAAATCCTATCCATTAGCTGGTCCAAGGGGACTGTCAAAAGACGGAGATCTACTGCTTATTTGTGATGGAACCAGTGGTCTGAAAATATTTGATGCCAACAATGTATCGGCTATCAAACTCATTAAAACAATCGTTGGGTTTGATGCAGTAGATGTAATTGCATATCAGGGTGTGGCCATTGTTGTAGCGACTGATGGAATTTACCTGGTAGACTATCAAACACCTGTAGATGCAAAGCTGGTGAGTAAAATTCAGGTTTCTAAAAATTAATAGTTAAAAGCAGTGATATGAAATATTTACTTTCTCTTTTGCTTTTATGTTTTTGTGTAATGGCTGTAGCACAAAAATCGAAACAAACTAGATCATACCTGATGCCACAAATAGGAGTGTTAGATGGAGACCACTCAACAAGCTTTCAATTTCAGGTAGTTGGTGGTATCCAAAAAAATAACTGGCAATTTGGAATTGGAACGGGATTAGACTACTACAAGATTAGGTCTTTGCCGTTATTTCTGGATACCCGATATTTTTTTGGCAAAGACAAGAGAGCATTTGCGGTTGTGAACCTTGGGTATAGTATTCCCTGGCCGTTAGAGGAGCAATACAAAATTGTTTACCTAGCAGGGGGAAACATAAAAAGCGAATTCGAAATGGGTCTTTATACAGATGTTGGTATTGGATACCAAATCCCATTAGGGAAAAAGCAGTTGCTTTCATTCAGCTTAGGTTATTCCGTAAAGAAGAACACAGAAATCTACGATAGGCGTTATGATTGGATATGGGGGTGGCCGGTACCTCAACCCGGATCACTGGATAATGAAAGGCGTATGGATTACACGTTTCGACGGTTATCGTTTAAAACGGGCGTCAGACTTTGGTAAATAAAGCGCTAATCTTTTTGTTTGGTTTTGAAGCGGGTCAACCCTTTTGATGCATTTGATACAGTAATGGCAATGCGATCAATTCGGGTTGATTCTTTTTTTGCTGCTTTAATCCAATCCAGGTATTCCTTTTGAAAACTTTCTTTGAACTGCATAAAGTTTTGGTAGGCAGTTGGTTCATCTTTTAAACAGGTCAGTAAATCATCCGGTAATTCCAGCGGGCCATCATCCGGGTAAATGGAAACAATGATATAATCTCCGGCCTGTTTTGCAATTTTTTTTCGGAGGACAGCATTTACCGGTAAGAATAGCTGTCCATTACCCATGGGCATAAGTTTGTATTTCTCGAATGGCACACCATCAATACTTCCTTTTACTGTTACCCAGCCAAATGGATTGTTCTTGTTTTGTTTTATTTCAGGAATGCGGGCAAATGTCCAACCACCTTTACCCGGAAATTTTTCCAGTAAATATTGTTTATCAGTGATTGATTTCATCTTTTAAAAAATGGAGATTTCGCTGAATGCCTTTGAATTTGCTTCTTTTTAACGGAGAATGTTTGAATAGTTGTTTGAAATTTTCTTCAGACATTGCTTCCCATTCTTTTGTACTAAGGTTTAGGATCGCAGGAATCGGATTAAAGGCCGGTTCATGATGTGGTTTACTGAAACGGTTCCAGGGGCACACATCCTGACAGGTATCGCAGCCAAACATCCAGTTTTCAAATTTCCCTTTCATTTCAGCAGGTATCAATGCATCTTTTAATTCTATTGTATAATAGCTGATGCATTTACTTCCGTCGATGGTTTTATTGTCGAGAATGGCATCTGTTGGACAAGCATCAATGCATTTCGTGCAGGTGCCGCAGAAGTCTTTGGCAAATGGATCATCGTAGGGGAGTTCTATATCAACGATTAATGTTGCAATAAAAAAGAAAGAACCATTACTTTTTGTAATCAGGTTGCCATTTTTGCCGATCCAGCCGGCACCACTTCTGGTGGCCCAGCTTCTTTCAAGAACAGGTGCAGAATCAACAAAGCCGCGCCCCTGGATGTCACCATATTCTTTTTTTATTAGATCAAGAAACTCATGGAGTTTAGCACGGATAACTTCATGATAATCTTTTCCCCATGCATATTTTGATATGCGAGGGGCATCTGAGGATTGTTCTGCTGAGGGGTAATAATTTTTTAAAACTGTAATAACCGATTTTGCGCCGGGTACCAGTTTTGTTGGATCAATTCGCAGATCGAAATGATTTTCCATGTAATTCATACCGCCATGATAGTGCTGGTTTAACCATCTTTCCAGCCTTCGTGCATCTTCATCTAATACAACAGCTTTTGCAACTCCACAGTAGTCAAAGCCTAAATCGTAAGCTGTTTGTTTAATGCTCATAGAAAAATGACTACTTAAATTTGGTATTTATTTTTTGGCTATATATCTTCCCATCCAGTTAGCTGTAGCAGTATTCATGATACTGTTGATTGTCCCCCCCCCTAGTTCAATGGCTAATAAGATCAAAACAATATAATTTTTGTTTTGAATCCAAGTAATACTGGTTGCTTCTATATATAACTCAATAAAGATAATGCGCTATGAGTAAATTGATTTTATTTATCTCAGTATTTGTTTTTGTAGTACAGTCTTTTGGGCAGACAAAGTACCCAACTAAGTTTAAAAAGGTAGCCTTGGAAGATTTTGCACCCGTTTCTTCTGTAATTGATTCCTCGACAGATGCGGTAGTTTTGTTTGATGTTGCCAGTTCTGAGTTTGAAGGAAATAATGCCGGTGATTTTTCCCTTATTTTTAAAAGACATAGACGTGTTTTAATAAAGAAGAGAACAGCTTTTGATCAGGCCACGGTTTCTGTTGCCCTTTTTTCTTTGGGATCTTCAACTACTACCGAAAGGCTCACCGATCTGCAAGCTTCCACCTATTATATGGATAATGGAAGGATAGTAGAAAAGAAGATTGAGAAAACGGCTATTCTATCAGAGAAAGTAAACAGTGCACTTAGTTTAACAAAATTTACCTTCCCAGATGTACAACAAGGGTGTATCCTTGATTATTCTTATATTATAAAATCTCCATTTTACGACAGGTTGAAATCATGGGTTTTTCAAGGAAAACATCCTATTCTTTGGAGCGAGTATACAGTTACCATTCCTTACCTCTTTGATTATGTTACAACCCAATATGGTTATCTTCCATTTAATGTAGATACCTTATCAAAGAAATTTCAGAATTATACAATTAATGTCCCTAACACTAATTCTGGTATGTCTTCAGAATTATATAGTCTTTCAGGAGATGCTATTACCAATACATGGGTAATAAAAGATGCTCCACCATTCAAGGACGAACCATACGTTTCAACCATAGATAACCATCTGTCACAAATTAGATTTCAATTACAAGCCATTTTGTATTCTGAATCGAATATCAAAAAAATCGTAAAAGATTGGCCAACAACAGCCGAGGACTTGATGAAAAGTGAAAACTTTTCGAAAGATATTTACAGCAGTAATGATTGGCTAAATAATCAGCTTGCAACATTATCAAAAGATGCTACCGGATTAGATTTAGCTATGAAAATTTATGCATTTGTGCGTGATAATTATATATGCAACGATAAGAATGCACAATATTTGTCTCAATCTTTGAAAAAAACATTCCAGGAAAAGTCTGGAAATGTAGCAGATATTAATTTGTTATTAACCGCAATTCTGCGTAAAGCCGGATTACAGGCATTCCCAATAATACTAAGCACCAGAGATAATGGAAAGGTAAATGACGAAGTACCTTTGCTTTCTCAATATAATTATGTAATCTCAAAGTTAGAAATTGATGGTACAGTTTACTTGTTAGATGCCTCAGAGAGCAAAGCTGGTTTTGGACATTTAACAGCAGCTTGTTATAACGGAACTGGCCGGACTATTGACAAAATGCCTTATTTAGTTCAGCTTAGTGCAGACTCGGTCACTAATTTTAATAGCATAAATATCAAGTTGAAAAATGGGCAAGATGGAAAACTTACCGGAAACGCCTATGTCCAGTTCGGTAAATTCGAGAGCATTGATTACAGGAATAAATATGCAACAAGCCAACCCGATGAAATAGTAAAGTCTATTGGGCAAGAGTACTCAACCATATTCAAGGTAAGTAACCTCATTATGGATGATTTTAAGAATTATGACGCGCCGTTATCGATGAAATATGATTTGAATACGGCTGGCCTTGATAGTGATGAAGAGATTATTTACTTTAATCCCATTATCACTAAAGGGTACACAAAAAATCCTTTTGCGTCGGCCAGTCGTTTATTTCCGGTAGAAATGCCCTATTGTATTAATGATAATTATTCCCTCGAATTAGAAATTCCTAAAGGGTATTCAGTAGATGAAATTCCAAAGGGAGCCCGCATTAACTTTAATGATGGAGAAGGTATCTATGAATACCTGATCAGTAAACAAGACTCAATTATTAAAATCAGAACAAAACTGTTCTTTAAAAAGGCAAATTTTCCTCCAGATGAGTATGAGGTTTTAAGAAACTTTTTTGGGTTTATTGTTAAGAAGCAGAATGAACAAATTGTGTTTAAGAAAAACTAACCCTTTATGCTAAAATATGCAAGTTGCTTTTTTGCATTTGATTACGCTCCTCGTAGCAGTAAATGCCGGGAATATGGTGTTTGTTTAAAAGTCATAAAAAGTCCCAAGTTCTATATACACTTATCAAAAATTTATATATTTTCGGTGTGATTTAACTAAAATAAGAAACAAGATTGGCAGATAGTTAAATTATGTTTTTACGGCCTTTTGTATATTAAAATTTGACATTACCCCTGGTCATTTTTATACTAGTTAAGGTATTCCTGAAATAATATTTTATATTATGCGCATGCGATTATTCGTGTTTATAGTTAGCTGTTTGTATATTTTTGCAGCTACTGCACAATTAAGGCAAAGTATACAATTCGGAAAGATCAACCCCGCTGAATTTAATACACGAACTATTTTTGAAGATAGCACTACTCCCGCAATCGTATTATCAGATATTGGATCAACTGAATTTGAAGGAAACAGTAATGGTAATTTTACACTTGTTTACAAACACCATAAGCGAATACTAATTAAAAATCGAAAAGGGTTTGATGCTGCAACAATACTTATTGCATTATATAATGGGGATAATACAGCGAGTACCGAAAAACTGGATGATTTTGAGGCGACCACTTATACATTGGAGAATGGGAAAATTGTTTCAACCAAGGCAAAGAAGAGTGATGTAATGGTTGATAAAACTTCCAAGGAAAGTGTGTTAAGAAAATTCACATTTCCAAATGTTCAGGAAGGTTGTATACTGGAATTTCGTTTTAAAATTAAATCACCTTTTTATAATAGGCTTCGGTCCTGGAATTTTCAGTCTGAATACCCAACATTATGGAGCGAATATAAAGTAGTGATACCTCCACTGTTTGATTATTTAAGCTCATCGTACGGTTATCTTGATTATGCAATTAATGAGCTTTCTTACTTGCCTAAAACATATACTATTCGGGATCCGATAAGTAAAACACAGGATAATACTACTTATTCTATATCTGGCGAGGCACTTGTAAATGTTTGGGCTGTTAAAGATGCGCCTCCATTTAAACAAGAGGCATTTGTATACTCACATTTGAATCATATTAAACGTATCCAGTTTCAGTTAAAAGCAATTAATTATTCAGCTACAAGCTCCGAAAAAAAGATAAAGAGTTGGCCTGAAGTGGCAAAGGAACTTCTATCCGACGAAGATTTTGGCGCTAATTTGTCTCAGCCAAATAACTGGTTAAACGATGAGATCAGTAAAATAAACAAAGATAACCCACTCGAATTATGCAAACGCATATATGAATTTGTCCGAAATAATTTTGTATGTACTGATTATGAATCCAAATGGTTGTCGCAATCGATTAAAAAAACTTTTGAATCAAAAACCGGAACTGCGGCAGACCTGAATATGTTGCTTGTAGCAATGCTTCAGAAAGCAGGAGTTCAAGCCGCTCCATTTATTGTTAGTACAAGAGAAAACGGGTTTACTAATCAAAATTATGCGCTTCCATCTCAGTTTAATTATACACTTTGCTATGTAAAACTTAAAGATAAATCTTTTATCCTTGACGCATCCCATAAACGAATAGGTTTTGGCGATATTCCGATGTATTGCTACAATGGTATAGGGAGAGTAATTGATCAGCAGGCATCTCCAGTTGCATTAACACCAGACATGTTACTGGAGAATAGTTCGATTAACGTAAAAGTTACCAACGAGAAGGAGCAAATGCAGTTAGCAATAATAATTAACTACGGAAAAATTGAAGGATTAAGGCTAAGGGAAAAAATAGCAAAACAAAATGAGTCTGAGGTGGTTAAAAGTATCATTGCAAAAATCCCAGCCGAATTTAAACTTATCAGATTTTCGTTTGATTCTTTGGATTTGTTTGATAGGACATTACAGTTAAGGATGACAATGCAATACACACCAGAAGCAGAGGCTTCCAATCTTTATTATAATCCGATTTTATTGAATGAATGGGTGAAAAATCCTTTTATTTCAACAACAAGAAATTATCCGGTTGAACTTCCGTATAAAATTAGAGAAAGCTATAAAATGGAGATGGAAATTCCAGGTGGGTATAAAGTAGAAGAACTGCCGGTAAACATGAAACAAACGCTGAATAATAACGATATTCAATTTGAATATAATGCTAAAACACAGGATCGTACAATTAGTATTAATTCCTCATTAATTATCAATAAAACAGTTTTTCAGAAAACAGAATATAGTGCATTGCGTACTTATTTTATGAACCTGATTAAAAAATATGAGGAACAAATAGTTTTTAAAAAGTAAAAATGATCTTTAAAATGAGAATGCTTACAAGGAAGATTGCTTTAGTATTAATCTTGTTTAGTAGCCTGGATACAATTCTGGCTCAGCAACCGGAAACTAAGTTTGGAAAAATTACCACAGGTGATTTTTCCGTTATTTCACCTATAGTTGATTCTGGTTCGGCGGCTATAGTGCTATCTGATATTGCCAGTTCAGATTTCGAAGGGAACAATAATGGTGATTTTACACTTGTTTATAAAAGACATAAAAAGATACTTATTCGTAAGCGCACTGCTTTTGATGAAGCTACCGTATCTATACAATTGTATTCGGGGGGCAATTCAATTTCAACGGAACGTCTTTCTGATCTGAAAGCATCAACTTTTTTTATTGAGGATGGAAAAGTAATTGAAAAGGAAGTAGGTAAGGATGGATTGATGACTGAGAAAGTTAATAATGAAGTATCACTCAGGAAATTTACGTTTCCTGATGTCAAGGAAGGGTGTATACTTGAATATGAGTATGTAATTAAATCTCCGTTTTATACCAGATTAAAATCTTGGCAGTTTCAGGATAATTATCCGGTGTTATGGAGTCAGTATACGGTGTCAATTCCTTTCATTTTTGATTATTTAATTACCAAATACGGGTATCTTCCATACACGGTAAACCAAACTTCAAAAAAATATAAGACATACACGCTTCGTCTCCCAACTACTAATGCAGGATATTCTTCAGATGTTTTAACATTGTCGGGGGATGCTGTTACAAACACATGGGCTATTAAGGACGTGCCAGCATTTAAATCTGAAGCCTACATTTCTACACCCAGTAATCATTTAAGCCGTGTTCACTTTCAGCTTCGGGCGATTAAATATTCTGAAACAAGTATTACTTATGCTGTTAAAGACTGGTTTAGTACGGCAGATGATCTTATGAAAGATGTTGATTTTTCAAAAGAAATTTATGAAAACCCTAATTGGATAAAAGATGAACTTAAGCTGCTTACAAAAAATACTGACACTGATTTTCTGAAAGCAAAATCTGTATTTGAATTCATAAGAGATAAGTTCACTTGTACAGACTATGATGCCAGATGGCTTTCTCAGCCACTTAAAAAAACATTTCAAACAAAAACAGGAAATGTAGCAGATATAAATATGCTATTAACAGCAATGCTAAGATCGGCAGGATACCAGGCAGTTCCTGTATTATTGAGTACCAGGGATAATGGTCTTGTGAATGAAGAGGTTGCATTATTGGCACAGTATAATTATGTGATTGCCAGGGTTAAAATCGGAGAACAATATTATTTACTTGATGCTTCCAGGAACAAAATCGGGTTCGGTTATTTACCATCAGACTGTTATAACAGATCTGCCCGTATTATTGATAGAATCCCGTCCTTAATACCACTTACAGCCGATTCAGTTACGAATACTGATATAACAAGTATACAATTGACAAATGATGAAAACGGAAAGATGAAAGGGAGCTACTATAGCCTGGCTGGCACATTTGAAAGTATGAATCTCCGTAACAAATTTTCAGATAAAAAAAATGAGGAAATTTTAAAAATGTTGACCGATGGTTACCCTCAAGGGTTTTCTTTTGATGACATCAGCATTGATTCACTTACCTTATATGAGTTTCCTCTTACAGTTAAATACAATATAAAAGCAAATATCAGCGATGAGGAAGATATTATTTACTTTAATCCTATGTTAAAGGAGGGGTATGGCAAAAACCCTTTTGTGTCAGCAGAACGCCTTTACCCCGTTGAAATGCCATATTGTATTAATGAAACCTATTTGCTAACTATGGAAATTCCAAAAGGATATCGTATTGAAGAATTACCCAAAAGTGCCAAAGTTAATTTTAATGATAATGAAGGGGGATTTGAATATATAATAGCAAAACAAGGTGAATACATAATGTTACGAAGTAAACTGTTTTTTAATAAGGCAATTTTTTTACCCGAAGATTATGAAGTGCTTAGAAATTTCTTTGGGTTTATAGTTAAGAAACATGCAGAACAAATAGTATTCAAGAAAAATTAAATTTCATGGGTAAATATATTTATTGCCTTCTATTCATTTTAGTATCTAAAGCTTACGGGCAAGAGTACGCATCATCACTTATAGCAGACTCTTTAACTGTTAATGCAGATGTAATTAAACGAAATGAAATCATTTCTGTAACCATTAAATCAATCTCAAAGGCAGTAGTAAAACATAAATATGCTGTCACTATTTTAAATGAACGAGGTGACGAATATGCAACTTACACAAATGGTTACACAAAATTCATATCACTTAGCGACATAAGCGGAAAACTGTTTGATTCAAAAGGTAAACTAATAAAAAGTATTCGGAAAAAGGATATTTCTGATATGAGTGTTGGCGACGATGTTAGTTTGCTTACTGATCTTCGCTCTAAAAGTTTTTCATTTTATCATAAAACATACCCATACACAGTAGAATTTGAAGATGAACAGGTTTACGACGGTATTTTCTTTCTTCCCAAATGGGTGCCGGTTGAAAGCGATCGCATGGCTGTTCAGGCAAGTAAATTTATTGTTGAAGTTCCAAATGACTACACACTCAGGTATAAGCAGTTCAGCTATGTTGATGAGCCGGTAATAAATCAAGGTAAAAACAAGATATATACCTGGGAAATCACTAACTATCGGGCAGTTCCGGATGAAGTGTTAAGGCCTGATTGGCGCGACATTACCCCTACTGTTTATATTGCTCCGGCCGAATTTGAAATTGGTGAATATAAAGGCAATATGGCTACATGGAAATCGTTGGGCAAATTTTTTAATGAACTCAATGCTGGTAAAGACGAGTTGCCTGACAACATAAAACAGGTTGTAAAAGAAATTGCTGGAAAAGTCAACACTACAACTGAAAAAGTGCAAGCATTATATGCCTACCTTCAAAAGAACACCCGATATATAAGTATTCAACTCGGAATTGGAAGCTGGCAACCTTTTGATGCGAAATATGTTGCAACTAATAAATATGGAGACTGTAAGGCATTGTCTAATTTCATGATCAGTATGCTCAAAGAAGCTGGAATAAGGGCACATTACGTGCTGATAAACTCCGGGGAGAATGCTAGAGGGTTAGTTGAGGAATTTCCATCAGTAAATTTTAATCATGTAATAGCCTGTGTGCCAAATGGGAAAGATACTATCTGGTTAGAATGTACCAGTCAGTCAAAAGCCATGGGATATATGGGAACTTTTACAGGAAATAGAAACGCCTTATTAATTAATGAAGAAGGAGGGCATGTTGTAATGACAAAAAATTATTCCAGTAAGGAAAATATACAGGCCAGAAGGGTAGAAGCTGCAATTGATCAAATGGGTAACCTGAATGCTACCGTGTATACCTTATTTTCAGGGGAACAACAAGAGCTTCAGCATTCGTTGATTCATGAAGCCACAGGCGAGCAAAGAACCCAATACCTCAATCAGGTAATTAGCTTGCCAACTTATAAAGTGGTGAACGTTGTATACAAAGAAGAAAAACAGCAAATACCAAAAATATATGAAGAATTAAAGATCGAATCGCCCGGATTTACATCGGTTTCAGGCAAAAGACTGTTTATTCAACCTAATTTATTTAACAAAATGGGAGCCAGGTTGCCAGAGTCGATATTTCGTAAGTACCCTATTGTTTTCAAAGCTAATTATGAAGATATTGATACTGTAACTATTACAATTCCTGATGGATATAAAACAGAAAGTATTCCCAGGCCTGTACAAATAAAAAGTGAGTTTGGCGAATATTCAGTTGTCTTCAAAGTATCGGATAATCGAATTGAGATGATTCGTAATAACAAGCGAAACAAGAAAAATTTACCGCCAGATGCATATCCGGAAGTGGTAAAATATTTCGACACAATCCGCAAGGCAGATAATGCCCGGATAGTTTTTGTAAAGAATGAATAATGAAAACACTTATTTACAACCCGAAGGAATCACCCCATCAATCAATTCTTTTAATTGAAGAAACAAAGCTCTTTTTTCTTCTCCCAGTTTTCCTTCGGTAAAAAATATACAGGCATAATTCCTGCAACGGTCGATCATGGGCCAGGTACCAAATAAACCTGGTGAGGTAAAGGATGTGCCCTTACCATTAATATCTGTACTCATGATCCATTGACCAAAGCCATACTGAAAACCTTGTGTTGCTTTAGGGGCATACTTAATCATTTCAGTTGTAGTATAAGGTGTCTCCATTTGTTCAATGGCTTTCTCACTTAGTATTCTTTTTCCGTTATGTACTCCTTTATTTAGTAGCATAGCAAGAAAAGTCATATAGTCAGCCGCTGAAGACTGTGCACCACCTGAAGGATTTACCGCATTGAAATTGCTGAAATTAGTATTACGCATTTGAAGCGGCCGGGTAATTCTCTCTGCCATCAATTGCTCAAAACCTCTGCGGGTTATGATTTCCAAAACCCTGGCAGCCATATTTAATCCAATATTATCGTACCTGAACTCAAGACCGGGATTTGAAGCTATTTCTCTGTGAGAAACGATATCTGTAATCTCTTCTTCCAGGTTGCTGTACTTTTTCCTGTTTAACTGCTCTTTCAAACTCTTTATCGGCTCAGATTCTATACCCGTTAAATGTGCCAGACAATCACGAATAGTTATGTATCCTTTGGAGTATTTAGTGAGTAATGGGATGTATTTGCTTACTTTATCATCCAATGATAGTTTGCCCTGATCAACGTAAGTCATAATAAGTGCAGCCGTTAACCATTGACTCGCACTCGCTATCGGAGCCTGTGTTTTTGCATTAAAATCTGTTCCAATTGCTTTCTGGTAAATAATCTTACCATCTTTATAAATCAGGGCCACTACATGACCTTCCAACTGCTTTTTTTCTGCTTCCAGCCTGCTGTCAATGGCACTAAAATCATATTGCGCAAAAAGTGACTGAAAGAATAACAGGAAAACCATAGCCAGACTGACTTTCATACAGGTTATTTTACGATTTACAGACATATTTTCAGGTATTTGGGCCCTATTTTATTATTTATAGGATTAGAACAGTTTTTGCATACAATTTATCACTTGATGAGCAAATTTGGCCATAAGTTTTGATAAGCATCAGTTAAAACAAACAACGATATGAATTTAAATAATTATACCATTAAAGCGCAGGAAACCATACAGGCGGCCCAGCAATTGGCATTTAATGCCGGGAATCCTGCAATTGAAACCGAGCACCTTTTAAAAGCATTGCTTTCAGATAAAGAGAGCCCAATCGTTTTTTTACTTAAAAAGAACAATGTGGCTATTCCATTGCTTGAAACAAAGCTGGAAGAAGCCTTGTCCAAACTACCTAAAAATCAGCAGGGCGAACCGGCTCAATCTATCAGCCGCGACCTGAATACTGTTTTTCTCAAAGCAAACGCAAGCCTGAAGGATTTCGGCGATGAATTCATCAGCCCGGAACATTTTATGCTGGCACTATTACAAACAAATGATGCTACCGCAAAAGCTTTGAAAGATGCCGGACTAACCGAAAAAGGATTAATCGCTGCTATTAAAGATTTACGTAAGGGTGATACCATAAAGTCTCAAACACAGGAAACACAGTTTAATGTGTTGAATAAATATGCACGTAACTTAAATGAAGCTGCCCGTCAGGGTAAACTTGATCCGGTAATCGGCAGGGATGAAGAAATCAGACGTACCCTTCATATATTATCACGCAGAAGCAAAAACAATCCGATTCTTGTAGGTGAACCTGGTGTGGGTAAAACAGCCATCGCTGAAGGATTGGCCATGCGTATCATCAATGGCGACGTTCCTGATAACCTTAAATCAAAAACCATCTTTACACTTGATATGGGTCAACTGATTGCAGGTGCCAAATACAAGGGTGAATTTGAAGAAAGATTAAAAGGTGTAGTAAAAGAAGTGGCAGCAAGCGATGGTGAAATTATTCTGTTTATTGATGAAATACATACACTGGTAGGTGCAGGCGGTGGTGATGGCGCAATGGATGCTGCCAATATACTTAAGCCAGCACTGGCAAGAGGCGAATTGAGAGCAATTGGTGCAACAACTTTGAATGAATACCAAAAACATTTTGAAAAAGATAAAGCACTTGAACGTAGGTTCCAGAAGGTAATGATCGAAGAACCAGGTATTGAAGATGCTATTTCCATTTTACGTGGGTTGAAAGACAGGTACGAAGCTCACCACCATGTTCGTATTAAAGATGAGGCGATTATTGCAGCGGTTGAATTATCGAACCGTTATATAACCGATCGTTTTCTTCCTGATAAAGCCATTGACCTGATTGATGAAAGCGCGGCAAAGCTTCGTCTTGAAATGAATTCAATGCCGGAAGAGCTGGATACACTAGAACGCCAGATCCGTCAACTTGAAATTGAAAGAGAAGCCATTAAACGTGAAGATGATGAAGAGAAACTCAGAGAACTTAATATAGAAATCAGTAACCTGAGTGTGCAAAGAGATACCCTGAAAGCCAAATGGAGAAATGAAAAGGAAATAGTGGAGAAAATTCAACAGGCTAAAACAGCCATTGAATCCTTAAAACTCGAAGCAGAGCAGGCGGAACGAAATGGCGAGTATGGAAAAGTAGCAGAGATCCGTTATGGTAAAATAAAAGAACAGGAAAGTCAGATAACAACTTATACTGAACAGCTTAATCAGCTTGGTGAACAGAGCAGGCGCTTAATGAAAGAGGAAGTAGATGCGGAAGATATTGCTGAAAACGTCGCCAAAGCAACTGGCATACCAGTAAGTAAAATGCTGCAAAGCGAAAGGGAAAAATTATTGCATCTTGAAGAAGAATTACATGAGCGTGTGGTAGGACAGGAAGAAGCTATTACCGCTGTTGCAGATGCTGTTCGCAGAAGCAGGGCAGGATTGCAGGATCCAAGAAAACCAATCGGATCGTTTATTTTCCTTGGTACAACCGGTGTAGGTAAAACTGAACTGGCAAAAGCCCTTGCTGCTTACTTATTTGATGATGAACACCTCATGACCAGGATAGACATGAGCGAATACCAGGAAAAACATACGGTTTCAAGACTTGTGGGAGCCCCTCCGGGTTATGTTGGGTATGATGAAGGTGGACAGTTAACAGAAGCAGTGCGCAGAAAACCATACAGTGTGGTGTTACTCGATGAAATTGAAAAAGCACACCCAGATGTTTGGAACGTATTGTTGCAGGTGTTGGATGATGGCCATTTAACCGATAATAAAGGTAGAACAGTAAATTTCAAGAACACCATTATTATCATGACAAGTAATATTGGTAGTCACCTTATCCAGGATGCATTTGAAAATGTTACTGATACAAATGTTGCCACTGTAACCGAGAAGGCAAAGAATGAAGTGATGGAATTATTAAGAAAAACAATCCGACCAGAGTTTTTAAACAGGGTGGATGAAATCATCATGTTTAGTCCGCTGCTCAAAAAGCAGATCATGGGTATCGTTAAGATTCAGTTGGATGGTTTGAAGAAAATGGTAGCATCTTCGGGTATACAACTCGAATTCAGTAAATACTTATTAGAGTTCCTCAGCGAACAGGGCTACGATCCACAAATGGGTGCAAGGCCATTGAAAAGACTTATTCAAAAGCAAATCGTAAATGAGCTGAGTAAGAAAATCCTGGCCGGTGAAATCGATAAATCCAAAAAAGTACTGGTGGATGCATTTGATGGAGTAGTGGTTTTTCGGAATGAGGATTAAGTTTTTTAACCAGCAGTTTGTAGCTTCCAGCTATTCTTCTTCTGCGAAATTTGGCGGCAAGCTTCAGGCTGCAGGCATTTATTAGTGCTTGTGTTGCTGCTATTAAACGAATAAAGGAGGGCCTGTGCATTCGATAGTGTAAAATCAGTTGGTTAATACAATATTGGATCAATTTTAAATTCACTACCTGTTATGAATGGAACACAGATTTTCATGATTTTCAAGATTTATCATGATAGATCTTGAAAATCATGAAAATCTGTGTTCCATCCTTCGCTTGACTTGCACCCCACTTCCAATTTGCTAAAACAAATCGTATTTTACATACCATGATACGTTTTGAAACCATCTTGCAGCAGTTTGAAGAAAAAGGTGAAAAGACTGGTTGGACTTACCTTCAAGTTCCTCAAGACATTGCTGAGCAATTGCAGCCTGGTTCTCGAAAATCATTTAGGGTAAAAGGAAAGCTCGATCAATTTCCAATTAGCGGAGTGGCACTGATGCCCATGAAAGACGGTTCTTTTTTGATGCCGGTAAATGCAACAATGCGAAAGGGAATACAGAAAAAGAAAGGTGCAAAAGTGGTTGTATCAATTTCAGTTGATAAAGCTCCGCTTCAAGTTCCCCCGGCTTTGCAGGAATGTCTCGACGATGAGCCAGTAGCAGCTCAATTCTTTAAACAACTACTTCCATCACAGCGCAACTATTTTATAAAATGGGTTTCTGGCGTTAAAAATGAAATGGGACAGGCAAAACGTATTGCGCAAGTGATTGATGCACTGTTGCTTGAACAAAATTTTGTGGAAATGATCCGCGCGCAAAAGGCCCGAAAACAGCAACAATCAGACTGGTAAATAAAAAAAACTTACTACTTAGTAAGTTTTCATTATTTTTATACTGTGACCTCCCGTAACAAAGATACCAGAGAAGAAATTGTACGCATTGGTACAGCATTGATTAAAAGTCATGGGTACAATGCTTTCAGTTATGCAGATATCTCTCATAAGTTGCAGGTAAAAAATGCGGCCATTCATTATCATTTCAGGGGTAAAGAAGACTTGCTGACCGAAATCATTGAACAGTATATATCGTTATATACTTCATTAGATAAACAGCTTAAAGCTGCAGGAGCCAGTGCAACTGTTACCCTGGAGAAATTTATTGACCGGTATACTTGTTTGGTTGATGCAAGTAGTATTTGCATTATCGGCTCTATTGCTTCCGATTATAATACACTTCCGGATTCTGTGAAAGAAAAAGTACAGGAGTTGGTAAACCTGGTATTAAAACTGGTGGAACAAACGCTCGCAACAGGGAAAAAAAGAGGGGAGTTTAATTTTAAAGAAACTGCCCGTACGCAATGCCTGTTGGTAATGACCAATCTGGCAGGAGGGGTGCAGTTAGCCAGAATTACCGGGAAAAAGGATTACGATACAATAAAAAGGGCCATCATTCGTCAGGTCAAAGAAGGATAAATTTTTTTTGCCTATAAAACTTACTTATTAGTAAGTAAATATTTATATAAACACTAAAACCAAAACCATGAAAAAAGTATTGATTATGCTGACTTTCATTCTGGGAAGCTCAGTAATCGTTGCATCCGCACAAACAGCTACCAAATCAACGATCACCACTTCGGCCAATGAAGTGCTGGAAGGAACCATAAAAGATCAAATGCAGAAAAAAGGGGAAATCATTTTTACAGATGCTACAGGATCCAGTAAGCGCTATTCGCCTGCCGATATCAGTGGGTTTACCATGGATGGGGTTAAATATATTTCTTATGCCAATGATTTTTATAAAGTTGTTTCAACTGGCACTAAAGCAAGTTTATATATTCGGGTAACCGACAACAGTGGTAAAACCATTTTCAATGGTGCGGAGCCAGTTATGTTAACCACGGCCGAAGGTCGCAAAGGAGATTATTACCTGCAGATTAAAGCAGATGGAAAATTTAATCACGTTAACAAGAAAAATTTTCTGGAAGTAGTAGGAACAGCCTGTGCCGATTGCAGCCTTGTTCAAAACAGCATTAAATCCGGGCAGTTAGGATACGATCAACTGGCAAAAGCGGTGGAGCAATATAATAATTGTTTGTAATTTTAAAGCTACTAGCTACTAGCTTCTGGCTGCTAGATATTGAAAGCTAATGCTAGTTGCAGAATTAGAAGATATATGGTTAAAGGATTTTTAACCAGCATGTAATCGTGCAAAAAGAAATAGCCAGAAGTTTTATCTTCTGGCTATTATCATAAATAAACAATATTAATTTATACTAGCAGCTAGTAGCCATTGCTGTCCAGGGAAAATTTGCTAACATCTTCTGAGCCACAGGCTACATGCCACAAGCTGCAAGCAATTAGTAAACCAGA
>CBFGPM010000005.1:0-115564 GCA_965650685.1 uncultured Sediminibacterium sp.
CCACACCATAACGAACTCCCTTAGTTGAAACGATCATTACTTGTAATTTTAAAGAGGCTGTAATGATACCAGTTGAAAAATCAAGTAATGCCGCGGGTGAAGATTTTTTAGCCCTTTTATTCGGAGATAATTATACCGACGACACCAAACACGATAAACTGGATACGGAAAAGCCGATGATGAATGTTTACCGGGTAAAGAAATCTATCCACGAGCAGGCTCTCCGACATTTTCACCTTTATCAGTTCAAGCATATTTATACTGAAATAGTTGAATCGTTGTCGCAAAACCAAACACCACATTTGTTATTCTTACAGGTTTATCAGTCAATCTTTATTGTAACATTATGGGATAATAATCAACTTCAATTCATCCAAACATACGATTATAGCTGTCCGGAAGATATAGGCTATCATATACTAGCTTTACTGAAAGAGTACCAGTTACAACCAGAAGATATTATGCTGGAGATGAGTGGGTTTATAGAACCGCATGGCGAATTACACCGAAAATTACAGATGCTCTTTGTAAACAGACAGTTTAAGCAAATTCCTGAATCATTACTACTCCCGGGTATGCTTGAATCACATCATCCACATACTTTTACCCCTTTCTTTAATTCAATCATATGAGGATTATTTCAGGGAAATGGGGTGGACGAAGGATAAGTCCACCTGCAAACATGCCGCATACGCGGCCAACTACAGATATAGCTAAAGAGGGTCTATTCAACATACTACAAAACCGAATGGATTTTGAAGGCATTAAAATACTTGATTTATTTGGGGGCACAGGTTGTATCAGTTATGAGTTGGCATCAAGAGGGGCGGCTGATCTTACCATTGTAGAAAAAGATACGATCATGCATGGTTTCATAAAAAATAATGCGACCATGTTGGGTATGGAAAACCATAAGATCCTTAAAATGGATGTTTTTGCCTACCTAAATACCTGCACTGAAGACTTTGATTTCATATTCGCGGGCCCACCATATGCACTGGGCACCATTGATGAAATACCGAAAATAATTGTAGCGAAAAAAATGATCAGACCCGGTGGCTTTTTTGTGCTCGAACACACACCGAGGAACAATTATGAGAAATTCCAGGGATTCAGTTTTCAAAGAAATTATGGAACGACGTTGTTTTCCTTTTTTAATAGTGTGAATGGTTAGATGTGAATTGTCAATGGTGAATGGTCAATTTTACGGGTGATTAAAGAATATTAATTACTCCCTATTGACAATTCACCATTGACAATTCACATCTGGACATTGACAATTCACCATTGACAATTCACAATATGCGCCAACCCATCCTCATAACCGGCATTGGTACCGATATTGGTAAAACATTAGTTTCAGCAATTGTTACTGAAGCATTGCATGCTGATTACTGGAAGCCTGTACAGGCTGGCTTTGCAGATGGTACAGATGCCCAAACGGTGGCTGCATTAATCAGCAATGCCAATACAGTAATACACAAGGAAGCATATTGTTTAGCAATGCCCGCATCTCCACATATAGCAGCGGCAAAAGAAGGGATGGAAATTGACTTATCTGTTATTCAAAAACAATGCACCGATATACTTGGTGCACTAGGTAGTAAGCAATTGATTATTGAAGGTGCAGGAGGATTACTGGTGCCATTGAATAAGAATGAAACTGTTGCCGATCTTGCTAAACGGTTGAATGCAAAGGTAATTTTGGTAAGCCGTAATTATCTTGGAAGTATCAATCATTCCAGACTGACTGCAGCTTACTGTAAGCAGCATGGAATTGATGTGGCCGGTTGGATATTTAGTGATCAATACCTCGATTATGAACAGGAAATTGTTGAGTGGACAGGCTATCCTTCTCTGGGAACAATTCCTTACCTTGAACAAAAAAATCCTGATACCATCCGTTATTATGCGGATTTGCTGAAAAACAATTTAGCATCGGTATTGTAACCTCAAATGACTAAACAGGAACTAAGAAAAAAAATCAAAGCAGAAAGACAACAACTATCTGCGCGCGAAAGGATGATCATGGATGATCTCATGCTCATTCAATTGCAGCGTTTACCACTTGACCCCTGGCAAATTCTGATGAGTTATATGCCCATGGATAAATATGGAGAACCGAATGTTGCGTTATTTGAGTCATATTTAGAACATTTTCTTCCGGGCTTACAATTCGCTTACCCGGTTAGCAATTTGCAGGAACATCGCATTTCTGCACATCTGGTATCAGATTCTACCATATTCCAACAAAATGAATGGGGCATTGAAGAGCCCATTTATGAACCAGTATTAGACCCCATGGATATTGATGTCATATTCGTCCCAATGCTTTTATGTGATGAAAATGGCTATAGATTAGGGTATGGTAAGGGGTTCTATGATCGTTTTCTACCTGAATGCAAACCAGATATTGTTAAAATAGGATTCAGCTATTTCGAACCCATTCCCCTTATCTCCGACACCCATGAATTTGATGTACCTTTGAATTACTGTATTACGCCGAAGGATATCTATGAATTTTAATACCCTTTTTCTTAAATCGTTCCGAGTTCTATTATTGCCAGTTGCCCTGCTGTATGGTTTGGTAATACGCATCAGGAATTGGATGTTCGATAAACAATACCTCAAATCTTCCGGATTTAATTTCCCACTGATCTGTGTTGGTAACCTGGCTGTTGGTGGTACCGGTAAATCTCCCATGGTTGAATATTTGCTGTACCTGCTTAGCGCACAATTCAAAGTCGGTACACTTAGCAGGGGATATAAGCGGAAAACAAAAGGATATGTATTGGCAGGAAATAACACAACGGCACTTGAAATAGGCGATGAGCCCATGTTGTTTCACCTGAAATTTCCGAATGTTCCTGTGGCTGTGGGTGAAGAAAGATTGGTGGCTATTCCGCAATTGCTACAAGATGTTTCAGACCTGCAGGCAATTATACTCGATGATGCTTTTCAGCATCGTTCGGTAAAAGCCGGGTTCAATATATTATTAACAGAATACAGCAATATTTACATGCAGGATTTTTTCCTGCCAACAGGCGATTTACGCGATGAAAAAGCGTCTGCAAAACGAGCTTCTGTAATAGTGGTTACAAAATGTCCGCAGGATCTGAGTTACGAAAAAAAACAACAGATCATTCGCAGCCTTCAACCCAATGCCGACCAAAAAGTATTTTTTACCCGAATTGCTTATGGGGTTCCTTATCATATCTTCAATTACGATGACGAATGGTTATTAACCCCACGCGATGAGGTATTACTGGTTTGTGGTATTGCCAATCCAAAACCACTGAAAGATTATCTTCTCGAAAGAACACATACTTATTACCAACAGGACTATTCTGATCACCATATTTTCTCTATAGATGACCTGAATGAAATAAGGACAAAGTTTGATGAAATTCATGCAAAAGACAAAATCATCCTGACTACTGAAAAAGATGCGGTTCGCCTCATGAAATTCCGTGACGAATTAGCCAATCTTCCGATGTATGTGTTACCAATCAGGCACGAGTTCCTGTTTGGAGAAGGTGAACAATTTAATGCGATGGTTACTGATTTTATCAGGAACTTTAGCTTCAAGCCGATGACATGAGTAGAAAAAAAAGTAAACAAAAACAAAAGCAGAAATCAAAGCCCTCACAGGCACAGTTACTTAAAGGTAAACTTGAAGTAACCCGCTCTGGTATGGGCTATGTTGTGATAGAAAATGGCACCGGTGATGTATTGGTACGCCCTGGTGATTTTTTGAACGCTCTCAATGGCGACGTTGTACGCGTGAAAGTGGTAAAAGAAAATGGTCGTACCGGTAAAAAAGAAGGAAAAATTACAGAAGTGGTTTCGCGCAGGCAGACCGAATTCATAGGTTATGTGCAACTGTCTACCAACTTCGCCTTTTTTGTACCAGACACAGATAAACCAATGCCGGATCTGTTCATCCCCCTTAGTTCATTGAATGGGGCAAAACACAAAGACAGGGTAGTAGCCAGATTGGTAAAATGGGATAAAGAAGATAAGAAACCGGTAGGAGAAATTGTGAGTATCATGCAACCGGAAGATGAGAACGATGCGGCCATGAAAGAATTGCTGGCACAGGCTGGGTTCCCTTTATTCTTTTCAGAAGATGTTTTAGAGGAAGCAGAGCGTTTACCGGAAATACTGGATAGCGAAGAAATTAAGAAAAGAAAAGACTGCAGAGATATCCTGACATTCACCATCGATCCTGTTGATGCTAAAGATTTTGATGATGCTATTTCGATTCGCTTATTATCTAACGGAATTTATGAAATAGGCGTACATATTGCAGATGTGAGCTATTACATATCCCCGGAAACAGAACTGGATGAAGAAGCCTACAAACGTGCTACTTCTGTTTATCTTCCAGACAGGGTAAACCCTATGTTGCCGGAACGTATATCAAATGAATTATGTTCCTTAAGACCCCATGAAGATAAATTCACCTTTTCTGCCATTTTCCAGATGAATACAAAAGGAGAAGTAAAACAATATTGGTTAGGCAGAACGGTCATTCATTCTGATCATCGTTTTACATATGAAGATGTGCAGGAAATTATTGAAAAGAAAGAAGGCAAATACCTGGATGAAATATTGCTGTTAAATGACTTCGCACAACGTATGCGAAAAAAACGTTTCAGCAAGGGAGCCATCAATTTCTCATCGCAGGAAGTTCGCTTTAAGCTCGATGAAAAAGGAAAGCCTATAGGCATTGTTGTAAAAGAAAGCAAAGAAGCTCATCAACTGATTGAAGAATTTATGTTACTCGCCAACAGAACTGTTGCAGAGAATGTTTCCAAGATTCAGATCAATAAAAAAGGGATTCCTTTTCCTTACAGGGTACACGACCAGCCTGATGCGGAAAAGCTGGCACCGTTTATGGATTTTGCCAAAAAATACGGACACAAATTCGATCTAAGCTCGCCTGAATCAATTGCCAGAAGCTTTAATACAATGCTTGAAGCTGCGAAAGGCAAACCCGAACAACATGTTTTAGAACAACTGGGTATCCGAACCATGGCAAAAGCAGTGTATACAACGGAGAATATTGGTCACTATGGTCTTTCTTTCGAACACTATTGCCATTTTACTTCACCCATCAGGCGATATCCAGATGTACTCGTTCACAGGGTATTGCAATCAGTGTTGCAGGGCAAGCCCATGATCGATAAGAAAATGGAGGAGAAATGTAAGCACAGCAGCGATCGCGAACGGGCTGCAATGGAATGTGAAAGGGCAGGTAACAAGTATAAACAGGTAGAGTATATGCGCGATTACCTTGGAGAAACTTTTGAAGGGGTTATCAGTGGTGTAGCCAGTTTCGGTTTTTGGGTTGAAACAGTGGCACATAAATGTGAGGGACTCGTTAGTTTATTAAGCCTAACTGACTATGATGATTTCAGGTTGGTGGAAAGTGATTATAGCCTTGTAGGTCATAGAAGCGGACGTACTTTTAGAATGGGTGATAAAGTAACGATCAGGGTGGTAGCTGCTAATCTTGAAAAAAGACAGCTTGATTATGAATGGGTACTTGGTGGCGATGAAAAGAAAACACCCAAATCAGCCAAAGCTGCTGCAGAAGGTACTTTAACTCATAAACCCAAAGCCAAGGTTCAGAAGAAGAAGAAATAATAGGGATTATTTAGCGGGGGTTAATTCAGATAATACTTCATGGAATTGAATCCCTTCTTTTTCCAAACTGGAAAGCACTGGTTCATAAATTGCCGGAATGATGGGGATATGCAAACCAGTTTCTTTTAATTGTCCATCAGCTATTAATGCCGCAGCAATGGCAAGTGGCAAACCAACAGTTTTGGCCATGGCAGTTCTGAGATAGTCTTCCCCGATTACTTTTAAACTGCTGTTAGCTTTATATTGCTTATTATCACAAGAATAGGTGATTTCATGCATCATCACAATCATGTCTTTATCCTCTGGTTTCAATAACCAACTTTCTTCCATGCGCCATTGGAGTATTGCTGCTGGAGTATGTAGTTCTTTTTTGATTGGCGTACTATCAAATAACCCCAAAAATCTGAACTGCTCATTAAGTACCGGATCTGCAATAAAAGATTTCCATTTAGGGTTAAGTTGATGATGATTGATATGCATTTCAACAAAATCTTTGACGGTTAAGTCGCGGGTATCGTATTCGTAATCTTCATCTGTCAACTTTAAATCTACCAATGCAGCCCAACCTTTACAAAATGCGGGATATCGAAGCGTAGTACGTAGAAAATCTCTGGCATTAGTTAATGAATAGAGTGTTGTATAACTCAGGGAATCCCTGTTTGCATAATAAGCCAGTTGTCCCAATTCAGGAAAGTCTACCGTACCACTTTGATGGAATATTTCGGTATAGTCAAGCTTAATTTCTGTCCCATTCATTTTGTACAATGCACCTGCTTTTCCCGCCAATACAACATTTCTTGGGTTCCAACTGATTTTATAATGCCAGGGATTATCATCAGATGCAGGCGCTACCAATCCACCACAGTGTGAATAAAATGAATTGATCTCACCACCCTTTGCTTTGATATTTTGAATGAGTTGCATGGCACTCATATGATCGATACCCGGATCGAGTCCCATTTCACAGAGGAAGAGCAGGTTTTTATCTTTTATCTGCCTAGCCATTTCCCGTATGGCCGGATCAACATAGGAAGCGGTCAGTAAATGTTTTCCGAATTGAATACAGTCTTTTGCAATAGGCAAATGAAGATGAGGGGGCATAAGTGAAATAATGATATTGGCTGATTGAATAAGCTTCCCTCTTTTATCAGCATCTGTAATATTGATTTCAACTGCATGCAGGTTATTGCCTTCACCCAACTTCTGACGGATGGCGATTAAATCAACATCGGCTACGGAAAGTGACCAATTTCTTTCAATAACTAGTTTTTTCAGGTACTCAATTAAAACGGTAGCTGATTTTCCAGCACCAAAGACAAGGAAATGTGTATTTGCCGACATGATTGCAAGCTAAGAAAACTATGGGATTAGCCATTAGGTGTTAGCCATTAGCCATTAGCTTTGGCTAACTAACCCTAGGTCTACCTATATTAGGCATTGACACACTAATACTAATACCTAACGCCTAACACCTAATGGCTAACCCCTAACTGCCTGTAACTATTTCCCTTCCCCTGCGTTTCATTAAAAAAAACTGTATGAAAAAACTGATAGCTGTCTTTCTGCTACTCTGCACTATAGGTGCACAGGGCTGGTCGCAAAAAACCATTAAAGATGCCAATGCGCAGCAACGTAACCTGAAGAATTTTACGGGAATAAGGGTATCACATGGTATCGACTTATACCTGACGCAGGGTAATGAAGAAGCAGTTGCCGTAAGTGCTTCAGAAACCTCTTACAGGGACAAAATCATTACTGAAGTGGTGGATGGTGTATTGAAAATTTATTATGAGAAGGAAAATGGAGGCTGGTCATGGACAGATGGTTGGAGAAACCGTAAGCTTAAAGCCTATGTATCTGTAAAAACACTGGAAAAATTACAGGCATCTGGTGGTTCTGACGTATTCTGTGAGGGAATGATTAATGCAGCAACATTATCTATTGGAATTTCCGGGGGATCGGATCTGAAAGGTCAGTTTTCGTGTACTGAAATAAAACTTTCTGCCAGCGGAGGAAGTGATGCAAGCCTGAGTGGTAAAACAGAGCGTATTAAAATTGATGCCAGCGGAGGAAGTGATGTAAATGCCTACCAGCTAAGTACTGATTACTGCAATATTGTATCATCAGGCGGAAGCGATGTGAATATAACCGTCCATAAATCGATTATAGCCAATGCCAGTGGTGGCAGCGATGTGTATTATAAGGGAAGTCCTACTGAAACCAAGACATCAAAAAGTGGCAGTTCAGACATCAAAAAAGTGAATTAAAACACCCCCTTTTAGCCATAAAAAAGGCCCCATAATCATTGCTTTAAGGGCAGTGGGTTAGGGGGCCTTTTTTTTATGCCCCTTTGTGGATAAAACAGGCCAAAAAACAGGGTATTTTACCCCTGTTTACCCCTCAAAAAAACTATCTTCGCCAACCGGCAAAATTCAGGGGTCTATCCCGGCCGGAGATACTTTAAAAATTAAGTACGAGATAAGCGAATATGGAAGAAAACCTGCTACCTGAACAGACCAGCGATAACGACCGGATTATTCAGGTTAATATCGAAGAACAAATGAAGACGGCCTATATCGACTACTCTATGTCGGTAATCGTAGGCAGGGCATTACCCGATGCGAGAGACGGCTTTAAACCGGTTCACCGCCGCGTTTTATATGCCATGAATGAATTGGGCAACAACAGCAATAAA
The DNA here is from genome assembly GCA_965650685.1 of uncultured Sediminibacterium sp. Lineage (GTDB taxonomy): Bacteria > Bacteroidota > Bacteroidia > Chitinophagales > Chitinophagaceae > Sediminibacterium. Next base: position 8,348 of record CBFGPM010000005.1, read on the forward strand.
CCTTATAAAAAATCTGCCCGTATTGTGGGGGAGGTAATGGGTAAGTATCACCCACACGGTGACTCATCCATTTACGATACCCTGGTAAGGATGGCCCAGGACTGGACCATGCGTTATACCTTGGTTGATGGTCAGGGTAACTTTGGTAACCAGGATGGTGATCCACCGGCTGCCATGCGTTATACCGAGGCCCGTTTGCAGAAGATTGCAGAGGCAATGCTGGATGATATTGAAAAAGAAACGGTTGACTTCCAGCTGAACTTCGATGATTCGATGCAGGAACCTACTGTTCTTCCTTCTCGTATTCCTCAGCTATTGGTAAATGGTTCATCAGGTATTGCCGTAGGTATGGCCACCAATATGATGCCACATAACCTGAGCGAAGTAATTGATGGATGTGTTGCCTATATCGACAATAAAGAAATTACTGGTGAAGAATTAATCAGTATTGTTAAAGCTCCGGATTTTCCAACAGGTGGCGTGATTTATGGAATGGAAGGTGTACGCCAGGCATTGCTAACCGGCAGAGGCCGTGTTGTTGTGCGTGGTAAATGTCATGTAGATACCAAAGCCAGTGGCAGGGAACAGATTGTCATTACTGAAGTGCCTTACCAGGTAAACAGAGACCAATTAACCGATCGTATCGGACAATTGGTGATCGATAAAACGGTTGAAGGTATAGCACACGTAAACAATGAAAGTAATAAAAGGGAAGGTACACGTATTGTGCTTGACTTGAAACGCGATGCTGTTGCACAGGTGGTGATTAACCAGTTGTATAAATACACTGAATTACAAACCAGCTATGGTATCAATAATGTGGCACTGAGCAAGGGGAAGCCAAAGATCATGTGTTTACGCGACCTGATCGTAGAATTCATCGACTTCCGTATGGATGTGGTGATTCGCAGGGCAAAATTTGAGCTTAGAAAAGCGGAAGAAAGAGCTCATATTCTGGAAGGTTACCTCAAAGCACTGGATCATCTGGATGAAGTGATATCACTGATTCGCGCGAGCCGTACGCCTGATGAAGCAAAAGAGAGCCTGATTGCAAAAAGTAAAGAAGGCAAATGGTTGCTCAAACAGGAACTGTTCAGTGATCTTACCAATGAACTATATACTCAGGCTGAAGGTCTTTCTGAAGCACAAGCCAAAGCCATACTGGAGCTGCGTTTACAGCGTCTTACAGGTATGGAAAGAGAAAAAATCATTGAAGAGTTCAATGGTTTAATCAATACCATCAAAGATCTGAAAGCTTTATTGGCCAGTGAAGATTTACGTTATGCACTAATTCGTAAAGAATTACTGGAAATAAAAGAGCAATTTGGTGATGCCCGTAAAAGTGAGATTCAATACCTCGCCGATGAAATGCGTATTGAAGATTTAATTGAGGAAGAAGATGTGGTTATCACCATTTCACACCTTGGTTATATCAAACGTACTTCTGCATCCGAATACCGTCAGCAACGCAGAGGCGGAAGGGGAGCTGTAGGTTCTAAAACAAGGGAAGAAGATTATGTAGAACATCTTTTTGTAGCATCTACACATGATACTATGATGTTCTTTACAGAAAAAGGACGTTGCTACTGGATGCGTGTTTATGAAATACCAGAAGGTGAAAAACAAAGCAAAGGAAGGGCTATCCAGAACCTGATTCAATTACCAGGTGATGATAAAGTGAAAGCGATTATTGATGTGAAGAACCTGGCAGATAAAGAGTTTGTACAGCAACATTATATTGTACTCTGTACCAAAAAAGGTATCATCAAAAAAACATCCTTGGAAGACTTTAGTCGCCCACGTGCAAATGGTGTAAATGCCATTACTATTGTTGAAGGCGATGAGTTACTCGAAGCAAGGATGACCGATGGTAATTCAGAAATCATGCTTGCGGTGAAAAGCGGAAGGGCAATTCGTTTCGAAGAAGAAAAAGTACGGGTTACCGGAAGAGGCGCCATAGGTGTAGCTGGTATTGAAGTAGAAGATGAGAAAGATGAAGTAATTGGCATGATCTGTGTAAATAAGGAAGATGCCAGCAGAACCATACTGGTAGTGAGTGAGAAAGGATTTGGAAAAAGAACGGCCATTGATGAATACCGTATAACAAACCGCGGCGGAAAAGGGGTAAAAACCATTAATGTTACCGATAAAACCGGAAGTTTAGTCGGCATTCTCTATGTAACTGAAAAAGAAGACCTTATTATTACATGCAAATCAGGCATAACCATCCGTACCGGCATCAGCGATATCCGCGAAGCGGGTAGGGCAACCCAGGGTGTTAAACTGATTCGTATTGATGAAGGTGATGAAATTGCAGCCATTTCACAGATAGAAGAAGATGATGAGGAACAGGCTGAAATAAATCCAGCCGCCGAAACAGAAACAAACCCGGATCAAACAACCGATAATAACGAAACAAATTCGAACGAAAATCAAGAATAAAAACCTCCCATTATGAAGAAGCTTTTATTGCTTTCTATGTTTGCTATGTCATTGCAGTTCCTTGCTGCCCAGGATTATAAAAAAGTAAAAAATGCTATTTTATTAGGCAGAATAGAAGATGCAAAAACTGAAATAGATAAAATGGCTGCCGATCCAAAGGCACAAGCCAAAGCTGAGACCTATATGTGGAAGGCTAAAATCTATGCAGCTATATTCAATAACCCACAGTTAAATGAAAAATTCCCTAATGCTGAAGCAGAAGCAGATGCAGCCATCAAAAAATATGAAGAGCTGGATCCTACTTTTGCTGTGGCAACAGCCAATGATGGTCTGACTCCATATTTCGACATGTACTATTCTTATATCAAACAGGGTAGTAAATTGTTTGAAACCAAAGAATTTTTGAAAGCTGGTGGTGCATTTGAAAATGCCATTAAATTTATTGACCTGATTATTTCAAGAAAATGGTCATCAGTAAATATTGCGATGGATACTTCAACTATTCTGTATACAGCAATCTGTTACCAGAATGGCAAGGATCTTGAAAAAGCATCTTCATTCTATAAGCGTCTGGCTGAAAACAAAATTAGTGATACCAATTATGTTGATGTATATCGTTTCCTCGTTGATTACTATACCCGTGGTAAAAAAGATGAAACACAATTCTACAAATACCTTGCTTTAGCAAAAGAAGTACATCCTTCACTGAATACAGAATGGGATGATTATGAAATTGATTTTATTGATTCTTATAGTGTAAAAGATAAAATCAATATGTATGCAAAAGAAATGGCGGCAGGTACACTCACTGAAAACAAATACATTCAATACGGGAGTGCTTTTGCCAATTCTAAAATGAGAGACGACCTCGATAGTGCCACCGCGGCCCAATATGGAGAGAAAGCACTGGATGCATTTAAAAAAGCTTATGCTTTAAATAATAAGAATGCAATCGCAGCATTCAACACAGGCGTAATCTACTATAATAATTTCGGTGATATGGATGATAAGGTTCGTGATAATATCAGATCTGTTCAACGTATCAATGCAGAAAAGCCAGTAGAAAAAGATCCAAAGAAAAAAGCAGCAGCAGATGCTAAAGCCAAAGCTGAGGCTGAACCTTTTCTTAAAGCAAATGCAGCACTCGAAGCACCAATTGCTAAAGAAGTAGATCAGGCAATAGAATGGCTTGAAAAAGCATATACACTGCTTAAGGATAAATCAGATCGTACCAATAACGAAAAAAGTGTGATCAACAAATCTGTTGACTGGCTGGCTAATTTATACGCGTATAAGCGTGATAAAATAAGGGGTAAAGATGATGCTGCCTTTGATAAATATGAAGCCAAATTCAAAGAATTTGATGCTTTACATAGTAAGTTTTAATCCAACAAGTTTAACTATACAAAAGCCCTGTAAATACAGGGCTTTTTTGTTGCAATAATCGTATATTTATTACAATCATTTCACCACATTACAGCGCATCATATGAAATACCGATTACAAAATATAAGTGTGTTTTTATTTACGTCAGTGATGTTATTTTCCTGCAAAGGATCATCATCCGATGCCGGTTCAGAAACACCATCTACACCTCCAACGCTAAAAACATCTGTACTGGTAAATAACCATGAAATCATTTGGGGAATGGACTTTTTACCCGGAGGTGATTTATTATTTACTGAAAAACGTGGACGAATTTACCGGTATACAACGGCTGGGAACACTACTGAAATCACAGGTGTACCCGCAGGGATTAATACTAATGGACAAGGCGGACTACTCGACATAAAAGTTCACCCTTCCTATACCAGTAATGGTTGGATATATATATCATATGCCATTGATAACCCTGGTGGTGGAAGCTTATTAAGACTTAGCAGGTTTAAACTAAACGGAAATACAATCACTAACCTTGAACCAATTTTCACCACAAAAACACCCAATAACTGGTATGGACATTATGGTAGCAGGATTATATTCGATAAAGCAGGTTTATTATACTTAAGCATAGGGGAGGGAGGAACTTCCAGCTATGGTGGGGTTAATAGTCCTAACCAAAATGCACAAGACACAAAGAGCGACTGGGGTAAAGTTCATAGGATGACCGATGACGGAAAAGTTCCTGCAGATAATCCAATCTTGCCGGGCAATACTGCAGCTTCAACAGTTTTCTCTTATGGTCACCGTAACCCTCAGGGACTCACATACGATGCGGTTAACAATCGTATCTGGGAAAATGAACATGGTCCAATGGGAGGTGATGAACTAAACCTGGTGGAAAAAGGAAAAAACTACGGATGGCCACATGTAAGCTATGGTAAAAACTACGACGGGGTGGCGGTGTCTGCAAGTCCAACAGGAGCCGGCTTTACCAATCCCGCAAAGTATTGGGATCCATCGATTGCTACCTGTGGATTAGCAATCATAACAAGCGCAAATTTCAAATCATGGAAAGGTAGTTTACTCACGGGCTCACTAAAGTTCAACCATGTTAGCAGGGCAGTAGTCCAGGGTGATAAAATTGTTTCTGAGGAAAAAATACTCGAAGGCATCGGCCGCGTCCGCAACATCAAAGAAGGCCCGGATGGCAATCTCTATGTTTCTGTTGAGGGACCGGGGAGGATAATAAAGGTAACTGCGGAGTAAATAAAAATATTTCAGATGTCAGATGGCAGATGGCAGATTTGAATTGAATATCTCAAAGAAATCCGACATCTGCCATCTGACATTAAACCCTATTTTTTCTTCCTATACCTGAGACTCACCTCCACAACTCCCTGCTTTGTCATCTCTATTTTCTTTGCGGCTTTTTCGCTGAGGTCTATTATTCGGCCTTTTACAAAGGGACCGCGGTCGTTGATGCGAACTTTGATGGTTTTACCATTACTCAGGTTCTTCACTTTAACAACTGTACCAAAAGGAATGGTTTTATGTGCTGCTGTTAGTTTATTCTTGTTGAATATTTCTCCATTGGCAGTTTTACGTCCATGGTAACCATCGCCTGCACCATAGAAAGAAGCCATACCATTTTCCGTAATTTTCCTTGAACAGCCTATAGTTACCATCACTATTAGCAATAAACAATTTGCTATGCGCCATTTGCCCCTAACTGAAAGGAAGGAATTTCTCATCTTGTATTTCTTTCAAAACGGGAGGATGGGTGTTTAAAGTATGTCCATTTAATACTTTTTCATATTTTTTCAGATATGCCTGCATCATTTGAGTAGCGCTAAACTGCTCCATAACATATTCGTGACAGGCTTTGGGACTAAATGCACCGATATTACCCAAGGCTGTAACAAGTTCGGCAGAATTGGCTGAGAGATAGCCTACAGAAGACTGTATAATTTCTGGTAGAGACCCATAGGGCGTGCCAAAAACGGGGCAGCCAAAATAGAGGCTTTCGATGAGTGCTAATCCGAAAGGTTCATGCCATCGAATAGGAAATAAAAGCGCTTTTGATTCTCTTAGTATATTATTCTTTGCCTCACCGCCCTGCATTCCATGAAAATGAACATGACGGTCGAATGTTAAGCGGATACCCTGGTTGAAATTGAAACGGTATCCACCAATTACATGCAGGGGAAGTTTTGCTTTTCGCGAAACAGAGATAGCACCCTGCACATTTTTCACCCGCCATGCGGCATCGCCGAGGAAGTGAATATAGGAGCGGGGGCGGGAGAGGGCAGGATCGCCATAATCATCGGGGTCGATACCATTATAAACAAAAGAGTCAGTACAAAATCGTTCGGCATGGTTGCGGGATACAAACACAGTATTAATAGGCAAAGGCACCTGCTCATTCATGTTGCCATGCATAGTAAAAATATGTGGCAACAGAGGCGTTTCATTCACGCCATGATTGAGGTGAATGATATCAATTCCTTTGTCAACAGGAACCTGTTCGTTAAAAGGAAGTGATGGATTAAATGGGTATACATCAGCAAATGGACAATAAGAACCTGGCGCTACCAGGTAAGAAACTTTGTGTCCGGCATTTACAAGGGCTTTACCCAACCACCAAATAACCCTTTCAGTGCCTCCGTATTTAAGGGCAGGAATGGAGGTATTGTTAACGATGAGAATATGCATGTAACGTAGTATAGCGTATAAATACGGGAATATAGGATGTATTTCCACACAAATTTAATGGGGAGATCGGATTATTAGGGGGGAAGTAGTGAATAGTGAGTCATTGTTGTCCAGGGAAATTTGACCGCTAGCTATAGGTGTGGGTATGATGGAACACGGATTATCATGATTTTCAAGATCTATCATGATAAATCCTGAAAATCATGATAATCTGCGTTCTATTAATAGCGGATAGTGCATTAGAGGGAATCAACTATTTCATTAACCAGCTAATTTTAAATTATACCCCCTTCATTTATTACATTAATAGCAGAAAGCCTAAAACAAGCATCAATCAAGGCTTGTCCGGAGGACTCTGTGGAGCAGCTTGTAGCTTGTCCAAAGATTCCTATGGAGAAGTCAATTTTCCCAGGAGAGTACTGAATAGTGAGTTGTTAAAAAAAGCCCCGGTTTCAAACCGAGGCTCAAATATTTTTGATTTTCGCTACCCGATAGAGGCATGTAAGCCAAACCCGGCAGCAAAACAAAAGTACAAAACAATTGTGACTTCAAAATAAAAAACTGATTTTTCTTTGAAATAAATCGCTCACTTCACCTCAGGAAAATTTCGCTACGGCTGTGTTGTATTTAGATAAGGATAGTGCTTTCTTTATTGAATAACTGACTGGCAAACTTGCGTATGGTGCGCACAAATTGATAGAATAATTTAAAAGAATAGGATTAGGTAGAATATAAGAGAAACGATAGCGTCCGCTATCGCCTGGCTTATTACCTGCTCAGGCTTGTATAAATTTTTCCGGTTTCTGAATCATAAAAAAGAAGGGGATTATTTTCATAGGATCGTTTTACAAAAACAAACCAAAGAAGGCTTGTTAAATATTGTAACGGAGTTTCATTGGATGGAATTACTCCATTATGAAGTAACCGTGAAAACTGCAATGGTTACTGATACTTTCAGGTTGTCTGATGGGCAGTTTGCGGTTCGTCTAAATGACTCCGGTTGTGTTATATTGAAAATGGAAAACAATAAACCGCGTGAAGTGGTTCAGCTATAAATATTTTTTTTGGACCTTAAAAAAAGTAATAATTTTATAAAAATATTGATAAGGCAGGGGAAAAAGCTGGACAGCCATTTTTTATGGCAGGCGTTTTAACTGAACAGCCTTATTTTTTTGAAGCCACTTTTGAGTGGCTTTTTTTATACATGCTGGATTTATTATTTAATCTGGTTTAGTTTACTCGCCATGGCTCGATAGACTGGAATGATCTATTCGGAAAATCTTAGCTAATACTCGCACTTAGAAAAAATAGAAGCGTAGGTTTTTTTCTTTCTTAAACCTTGTGTGTGATTTAACATAAAAGTTAGTTATAGGATTAGCCCATTTCCTTTGCATTTCGTGGTTGGGCTGAAATTATTGGATTATGCGCTATGCCAATTTCAGCCCAACCACGAAATGCACGCAAAAGGGTATGGGCGTTTACTATAACTCAATATTATGTTACTTGCGTGGGTTGGTGGTGCGGAAATTTTAAGTTAGCGCAGCGGTAAATTTCCAGCACGGATGGCAGAACAGGGAAGAAAAAATCTCATAGCCATGCGAGGGAAACGAGCCTAATACTCGAATTATGCACCCTGCTGTAATCGCGGCTTTATGCTTTATAGGAATAATCCTTATTGGGGCTTATATAGCCGATAGAAGCGTTTAAGTGTGAATTTTTCTTATGTCTTTTATATGGTAACCAATAACTACACCTATAAGAGTTGATGTAGTGCATACATCAATAAATTTCATCCAAGAGCAAAATATGATTGCAAAATAAGTAGTAGCTATTGAAGCCCATTCATAGAAGTTTTTTCCATGAATAAACTTTCTCATTGACCTATGATTTGCAAGTTCATTGTCTGTCATATCCTTATTTTCCATCCTACAATATACTAATACTCGCAGTTTCTTAAATAGAAGCGTTGGCTTTTTTCTTCCCTGTTCCGTGCGGCATTTAACATAATATTAATTATAGGATAATAGTTAAATCCTGATATGCAGAATTTGTGGATGAAAACATAACCTGCACTACAGAGTAACTGGTTGATATACAACTATATATCTGCCTCCCAAAAAATATCTCCATTTCTTTATCATTATTTCCAGAAACCTTTCTACCTTTGTTAACTAATTGGTTAAACCATATGGATAATCATACACAAACAGATATCGGTACAGAACAAAAAATTCTGCTGGCTGCCCGAAAGATCTTCTTTCAGAAAGGTCTTGCCGGTGCCCGTATGCAGGATATCGCAAATGAGGCCGGAATCAATAAAGCATTATTACATTATTACTTCCGCAGCAAAGACCAGCTTTTCGAAACCATCTTTAAAGAAAGCGCCGGAAGGTTTATACCCAGGGTAAAACAAATCCTGACCTCTGAGGATTCATTCTACCAGAAAATAGAAAGCTTCTGCACAGAATACATCACCATGGCAATTACCAATCCCTTTATTCCCATGTTCGTACTAAGCGAGGTAAACAATAAACCCGATGACTTTCTCCAGAAACTGTTTAGTGGAAGTCCACCAGACCTTTCCCTTTTCAAAAAACAACTGGAAAATGAAATAAAAGCAGGACATGTTCGTCCCATCCAGATGGAACAACTGCTCATGAGCATGCTGGGGATCTGTATTTTCCCCTTTCTAAGCAGACCCATTCTCAATTCACTTTTCAACATTAATAATGAACAGTTTATGCAGCTAATGGAAGAAAGAAAAAAAGCAGCAACTGAATTTATTTTACAAGCAATCCGTCAATAATTTTTTTTATGCGCTATTTAACTAAATGGTTAACTTTTTTACTCCTCACGCTACCAGCAGTAAATTTACTTGCCCAGGCACCATTACAACTGGAGTCGGTATACCAAAAAGCCAGGGAAAAATATCCCCTCTTACAGCAGAAAAAACTGGTACAACAAACCGCCGCACTGAGTATCGATAACCTCACCAAAGGTTTCCTTCCTCAAATCAGTATCAACGGACAAGCATCCTACCAGTCTGAAGTTACTGCGGTGAACATCTCATTTCCCGGTGTTAACATCACCCCTTTGAGTAAAGACCAGTATCGTTTAACCGCCGATGTTTCGCAACTCCTGTATGATGGTGGACTCAACAAGCAACAACAGACTTTACAAGAAATGAACGCTGTTGTTGAAGACCAGAAACTGGAAGTAGAACTCTATAAACTTAAAGAACGAATTACGCAAGTCTACCTCAGTATACTCTACCTAGATGCTCAATTAAAACAGGTTGAACTGCTTACAGCCGATATAGAAACAGGCATGAAAAAAGTGCAGGCACAGGTAGAAAATGGTACTGCTTTTAAATCGGGTTACAATGCCCTTAAAGCAGAAAAATTAAAGACACTGCAACGTGGCATTGAACTGAAAGCATCCAGAAAAGGTCTCGTTTCTGTACTCGGTTTATTTATGCAGGAAACATTGCCTGAAGATATTAGTCTGCAGCAACCTGTTATGACATCAATCGCTGATACCGCGGATATTGTTCGTCCGGAGATAGGCCTGTTTCAACAGCAACAAAAATTACTCCAACAACAACGTTCCTTAATTGATATCCGCAATAAACCAAAAGCCAGTGCTTTTTTACAGGCTGGATATGGAAGGCCAGGACTGAATATGTTGAAGAATTCTTTCGAACCATTTGGTATTGGTGGATTAAGATTTACCTGGTCATTGAATGGTTTCTATACATCTGCTAAAGAGAAAAAGATCAGCAACATTCAAATGCAAACCGTACAAATTCAGCAGGAAACTTTTATGCTGCAAACACGTACACAGTTTACCCAACAGGAAGCTGAAATCGCAAAATTGCAACAGTTGATTGCCACCGATCAGGAAATCATCGACCTAAGACTTTCTGTAAAAGAAGCATCCAGCGCACAACTTGAAAATGGAGTCATAACAGCAAACGATTATCTACGTGAAGTAAATGCAGAAGATCAGGCACGTCAGCAAATGGCTACACATAAAATACAATTATTACAGGCTCAGGCAAACCTCCGGCTTATTTCCGGTCATTAATACAATACTTACAAAACATCTATATGAAAATTAGAAACTTAATTGTTGGATCAGCTACACTCCTTCTCCTCGCCTCCTGCAAAAATGGCGACAGCAAATTTGATGCTCAGGGCACTTTTGAAGCCGATGAAGTACTCGTATCTGCAGAAATTCCGGGTAAACTCAGCTCTTTCACCATACAGGAAGGCGATACCCTACAGGCTGGCGCTATTGTTGGCCAGGTAGATGCACTGAATCTTTCTTTACAAAAAGAACAGGTGCAGGCTTCTATCAATGCACTTTCACAAAAAACAATGGACGAACAACCTCAATTACAATTACTGAAAGATCAGATAGCGGTTCAGGAAACCCAATTTCAAAACCTTTCCAAAGAAAAAAACAGGATTGAACGTCTCCTGAAAATGGATGCCGCTACCGGTAAGCAACTTGATGATATCAACTATCAAATCGATGCACTACAAAAACAAATGGTACTTACCAAACAGCAGGTTGCGGTGCAGTTAAACAATATCCGTACCCAAAACCGCAGTATTTTAAGCGAGGCAGACCCATTGAAAATTCGTGCGGAACAAATAGATGATCAGATCAAACGTGCATCCATCACCAACCCCATTTCTGGAACCGTACTCAACAAATATGCGGAACAGGGAGAAATTACAACGGTAGGTAAAGCATTGTACAAAATCGCTGACCTGAGCACCATTACGCTGAGAACCTATCTAACCGGAAACCAATTGCCTGGTATCAAACTTGGTCAACAGGTTACCGTGTATACCGACAACGGCAAAAACGATTACGATAAACATACCGGTACTATTAGCTGGATCTCAGATAAAGCAGAGTTTACCCCAAAAACGATCCAGACCAAAGAAGAAAGGGCCAACCTGGTTTACGCTGTTAAGATAAGGGTAAAGAACAATGGCTTCCTTAAACTAGGCATGTACGGTGAAATCACTTTTTCAAAATAAAAGCATGAACAACAGCGTCATCATTCAGGATGTATCTAAACAATACGGAACCAAAAAACAAACGGTTCAGGCATTGTCTGATATATCGCTTAACATAGCTTCAGGAGAATTATTTGGATTGATTGGTCCGGACGGAGCCGGTAAAACCACTTTGTTTCGCATCCTCACTACCCTTTTACTGGCAGATAAAGGAACAGCAACTGTAGCAGATTATGATGTGGTGAAAGATTACAAGGCAGTCAGGAAAATTGTAGGTTATATGCCCGGTAAGTTCTCCCTTTACCAGGATCTCACAGTAGAAGAAAACCTCCAGTTTTTTGCGACCATCTTTCATGCGTCTGTTGAAGCCAATTACCACCTTATCAAGGATATATACGAACAAATTGCTCCTTTCAAAGACAGACGTGCCGGAAAATTGTCTGGTGGTATGAAACAAAAACTGGCACTTTGCTGTGCATTGATTCATGAACCCAAAGTGCTGTTTCTCGATGAACCTACAACTGGTGTAGATGCTGTTTCCAGAAATGAATTCTGGGATATGCTGCAATTATTGAAACAAAAAGGCATTACCATCATCGTTTCAACACCCTATATGGATGAAGCCAGCAGGTGCGACAGGGTTGCATTAATTCAAAATGGGAAAATACTACAGGTTAATACACCCTCGGCAATTATCGCAGGTTTTACCAATCCACTTTTAGCGATTAAGAGTCCGGAAATGCTCCCACTCTTAAAACAACTAAAAAACATACCCGGCATATTAAACGCATATCCATTTGGCGAATACCATCATGCCGTATTGGAACCAGGCACTACCCTGCCCTTTTTAGGAAATGATATTGAAGTGAAATCAGCCATTCCAAATATTGAAGATTGTTTCATCCAGTTAATGCAACATCATGCTTAAAGAAAAAGCCATCACCGCAGAAAAGCTTACCAAGAAATTTGGCGATTTCGTAGCCGTAAATGCCATTTCGTTTGAAGTTGACAAGGGCGAAATATTTGGGTTCCTTGGAGCCAATGGAGCTGGCAAAACCACTGCCATGCGAATGTTCTGCGGTTTGTCGAAACCCAGCTCCGGTAAGGCTACTGTTGCCGGACTCGATATTTACAACGACAACGAAACCATCAAGCAACGGATTGGATATATGAGTCAGAAATTCTCCTTATATGAAGACCTGACCGTGAAAGAGAATATCCGATTCTTTGGTGGCATTTATGGTAAAAGCGATGCCTATATTAAATCAGAAACAGCTAATCTTTTACAACAACTAGAACTTGAAGCACAGGCAGATACATTGGTAGGTGCATTACCTCTGGGTTGGAAGCAGAAGCTTGCTTTTTCAGTAGCCATCTTTCACCAACCTGATATTGTTTTTTTAGATGAGCCTACAGGTGGCGTAGATCCGGTAACCCGACGCGAATTCTGGAACATGATCTACGAGGCAGCCGCAAAAGGAATTACCGTTTTTGTTACCACCCATTACCTCGATGAAGCAGAGTATTGCAACAGGGTAAGCATAATGGTAGATGGCGTGATCGCTGCATTGGATACGCCTGCAGCATTAAAAAAACAATTCAATGCCAAAGGAATGGATGAAGTGTTCCAGCAGTTAGCAAGAGGTGCTAAAAGAAACGATAATTAATCAGTGCATTATGAAGCAATTCCTGAGTTTTGTTAAAAAAGAATTCCTGCATATCCTTCGGGATAAACGTACCCTTTTCATTTTATTGGGTATGCCGATTGTGCAGATCATCATATTTGGTTTTGCCTTAACCAATGAGGTTAAAAATGAAGGCATTGCCGTACTAGATCTTTCCAAAGACCTAAGTTCCAATGCCCTGGTTAAAGAAATGGATGCCAGCAGGTATTTTGAGCTTAAGGAAAATCTGCAACGCTACGATCAGATAACTGAAGCTTTTCATAAAGGATCTATTAAGCTGGCTCTGGTAATTGCACCCGGATTTGATGAGCAACTCCGACATACCAACCTGGCTCAGGTACAGTTAATAGCAGATGCTAGTGACCCAAACCTGGCCAACACAATGGTAAACTATGCCAGTGCCATCATTCAACAATTTCAGGGAAATATTTTCCCGCAACAGCAGTCTAAATACCAGATACAAACCGAAACCAGGATGCTGTACAATCCTCAGTTAAAAGGGGCGTACAATTTTGTGCCGGGTGTAATGGCGATGGTATTATTGATGGTTTGTACAATGATGACAGCTATTACCATCGTAAAAGAAAAAGAAACTGGCACTATGGAAATCATGCTGGTATCTCCCTTGGTTCCATTCAGCATTACGCTTGCTAAAGCGGTACCCTACTTATTGTTATCCATTGTAAACATCATCAGTATTCTATTATTAAGTGTATATGTATTGGACGTTCCTATAAGAGGCAGTGTGCTACTTTTAATAGGTATGAGTATCCTGTTTACCATGGTATCTCTTTCTTTAGGACTATTAATCTCTTCCCGCGCAGCCTCTCAACAAACAGCTATGTTCGTTTCATTGGTGGGTATGTTTTTACCAACTGTTATGTTCAGCGGCTTTATGTTCCCCATTGAAAATATGCCCCGTCCATTACAAGTGATCTCGAATATCGTACCGGCAAAATGGTTTTATATCATCGTAAAATCAGTAATGATCAAGGGTGTAGGCTTTAGCGCTATTTGGAAGGAGGCTTTGATATTAGCTGGCATGTGTACTTTTTTCCTTGCCATGGCTATTCGCAACTTTAAAATCAGACTGGCATGAGAACATTAAGATTTTTACTACAAAAAGAGTTCCGACAGATTTTTCGCGACCCATCTATATTGCGTATCATCTTTATGATGCCAATTATTCAACTCATTATCCTGCCAATGGCAGCAGATTATGAGATGAAAAACATCAATCTGGTCGTAACCGATCATGATCATTCTACCTATTCCACCCAACTCATCCAAAAAATAACCGCATCTGGTTACTTTAAACTGGTCGACATTAATAATAGTTACAATCAATCATTACAGGATGTAGAATTGGATAAAGCTGATTTGATCTTAGAAATCCCGGTTGCTTTTGAAAAAAAGCTGATCCGGGAAAACAATAGCAACACTTTTATCGCAGTAAATGCCATTAATGGTACCAAGGGCAATTTAGGGGCTGCCTATATCAGAACAATTATACAGGACTATAACCAGGAAATCAGGACAAAACTTCAGCCATTTTCAGGTATTTCGCCCCAACCACAAATTGCCATTACTTATGCCAACTGGTTCAATCCACAAATGAATTATAAGTTCTTTATGGTTCCGGGTATCCTGGTATTATTGTTAACCATGGTAGGTGCAAACCTAACCGCCATCAATATCGTTAGGGAAAAAGAAATAGGCACAATAGAGCAGATCAATGTAACACCGATCCGTAAACATCATTTTATACTGGGTAAACTTATCCCCTTCTGGATTTTGGGTTTGATAGTGATGACGCTCGGATTTGTCATTGCCAGGGTAATATATGGCATTACGCCTGCAGGAAGTTTCCTGACCATCTATGCATTTGCAGCAGTTTACCTGTTGGCGGTACTTGGACTTGGGCTCCTCGTTTCTACCTATTCAAATACCCAACAACAGGCAATGCTTGTATCCTTTTTTATCATGATGATATTTGTACTGATGGGTGGTTTATACACCAGTATCAGCAGTATGCCAGAATGGGCACAATGGATTACACGTCTGAATCCGGTAAGTTATTTTATTGAAGTAATGCGGATGGTAGTGCTGAAAGGCAGTACAATGAAAGATATATTACCCCAGTTTTTTACCATTACCGGCTTTGCCATAGTATTAAATGGATGGGCAGTTTGGAATTACCGAAAAAGGGCCTGATAAACCTAAGCTGAATTTCAAGTAACCACTTCAATACATTAACAGATTATTATGTGTATAACTAATAGAAGTATACGCAGTATTTCAAATGAATTTTAATAAATTTAAATACATGATTGTTGCTCAATTGCACAATCGTGTATACCATGCTTCAACCTACCACTGCTGCCCCACATGCCAGAAACGGAAAGAACCTGTTATTTGTAATACTGGCTTGCCTCCCAATAGTCTTTAATGCCTGTAAACAAAAGGAGAAACTGGTAAAAATTGATCCTGCATTCAGCAGGTATGTGGAAGCTTATACTTCGGGGGTAGTATCAAAGAAAGCAACCATCACCATCAAACTGGCTGCTGGTGTAGTGGTTGCACATACACTCAATGAACCAGTGAAAGAGGAGCTTATTCAATTTTCACCTGCCGTGAATGGTACAGCTATCTGGACAGATCAACGTACCATTCAATTCACTCCGGAAAAAACATTTGAACCAGATCAGTTATATACTGTTTCTTTTCACCTCAATAAACTGATTGATCTCCCCAAACAATTCAGCAAATTTCAATTCAATATTCAAATCATTAAACCTGCCTATCAGGTAGAAGATTATGGACTTACCAGCTATGGCAAAGACAGTATGAGTTATACTGGCAGACTCATCACTTCCGATTTTGAATCTGTTGAATCGGTTGAGAAAATGATTGAGGCAGACTACAACCCATCTACCACAAAAATAAAATGGACACATAATGAAGCTGCCCGTACACATGATTTCCAGGTTGATGGAATAAAAAGAAAAAACAGTGAAGGAAAGCTTCAGCTCAACTGGAACGGTAACCCGATAAAATCAGATTATAAAGGGAATAAAACCATTGCTATTCCTGCAGCAGGAGATTTTAAAGTGATAAACATGCGGGTGGTGCAGGGTAATGAACAATATGCCCTCATTCAATTCAGCGATCCGCTGAAAACAGTACAGGTACTGGAAGGACTGGTTGGCATTAACCAACTCGAAGGATTAAGTTTTACCATTTCCCGCAATGAAATAAAAGTCTATAACAGCGGACAGATGGAAGGCAATCACACCATCTATATCAATGCAGGAATACAAAATGAATGGGGTGATAAACTGCAGAAAAGTCTAACAGGAAATCTCTTTTATGAAAACCGTCTACCCTCCGTTCAAATGAAAGGACAAGGTGTGTTCTTACCAAATAGCGGCGGGAAGGTAATTATGCCATTTGAAGCGACTAACCTGAATGCGGTAGACATATCCATCATACGAATTTATGAAACAAATGTTCCCTCTTTTCTTCAGTATAATCAATTAAATGGAAGCGATGATCTCCGACGTGTTGGATCTCCTGTTGCAGAAGCTACTTTAAGACTCGATACGGATCCTTCTGTTGATCTGCATAAAAAGAATCGTTTTTTCCTTGATCTTGATCAATACATAAAAACAGATCCTGGTGCCATTTATCGGGTAAAAATTGCATTCAGGCCCTCCTACTCTATTTACGCATGCCCGGAAAAATTAACGGGAGACAATAAAACAGCTATCAATGAGTACTCCTATTATTATGAAGATGTAGACGATGACAGAGAATTTTGGTATCGATATGATGAATATTATCCTTACGGATATGATTGGAACGAAAGACAAAACCCATGTAACAAAGCTTACTATAACGGTGAAAGATTTGTAAGCAGAAACGTCATCGCCACCAACATGGGTGTTATCGCAAAACGAAATGCAGACAACAGTTTCTTTATCGCTGCGCATAACCTGATAGACGTATCCTCTATTGCCAATGCCAACATTACCTTACTCGATTATCAACAACAGGTAGTTGGTAAAGGTACAACGGGCAGTGACGGAACAGTTACCATTGAAGCAAAAAGAAAACCTTTTTTACTGATCGCACAAAAGGATAAAGAAAAAACTTATCTGCGTATCGATGATGGCACCAATCTGCCGGTATCGAAATTTGATGTAGGTGGTGTAGAAGTAACCAAAGGAATCAAGGGTTTTATTTTTGGTGAAAGAGGCGTATGGCGGCCTGGGGATAGTCTATTCCTGACCTGTATGATTTACGATAAATTGGCAACCTTACCCGAAGGGCATCCAGTAGAACTGGAATTATTTACACCGCAAGGACAGCTTTATAAAAAATCAATACTCCCCTATACAAACACAGGTATTCATGTATTCCGTTTAATGACTGATGCCAGTGCCCCTACCGGAGGGTGGAACTGCAAAGTTAAAGTGGGCGGTGCCGTATTCAGTAAGCGACTGAAAATCGAATCAATCATGCCCAATCGAATGAAACTCGATCTTCAGTTTGATAATATGAAGTACCTGAGTAAAGCCAACCCTGTTGCCGGAACTTTATCAGCAAAATGGTTATTTGGGGCCGCTGCCAAACAACTCAAAGCAAAAGTGGACGCACAATTCTATAAAAACAATAATCCGTTCCCGGCATTTACAGGATATAGTTTTGAAGATCCTACCAATAGCTTTTCGCCACAATCAACCACTTTGTTTGATGGTAAACTAAACGCTGAAGGACAAGCTTCCGTGAAATCGAGTTTTAATATGGAAGAAACGGCACCGGGATTATTAACGGCCAATTTAACGGTGAGGGTGTTTGAACCAGGAGGTAATTTCAGTATCGATAATTTCTCCATCCCCTACCACCCTTATTCCAGTTATGCAGGATTGAAAGCACCAAAGGGTAATGAATACTCAGGTGTATTGCCTGCTGGCAAAACCCATTCCTTTCAGGTTGTTGATCTTGATAATAATGGCAATCCAGTGAACGGAAACACCGAAATGGAAATGCGTTTGTATAAACTACAATGGCGTTGGTGGTGGGATAATGCTTCCGGCGATCTTAAAAACTTTTCAGAAGACAGCTACAATAAACCCGTTAATACCAAAACCATCACGTTAAACAATGGCAAGGGTAATTATCCCTTATTCTTTAAGGAAGGTGAATTTGGCCGCTTTATGTTACTGGTGAAGGATAAAAGAAGTGGTCATATTTCAGGACAAGTTTTTCATGTTACAGACGATGATATGCCTAATACCGAAGGCATGGATAATAGCTCGATCACCATGCTTTCTCTGAGTTCGGATAAAACAAGTTATCAAACTAGACAAAAAGTAAATATTGCGATCCCTACCAGTGAATCGGGCAAAGCCATCATAAGTATTGAAAACGGCAGTAAAGTACTGAAGACATTTCAGGTAGATGCACAAAAAGGGAAAACCAATTTCAGTTTCGTAGCCACAGAAGAAATGTCGCCAAATGTTTATGTGCATGTTAGTTTATTACAACCACATGCACAAACGGTTAACGATCTTCCGATACGTATGTATGGAGTAATTCCAATAATGGTAGAAGACAAGGCAACCATATTAAAACCCGTAATTAGGGTAAAAGATGTACTTAAGCCGGAAGAGCAAAGCAGCATCACTGTTGCTGAAGCAAATGGCAATGCTATGAATTATGTGATCGCTATTGTTGATGAAGGTTTGCTTGACCTTACCCGTTTTAAAACCCCTGACCCTCACCAGTCATTTTTCGCCAAAGAAGCATTGGGCGTTAAGAGCTGGGATGTTTATGATTACATAATTGGAGCATGGGGAGGTGAGTTACAACGAATATTGACCATTGGTGGTGATGCTGATGCCGAGCTTGCTTCAAAAACAAGAAGGGCCAATCGTTTTAAGCCCGTGGTTAAATTCATGGGGCCATTCAGTACCAATGGAAAATCTACAACCCACCAGTTTCAGTTACCTCCGTACATGGGCGCTGCACGGGTAATGGTAATAGCCAGTAATAAAAACAGGTTTGGCATGGCTGAAAAATCAGTCCAGGTAAAAAAGCCCCTGATGTTATTGTCAACAATGCCAAGGGTTTTAGGTCCATCAGAAGAAATTCAAATTCCGGTAACCGTATTCGCAACCAGTACTCAAATAAAAAAAGTAAGGGTACAAATTGAAAGCAATCCTTTTATTGAAGCTGCAGGTACGCAAGAACTAAATTTCACTGGCACAGGCGAACAGGTGGCTACATTTACAGCAAGGGTTAAAAACAAAACAGGAATCGGCAAAGTAAAATTCACAGCTCAATCAGGAAATGAAAAAGATGCGCAGGAAATTGAAATAGATATCCGAAACCCGAATCCGGTTATTACACAGACACAGGAAATGACTTTGCAACCGGGTGCCAGTTGGAAATCTATTGTTGATGCAATTGGTGATGGAATATCCAGTAATACAACACTTGAAATTTCATCCATCCCATCCATACAATTACAAAAACATTTAAACTACCTTATTCAGTATCCACATGGTTGTATTGAGCAAACTACATCCGCTGTTTTTCCGCAATTGTATCTGGCACAATTGATGGAACTCACGGATCAGCGTAAAAAAGAAATGGCCAAAAACATCCAGGCTGGAATTAATAAAATACAACATTTCCAAACTTCCAGTGGTGGCTTTGGTTATTGGCCAGGAGGAAATGATGATGAATGGGGCACCAATTATGCCGGACATTTTCTCCTTGAAGCCAGTTCAATGGGGTATCAGGTTCCAACATCTGTAATGCAGCAATGGAATAGCTATCAGCGCAAAAAAGCCAATGCCTGGAACATGACACAAGCACCCTATTATGGTTCAGACCTTACACAAGCTTACCGCTTATACTTACTGGCATTGAATAAGTCGCCCGAACTCGGTGCAATGAATAAATTGAAAGAATACAAATTCATTCGCCCTGAAACAAAATGGCGACTCGCAGCGGCATATCAGTTAATTGGTCAACCAAAAATAGCCCTTGAACTGATCAATGGACTACCAACCAGTTTCGAAAACAGGACTGATTGGGGGCCCAGTTATGGCAGTAGTTTAAGAGACCAGGCAATGGTTCTCGAAACCGTTACATTAATGAATAGAAGAACAATGGCAGATCAATTGGTAAGATCAATTGCAGCTTCTTTATCTCAAGATAATTGGTACAGTACACAAACTACTGCTTATAGTTTATTGTCTATTGCAAAATACAGTGGTAGTAATGCTTCAAAAGATATAAAAATTGATGCGGCGGTGAAAAATAATGAGCAACGTAGTACCATACGTTCTTCATCCACCCTATCACAATTAAACCTTAACCGAAAAGCAGGTAAAGCAGGCGTTGAAATAAACAACAATGGGAAAAATGTTCTTTATGTGCGCATTATTAATACCGGACAACCTTTTAGTACATCCACAACAGCACCGGTGAATAACCCATCGATATTACAGGTTGCAGCTCAATACATGAATACAGCAGGTGAAACTATTGATCCTACGGTATTGAAACAAGGAACTGATTTTGTAGCGAAAGTAACGATCAAAAATCCGGGTTACAGAGGTCATTATGCACAAATGGCTTTATCGCAGTTATTCCCCGGAGGATGGGAAATACTGAATACCCGCTTATTTGATCAGGAAGGTATATTCAAATCTTCAGAGTCAGATTATATGGACATCAGAGACGACAGGGTCTATCATTATTTTGGTTTAAAGCCCGGAGAAAGCAAAACATTTTATGTACAGCTTAATGCCGCCTACCTTGGAAAGTATTATTGGGCAGGTGTGTATTGCGATGCGATGTATGATCATACAATAAGTGGCGGTACAGGTGCTAAATGGGTTACGATAGAATGAAAATGATTGCGTTTGTAAAAAACATGCTGGCTAAAATTCAACATTTAAGCTTTCGATTGATAGAGCGAATAAAAAAATGGTCGCTCAGAAAAAAGATAAGTGTAGGGATTGTATTGCTCTTATTTGGTTGGTTTCTGTTAGCCTTGCCAGGAAAATTATTTACTTCTCCCACTAGTTTTGTATTAACGGATGCAAATGGGGTTTTACTAAGCGCAGCAATCGCTTCAGACGGGCAATGGCGATTTCCTTATAACCCAACGGTGCCGGAGAAATTCAGGCAATGTATTATGGTGCAGGAAGATAAAAGATTTATGTACCATCCGGGTGTAGACCCAATTGCAATGGTAAGGGCCATCCGTCAGAATATTGGAAAAGGCGGCGTTCATAGTGGTGCAAGTACCCTCACCATGCAAGTAATCCGCTTACATAAAAAAAATAACCGGAGAAGCATCTGGAATAAATTACAGGAAACCATTTTAGCCATACGATTAGAATGCAGTTATCGTAAAAAAACAATAATGGCCATGTATGCATCCAATGCACCTTTTGGCAGTAATGTAGTTGGTTTGGATGCTGCAGCCTGGCGATATTACGGTAGAGACGCGCAGTTATTAAGTTGGGGTGAAATGGCCGCACTGGCTGTTTTACCAAATGCACCATCACTGGTGCACCCGGGCAAGAACCGGGAGATATTATGGCAAAAAAGAAATCAATTACTCGATAAGCTGGTTGCAGCAAAAACAATTGATCAGACAACTGCCGATCTTGCCAAACTTGAGCCACTTCCGGGTAAACCAAAAGCTTTACCACAGCTTACTCCTCACCTGCTGGATTATTTCAGGAAAAATTATGCTTCTTTAGAAAAAGTGCAGGAAGACTTACCCACAGGTATTTCAACTACGATCGACAGTAAATTACAGCTTCAACTGATACAACTGACCAACCAATACCATGACCAACAAAAAGGCAATCAGATCAATAATATTGCCGCCATGGTTGTTGAAAATAATTCAGGAAATATATTGGCATACCTGGGCAATATTTATCGTCCATCTGATCCGGCACTGGAAAGTCATGTAGATGTTTTGCAGTCGCCCAGAAGTCCGGGCAGCACCTTAAAACCTTTACTCTATGCAGCCATGTTAAGTGGAGGTGATATCATGCCAACACAACTGATTCCTGATATACCCACCCAGATTGGCGGATACTCACCTCAGAATTTTGACCTTGGTTTCGATGGTGCTGTTCCTGCCCAGCTTGCACTTGCCAGAAGTCTCAATATTCCTGCGGTTAAAATGTTGCAGCAATATAAATACCAACGGTTTTATGACTTGTTAAAACAGGCAGGTTTTCAAACGCTAGGGCAACCGGCAGATTTTTATGGACTTAGTCTTATTCTTGGTGGTTGTGAAATCACCCCATTTCAATTGGCGGGTGTTTATAGCAGCATGGCCAGAATGTACCAACACCAGCAGCAAAATAAACAACAATGGAATAGTAAAGATTGGTTCATGCCCAATTATATAGATGCAAAAAAATCGAATCTTCCAATTGGTGGGCAGCATAGCACCCAAAGATTATTTGATTATCCCTCCATGTATCAGATGTTTAATGCTATGACGGAAGTGATGCGCCCAAATGAAGAAGGTTTATGGAGTCAGTTTAACTCAGCACAAAAGATAGCCTGGAAAACAGGCACCAGTTTTGGGTTTCGCGATGGATGGGCAATAGGACTTACCCCGAAATATTGTGTGGTTATCTGGATGGGAAATACCACTGGCGAAGGCAGACCAGGACTTATAGGCATTCAAACAGCAGCACCTCTTATGTTTGATATTTTCAGACTGCTTCCAAAATCAAATTGGTTTCAACATCCTGCCGGAGGATTTCATTATATACCTGTCTGTAAAAAATCTGGGTTCAAAGCAGGTAAAGATTGCTCATTACAAGATACTGTTATGGTTGGTGAAGGCGGGCTGGTTACAGGAAATACCTGTTCCTACTGCAGAATTATACACCTCGATAGAACAGGGCAATACAGGGTAAGTACACAGTGTGAAGAACCCCAACTCATGCAACATAAATCCTGGTTTACCCTTCCACCAACAATGGAATATTATTACAAAGTGCAAAATCCTTCTTACCAGGTTTTACCACCTTATGTAAAAGGTTGTGAACCCGAAACACAAAAAATATTGGATTTTATCTATCCGGAAGAAGGCAACAAAATTTATATACCGCTTGAAATGTCTGGAGAGAGAGGAAATGTAATATTTAAAGCTACCCACTCAATCGCAGGGATGAAATTGTATTGGCACCTGGATGAACAGTTTGTATCGACGACAGATAAAATACATCAATTATCCATCAACCCATCTCCCGGCAAACACAGGATTACTATTATCGATGAAATGGGTAACAATGCTATACGAAACTTTGAAATCATACAACATTGAAGTAGTTATTATACTGAACTTTTTGTAACTTGTTCATATGCGTAATTATGATAACCTCGTTGAAGCGATCAAAGACCTTAAATCATCCGGATATACTACGGATTTTAACCTTGCATTCGACCAGATCAAATGCCTTGAAACCGGAGTTTGTCTATTACCAGCTCAATTTGAAATTGTAGCACACCATCGATTTGAAGGCGATACAGATCCGGGAAACTCCAGCATACTTTATGTAATTGAATCTCATGATCATAAAATAAAAGGCATACTCATCAGTGCCTATGGTGTTTACAGTGATCCTGTGAATGATGAAATGATTCGTAAGCTTACCATCAATGAATAATTTATCCAGTTGCAACAAACTACCCTGTCAAGTCTTTAAAATTTCGGTCAAATTCCCTCAAAAAAAAGCGATCCCTCATAAATGAAGAATCGCTACAGACCTATAAAACCAGACTCAAATGACTACTGACTAATATATCCTGAACTTAATGGGTAAACTGAAATAGCTTTTTACATTGCGTCCCTTAATCTGACCCGGATTCCATCTAGGCATTTTAGATACAACCTTTAAAGCCGCTTCGTCCAACCCATATCCTGCCTCTTCTCCATTAATATAAGGTGTATAAATAACACCCATTTCGTCTACTGCAAAATTTACCACCAAATTACCTTCTGCTCCATTATCAAGAGCCATCGGTGGATATACAATATTCTCCTGAATAAATTTAGTCAACGCCTTCTCACCTCCCGGATAAGATGGTTTAACTTCTGTGCGATAGTAAATCCCCTTTGTATCCATCTCTATCATCATGCCAGCATAGGCATCTTCAAGCGATTGGTTTCGCTCCACTATAATTTCACCCCTACCATTTTTTTTCTGTGGATTTACAACTGCTTTACCACTTGTAATAATGGTTGTTACTTTGGTAGTGGTAGTTGTTACCGTTCCTGCTGCTGCTTTTTTCAGCGAATCTGCTAACAAAGAATCTTTCACCAACTCTTCCGGATTTTTACCTGTTTTGCAGGCACTCATTGAAATTATACCCGCTATTGCGATTAACAGGTAGCATCCAGGTTTAAACGTAACATTGTTCTTTAACTTATTTTGATAAAACATATTTAAATAAGGAGAAAAAATCAGGCATAAAACCAGATCTTCATCCAAAGGCAAAATTGCATGTTTCCTTTTTTCTTTCTTTATACATCTGCCGTTATAAATTACATATTTCACAGGATGGAAATGTTTACAGGAATTATTCAACATAGGCCATGAGACGAATAAATCTTACTGTCACCTTCCTAGTGTAACCAATGGAAACTTTATCCTTTTCACTTTTGGCTACTCTTTCATACATTCGACTAAACAAATATTATCACATGCTCCACCGTCGTAATTTTCTGCAGATAAGCTCATTTGGCTTAACAGCACTGGGTTTCACTTCATTTAGGGGGAAAATAAACGCAAAGAAACCCCTGGTACTTTCTACCTGGGATGCAGGTATTGCTGCCAATAAGGCGGCCTGGAATGTGCTTAAAGCCGGTGGAAGAGCATTGGATGCGGTGGAACAAGGCGTTAGGGTTACCGAAGCATCCCTGAACTGCTGTGTTGGGTTGGGAGCTAATCCAGACAGGGACGGATTTGTTACACTGGATGCCTGTATAATGGATGAATTCGCCAACTGCGGCAGCGTAGCTTTTCTGGAAAGAATCAAACATCCTATTTCTGTTGCAAGAAGAGTGATGGAAAAAACACCGCATGTAATGCTGGTAGGTGAAGGCGCACAACAGTTTGCAGTCGCAGAAGGCTTTCCGTTGGAAAAAAATGAACTCTCAGAATCCGCTAAAAAAGCATACGAAAACTGGCTTAAAAAAAGCGAGTATAAGCCAGTGATCAATATTGAAAACACAAAACGACAGGAAGCATTTGTGCCTGCTAAACTGGAAAACGGAGATTGGAACCATGATACAATTGGCATGATTGCCCTGGACGCCAATGGTAACCTGAGCGGTAGTTGTACTACCAGCGGAATGGGTTTTAAAATGAGGGGAAGAATTGGTGATTCGCCAATTATCGGAGCAGGTTTATATGTAGATAATGAAGTTGGCGCAGCAGTTGCAACCGGTCAAGGCGAAGACATTATCCGTATTTGTGGGGCACATACCATTGTTGAAATGATGCGTCAGGGACTGTCGCCAGAAGATGCCTGCAAAAAAGCAATGGAAAGATTATATAAAACAAAAGGACATGAAAAAGCTAAAGCCATACAAGCTGGTTTTATCGCTATTGCAAAAAATGGAGAATATGGAGGATATGCATTGCAAAAAGGATTTAATTATGCAGTTTGCCATGCTGATGATAAAAACTTCCTGGTTGATGCAAAACCTTTAATTTGATAAATTCCTTATCCCTGCTTCAGACTTAAATCCAAAGCAGGAATAAGGATTGAACTAAAAAAATTACATGTCATTACCCCTTGAAATATGTGTGTTTAACACCGCTACTGCAATCGCTGCGGCTGAAGCCGGCGCTGATAGGATTGAATTATGTGAAAACTATGCCAACGGTGGCACTACCCCTTCTTACGGTTATCTAAAAACGACCAGGGAAAAAGTAAGCATTCCTATTTTCCCGATGATACGACCAAGAGGCGGTGATTATTTTCACAGTGCAGAAGAAATTACAATCATTGCAAAAGACATTACACTTTGTAAAGAACTCGGTTTTGAAGGAGTGGTATTTGGTTTATTGAATCAGGATGGTACAGTTGATAAAATAAACACTGCCAGACTGGTAGAACTCGCCTACCCACTTGATGTAACCTTTCACCGTGCGTTTGATCGATGCAAGGATCCGCTTGAAGCATTGGAAACCATTATTGCCTGTGGTTGTACAAGAATCCTCACCAGCGGCCAGCACCCAAAAGCACCCGATGGAAAAACTTTGATAAGACAAATGGTAGAACAGGCTGATGACAGAATCATCATAATGCCCGGCAGCGGTATTAACAGCACTAATATTCAGGAGATGATAACCTATACCGGCGCTAAAGAATTTCATACTTCCGCCAGAATATTGCGACCATCTCAAACAACTTATACAAACACTCTCATACCTGAAGATTTTAGTCAAGACTTTACAGATGCCAACGAAATTCGTAAACTTAAACAGTTGTTAAGCCAATAAATTGTAGTCTTTCAGCATAAATTGAAATACTAACTATGAATATCAGGGAAGCGCTAGCGCAGGAACATTCAAAAGAACAGGCACTTCGTATTGCCAATTATGCTATTCAAAATAAAAAGCAGTTCAAAGAGTTGATGAACTGTTATACAGCTCAAGACTACAGAATATCTCAAAGGGCAGCATGGAGTGTTAGCTGGGCAGCCAGGCATAAGCCATCTATGATTGCTCCCTATATAGGCGTACTGGTTAAACGACTACAGGAACCTGGTGTGCACGATGCTGTAATAAGAAATGCTGTAAGGGTTTTAGAAGAGATAGCTATTCCGGAGGAATTTCATGGAGAATTGATGAATTGTTGCTTTGCTTTTATTGAGAACCCGGCAACCGCCGCTGCCATTAAAGCTTTTTCGTTAACGATATTATTCAATCTCTCCAAACAATACCCTGAGATAAAACATGAATTAAAGCTTATCATTGAAGAGCGATGGGATAGCGAAACGGCAGCTTTTAGAAGCAGAGGGAGGAAAATACTCAGAGGAATCGCTGATGGCTGATCGCTGATGTCGGATTTGGATTGTTGGATGTCAGATAGCAGATTTATTTAGGTACTTCATAAAAAAAAGAGAAGGTGAACAATTTTTTTGTACACCTTCTCCTTCAACAAATCAGACATCAGACATAAAAAAATCTGCCATCTGCCATCTGACATCTATCAATCAATATAGCATCCTAACCTTAATCGTCTCTTTCACTTCTTTCAGTAGCTCCGCTGCTTTTTTAGATAATTTTTTGTCTACATCGAGTACAACATATCCAATCTCTTCGTTGGTTTTGAGGTATTGTCCAACAATGTTGATATCATTTTTAGATAAAGCAGTGTTGATGGCACTCAATACACCAGGCACATTTCGGTGTACATGAAGAATACGGTGGGCACCATCAACTGGTGGCAATCCAATTGCGGGAACTGTATGAGAACCATTGGTGATACCACGTTCGAGGTATTGGAATAGTTTAACGCTTACGTCTTCTCCGATATTCTGTTGTGCTTCTTCGGTCGACCCACCAATATGAGGTGTAAGTATAACATTGGGTAATCCTTGAAGAGGTGTTTCAAAATGATCGCCATTTTTTTCTGGCTCCCATGGATAAACATCAATTCCTGCACCGGAAATGGAACCATCTTTTATTGCCTCACTCAATGCTTTTAAATCAACTACTTCTCCCCTGGCATAGTTTAATAATATAGCTCCCTTTTTAATATTTCGGATGGCCTGTTTATTAATCAGGTTTTTTGTCTGAGCAGTTTCCGGAACATGTAAAGAAATAATATCACTGTTGCCAAGTACTTCTTTCATTGATTTTGCCGCAACTGCATTACCCAAGGGCAATTTGGTTTCTGTATCATAAAACAACACTTTCATGCCAAGCGCTTCAGCGAGCACACTCACCTGTGAGCCTATATTGCCATAACCAATAAGTCCTAATATTTTTCCACGCAACTCATAACTTCCTTTGGCATCTTTCATCCAGATACCTTTATGTGCTGCAATATTTTTGTCGGATATTTTTCTGATCAGCATTACAGAAATACCAATAACCAGTTCTGCTACACTACGGGTATTGCTGTAAGGTGCGTTGAAAACAACCACTCCTTTCTTAGTGGCGTACTTAAGGTCTACCTGATTTACCCCGATACAAAAGCAGCCGATGGCCTGCAATTTTTTTGCCGCATCGAGTACATTGGCGGTAATCTGTGTTTTTGAACGAATACCAAGCAGGTGTACATCTTTCACTTCTTTTATCAATTCAGCTTCGCTAAGTGCACCGCTGATTTTTCGCACATTTGCATATCCCTGTTGTTTGAAATACTGTACAGCTTTATCGCTGATATTTTCCAGAAATAAAATATTGATCCTTTCTTTCGGATAACTTGTTGTTGCCTGCTTGCTCATACAGCGAAAATAATGTTTTTATTTTCTGCATAACCTTTCGCTTTTTAACCATTTCTATAACACATAGTTTTTTATTTTCGCCACGAAGAAATACTAACAGATGATCGTAAGAACCTTTGGTGTCGCTATTTTGAGTTGTTTATTGCAGGCCTGTTCAGCACAACCCCCGAAAAACGAATCGGTAGAAACCGTATCGCCGATACCTTCGACCAATAAAGCTGTTTATGCTGCCGAAATTGAGAAACAATACCAACAACTGTTAGGTAATAAAGGATTTAATGGAAGTATCCTCGTAGCAAAAAATGGGGAAGTATTATTTGAGGATTATAAAGGATACAGCAATTTCAAGACCAAGGAACCCATTACCCCAAATACTACTTTCCACCTGGCATCGGTATCAAAAACATTTACCGGTATGGCCATCCTTAAACTAAGGGAGCAGGGTAAACTAAACCTGGATGATTTTGTCACAGATTTCTTCCCAGATTTTCCCTATCCCAATATTACCGTACAACTCCTGTTGAACCACAGAAGCGGATTAAACAATTATGTTTACTTTCTGGTAGACAGGAAAGTAGAAACCTATAGGGTAAAGAATAAAAAAGGTCGCTGGGTCAGAAGAACCCGTACCATTAAAATGCCACCACTGAAGCCAGGCCTGCTCACCAATCAGGATATGTTGGATTATATGATCAAATACAAACCAGCACCGTTATTTGGTCCGGATAAGGCTTTCCGTTATAGCAATACCAACTATGCACTACTTGCGCTGATCATTGAAAAGGTAACGGGACAATCATACCCTACCTATTTGAAGGATAGTTTATTTACACCCCTTGGTATGACCGACAGCTATGTTTTCAGTTTGGCAGATACAGGCCGTTATGTGCCATCCTACAAAAACAATAATGTTCCTTATCGCATCGAAAAGCTGGATTGTATTTATGGTGATAAAAACGTGTACTCCACTGTACGGGATATGTTTTTGTGGGACAGGGCGCTACAGGAAGGCATTTATGTAAATCAAGCCTCACAAACACTTGCATATCAGCCATATAGCTTTGAAACAAAATCATTTCACAATTATGGACTTGGATGGCGGCTATTGAATTCACCAACGGAGGAAATTGTATACCATAATGGCTGGTGGCACGGCAATAACACGGTTTTTACCCGTTATATCAAAGATTCAGCCACCATAATAGTATTGGGTAACCGTTATAACCGCAATATTTACAAGGCCAAAAAACTCTCCTCAGCCTTTACTGGCCGCACAGACACAACAGAACTGGAGGAATAGTCCATGGTCCATAGTCCATAGACCATGGACCATGGACTATGGTCTATGGACTACCCCGCAAAATCACAGTTTTTTTTACCCTTTTACCCCTATTTTTGCAGACTTTTAATATAAACATTACCAGACAAACTGATTATGGACAAAATCTTGTTTTTTGCCGTTCCGGCGATGGGGGTTGTAGGATTGCTCTACACTTTTCTGAAGTTTAATTGGGTTTCAAAACAGGATGCGGGCAATGACCGCATGAAAGAGATCAGCAATTATATTGCTGAAGGTGCCATGGCTTTCCTGAAAGCAGAATGGAGAATTTTGACCTATTTCGTAGTGATCGTGGCCCTTTTACTGGGTGTAATGGCAAGCAGTAACCCGCATTCACATTGGTCTATTTCGTTGGCCTTTGTACTCGGAGCCGTTTGTAGTGCCGTTGCAGGTTATATAGGTATGAAAGTTGCTACCAAAGCAAACGTACGTACCGCGCAGGCTGCAAGAACAAGTCTATCTAAAGCATTGAATGTATCATTTACAGGAGGTGCTGTAATGGGGCTTGGTGTTGCCGGTTTGGCTGTATTAGGTTTGGGTGGTGTTTACCTGATCCTCAAACAAATATTTGCTCCTGAAGCAGCAGCCAATTCAGAAGAAATGCTTCGCACCATTGAGGTATTAACCGGTTTTTCATTGGGTGCTGAATCTATTGCTTTATTTGCCCGTGTGGGTGGTGGTATTTACACCAAAGCTGCTGACGTTGGTGCTGATCTGGTTGGTAAAGTTGAAGCTGGTATCCCGGAAGATGATCCGCGTAACCCTGCAACTATTGCCGATAACGTAGGTGATAACGTAGGTGACGTGGCAGGTATGGGTGCCGATTTATTTGGTTCTTATGTGGCTACTGTTCTTGCTACCATGGTGCTTGGACAAGAAACCATTTCTACAGATAATTTTGGTGGTTATGCTCCGATCCTGCTTCCGATGTTGATTGCAGGTGTAGGTATACTTTTTTCTATTGTAGGTACCTGGTTTGTACGCGTGAGTGATTCAGCAGGTATCAATACAGCGAATGTTCAGAGAGCCCTGAATATGGGTAACTGGGGTTCTATTGTATTAACCGCAGCAGCCTGTGCAGGTCTTGTATATTATATCTTACCTGAAACGATGAGCCTCCGTGGTCACGATTTTACCCGTAATGGTGTATTTGGTGCCATCGTGGTAGGTTTGGCCGTAGGTACATTGATGAGTATTATTACCGAGTATTACACCGCAATGGGTAAGCGTCCGGTAATGTCTATTATTCGTCAATCTTCTACCGGTCATGCTACCAATGTAATTGGTGGTTTAGCAGTAGGTATGGAGTCTACCTTCCTCCCTATCCTGGTATTAGCTGGTGGTATCTGGGGTTCTTATGAGTGTGCAGGATTATACGGTGTGGCAATTGCCGCAGCAGGTATGATGGCCACAACTGCTATGCAATTAGCGATTGACGCATTTGGTCCAATTGCAGATAATGCTGGTGGTATTGCTGAAATGAGCGAATTACCTAAAGATGTACGTGAGAAAACGGACGTATTAGATGCCGTTGGTAACACTACCGCCGCAACTGGTAAAGGCTTTGCCATTGCATCTGCAGCCCTTACTGCACTTGCCCTATTCGCAGCTTTCGTAGGAGTAGCAGGAATTGAAGGTATCGACATCTATAAAGCAAAAGTGCTGGCTTCTCTATTCGTAGGAGCTATGATACCATTTATATTCTCTTCTCTCGCTATACGTGCAGTTGGTGAAGCAGCGATGGCAATGGTGGAAGAAGTTCGTCGCCAGTTCCGTTCTATCCCTGGTATCATGGAAGGTACTGGTAAACCTGAATACGATAAATGCGTAGCCATTTCTACTGAAGCATCCATCAAAAAAATGATGCTGCCCGGTGCAATCGCAATTGTTTCCCCTTTGATCATCGGATTCCTTTTAGGTCCGGAAGCATTGGGTGGTTTCCTTGCAGGTGCTACTGTAAGTGGTGTGTTGATGGGTATGTTCCAGAATAATGCAGGTGGTGCATGGGACAATGCGAAAAAATCATTCGAGAAAGGTGTTGAGATTAATGGCGAAATGTTCTATAAAAAATCTGAACCACATAAAGCATCTGTAACGGGAGATACCGTAGGTGATCCTTTCAAAGATACTTCTGGTCCATCAATGAACATCCTGATTAAACTGATGTCGATTGTATCACTGGTAATTGCACCTACACTTGCGCAATTGCATGGTGAATCATCAAATAGTACTCACACAGTTGAGAAAAGAATCGAAATTAAAGCAAGCAATGGTGGCGAATCTGCAAGCCTTACTGTAAATAGCACCGATGAAAACATCGACCAACTGATTGCAGCAATTAAAAATGCTGGTTTAACCATGCCGGATAATGTATCGTTAGAAATCAAAAATGGTAAGATCATTGTTGATGGAAAAGAACTTTCAGAAGATGTAGCTAAACAATTTTCTATCTATCTTGATGGCAAAGAAAATTTGAACATTAAGGTTGATGTGAAAAAACAATAAAATTTATTACTGATAAAAGAGAAGGGCTCCGGTAATCGGGGCCCTTCTCTTTTATATTTATGATTTCTTTCTATAAACAATATGTTTTCTTTCCCAAAAATTAAACAAAGGCAAATCAAACATCAATCCCAAATAGACCCTTGTGCTATTAAACTGTTGTTCATTGGGCTTGCCTGCTTCCTGGTATTTACGTAATTGTGGGGTGTATTGTATGCCTGTAGATATGGTAAATGGACTTCCAGGTAATGCCAATGCTGCATGCAAACCAGGACTAATCAATTGCGCCCATTTAAAGCTCTGGCCGATGGTGGTATCACTTGATTGAAATAACCTGTAAGAAACAGGAGCACCAAGATCGATGACACTGGCTGTAATGGTTAGCGTCCACCCGGTTCTGTTATACAAATGATTTCGTTTAATTTTCACCTTATCAGGATTGCGGATATAGTCGTCGGGAAAGAACCCGCCATTCGCATCAAATTCTCTTTTTCCTGAACGCCATTTTCTACCAAAAGTTTTACTGAGTGATATACCAATTGGAACAGAGAAACCCCATACGGCACCACTCCTGCTGTTGGCCATTCTGCCAGTATCGTATTGTTGTCTTTTTGTCCATTCATAACCAGCATACACACCTGCAAAAGCATTCAAATCAACCGACCACCAATTATTACGCTTACGCTTATAAGAGCCAACAGGCATGGCATAAGACTCTACTACTTTTGCCAGTTGCTTATCGTTCTGCGCCAACGCCGCATCATTCAGGAAGCCGCTTAATTTTCTGATGAGTTGTATGGCCTGACGGTCTTTATCGAATAATAAGGCTGCGGCAGGACTTTTCTTCTCAAAGCTGATTGCCTGATTGGTGGTATCGTATCGATAAAGCAAAGTTTTGGCATACTGTGCTGTATTTCTTAGTATAGAATCTTTTAGATAAGATGATGCATATAGAAATTCATTCTGCAAATCTTTTAAATCAATGGTAAACTGATGCCCGGGTCTTGATTCATAAAACAGGGTATCAATGAGTGACAGCGTGTTCATAACTGCCCCTGCGAAATTCTTTTTGGTAACCAGGTTATAAATTTCAAAAACCTGTGTTCCATAACCGAATGCCTTCATGGCCTGTTCTGATACAGCTGGTCGGACAATCTGACTATCTAGGCTGTTCAACACACTAAACACCTGGTTTACGGCGCCCCACATATTGTAAGTACTATAGAACCAGTCTTTTTGTCCATTTTGCTGTAACCGTTTCTGCTCTTCCTGGTATTCTGTGCCGATTTTTTCTACCTGAGCAATAGCTGTTCTGATATTTCCCAATAACCGGCGCATACGTTCAACATCAAGTACAATGGTTTGACCTTCGATTTGTTTAATCCCCTTAAAGAACTTACTGAATACCGCTTTATATTTAAGATCAAGCAATGCAAGCATGATTTCCATTTCTGTTCTGTTCATGTTTCGTAAATCCTCATAGGAAAGTAAACGGATTCGATTGGCACTATCTATTACAAACATTTCTGTATTGATGGCATAAAGCAGGGTAATATAATCCTGAAACACTGGCTTGTTTGAAACAGAATCCAATACAGCGGGAACAGGTGGAGTTGAAAGATATAATGCCTTAATAGCGTCGCGGTAACTATATCTTTTTACAAT
Organism: uncultured Sediminibacterium sp.; assembly: GCA_965650685.1. Classification (GTDB taxonomy): domain Bacteria; phylum Bacteroidota; class Bacteroidia; order Chitinophagales; family Chitinophagaceae; genus Sediminibacterium. The sequence goes on from CBFGPM010000005.1 coordinate 42,635, forward strand.
CAGTTCAGCAAAATCACAAACCCCGGTAATATAGGCAGCATAGGTTGCTGCTTCTGGCCATCGTTTTGCAAGCCAGGCACTGTTGAGTACATTTTTTGGCATCTGCATAAAGTCTTTTGATAGCGCATATTGCCATTGAGCCCCAAGGTTGGGAATCTCATATACTTCGTTCCCTTGCAATAATTTCATTGTTGTAGGAAAAAACAGGTTCAGGAGTTCATATCTGTTGGCATTCTGGGTAATTTTTTCAAAAAACCACATCACAGATTCCTGTTTAATTCTGTTCGCAAGATAAATGGCCAGTGCATTGATCATTTCTGCTTCTGAGGGTAGTCTGAAAGCTACTTTATACGCTGATTCTGCTTCGGAAATCACTTTCTGAATATCCGGCAATGTATTCAGGTTAAACGAATTCAGTGCATCTTCAAAACTCAAACCCTCTCTTCCGGGTTGTTGAGTAATCCCACTGATATGAAATAAGAAACTAAGAAGGGTATTTCGCTGGTCCTTTAACTGTTGCAATACAATAGTCTTCCATTGATTGAAGCCATTTTCAAGGGAAAGAAATTCTGCCCTTGCTGAATCGTATTGTTGGTTTACTAAATGAATAGCATTCTCTAAAGATTGCACGGAATCTGCTGCCTGAACCTTTATGTTATTGCGAGAATTAGTATCTGGTTGAAGTCTGGCCAGACTATCAAAAGAGAAAATGGTTTGCTGCCTGCGTAATACCAAAGCCGCACTTGTTGTACGTAAGTCTGCAGTAAAGCTTCGGTAAGCAGTTTTTGCCGCAACATAATCAGCATTCTTTTTTATGTACAAACTTTTTATGGTCTTTAGTGATTGCTGCACTGTATCTGGTAAATGAGCGGCAGATTGAATAACGGTTGCTGAATCGAGTTCGAAAAATCTTGCGAACTTAATCAGGCTGTCAGACAACTTATTCCTCACCCGGTCTAATAAAGGATATGGTTTTTTTAATTTTTCTAATAACTGATCATACAAATCGCCTTGTGCATCCTGGAGGTCTGCATACCAGATCAGGCTACCCAATAATTGTTGTCTTACCGAGTCTGACAGCTTTTTAGGAGAAATATCCGCTGCATATAATGCTTTGGCAGTTTCATAGGCATTTCTTAGTGGCAGAGCGTTTCCCCTTGAATTTGCTGATTGGGATAATCCGGACGATGCTATGCAAAGCAGCAGCATCCATGTAATTAAATACTTCATGGTAAGGTTTTACGGCTAATTAAAATCGGGGGGAGAAATCAGAGGGGTGTAATAAAAGTATAAAGCCATTTTGAGAAATACAAGCAAAACATATTAATTTACCGATATATAACTATAAATACCGGAAAATCGTGAATGCAAGAATCGCCAATTACTTGTTATTAATAGTAGTTGTTTTTACCGCTTGTGAAAATAAACCAGTAGAGTCTGAAGTGAAAAATCCACCTATAATTCAGAAAGCTGATACCATCAGTGAAACCAGATCGGTTGTTCAAAAATCGCCAGTGGCCAGTCATTACCAGAAAGTGCCGGATGAACTCAATAACTGGAAATTTGCCGTTGAAGTATATGAAACCAAAAACCGGTTTAAGTACCTGGTTAGAATACAATACAAAGAAATCCGAATCACCGATTCCATCAACATACCTAATATTGGTATTGAACCATCCGTTCAAATACAGGCCGATAACCAACCTTTCTCCTGTACCATTGGCTTCCCCGACAAAAAAGGAAACTTCAACCCATATTACAGGGCAAGTATAAAAAATGAGCAATTAAGGTTTAAGAAGATTGCGAGTTATGGGGTGAGTGTGAGGGTAAAGAGTTAGGGGTGAATTGTCAATGGTGAATGGTCAATGGTGAATGGTCAATGGTGAATGGTCAATGGCGGTTGTTAAGGTAAACAACCACCAAAACAATCTATTCACTATTCACCATTGACAATTCACTCCCACCGTTTAACAAATTTTTCACCCCTCGTATACGATTTCTGTCGTAAATTGCTTACGAATAAAATCGTAAAGCATGGTCAAACATATAAAACCAACGGAAAGTGAACTTGAAATTTTAAGGGTTTTGTGGGATAAGGGTACCGCTACAGTCAGAGAGGTTCATGAAATTCTGAGTGAACATAAGGATGCGGGCTATACAACCACCCTCAAACTCATGCAGATAATGTTTGAAAAAGGTATCGTTAAACGCGATGATAGCAGCAAAACACATATATACCGTGCGAATATCAGCCGGGAAAATACCCAGCAACAAATCGTCGGAAAAATGATCAGTTCCTTATTTGGCGGCTCTTCCAGTCAACTTGTGATGCAAGCGCTGGGTAACCAAACGCCAAATAAAGAAGAGCTGGATGAAATCCAAAAAATGTTAGATAACCTGAAAAAGCAATCCTGATGCAATCTTTGTTTCAGTCGGCCTTTTTACAAGCACTGGGGTATTCCATTGCCAACAGTTTATGGCAAATGGCATTCTTATGGCTTCTTTATTTACTCATTTCCTCTGTACTGAAACCTTCCGCGGCCCACAAATACCTGCTCGCAGTATGCCTGCAATTCATGGGATTTATATGGTTCGTCTTTACGCTACAATTCTATCATAACCAATATAGCCGTTTACTTCTGGTTGAAGGAAGCGGATTAGACAGTAAAACGATTGCAACACTTGTGCCTCAAGGACAAGGCATACGTTCTCAGGTTATTGAATGGATGTTAAGGGGTGAACAGTTGCTCCCCTATCTCTCTGTTGCCTATCTGCTTTTAATGGTGGTGCTCTGTACCCGTTGGTTTATCGGATATCGATATACCCTTCAGATCAAACAGCAAGGGCTCAGTAAAATACCTGTTGACTGGCGCTTATTTGTAAAGAATACTGCTCAACAATTAGGTATCAAAAGAGAAATCTCCATCTTTCTATCTGAAAAAATAAGCACCCCACTTACTGTAGGATTCTTAAAACCTTTGATACTTGTACCAATTGCAAGCATAAATCACCTAACCGTTTCACAACTTGAAGCCGTGATATTGCACGAAATGGCTCATATCAAGCGTTACGACTATCTGGTGAATATTATACTATCATTGGCCGAGATCAGCCTTTTCTTCAATCCATTTACCCAATTAATGAGCAAGCAGATCAGGAAAGAAAGGGAGAATAGTTGTGACGATTGGGTATTACAATTTCAATACAGTGCAAGCACCTATGCTGAAGCCTTATTGCGTATTGCTCAATTGCAGGCAACACCAGTATTTGCAATGGCAGCCAAGGGCTCAAATGAAAATGAATTACTGACAAGGGTAAAAAGAATGATTGGAGGTCGGGATCAGGTTTTTAATTACCACAGACAATTACTTGCCTTTTTACTGGTAACCGGAATATTAAGTTCAATCGCCTGGCTAAATCCTGAACACGCACCTAAGCAAGCAAATATTTCGCAGGTTAATGACTCATTACAACAACAAAACAATGCAGTAGATATTCAACCCGTTACGGTTGAACCTATGGCAGTAAAAGTTACCAATCCCCTATTCAATCCTGCTTTTTTCCTTTCAAAAACACTCAAAGCCGAAATGCAGGATAACCTGCAAAAAGCAAAAGAAGAAATTCGCGCTTCACTTAACAGTAAAGAAGTACAGCAGGCTATTCAGGATATACCAGTGGTTTTAAATGATGCTTATACCACATTGAATACTGAACTTTTCAAAGATAAAAACGAATGGAAAAAAGAACTAGCCGAACTGGAAAAAGCAAAAGCAGAAATGAAAACGGCTATTCAATCTATTGATACCCTTTCCATTCCCCTGGCAGAAAGGAAACAAGCCAAAGAAGAAATGAAACTTTCCCTTAAAAAGATGGAGCTTGATTTCGAGGAAGCCAAAGATGCCATGAGCAAACTTAAAACCGCCATTCCTTTTAAGCAGGGTCAGGAAGAAATGAAAAAAGGAATTGAAAAAGCCATCACAGAAATTCAAAAATTAAAACTCGATAAAAATTTTAGTCAGATAATAGAGTTATCAGGTCTTTTAAACATCATTGATGGACTTGATATTAAAATTGATGCTGCAGAAGAAACAGAAAATTCGATTGAGAAAAAGAAAGAGAAAAAGCAGGTTGAGAAAAAGAAAATTAAGGTAGAAGAACAAAAAGAAATAGTAGAAGAAGAAATTACTGCAGCCCCATTAATTCCTGTGAACCATTTAGAGATAGATACGGAAACACTCTATAACCAATGGTTAGCGGACCAGGTAAAAAAATTACTCATCCGCAAACTGGAGCTTGAGCAATTAAATCAAACAGACAGCAGCTTTAATAAACAACTGGAAAAATTCAGGGAACTATTACTCCAACAAAAAAAGAAAGCCAGGATTTGAGGATCATTATCTTAGCGAGGATGGAACGCAGATTATCATGATTATCAAGATAAATCTTGATAATCTGAATTCAATTAATAGCAGAAAGCCTTTAAAAAGCACAAATCAAGTCTTGCAGCTTGCGGCGTGCAGCCTGAAGCCTCTTTCCTTACCAAAGATTCCTCGGGCACCAATCGCCATATTTATTGCCCAACTGAAAGCCGATAAGAATTTCATGTGTTCCTTTACTAACCGTATTCAGACGGGAAGTTTGTAGATCGTAAGAATACCCGATATTAATATTGTGGCTCACATTGATGCCTACCATTCCAGCAAAACCATCCTGGTAGCGATAAGAACCTCCTACCCATAAGAGATCCTGGTACATGAATTTTGCATTTACATCAAAGCCTACGGGTAATGGAGATACGTAGCGGATTAATGTTGAGGGTAGCAGACTAACATCGTCAGATAATTGCATCCGGTAACCTGCGCTAAAGAATAAGTGTGGTACCAGTTTCCCCTTCTCTACATAAACGGTATTGTTAGAAAAAGCTACATTTTGTGGGACGATCTGTTGCGCAGCTAATCCTAAAAAATAATCCTTTGAATACAACCACAAACCTGCACTTATATCGGGTCTGATCTGGTTAATCATACCACTGCTCGCCACTGCAGGATCAACAACGGTGGTGCCAAAATTTAATTTAGATGCATCCAGACTCATATTGGAAAAGCCGGCAGAAATACCTGCTGAAAGACTCGTTGTATTTGAAAGCCCCAGGTGATAAGAATAGGTTCCGAAGGCTGCAAAACGATTCAATGGTCCGGTTTTATCGTTCAGCATAGTAAACCCAACTCCATGGTGCGGTTCTGCGGCACGATAACTTTGCCAGTAAGCCTGTCCTCTCGGATTTTCGCCGCGAGCGCGTATGCTAGTAGCCGTTTCCCAGCCGAAATCATCTTTTTTAAGTGGACCATGAATGGTGAGGTAAGTAGTTACCGGAGCATCCTGAATACCCACCCATTGCATACGGTGTGATGCTTTTACATCCCAATAATTTTCAATACCTGCCACAGCCGGGTTAATGATATAATTATTCATGATATACTGCGTATAGTAAGGACGCTGTTGCGCCTTTACCAATATTGGTAATACCATTATGAAAAAACCAAGCCAATATCTCACTTTACAGTTCATATTATTCTGTGCTATTAACAGTTGTATGGAGGGTTAGGGGTTAGGGATTAGGTGTTAGGTACTAGGTAATAGGTGCTGGGTAAATAATAAGGTACTAAAACCCAATACTATCCCTTATACCTAACACCTAGTCCCTAGTACCTAACACCTCCTCATTCCCTCCATAAAAGCCGTTATTTATTTTAAAAATATACTAATAAGTCTAATTCACCACCAATCGACATCCGGTTTAACATACTGAACGTTATCAATGGTACAATTCCTTTCTCAGCCGGCACCATCCCTACAAATCCGACATCCGCCATCAGCTATCATCCATCTTTATTTCCCCTCTTACCGTATAATGGTAATTGATCCTGTTACCTGGGGTTTATTGTTTTTCGGATTGATGATATAATAGTAGGTGCCTATCGGCAAAGGCGAACCAGACACTTTACCATCCCAGGGTTTGCTATATCCCTGAGATCTGAATACAATTTGTCCATACCTGTTATATACTTCCACTGTTGCACCAGGATAACTTTCTAAAAACCTTATGTTCCATGTATCGTTAATGCCATCACCATTCGGTGAAAATGCATTGGGTATTTCCAATGACTTCAACAGTTTTACAAAAATGGTATCGCTTGTTGTACAGCCACCTTCTCCGGTAACGGTTAAAGTGTATCTGATATCTGCCAGTGGTTTTGTTATGGGAGAGAAAGCAGTGTCTTTATTCAGGTAATTCGGTGGAGTCCATAAATAACTCAATTGGTTGCCATAAACAAAGGAAGGTTTCAACTGGGTTTCTCCCCCTTCCAGCACTGCTGTACTTTTAGTACCCATTATTAATACCGGTAATGGAAATACGGTAAAACTTGCTGTTGCAGTATCACTCCCACAACCTGCGGCACTAAAGACATACAAGCTGGTATTGAACACACCCGAATCCTGATAGGCCCTTACGGGGTTTTGGATAGTAGAATTTATTCCCTTTGCAAGATCCCACTCCCATCGAACCGGTGGAGCTAATGATGCATTAGCTGACAGATCGGTAAAAGATACAGGCTCATCAAAACAAACGGTTGCTGGATTAACACTATATGCCGCTTTTGGATTTGGATGTACTTTTATCGTTTTACTTACCTCGCTCACACAGGTATTACCTCCCGAATAAGAAACCATTCTAATGGTAAAATCCTGTCCGGCTGCCTTATTCGATACGTACTTATGCGTATAAGCTTTATTGGTTGTAGGATTATCATCTGTTTGCACCTGTGTTGGCAGGTTAACACGATCCCAGTAAATTTCAGATTTGGTAACGGATCCGAAATCTACGGTTGATTTATTTTGAATAAGAATTGGAACCTTATCGCAAAGCACTGTATTCTGCTGTACTTCAAAATCTGCTTTAGGAACAGAACCATTTACGGTAAATGTTTGTGAAGCAGTATTGATACATCCGTCTTTTGAGGTTACCTGCAGCAACACGGTATAATTATCTGATTTATTATACTTAACTGATGGATTTTTCAGGGTGCTACTGGAGATATTTGGTCCTGGACTAACCGAAGGCGAGGCTGCATTAAAGTTCCAGAGATAGGTAAACTGCGCTTCTGAACCGTCTGCTATCTTACTGGTATCAATAAATTGGGCTGATGCATCGTTCAGGCACACTTCAGGCAGTATAAATCCAGGTTGAGGTAAAGGGTGAATGAAAACTGCCGTAGAAGGTTTGAATACATCACTTTTGCAGCCTGTACTTGTTTCTACTTGTAAACTAACATTTTTTATACCTGTACTATTGTATTGAATAGTTTGAGCTGCATTACTGTTTACCGTTATCGGCCCTGCCCCATTATCGAGGTCCCAAATCCATTTGGTAATGGTACCTACCTGTGAGGTAGAAGCATCTGTAAAGCCCACACTTGTATTCAGGCACAAAATGGGAGATGCAGTAAAAGAAGCTATCGGTTTTGAGGTAATAGATATTGGTTTGGTTGTTTCTTCCGAGATACATCCGATATCTGAAATCGATCTGAGTTTCACATTGAATACACCTGCCTGGTTAAAAACTGCACCTAATAAACTGGTCGTTATATCTAGATTCGAACCGTTTCCAAGGTCCCATAACCATCGTACACCCGAGTTGGCGGGAGTTGAAAAACTCACCGGATCATTCACGCAACCGGAATGTGTCCAGGTAAAATCTGAACTGGGCTTTCCGTTTACTTTAACAGGAATGGTATAAACCTGATCAGTGCTGCCACACCCATCAGGTGTTGAGGAAGTAGTATATAATTTAATCGTATCACGCACTGCAGCGGTATTGGCTGTACTAAAAGTGAATGTTTGTCCGGTGCTGTAATAATATACCTGTTGTCCATTTACTACCGGCACGCTATCGGCTACCGGAGCATTGTTTGGACCGATGCCTGCATTTGGACTAATACCCGGTGCAGCAGAAAAATCCCACCGGATAGAAGTTGGTTGAAAGGATAAAGGAATGGAAAACTTAACCGGTGTATTTACGCAGGTAACAGCCGAATCGATACGTGAATATGGATTTACAAATGTAGCCTGACGACTAAAATCTTTCACGTTAGTACCTCCATTATATCCATAAGATTCAACACTTCCATACCCGTATACAATTGCCGAAAAGCCAGTATCTGCTGTAACCCTGTGCACAGGATTTACTCCTGAAGAAGCCGATAGGTCTTGTTGCAGATAACTGTAATTAGTACCAAGAATATCTATAAACCCCGACACAGGGGCATTATCAATTTTTACTGAACTGATATAATTTTTACTGATGATTATATTTACGTAATGTAGTTGTACCTGAGTTTGACCAGAAGGCACAAAATTTCTGTGCGCCGAGAAGAAGGTAATATCATTCAGGGTTTGTTCAACCGGATTAAGGATAACCATTTCGGGGTCAGCCAAACAACTGGTTGCTGCACCCGAGCCAGTAGTACAACCTGTTTTACAGGATTGTGAACTGATATATTGAACTACTGATATAGGCTCTGAAGCCTGAATCTGTATAGGGTTAGCACTATTATAGCTGTAAAAATTTCCAAGTGGATTAAATGTAGCAGCAGTTAAAGTAGTAGTAACACCATTATCTGTAACCTGCACTGTGGTAGATGCATTTTGGACAAAAATCCGGTAAATATCATAAGGCCTGTTGATGAATGGTGCCGTTACAAACTGTTTACCCCAGGCCCGTGTGGGAAATATTTGCTGATAAATATTATCGCCTCCGCTTGCACCCGTACAATCGAAAGTACTCCAGGTAGAAGAAGAGAAAACTGCAATAGGCTTACAGCCACTACTGCCACCTGCTGCCACGGATCTGATTTTAGTTCCCGATAAATCTGTTAGTACTGTTGCCTGGTACTGGTATACATCTCCCGCAGAAGCCAATGTTATTTGGAATGGAACACCAACCGCCCTTGAACCACCTGCTGCAGTGGGTGTAATTTCAATAGTGGTATTATCCTGGGTAGCAATAACTGTAATCTGTCCAACTCCTCCAACCGTACCACCACTATTTGGATTACTACTTGAGGTTGATCTATAATTAGGTGCTATATATTCAGCCCCCAGAACCTGAGTGGGAATAATAAGACTGGCCCCACTTCTTGCACTTCGGATGATATGCGCATAAACCACTACCGGATCGTTACTGTTTACCTTAATAGCGGCATTAGCTTTTATTCCGTCTGACATGTTCAGGTAAACATCTGAATTGCTGGCATCAACACCTGCACCAGAACCTAAGAAGACACGAGTAACCTGATTAGCGGTAACTGTAAAATTTAAAGTAGTGGTTGGCCCCACTTTTACTGTTCCGGTTGTATTTACTTCAGAAGTGATATATAGCCCCATTACAGAGCCGGTTCCGTCAATATGAGAAGGATAGGCAATCCAGAATTCCTTTCCCTTATTAGAAAACTCCTGTGCAAATAAACAGGTTGCGAACATGCAGAAGCAAAAAAACAGGAGCGGTTTTAGTTTAGTCATCACTGATTATTTGGTCATACTTCTTATAGTATGACCCGAATTTGGGTTACTGGTTAAAATTAGGGCTAAAACCTATTTGAGAAAAGATAATTTATTGCCATTAAACGTTGCCTGACAATAAATTCGGTGAATTCGGTCCTTCACAAAAAAGCAGGTCAAGGATACTGAGGTTCGGCTGAAAACCTATCCGGTCAGCAAACACCTGTTGATAGTGGATATTCTTTGATGATTGCTGGAAGTTCCTCGGCAACCATTTGCTTCGGTAATCAGTAATCTCGGCTGGGTAAGCAGGCAAAAATTCAGTTGTCTCACTAAACCGGGCAGTTGGTTTTAATTGCTTTACCAACCATTCCATCAAATCGCGATTCATGTCTAGCAGAAAAACAGGTCGCCGCTGGTAAAATGCTTCGAGCCAATCCCGGTAATATTCAAAAAATGGTGATCGGTTATAACAAGATTCAATGGTACGCCAATGTTGTAATTGCCAGGGTAAAGTATAGCTGATTCGAACATCTTTCAAAAGCTGCTTTTGATCCCGCCCTTTCTCCAGTGGAACCGATAAATGTACCAGTCCATTGCTCCCTGCCAATACCATTCTATTACGAAAACTCATCTTTTGGAAGCTTTCACATACCTCAAAATTTATATTTGAAAATTGAAACAAAGTTTTAATATAATCAACTGTTCCAAAATATTGATATTCAACAATTAAAAGACTCATTTATTGATAATTATTTTCTTTTATTGGATTACTTTAAATAAGCTTATTTTACTCCATAATTTAATAAACTTTTTAACAAAATAAACATTATATTATATTACTAATCAAATATTTATACTATAAATATTCAGCTAAATAATATAGTAATTATTCTTTGAGGTAAAAACAAGGTAAATACTAATAATTATAGTAAAGGTTTGGGGGGGATTAATCATCACACATACTCAATTTCCATCACCCAACCTACCCTATTAAACACCTAAAGTTAACACAGGGCAATTAGGGCAAAATGCACAAAACACCCACAGCCCCATTCTATAATCTAACAGGATTGGTTAAACATTTAGGGAATTATGTAAATGGAAAATGTCTGATTAGCTTATCACTTATATTGCATCAAATTGAACTTGTGAGAACCCTTAGCTTATTTTGCCTCCTTTTCATTCTTCTGGCTTCCTGTCAAAAACCACAGGCCTTCGACTATCGGGCCGTTAAAAATGTAAAACTGGAAAAACTTGGATTTGATAAATCTACCCTGGCCATGGACCTGGTTTATTATAACCCAAATGGCTTTGGGGTGGACTTGCGAAAAGTAGATTGTGATATCTATATCGACAACCACTACCTGGGTAAATACAAGCTCGATACCCTCATGCATATACAACGCAGAGCAGAGTTCATCCTTCCCTCAAGGATTCAGGTTGATATGCAGGGCGTATTTAAGAATATACTAACCGTGCTCTTTAATAAAGAAGTATTGGTAAACGTAAAAGGCACAACAAGAGTTGGCAAAGCAGGATTCTTTAAAACCATTCCCTTCAACTATGAAGCGAGGCATAAGATTGAGTTAGGGTTATGAGGGAGTAGTTCGATGACCGAATGTATTGCTTCAAGCTGCATGCTACAAGCTTCAAGCTTTGCTGGGTGCTTGCGAACTGGAAAATTTAAAGCTATTTCTTAAAGAAATATATGGTCGCCGGAAATGAACTATCTGTTATTAATAGAACACAGATTATCATGATTTTCAAGATCGATCATGAAAAATCTTGAAAATCATAAAGATCCGTGTTCCATCATACGCGACACCTACAGCTCGCAGTTAAATTTCCCTGGACAACAATGAAACGAAAGTCCGCCCTTCCTTCGTCAGTATATCGGGAAGATGATGGGCTATTTGGATAAACACCTCCAAACCACCTTTCTCGCGGACTCTCAGACTTTCGGTCTTGTCCTCCCGGACTCTCCCTCTAAAATATCGGTTTCACATGACAAGGCTTTCTCGGCTGAGGGCCGCCGCCATCTTCTGAGCGTTTACAGGCTGGAGGTAATTTCTTATAGGCATCTTCTGTGGCTTTGCTACTATCGGCATCAAAACCAGCATTGTTCAATGCAGTACGTATTCCATCAGCGCTTGCTCTATCTGGCAGGAACTGTACTTTTATCTCCCCTTGCAGAAGGTTAATTTTCCATTGCATCACGCCGCCATCCGTTGCCCCTTTCTCGAGCAAAAGGTATTTATCTACGACTTCCTTACACTCCCAACATTTCAAATTAGGCGACTTAATTGTCACCCATTCGGCCTTTGGTTGCTGCGCATTTACTGATATACTGATAACAATCAGTAAAAGACTAAATAAAAACTGTTTTTTCATTGTTTCACATTTAAATCCGCTGATATTGCCCGGTTATAAAAGAGATACTCAAAAACCCCTATAGGCTGCACAGAAAAATGTTAAGACTTCACTATCCCTCCACTTCATCATTCGATATTGGTCATTCGATATTCATTATTCCCTCCCCCAACCCGCCGGATCCTTCCGCCATTGCAGCAATAATTGTTCTGATTCAGCAGATATCTGTCCTTTTTCAACTGCCAGACTAATCAGGCTGGAATAATTAGTCAGTGATTTATAAGGAACCCCTGATTTAGCAAATGCTTCCTCTGCATGTGGAAAACCATAGGTAAATATTGAAACCATGCCTACTACTTCAACGCCGGCAGCTTTTAGCACATCTACCACCTGCAGACTGCTCTTTCCGGTAGAAATAAGGTCTTCTATTACCAATACTTTTTGTCCGGGGTTATAAAAACCCTCTATCTGATTACCCATTCCATGTTCTTTAGGCTTTGGGCGCACGTATACATAAGGTAATTTCAATTGATCTGCTGCCATAGCTCCCCATGCAATACCGGCAGTAGCAACCCCAGCCAGCATTTCCGCCTCAGGAAAGCTTTCAAAAATTACATTACACAACTCACTTTTAATAAAGTCGCGAACATAGGGGAAAGACAATACCTTACGGTTATCGCAATAAATCGGACTCTTCCATCCACTTGCCCAGGTAAAGGGTTGTTCCGGACTTAATTTAACGGCTGCTACCTGTAACAGCTTTTCTGCAACGGCTTTTTCGTTTGTCATGATGCGAAAGTAAACCCAATTAGTTAATTAGGAAATTTGAAAATTTGAAAATTAAGTCCACATTTGGGTTATGCAAATGAAAACGATCGTTGCGGCAGGCGGATTGGTTTATAATGAGTCCAATGAATTATTGATGATATTTCGCCGTGGCAAATGGGATCTGCCAAAGGGTAAGCTCGATGAGGGGGAGTCTATCCCTGATTGTGCAGTAAGAGAAGTACAAGAAGAGACCGGTTTAACTGAAATAACATTGGGCGAATTTATCCGCATAACACATCACCAGTATTTTGATAAATGGCTGAATGAAACCGTTATCAAAGAAACCCACTGGTACCGCATGTCAGCAAGCAGCAATCAACCCCTGATCCCTCAAACCGAAGAAGATATCGAATTAATACGCTGGGTAAGCAAGCATGAGCTACCAGTATTACTGGAAAATAGTTATGATACTATTGTGGAGGTGGTGAATATGAGTGAAATGTGAATTGTGAATTGTCAATAACCTATTCACAATTCACAATTCACAATTCACATCACACTACTCACATGCATCCTTCCTCCTGGTATCTACCAGGTAATGAATTTTCCAGCCTTGTTTGCTCCTGATTAGTTGGAAGGAGTTTACGCCGCAGTGACTAAACTTCCCATTGAAATAGAATTTATAGGGAGTCCAGACAGAAGCGAGTGGTCCATCTACATTAACTGCAACATAGGTTATTCTTTCGTCTGCGGCATTCTTGGGTAAGCTGCCGATATTGTGTCCGAAATCTGTTACTTTATCCGTTTTAGCAGACATATTACCTTCCTTATCACGTACCAGGGTTTGCAGGATATGGTTTTCACTGAAACAATTTACAATGGTTGCAGAATCTGCATTTCGCATGGCTGTAAAAAGTTGATCGATTACCGCTTTTACAGAATCTGTGGCCGTCTGAGCCTGCGAGGTATACCCTACTCCAATTAATACAATGATCAGGAAGATTTTTTTCATGCTGTTTATTTTGATACTAAAGTAATTCAAAGCACTTGCTATTAAAAGCCTTTCATAAAAAAATCCCGCTGTCGCGGGATTTATATTATCTGAGATAACCCAGTATTTTCAACATACTTTGTGCGGTTTGTTCTTTGGCATAAACCCAGTCGACCAATTTTCCATTCTTATCATACTCTACAATTACGTGTTTAGGAGATGGAATAAGGCAGTGCTTAATACCACCATAACCACTTATCTGATCCTGATAAGCACCGGTATGGAAGAAACCTACATAAAGAGGCTCTTTGTTTATTTCTGCATCTTTAACATCTGCACTCTGTAATTTGGGTAAGAATACTTCGTTGATATGTTCTTCTGAATCGTAGTAATCATGACTATCACAGGTAATACCTCCTAATACGACCCGATGGTATTCATTATCCCATTTATTCACAGGCAACATGAGGAACTTTTCACCGATACCCCATGTATCCGGTAAAGTAGTAATGAAAGATGAATCGATCATATACCAGCACTCACGGTCGTTCTGGATTTTTTGTCCCAGTACACTGTAAATATGTGCCATGCTCTCCCCTACGGTAAAGCTTCCGAATTCAGTATAAATATTCGGCATAGGCACTTTCGCCTTTTTGCAGGCTTTCTTGATATTACTTACGATTTCATTGATCATGAATTGATAATCGTATTCAAAACCAAGCGAGTGTTTGATGGGGAAACCGCCACCAATATTTATTGAATCCAGTTCCGGACAGATTTTCTTGAGCTGGCAATAGAGGTTGATGATTTTATTCAATTCAGACCAGTAATAAATATCATCCTTGATGCCTTTGTTCAGGAAGATGTGCAGCATTTTCAACTGGAATTTCTCCTCATTACCTTCAATTTCATCAACATAAAACTCAAGGATATCTTTTGCGCGAATACCCAGTCTGGAAGTATAAAAAGGGAAGTTTGGTTCTTCCTCAGCAGCCACACGTATACCTAAACGGAATGGTTGTTTTACGCTGCGTTTGTATGCCAGTAATTCTTCTTTATTATCTAGGATAGGAATTACATTTTTAAACCCAGAGTTAATCAGTTTGGCTATGCGTGAAGTGTACGACTTCTGTTTATAGCCATTACAAATGATATAGGTCTCTTTATTGATTTTTCTACGCTGGTATAAGCGATTGATGATTTCAATATCGTAGGCGTAAGAAGTCTCCAGATGAATATTATGCTTCAGTGCTTCTTCTACTACAAAAGAGAAATGGGAACTTTTGGTACAGTAGCAGTAAAAATATTCGCCTTCATACTTGTGCTTTTTGAAAGCATCGGCAAACATTTTTTTCGCTTTGTTGATCTGCATACCAATTTTAGGCAGGTAAGTCAGCTTAAGCGGAGTTCCGTACTTTTCAATGATCTTTTTAAGATCGAGTTCATTGAACTGGAGGTAGCCATTATCATTTACTTCAAATCCTTCTTGTGGGAAGTGGAAGGTCTGGTTCACCAGTGAGGTGTAGGTATTGTTCATTAGCCGGGTTAGTGGTTGTTTAGTGTAAACAGAAAATTACCCTTTTATTAAACTACAAAAATAGTTCTTTGTACAGTTCTGCAAATAAAAAAACCGGGAAGTAAAGTTACTTCCCGGTTATATTTTTTGATCAGGGCTCCTGTCTCAATTATTTTACTGAGTTTACCAGGGCTTTGAAGCTAGCTGGCTCATTCATAGCCAGGTCTGCAAGCACTTTACGGTTAAGGTCAATTCCTTTAACTGCCAGTTTGTTGATAAACTGACTGTAGGTTAAACCTTCTTCTCTAACCGCAGCGTTAATACGTGCGATCCAAAGCTGACGGTACTCACGCTTTTTCAACTTACGGCCAACATAGCTGTAAGTCATCCCTTTTTCAACAATATTTTTGGCTACGGTATATACATTTTTACGTTTACCGTAGAATCCTTTTGCCTGCTTCAGGATACGTTTCCTGCGGGCTCTTGATGCTACTGCATTTACTGAACGTGGCATAGTATCTTTTTTTTGCTCCAGTCCGCCTCGGGCGGATCCGGTGGTTTTTTAAATGGTTTGAACTCCCTTCCGGGAAAATGGCGGTTTATTAACCTTTCAGACGCAATAAGCGTAGAACGAAATCTTTGTTAGGTGCTCCAACAAGACCTTTCTTGTTTAGTGCTCTTTTACGTTTTTTAGACTTCTTGGTTAAGATGTGCCTTTTAAAAGCTTTCTGGAAGGTGATCTCACCACTACCGGTCACCTTAAAGCGCTTCTTTGCGCTAGAGTTTGTTTTTACCTTTGGCATTTTAATAATCTGCTTAAAGATTACACCCTGCTGGCGGCCCCGAACAGACGGGACACTTGTTGAGCCTTACGGGAAAAATTTGGAGTGCAAAAGTAAGGAAAACAGAGGAATAAGGAACAGAGAAACAGAGGAATTTTAAAGTAAGGAGTTGATTATACTAAAAATACCGATGAAATTCACCGGTATTTTTAGTATAATCAGTTGAAAAACAACAACTTACTTACTCTGTTCGATGTTTCTCTGTTCCTTATTCCTCTGTTTTTACAGCCTTTTTCTTGCCCGTTTTAGGGGTGAAAATGGCGAACATGCGTTTTCCTTCGAGCTTAGGCATACTCTCTAATGAGCCTGCTTCTGCTAATCGTTCAGCGAATTTGAGTAGTAAGAGCTGACCACGGTCCTGGAACATGATGGCACGTCCTTTGAATTGTACGTAGGCTTTTACTTTATTTCCTTCTTTCAGGAACTTTTCGGCGTGTTTTGCTTTGAAATCGAAATCATGGTCATCGGTACCTGGCGTAAAGCGGATTTCTTTGATCTCGCTCTGCTTGGAATTGGCCTTCATTTCCTTTTCTTTCTTCTTCTTCTCGTAAAGGAATTTTTTATAATCAATTACTTTACATACCGGAGGGTCGGCCGTTGGAGAAATTTCCACGAGATCCAGTTCCTGCTCCTGGGCAATTTTCAATGCTTCCTGAGTAGAGTATACACCTACTGTTACATTGTCGCCAACCAAACGCACTTGTGGTACCCGGATTCTTTCGTTGATACGATGTTCAGGCTCCGGTTGCCTGTTAAACCTGGGATTGAATCTTCCGCCCCCTCTTGGTGGTAATGCCATTAAAACTTGTTTAGTGAATAATTGTTTTGTTGTTAAAGATATAGCTATTTATGTATTCAGATTATTCTCCGCTTTTTCTATGAAGAATTTCTTCCTGAATCATGCTGATAAAATCATTAAGTGGCTGAGCCCCCAAATCACCTTTACCCTGCCTGCGAACCGACAACTGCTGTTCTGCTGCTTCTTTCTCTCCTACTACCAGCATATATGGTACACGACTCAGTTCAGTGTCGCGTATTTTTTTACCTATCTTTTCGCTTCTGTCGTCAATATCAACCCTTACACCTACTGCTTTAAGCTGGTCTTTTACCTGGTTGGCATAGTCCATAAACTTATCACTGATTGGTAATATTTTTACCTGCAATGGCGCCAGCCATACCGGGAACTTACCTGCATAATGTTCTAACAGGAATCCGATAAAACGTTCATGTGTACCCAATGGCGCACGGTGAATAATCAATGGCACTTCCGGCTGGTTATGCTGATTAACATAATTCAGTTTGAATTTGTTGCCTGAATTAAAATCTACCTGGTTAGTCGCCAAAGTAAATTCTCTTCCTATCGCACTCCAAATCTGCACATCGATCTTCGGTCCATAGAATGCTGCTTCATCAGGCACTTCCACGAAAGGAATATTTGATTCGATCAACACTTTTCGAACCATTTCCTCTGTTTCTTTCCAGAGTTCAGGTTCATTTACATATTTGGCTCCCAGCTTGGTTGGTTCATGCAAACTCAGGCGCATCACATATTTATCGATACCAAATATTTTGAAATACTTGATGTACATCTCATTCACCGCCCTAAATTCAGCCGCAAACTGTTCTTTGCTGCAATAAATATGTGCATCATTCATGTGTAGGCAACGAACGCGCATCAGTCCAAACAACTCCCCACTCTGCTCATACCTGTAACAGGTACCATATTCCGCAATACGGAATGGAAGGTCTTTATAGCTTTTTGGTTCCGCATCAAATATTTTATGGTGATGCGGACAGTTCATGGCTTTCAGGTAATATTTGGTACCATCCAGTTCCATAGGTGGAAACATACTATCAGCATAATAAGGCAGGTGACCACTGGTGAGGTACATGCTCTCTTTAGCGATATGCGGTGTTACCACACGCTTATATCCGGCAGCTTCTTCCGTTTGTTTGGCCAGCTTTTCCAGCTCTTCAATAATAACAGTACCATTAGGTAACCACAATGGCAAACCCGCACCCACATCATCATCCATGGTGAAAATACCCAACTCTTTACCCAGTTTACGGTGGTCGCGCTTTTTAGCTTCTTCCAGCATCAACAGGTACTCATCCAACTCTTTCTGGTTTGGAAATGTTACCCCATATAGACGGGTAAGCATTTTGTTCTTCTCGTCCCCTTTCCAATATGCACCGGCAATATTGGTGAGTTTGATGGCTTTGATAAAACCAGTATGAGGAATATGCGGTCCGCGACAAAGGTCGGTGAACTGACCCTGCGAGTAAAAAGTGATAGACCCGTCTTCCAATCCCTGTAAAAGATCCAGCTTGTACTCGTCCGACTTTTCGGTGAAATAAGCTACTGCTTCAGGCTTGGATATTTCTTTGCGTTGATATGGATTGTTTTGTTTGGCAAGCTCATTCATTTTCTTTTCAATCGCCACCAGGTCTTCTTCAGAAATATGATTACCGCCAAGGTCTATATCATAATAGAAGCCTTTGTCTAAGGCTGGTCCTACCCAAAATTTAACTCCAGGATAAATAGCTTCCACCGCTTCTGCCATCAGGTGGGCAGAAGAATGCCAAAAGGTATTTTTACCATCTGCATCATCCCATGTCAATAATTTCAAAGCACTATCCGTCGTAATTGGACGTGTGGCGTCCCAAACTTGTCCGTTAACACTTGCGGCCAATACTTTCCTGGCCAAACCTTCACTGATTGATTTAGCAATATCGAGTGCACTTACACCCGCTTCATACTGTCTTACTGCCCCATCGGGAAAACTAATGTTGATCATCTGGTACTTGCTGTAATTCTAAGGGATGCAAAAATACGGAAAAGCCTCGGTTTTTTAGCTACAAGCTTCAGGCTGCAAGCCGCAAGCTTTTGAATAACCATACATTTTACGACTATGCTACTTGTTTTCTTGAAGCTTGTAGCCTGCAGCTTGTGGCTTACAGCTCCTATCTCTTATTTAACGCTTCTTTATCAGCATACACTATATTGCGGTTGTAGTTTTGCACGAATGAGACTGAAGTTTACCCTAACCCCTCTCTTACTGGTTGTTGCTTTTGCCGCAGGTGCCCAAAACCTGACCGGTATCTGGCGTGGTTATTTCAGTTCATCCAATGGTCTTTACAGAGAAGATGTACGCCAGGAATTTTATAAATATGAAGTACAGATCGACCAGCAAGCGAACAACGGAGTAAAAGGTGTTACCTACTCTTATAAGAGCACCATATTTTATGGAAAAGCCCGCATGCAGGGTATTTTTACTGTACAAACCAAAAACCTAATCCTAAAAGAAACCGGACTTGAAGAGCTTAAAATTGGGGATAAAAGCGAGCCATGTCTCATGACCTGTTACCTCGAATATTCCAAAATTGGCAAACTTGAAGTATTACAAGGTACATTTAGTTCAGTAAGCGAAAAAAAGAAGACCGATTGCGGAAGCGGAAAAGTTTATCTCGAAAAAGTAACAGAATCGGATTTCGAACTTGAACCTTTTTTATTGAAGAAAAAGCCGGAAACGACGGCGGTTAAGAAAAAAACTATTCCCGTTACCACTCCTGCAAAACAACAACCCAAAAAAGAACTTCCGAAAACCACGCTGAAAGACAACACTGTTAAAGCACCGGTTAAAACCAGTATAAAGCCTCCTGCCAATAACACAACAAAAACACCCGCCAAAACAAATAATACTGTAGCTGCCACAAAGAAAGCACCTGCAAAAACAAATACAAAAACAACGACTAATCCACCAAAAACCAATAACACCAAAGTAGCGGATACAAAAACAAGTACGCCTCCACCCCCGCCTGCAGCTTCCACTTTACAAAAGCAGGAAGCTACGGTTACCATGCGTAAAACAGATACGCCAATAGTTAAATGGGAAAAACCACCTGCAAGTTTTCAAGGTCCAATACCCAAAGTACTCCTGGAAAGAGAAAATAACCTGGTTAAAACCATTGTTACAAGTGAGCATAGCCTTGTGGTAGAGATATTCGACAATGGCACTATTGATAACGATACCATTTCACTTTACCATAATAACAAACTGGTCATCAGCAATGGCAGACTCACCTATACACCCCTTCGTTTAAAAATTGATTGTTCAAATGAGCAATCAAGACATGAACTCATTCTGGTAGCAGAAAACCTTGGGGAAATAGCACCAAATACAGCTTTAATGGTAATTACTGCGGGTAAAAAAAGGTATGAGATATTCCTTACTTCCAATGAGAAGAGAAATGCCAAAGTCGTTATAGAATATAAACCCGATTAGCACGGTTTATAAAGACCTGCTATTCCCTTTCTTCATACCATACTTTTATTGTATCAGCCTGTATTCTTTTGGTTAACCACTTTTGTATTTTTTCTTTTTCATCCGGAAGCATTTGTTTACCGGCAACAATAACGGCCATCCAGTTGTTTCTTTCTGTTGAATCAGACACTTGCAGTGCTTTCTCTAATACCAGAGAATTAACCGATTCATTCAATGCCTTTAACTCTTTGAATACCTGACGGCTTGTTTGCTGTTGCACCTGAATACTATCCAATACCACCTGTAGTTGTGTTATACGTCGTTCGCGCTGAAGAAGTGCTTTATTTATACCATCTCTTTCTTTCATATCATCACCTTGCTGCACCGATGCAAAGCCCTGTTTAATCTCTAAATCACAATCAGATAAACCATAAATGGTTAACCTTGACTTCAATGATTCAATCTTTTGTGGCAGAATGGGTAAACCGCCATATACAAGGGTAATTTTTCTTTGTTTCGGGTCGATGTTTTTTTGTAACAGGTAATCGTCTTTTATATCACCCTCTGCCGATATAAACCGGTTTGCATTCTGAACAAATCGACTTTCCGATACCAGTTTATAACCCAGATAAATACTCGGCAATAAGGTAAGCATTACTACCACACCTATAATTCGTTTGGCTTTTACTTCATATCCTTTATCTGCAAAATTTTTATACGGGAATTTGAGAAAGCGCATAATTATTAAAGTGGCCAGGGCTATAAATACCGTGTTTATAAAAAACAGGTAAAAAGCCCCAAAGAAAAAGCGGAACTGCAATGTTGCCAGTCCATACCCGGCCGTACAAAGCGGGGGCATTAATGCGGTTGCAATTGCAACACCTGGTACAACATTTCCTTTTTGTTTACTTGCCAAAGCCAAACTACCTGCAAGCCCACCAAACAAGGCAATCAACACATCATAAATATTGGGAGATGTCCGGGCTAGAATTTCAGAATGCGCATCACTGATAGGTGTTATCAGAAAATAAAAAGTAGAAGTAAGTAAGGCTGTTCCACCAGCAAAAAGGTAATTGAACAAGGCTTTCTTCAGCATTGCCAGGTCATTCACTGCCATACCAAAACCCATCCCCATAATCGGCCCCATTAACGGAGAAATAAGCATTGCACCAATAATCACTGCGGTGGAATTTACATTCAATCCCAATGAGGCAATAAAGATGGCAAAAATCAATACCCATAGATTAGTCGAACGGAACTCAATTCCTTTTTGTATAGC
The DNA here is from genome assembly GCA_965650685.1 of uncultured Sediminibacterium sp. Lineage (GTDB taxonomy): Bacteria > Bacteroidota > Bacteroidia > Chitinophagales > Chitinophagaceae > Sediminibacterium. The sequence goes on from CBFGPM010000005.1 coordinate 64,227, forward strand.
ACTACTAACTTGTTCAAAATCCTCACGCTCCACCCCTAACCGAAAATAATTCAACAACTTAACAAGGCTTCTTGAATTCATACGGATACATTTAGCAGGTTAATGAAATGCAATATCAATGATACGGAATTGTTGGGGGTGAATGGTAAATTGTGAATGATCAATAGGAAACAGGTTATTCACAATTCACCATTGACCATTCACCTCTTAAAATTTCACATTCCACGTAACTGCCGGAATTACCGGAAACAGAGACACTTGTTTGGCTTTTACTTCCAGGGTACCATTACTGGCATCACCTTGCTGGTCGAAATAGAGGAAATAAGGGTTTAGTCTGCTGTAGGCATTGTATAAACTGAAGACCCAGTTGGTGGTATATTTTCTTACTTTTTTAGGCGTAGGTGTATAGGTGAATGAGAGATCCATACGATGGTAGGCTTTCATTCGATAGGCGTTAATACGACTGTACTCCTGCGTAAGTACACCTCCCACAAAATAGAATCGCTCGGGTAATGAAGTGGCATTGCCGGTACCATATACAAATACGGCTGAAGCTTTCCATTTTTTCGATAATTCATAGGTTGTAACCACCGACATATCATGCCTCCGGTCGTAGCGACTCGGGTATTTTAGTCCATCGTTCAGGTCTGGGAACCTGCGCCAGGTCCAGCTTAGCGTATAACCTATCCAACCGGTAAGCCGCCCTTTCACTTTGTTGATGAACAATTCTGCTCCATAACTCCATCCTTTACCAAAAACGAATTCCTCTTCCGGATCTTTTAACGAAGGAGTATATCCTTCGCGATATTCGATCTGGTTATTCATGGTTTTGTAATACAGCTCCAGTGAGGTTTCGAACATACCGTTATTAAAATTCCGGAAATATCCTACTGCATATTGCCATCCGGTTTGTGGTTTAACACGTATGGTGCTTGGTACCCATAGATCTGTAGGCAATGTTGTGCCTGCATTGGTTACCAGGTGTATGTATTGTATGTTGCGTGTAACAGCCGCTTTAAATGAAGACAACTCATTGAATGCATAACGCAGTGTAGCCCTGGGTTCAAGTCCACCATAAGCTTTAACCGTTTGTCCGCTACGGTAAACGGTACTGTCTAATTTATTCCCATTAGCATCCCTTTCATAAAAAGTATATTTACCCACCTGCTGAAACACGCTGTAACGTAATCCCATGTTTAATTTCAACCGACTATTGATTTCCCAGTCGTCTTGCAGGTAAACCGCATATTCATTGGCGAATTTTTTCGTAGCATTATTTGGCTGAAACACAACGGTATCCTGATTTCCACTCAATACATTGGGTAAAAAAGTATGGAAAATATATTGTGCTCCGAATTTTAGTTTGTGTTCCGGACTTGGATAAAAATCTACATCGGTTTTGAGGTTCAGGTCGCGTATACCGGAAGAAAGATTGATATTGAAATCGTTCTGACGTCCGGTAAGTTGAAATTTATAATCATTATAAACAGCCGTAGTATTCGCAAATAATTTTTTATTGAATACATGATTCCACCTTAAGGTAGCGGTACTATTACCCCATGGAATATCGATAGCAAAAGAGCGTTTACTGTTGTTGAAGTTAAACTGATCGCGACCAAAATAACCACTCAGATAGAGTATATCTTTTTCGGAGAAACGATAATTCATTTTGGCATTCAGGTCATAGAAATAATAGCCTGACCCGTAGAATTCATTGTCTTTTTTGATAAAAGGCTTGGTAAGCATATCGATATAAGTTCGACGTGCCGAAAGCATATAAGATGCTTTATTCTTTTTAAGAGGTCCCTGTATTGAAAAGCGGGAAGCAATAAGGCCAATGCCAGCATCTACCTGTGTTTTATTGATATTACCTTCTTTCATGGCCACATCTACTACAGAAGACAGGCGACCACCATACTGAGCAGGCATCCCTCCTTTTATCAGGGTAACATTTTTAATGGCATCTGCATTAAAAATGGAGAAGAAACCAAACAGGTGTCCGGTATTATAAACAACAGCATCATCGAGCATGATGAGGTTCTGATCTGGCCCTCCTCCTCTCACATAAAATCCGGCATTACCTTCACCCGCATTACGTACACCGGGTAATAATTGTAATGTTTTCAACAGATCAACTTCTCCTAATAAAGCTGGAAGGGCTTTAGCGGTATTTACACTCAGCTCTATTTTACCCATCTGGGCTGTTTTCACATTATTATCCCTTCTGCGGCCAATAACCACTACATTATTGATGACAGCCGCATTGGGTAACAGAAGAATGTTTTGCTGCTGGTCGTTCTGGAGGTCAATATTGATTTCCTTAGACTGATAACCAATAAAAGAAACGAGTATTTTATAAGTGCCTTTATTGAGGGTAATGGAATAGAATCCGTACTGATTGCTCTGTACACCCCTGCCTTCCCCGGTTACGAGTATATTGGCTCCAATCAGCGTTTCTCCTGTTAGTGAATCTTTGAGATAACCATTTAAAGTCACTTTTTCCTGAGCGGAAACAAGGGTAGACAGAAAAATGAAAAAAACTAAAAAGGAAGTACGCATCTTAATTATCCGAGCTCTTATCCATTTAAAATCCCTGCTCCGGATTTTAATCAGGAGCAGGGATAAGATAAAATGTGTTAATTGTTAGAATTTCCTGAAATCAATAGAATCTTTTACCTCACCACAGATCAACATTTTCTTTGGCAGGTAAGGATTCCTGATTTCTGAAGAGTTACTCAACCAGAATGCACCGGCATCATTAAATGCCATTGGACAAAACTGGTGATATACCACGGTGCGATCGTATTGTACAGTACGTACCAGATCGTATAATTGCTCACTTACAGTCTGGAAGGTTTTACGACGCTCTTCTCTATCTGTTTCAGATACCAGCGATTTAAGGTCCGAGCTAATACTAACTGCAAAACTATGCGCCGTTTTAAGGGCAGCAGAATCGTTTTTAAGGTCTTTAAAAGCCACTGCCGCTTCAGCAACATCGCTGATAAGTCCTACAGCTTCGCTGGCAATAAGGGTATCGTTTTCTGAAATAAACTGGTCTTTCAGTCTGAAATAACTGTCCAGCATATTACCAAATGCCAGGTTAAAACTATCAGAATGGGCACTTGTTGCCAATGTTTTTGGTGTTTCAGCAACATTTTTTTGCTCATCATTGCTTCCACAGGCTGCCAGAAATACAATGCCAGCCAATACCAGAACCTTTTTCATAGGATAAAATTTTGCACAAAATTAAAGCAAATTGCAATGGCAGCAGTTTGCAATTACCTTTGCGCTCCTAAATCGTTGTTAAGAAATGTTGATCGGCTTACAGAATGTGACTTTTGAGTTTGGTGCCCGTGTTATTGTGGAAGATGCCACCTGGCATATCCAACCCGGCGACCGTATTGGTTTAATCGGTTATAATGGCACCGGAAAATCGACCCTTTTAAAGGTACTGGTGGGAGAATATACCCCATCAAAAGGAACGGTTGAAAAAGGAAAAGAAACAACCATTGGATACCTGCACCAGGATTTGCTGAGCTTCGATACCAACGACACCATAACCGAAGTTGCTCTTGGCGCTTTTGAAAGGGTGCGTCAACTGGAAAAAGATATTGAGCGTTTGGGTATTGAACTTGAAAAAGATCCCGAAAACAATGACCTGCTCATTCAATACACCGATGCCCTTCATGAGCTTGATGTATTGGACGGATACAATATTCACCACAAGGCAGAAGAAGTATTACATGGACTCGGTTTCAGTAATGAAGACCTCTCCCGCCCCTACAAAGAATTTAGTGGTGGATGGAGAATGCGGGTACTGCTCTGTAAAATGATCTTACAGAAACCTGATGTACTCCTGCTCGATGAGCCTACCAACCACCTCGATCTTCCTTCTATTGAATGGTTGGAAAAATACCTGATCCACTACCAGGGTAGTGTTGTGATTGTGAGCCACGATAAATTTTTCCTGAACAGAATGGTCAACAAAATCGTAGAAGTTTACCAGCAGGAACTACATATTTATTCTGGCGACTATTCCTATTATGAAACTGAAAAAGCCTTGCGCATAGAAATGCAGCAAAAAGCTTTTGAAAACCAACAGGATTATATCCGTCAGCAGGAAAGATTTATTGAACGCTTCAAGGCCAAAGCAAGTAAAGCTGCTCAGGCACAAAGTATTCAGAAGCGACTGGATAAAATTGATAAAATTGAAGACGTAAAACTGGAAAGACCTGACTTACGCATCAACTTCCAGTTAGATAAAGTGCCGGGGAAAGTATTGGCTGAATTGAAAAATGCGAGTAAAAGTTTTGGAAAGATAAAAATCCTTGAAGCAGCCAATGCAGAAATTGAGCGTGGCGATAAAATTGCACTGATTGGTGCAAACGGAAAGGGTAAATCAACCGTGTTACGCATGGTAGGTGGCACAGAACCATTTGAAGGTGAACGTGTATGGGGACATAATGTAGAAGAAAGCTTCTATGCCCAACATCAGTTGGAAGCGCTTACTTTAACCAATACTATACTCGAAGAATTACAACAATGTGGCAGCAAAAAAACCGACGTAGAACTACGTGCTTTACTCGGAGCTTTCTTATTCAGTGGTGATGATGTAGACAAACGTATTCGCGTATTAAGTGGTGGTGAAAAGGCACGTGTTGCACTGGCAAAAACCATTGTAAGCAAAGCCAACTTCCTCATTCTTGATGAACCTACCAACCACCTTGATATGCATTCGGTAGAGTTATTGGCAGAGGCATTGAATAAATACGAAGGCAGCATTATACTCGTAAGCCACGATCGTTATTTCATTTCAAAAACAGCTAATAAAATCTGGGAGATTGTTGACCACCAGATCAAAGAATTTAAAGGCACTTATCAGGAATGGGTGGAATGGAATGAGCGGATGGAGAAGATGAAGAATAATAGTCCGGAAGTCAGGAAGACCGAAAGTCCGAAAGAGAAGGCGGTTGAGGTTGAGGTTAAAAAAGAAACAGTAACTGCGAATAATTCCTCCAACCAGGCTATTGATAGGGAGAAGCAGAAAGAATTACAGAAGCAAAAACGCAGACTTACCAACCTCGAAGCAGAACTGAATAAATGCAAGGAAGAAAAAGCCAGACAGGAAGCTGCATTGGGTGACCCTTCCAATTATTCCGACCCTAAAAAATTCCAGGAACTCGAAGCGGCTTATAAACAAACACAGGCTAAGTGGAATGATCTTAATAAAGAATATGAGGAAGTGTTTGAACTTGTGATGGAGATGGAGGGGTGAGGAAATCAAAAGTCAAAAGTCAAAATTCAAAAAAGTTAACTAACTGCCGATTCGATTGAAGGGGTTTGGGGTTATTGGGTGGGATGGGGATGATTGGTAAAATGTAATATTTGAAGTCTGTAATACTATTCTGTTGAAGGAATGGATCTAATTTGGCTGACTAAACTCACACATAGGATTATCTGCCCCTTGTTTTTCACCGAGAAAACCCTGTTTTTTGCCCAATATTTTAATAAGCACTGGCATTTCTAATTGTTTGGTGTAACTTACTTAGGTCGATAATGGCAACCCAAAGCGGCAATACTTCGTATTGCCCTATATCAATCACCCAACAATAAGTAACAATGAAAAAGAATTATTTCTACTTCGTTACGGTTTTAGCTGGTATTGCATTATTAGCTGCCACTAAGCCCTTTACCAGATCACCTCTGGGCCTCAGCAAAGGGACACCCGATATTAAATCGGTGAGTGCTTTAACTTTTGGTAAGGACGGAATACTCTTCATTGGAGATTCGAAAGGAGCTACCATTTTTGCTATAGATACCAAAGATGCTAAAAACAATAATAATGCAGCAAAGATTGATGTTACCGGAATCGATCAAAAAATAGCCGAAGCCCTGGGCACAGAGAAAGAAAAAATCACCATTACAGATATGGCTGTAAACCCCATTTCAAAAAAACTTTATATCTCCCTTCAAAATAGTGATGGTACACCTGTGATAGTAAAATTGGAGGGTGAAAAAATTGAAGCGGTTGGTTTAAAAGATGTCGACTTTTCAAGTATTACCCTTAATGACGTAGCGGCTGAAGATGCTAAAGATGCAAGAGGTCGTTCTTTGCGCGTGTCGGCTATTTCCGATATGGGCTTTGCAAACGGTAAAGTATTGGTAAGCGGACTCTCGAACAAAGAATTCAGTTCATCTCTTCGCAGTATTCCTTTTCCTTTTACCAATCAGCAGGATATGGCTTCATTGGAAATGTACCATGGCGCGCATGGCCGTTTTGAAACCACTTCTCCTATCCGCACTTTTACTACCGGAAAAATCAATGGTAAAGAATATATTATTGCGAGTTATACCTGTACACCACTCGTTCTTTATCCCCTGGATGAATTAAAATCGGGCCAGCATGTTAAAGGAAGAACCGTTGCAGAAATGGGCAGTGGTAATACTCCTATTGACATGACAACCATAACCAAAGGTGGCGAAACTTATTTGATCATGGGTAATACCGCCCGTTCTGTATCGGAAGTAAATTATAAAGCCATTGCAGCATTTGAAGGAACCATCACAGAAAGAATTGCTACTACTGCGGGAACGGCATTTGTATTATTACCCAATTTGACCAAAGTACAACAGATGGATAAACTGGATAATAACAATGTAGTAATCATGCAGAAAAAAGACAATGGCTCATTGGATCTGACTACTGTAAAGAATAATGCATTGTAATAGCAGTAGAAATATTCAAAATAACAGGTTATGCAATTTGCGTAACCTGTTATTTTTTTGTCTTGCTACGCTGTTTTCCTGCTCGGATGAACAAAAAAATATTGTGGTTATTTGGGAGGCGAATAAGGCAAAAGCAGTAATAATACCCAGGCAGTTACTAAAGGATGTACCTGCATCCTCCGTCAAAAGCACAGTGAGGATCAGAAAGGAAAATGATACCACCACCCTGCTTGGTTACTATAATTTTCAGGATAGGTTAATTTTTGAGCCCCTGATTCCTTTTCAACGAGGTGCCAATTATGTTATTTCAGTGTTCGACAAAAAAGTGGCGAATTTTCAGATACCTGTTGACCAGAAACATAGTGCGCCTAAAGTGGTGACTGTCTATCCGCAGTTAGACACCATTCCTGAAAACACTTTGAAGCTGTACATTGAATTCTCACAACCCATGCGGGAGGGTGAATCCCTGCAGCATATCAGGCTCGTAAAAGCCAACAAAGATACTTTGACAGATACTTTCCTCGATTTACAACCCGAGTTATGGAATGAGAACAGAACAGTTCTTACCATCTGGTTCGACCCCGGAAGAATTAAACGTAACCTGCAACCCAATCTAAGGTTAGGCGCACCATTAGATGCCCATAAAAATTACCAGTTGATCATCTCCAAAAACTGGCAGGACACAGAGGGAGCAGCTTTGACGGATAATTATGTAAAATCATTTGCAACAGTAATTCGTGACAGCTTATCTCCCAATCCTGAACACTGGAAAATAGAAGCACCCAAGGCGCAATCCATGGAACCGCTATTTATTCATTTAGATAAAGCATTGGATCATTTTTTATTGTTAGACTGCCTGCAGGTTTTCGACCCAAAGGGTAATCTCGTAAAGGGTAGGTTGAATGTAACGGATCAAGACCGGGCGTGGTATTTTATTCCGGAACAAAACTGGCATGCCGGCAGGTATACCCTGCGCATCTTATCGAAACTGGAAGATCTTGCAGGTAATAACCTGAATAAAGTATTTGACCGGGATATAAAGAATACCAAAAAGCCTTCTACGCAGGAATTCTATACAAGGGATTTTGTAATAGAATAATCATTTCATACATAGTAGTTATTCTAGTATTTATTTTTCTAAACTCCCTGAAAATCTTTGCCATACTCTACTGAGAAAGAATGTTTAAAATAACTCCTACGGTTTACACCTATACTTTGTCACCCAACTTTTGAAAGCAGATCAGTATTCTATATAATTATAAATTTACGAAACTTAAAATATTCAAAACAATTTCGTTAATGCACTTGACTAGTTTATAATCGGACTGACAAAAAAAATTGCGAAACCTTTTTCAAGTTTCGCAATTCCATTTTTCAACTCACCCAACCCTCTCTGCTTCGCAAAGAGGGCTTTAAAGCAGCAAACTTTTTTGACTTTTGAATTTTGACTTTTGAATTTTGAATTTGTCTTTTTACTTATTCAAAATACTCCTGCTAATCACAATCCTTTGCACTTCACTTGTTCCCTCGTATATCTGTGTAATTTTTGCATCGCGCATGAGCCTTTCTACATGGTATTCTTTTACAAAACCATAACCACCATGCACCTGAACAGCCTCTGTGGAGATCCACATAGCGGCTTCGCTTGCAAATACTTTGGCCATTGAAGAGCTAAGTGTATAGTCTATTTTATTGTCTTTTTCCCAGGCAGCTTTTAAGCAAAGTAAACGTGCAGCTTCAACCTTTGTAGCCATATCGGCTAATTTGAACTGAATTGCCTGATGATGCATAATTTCTTTACCAAAGGCTTTACGCTGTTTGCTGTATGCCAGAGCCAGTTCGTAAGCACCACTTGCAATTCCTAAAGCCTGTGATGCAATACCTATACGACCACCAGCCAGTGTTTTCATTGCAAATTTGAAACCGAACCCGTCTTCTCCTATCCTATTTTCTTTGGGCACTTTTACATCGGTTAACAGAATGGTATGTGTATCGCTTCCGCGGATACCCAATTTATTTTCCTTAGCCGCCACTGTTACACCAGGCCAGCTTTTTTCAACGATAAATGCATTAATACCCTTACTTCCTTTTGCAGGATCGGTTTGGGCCATTACCAGGTATACAGATGCTGAAGAACCATTGGTAATCCAGTTTTTTGTTCCATTCAATAAGTAATAATCGCCCATATCTTCCGCAGTGGTGCGCTGACTGGTAGCATCACTTCCAGCCTCGGGCTCACTCAGCAAAAATGCGCCAATGTATAAATCACCGTCTTTACGTCCCTGCGCCAATGGTGTGAGGTATTTTTGTTTCTGTTCTTCACTGCCAAAAGCTTCCAGTCCCCAGCAAACAAGGCTGTTGTTTACGCTCATACACACACTCACACTCGCATCAATTTTACTGATTTCTTCCATGGCCAGTACATAACTCACTGTATCCATACCAGCACCGCCATATTTGGGGTCAACCATCATACCCATAAAACCAAGTTCAGCTAATTGCATTATTTGTTCTTTGGGGAATTGTTGTTTCTCATCACGATCAATAACACCGGGTAAACATTCGTTTTGGGCAAAATCACGAGCCGCTTTCTGGATCATTAAATGTTCTTCACTGAGTTGAAATTGCATACTTTTTTAGGTTTTGGCGCTGCAAAAATAAGCTAACAATCGTTAGGAAAGCACAATTTTGGAATTTTGATCATTGATTTTTTAATTTTTGATTTGGGCGGATAATACACCTAAAAGATAAAATTGCTTGATACATTAACCGATTGAAAATGGACATTAGACCATAAATCAAACAATCAATGATCAAAAAATCAAAATTTCACACCTGAAATGTTAAACAAACGGCCATCTTTCTTTGTTTTCCTTATTGAATGATAACTTTGTATTATAATTCACCCCTCTCTGAGCATTTAGCAAACCTTTTTGTTTTCTTTTTTCACCAAACAAATTAGCATGTTGAAACATTTACGACTCGTAATGATGGGATTTTTTTGTATAGCCAGGGTATTAGTATTTGCTCAGGATGAAAACGATATGGATATCAACAGTATATCTATTAAAGTTGCCAGTAACCGTATTTTCGGAAAAATAACCGATGTAATCACCACAAAACCACTTGAAGCAGTTTCGGTACAATTATATTTAAAAGATAGTAAAGGAAATGATAGCCTTGTTAATGCCCTACTCACCAAAGCGAACGGTGATTTTCGATTTACCAATCTTCCAAAAGCCGATAGTTTCAAACTTGTTATAAGCAGCCTGGCGTATGCGGCGAAAAATTTCACTGTTTTATTCACGCCAGACAATGTGCGAAAAATTCCTGAAACCGTATTTTTTGAAAAAGATCTTGGAAATATAGCATTGGAACAAGATGCCACCACCCTTACAGCAGTTGTTGTAAAATCAACCGCAAAGCCGGCACTGGAAATGGGGATCGACAGAAAAATATTTAATGTTGAAAAAAGTCTTACGGCTACTGGAGGTACTGCAATAGATGTAATGAAAAATATTCCTTCTGTTTCGGTTGATGTGGAAGGAAATGTTCAACTACGAAACAGCCAGCCACAGATTTTTGTAGATGGTCGCCCAACCATTCTCACTCTCGATCAGATTCCATCAGATAATATTGAAACCATTGAACTTATTACAAACCCTTCTGCTAAATTCGATGCAGCAAGCTCAGGTGGTATCATCAATATTGTTCTTAAGAAAAATAAAAGAATCGGATTGAATGGTGTAGCAAGTATTGGTGGAGGTTATCCTGATATCTATAATGGTAACCTGGCCCTCAATGCACGGCAGGGTAAGGTTAATTTATTTGCAAGTGGTAGTATTAATCAGTCAGGTGGCATTGCACGGGGGGAGTCGCTCCGAGAAAACAGGGTCAATGGTGTTGCAGATAATTACTTCAACCAGTATTCCAATAATGCCCGACTCAGGAGGTTTAATTCTATTCGTTTCGGTCTTGATTTCTTCCTTGATAACCGTAATACTATTTCATTTACACAGGGAATTGTAGATGGCAAATTTACCAACCGGGAAGTACAGGATCAGTATTACTTCAACCAACAAAAAGTATTACAACGCACCGGTGATCGTTTATCAGAAAACAGGGCTGGGTTTAACAGGTATAACAGCCAACTTAATTTCACCCATAAATTCCCAGAGAACGGCAAGGAACTTACTGCTAATATCAATTACAATTATGGTAATGGCAGTAATCTTTCCAATATCAGGAACGCTTTTTATAACACAGATGGTACACCTTATGCCCCCGAGGCACTGGTTAGAAATAATGGCACCAACCGTAATAAACAAGTTACCTTCCAATTGGATTACAGCGATCCAATCGGCGAAAATGCAAAACTGGAAACCGGCTTGCGCTCCTATATGAATGATGTAAGCAGTTCTTTTAACGCTTTTGCCATCGGTAATGGCATTGAAACAAAACTACCCCTGAGTAACAATATCCGGTATAAAGAATCTGTACATGCAGGTTATATTACTTACTCTAATAAAATAAACAGTTTTTCTTACCAGGCTGGTTTAAGGGCGGAATATTCTGAATTTGAAGGAGAGCTATTAGATAGTGCAAGAAAATTCGGGTACACTTACCCGAATAGCTGGGACAGGCTTTTTGACGGGTTCTTCCCCAGTTTGTTTCTTACCAAAACGATCAATGATAATACTGATATCCAGCTTAACTATAGCCGTAGAATCAGGAGACCAAATTTCAGGCAACTGAATCCATTTGTTGATATTACAGATCCGGTAAACCTTAACCAGGGTAACCCACAACTACAGCCTGAATTCACCAATTCTTTTGAATTCAATTATAATACCAAATACAAAAGTGGAAGCTTTCTGGGTGTTTTGTATTTCAGGAATAACCAGCGAGATATCACCCGTTTCAGTGATACCATTACTGCTGCACAATACCAGCAACTGAACAATGCTGCAGTTGATCCGAATGCAATTCTCAATACATTCATCAATGCCCAATACACCAATCGCTGGGGAGCCGAGTTCACCCTTCAACATAAAATCGGGGCAGACTTCGACCTTACGCCAAGCATTAACCTGCAGTACCGAAAAGTGAAAGCAATTGTAGGCAAACTTGACCTTAGCAATCAGGGTTTTAATTGGGAATCTAAACTGATTGCCAATTATCGTTTTCCTACCAAACAAACTTCCTTCTTTAAAAACCTGAGCTTGCAAATGGTGGGCGAATACGAATCTATGGAAGTTACCGCACAGGGTAAATCGCTCGCGCAATACAGTATTGACATGGCCATAAGGAAGGATTTCCTGAAAGACAAAAAAGCCTCACTTACATTTGCTTTGAATGATGTTTTCAATACCAACAGAAACGGGAATATCTTCGATACAGACCTGTTTTACCAACAAGGCTATAACCGCCGAAACGTTCGCAATTTCCGTATCACTTTCTCCTACAAATTCGGAAGCGCCACGTTTAAGTTGTTTAATAACAGAAACAATAGAGACGAGGAGGATTGATAGGATGGCTGATTGCTGATGTCGGATTTTGGATTGTTGGATGTCAGATGGCAGATGGCAGATTTGGGATGGATGATGCTTGATGTCTGATCGCTGATTTCGAATTTTGGATTTCATATAGCAGATTAGTTTTTTGTTGGAGGAGAGATAAATAAATCATATCCCCTTCCATAATAATATCTTCCATCATAAATCTGCCATCTGACATCTGACATTTAAAAATTTTAATAGTATTTTTTCTGCAGGTTATACAAAACACTCTTATCTATATCGTTCAGCCTTTTTGTGGTGTCTTGGAGGAAATGGCGTTTGAAGGCCTGGATGGCGGCGGTGGTGTCTTTTACATCGTAACCAATGATGCGTAATGCCTGAATATGATTAAAGTTGGCAGGAACAGAATCACGCACTTCATCATACCATAATCCAAATCCTTTCTCAGCAAGTTTCTTCCAGGGGAAACGGTAATTGGGATCGTTTTTGCGGGTTGGTGCAATATCACCATGACCAATAAAATTAGCCGCAGGAATATTGTGTTCTTTCTTTAAGCGTGTTAATAAACTGATTAAACTATTGATTTGTAAACTATCAAAAGGTTCAAAGCCATTATTATCAAGTTCAATACCAATTGACGAGGAATTTATATCTGTCATATTACCCCACTTACCTACCCCACCATGCCATGCCCGGAGATAGTCGCTGAGCATGTGATGCAATACCCCAGTTCTACAAATTACATAGTGAGCACTAACAGATGTTCTGGTTAACGTAAATGTTTTTAATGTCTGTTCACAGCTATTCTGAGCAGTATGGTGAATAATAACAAAGTTCGGTTTGCGCATATTAAAATTGGTAGTGCCTACCCAATATGGCGGCAATCCCATTGAATCAGACTGAAAGGTTTCTACAGGCGCTACACGCAAAGCTTTTGCGTATTCCTTTGCTTTCTGGTTATACACTTTATTGGTGGCTTTATAAGGGTTTCTGGAACAGGCAATCAATACCAGGAGAACAATCAGTAAGAGATAGTTTTTCATGTAGTTTCTTGAAGCGGAAAAATACGAAGAAAGCAGGGAAGTTTAATAGTCCGAAAGTCCGGAGTCCGAAAGTCCGAGAGAAAAGAAAGAAAATATTTATTTTACGGAATAGTTTTAATCTATTAAACTAAAAAACCTCCGGACTTTCGGTCTCCCGGACTTCCGGACTTAATAATCAACTATGTCTCTACATCTCGGCAGATCTACTTTTGGGAACCCGGCTAATAAAGGGAATGTGTTGTCTCCTGATGAAGCAAACACACTTTTCCATGAATGGGTACTTAACCCTAAACTAAAACTACACATGCTTCAGGTAGCGCACCTGATGAAATGCTGGGCGGCTGAAAAATTACAGGCCGATGAAGCCACTCAATGGCGCTGGGAAATGGCAGGGCTGTTGCACGATGCCGACTGGGATCAGTGGCCTGATTTACACTGTAAAAAAATTATTGAAGAGCTTGAAAGCAGGCAGGTAGACCCCGAGATCATTCATGCTATCGCATCGCATGGCCATACCCATTTTGGGGTAATTCCTGAAACCGATATGGATAAGATGCTATATGCGTTTGACGAACTATCCGGACTCATACATGCCTATTCATTAATGCGACCCGGTGCTTATGAAGGTATGGATGTAAAAGGAGTGAATAAAAGATTAAAAGAAAAATCATTCGCCGCCAATGTATCCCGCGATGATATACGCGATGCCTGCGAAAGAGCCGGTATTGAACTAAATGACCTGATTGCGTTTATCATACCAAGACAAGCGAGGAAAACAGAGGAATAAGAAATAAGGAATAAGAAACTCAAAGATCAAAAAATCAAAGATCAAAAACTTATGAGAAAACTATTACTGCTAATGGTACTGGTATGCTGCTTTGCAGGGTTAAAGGCCCAGCATATTTTACCTTTGAAGGATCAGGCAAGGGTGGTTGATGAATTGTTGGCAGACAGGTTGAACAATTTATTACCAGCATTGATGAAAGAAGAAGGCATTGATATGTGGCTGGTTATTTCCCGTGAGTATAATGAAGATCCGGTTATTAAAACCATGTTACCCGCAACCTGGCTTTCAGCAAGAAGGAGAACCATTTTGGTGTTTTATCGCAACCCATCCGGCACATTTGAAAAATTAGCCATTGCCCGATATAATGTAGGGAACGAAATCAAAGCATCATGGGACATGACAAAATTTCCCGATCAGTGGGACGCTTTGATTGATCTGATTCAACAACGAAACCCTGCAAAAATAGCCTTAAATTATTCAGGTGATTTTGGGCATGCTGATGGACTCACTTTCACAGAACACAAAGAATTACTGGCAAAATTGCCGGCTGCTACGACTAAAAAATTGGTGAGTGCAGAAAAACTGGCGGTGCGATGGCTCGAAACCAGAACTGCCCGCGAAATGCAACTCTATCCTCAATTAATACAAATTACACACGACATTATAAAGGAAGGTTTTTCGGGTAAAGTAATCATGCCGGGCGTAACTACTACTGATGACCTGGTATGGTGGTTCAGACAGAAAATACGAGATCTTGGATTAGACACTTGGTTTCATACTTCTGTTTCCATTCAGCGTAATGATCCTGAAAACTTTGATCACCTCCGCTCTTTTTCGAACAGACCGGCTGATGAGATAATAAGAACGGGCGATTTGTTACATGTAGACATCGGCATTACCTATTTAAGACTAAATACAGATATCCAACAACACGCCTATGTATTACAGCCTGGTGAAAAAACACCACCAGCCAGCATTGTTAAGGCATTTGAAAGAGCCAATCGTTTACAGGATATACTTACCAGCCAATTCAAAAATGGCAAAACGGGAAACCAGATTTTGAAAGATGCATTGCAACAAGCTAAAAATGAAAACATCACCGCGTCCATCTATACACACCCCATCGGATTTCATGGACATGCTGCAGGCCCTACCATTGGTATGTGGGATCAACAAGGTGGTGTTCCCGGATCCGGAGATTTTCCATTACATGAAAACACTGCCTATTCTATTGAGCTGAATGCAGCAACAGATATTCCTGAATGGAAAAAGCCAATTCGTATTATGTTGGAACAGGATGGTTTTTGGGATGGGAAACAATTTCGTTATATCAGTGGCAGACAAGTTAAACTACTGATCGTACCATCTCAAGCTGCACATATAGGAGACTAATAAACATGACCGACTTTTTATCTGCTGATTATTGGAATAACCGATACAAACAAAATGAAATCGGTTGGGATATTGGCTACCCCTCTACGCCATTAAAAACATATATCGACCAACTCCCCAATAAAGATATCAGCATCCTGATACCCGGCGGAGGCAATAGCTATGAAGCCGCATATCTGTTGGAAAAAGGTTTTACCGATATCACTGTTATCGATCTGGCCCCCCTGGTTACCGATAATCTGAAAGAAAAATTCAAAGAATATGGTGACGCAGTCAAAATTATCTGCGGCGATTTCTTTGAATTAACCGGAACCTATGATCTGATACTGGAACAGACTTTTTTCTGTGCCATTGATCCTTCATTACGTACTGCCTACGTTAAGAAAATGCATGAATTATTAAAACCCAATGGACAACTAGTCGGATTACTATTCAACCGCGATTTTGATGGTGGTCCTCCCTTTGGTGGAAATGAAGAAACCTATAAAACATTATTCTCCCCCTACTTCAACTTCAAATTAACACCCGCCTACAATTCAATCCCACAAAGAGCGGGAACAGAGGTGTTTATTCAGGCAAGAAAAAAATCAGCAGATATGTAATCGAAAAAAAATCAAAATTCAAAAATCAAAATTCAAAAATCTTATTTCGGTTCTTGTTGGCTTAGGCAATGGAAACTTCCAAGTCCCCAGATAATATCGGTTGAATCAATACCTACTACTTCCCTATCCTTAAATGCTTCCGCAATTATGCCGAGAGCTTTATCGTCTTTATCAGAACGAAAAGATGGTACGATAACATGTTTGTTGCTTATATAGAAGTTAGCATAAGATGCCGGCAAGCGCTGGTCTTCATATATTACTTCATCTGGCATAGGCAGTTCAATGATGTTTAACTGCTTACCATTTATTAAACGCATGGCTTTTAACTGTTGCAGGTTGGTTTGCAATAAAGCATAGTTTTCATCCTGCTTATTTTCTTCAACAACTGTAATTACGGTATCCGCATTTACAAAACGAACGGTATCGTCAATATGACCGTCGGTATCATCTCCGATAATTCCCTCGTCTACCCAGAGCACCTGATCCATACCGTAATAATCTAGCAGGTATTGTTCTATCTGCGCCTGATTAAGGTTTGGATTTCTATTAGGATTAAGAAGACAGCAGGTAGAGGTTAATACGGTGCCTGCACCATTAAATTCAACCGAACCACCTTCCATGATGATGCCAGGATTGTACACTGGTATATCGAAATGTTTTCCGATTAATGTAGGGATGATATCATCGAGATCATAAGGAGGGTATTTACCGCCCCAGGCATTATAGTTCCAGTCAACAATTACTTTTCTCTGTTCTGCATTATTATTGATTAAAAAAGCTGGTCCATGATCGCGGCACCAGGCATCATTGGTAGGATGCATGAAGAATTCGACCTGAGTCATGTTTACACCAGCTTGCTGCAAATGGCCGATGGCAATCATTTTCATGGCTTCATTGGCAACATTGATGCGAACTTTTTCGCTTAATGCAAGGTATTTGACGAAGAGCGCATAGTTGGGATAAATAGAATCTATTTTCCCCGGCCAGCTTGCTTCTTTATGAGGCCAGGAAAGCCATGTAGCTTCGTGTTCAGCGAATTCAGGGGGAAAGAAATAGCCGAGAGATTTTGGGGTAGTCAAGATGGTAGCTTTTAAATAAATGATTTATTGCCACTGAAGGCACTGAAATACACAGAAAGATTAGTCCTCATCGATGTATCGTTTAGTAATGGGTTGGTAAGAGTCTATTCTGCGATCACGGAGGAAGGGCCAGTGTGTTCTGTATCGATCGGTTTTTTGGGTATCGATTTCTACAACGGTTACTTCTTCTTCTTCATGCGAAGCTTTATACAATAGAGTTCCGAATGGATTACTTACAAAAGAACCGCCCCAGAATTTCATGGCGCCGTTTTGTTCGAAGCCTACCCTGTTAACACTAACAACATGTACACCATTTGCTACTGCATGACTTCTTTGAATAGTTTGCCAAGCATTGTATTGTTCGGTGTTGGTTGCTTCATCCTGACTAGTTGCCCAGCCTATAGCGGTTGGATAGAATAAAATTTCAGCGCCCATTAATGCTGTAATCCTTGCTGCTTCAGGATACCATTGATCCCAACAGATCAACACACCTAATGTTGCATATTTTGTTTTGAAAACTTTATATCCCAGATCGCCAGGCGTAAAATAGAATTTCTCATAATAAGCAGGATCATCCGGAATATGCATTTTACGGTATTTACCGAGGTAACTGCCATCAGCATCAATCACTGCTGTTGTGTTATGGTACAAACCCTCCGTTCTTTTTTCGAACAAAGAAGCGATAATCACTACGTTCAATTCAGCAGCAACTTTAGCTAAAGTTTCGGTTGATTGACCGGGAATGGCTTCTGCCAGTTTGAAGTTCTCATAATCTTCTACATCGCAGAAATATAGGCTGGTAAAAAGTTCCTGCAGACAAACGATTTGTGCGCCTTTTGCGGCTGCATTACGAATACCCGCAATGGCTTTCGCCATATTTTCTTCTTTCGATGCCGTGCAGCTCATCTGCACAAGACCTATTTGGATTTTTGACATAATTTTTTTGAGCTGCGAGCTTTGAGCTATGAGCTACGAGCTATTTAAATATTTATTTGATAAGCAATCTTAAAGTCTTTCGAACTGCTCAAAGCTCACAGCTCGAAGCTTATAGCTGCTTAAGTACTGTGTTTAATAATCCCATCAAAACTACTGATACCGATAATCTTCTCCGTAATATACCCTTCTGCATACCCTACTCCTATTCGTTTACCCAGCATCATGGCACGGGCTTTTACTGTTTCCAGAAATTGTGGTGTTGAAATATAGGTTTGGGGTTCATTGCCTCCGGTACTATTAAATTGAGTGGTATATGCCAATACAGATTCAATTTTCTTATCCATGTACTTTGTAATGTCTACCACAAAAGAAGGCTGAATAAACCGATCCTGGATATAATGAAATACATAAGTGGGTCGCCATGCTTCCTGAGCCTGTCCATCTACGGTTGTTTCTATCTTTCTTAACCCTGACAGAAAAGCTGCATCTGCAACAAGTTTAGCGCTTCGGCCATGATCGGGATGCCTGTCTTCCGGGGCATTGGCCAATACTATTTCCGGGCGGTATTTGCGTATCATTTCAATGACTTTGCGCTGGTTGGTTTCATCATTCTGAAAAAAGCCATCTGCCATACCCAGGTTTTCGCGAATGGTTACACCCATAATTTCAGCGGCTGCTGTAGCTTCTGACTTTCTTGTTTCGGGTGTACCTCTCGTGCCAAGTTCTCCTCGGGTAAGATCAACAATACCTACTTTTTTCCCCTCGGCCAACGCCGCCATCAGGGTTCCGGAACAGCCTAATTCTACATCGTCCGGATGAACGCCAAATGCCAGTATATCCAGTTTCATGTTTATTTTTTAACGTCGCAAAGGTACAACTTGAATTTTACTTGAACATTATGCACAAAAAAGCCCCGGAAAAAGGAATCCGGGGCTTTGAGTACTGGAATGAACAGGTCTTCCAGTTGCTATGTGTATTAGATTAATAATAACTATAAACAATCTCAGTTTCTGGTGCACCTCCAGGAGTTCTCCTCATGATTCGTTTAGAAGGCGAGTTGTTAGAGGCATAGTCAAACTGATAATAATATACCTGCTCCGCTCCAGTTGTTTCATTTCGTCTGGTAACTTTTCTGGCATTGTTTTTCATGGTACTTATACCTGTCATATAAAGAAAATTACGGAAAGCGGTATCTACATTAGTTCGCTGATCATAATCCTCATAAATAGTTGTTACCAGTTTTATTGCTTGTCCTAAGGGATCAATCTGGTATTGTGTTTCTGTTTTCAGGTTACCACCTGGGTAATAAGTATAATCGGTTCTTTCCGTATAGGCAAAACCAACACCTCCCTGTAAAGGTTTTTCATAAAGTTCAACTGATTCCAGCAGATTGTCTGCAGTATAATTGTAGATTTTATAATTTGTTTTTACGCCGTTTTCATATCTGCTTACTGCAGCTACTATACCATTGATATAGGTATAACGGTATTCGTCTGCGTTTTCAATTTGAACAGATGCAGGTTTTCCATTGTTATTGTAGCTGAAGAAATAATTCTCTTTATAAGTTACGGTTCCACCTGATTCGTAATAGGTTGAAATTTTATTGAGTTTTCCATCCTGTCCATAAAACAAAGAGTCATAGATACCCACACCTAAATCTACTTTTGCCAGTTTACCAGTTAAATTATTTACCGGTGCAGGATTAGGTTTATTCGATTCTTTTCCGCAGGAAAAAAAAGCAACCACTAACAGTGGCAACAAAAATTTACTTTTACTCATTTTATTCGTTTTCATTTTATTGCTGACACAGCTCATGGAAATTTCGTTTCAGCAGCAGGCTATTTTTCCGAAATTTTAGATGAACGGCAATTTAATAGTATGAATAGATACAAGATCCCTCCTGCCAATTTCCACTTCCATAATATTCATACTTACGGGTTAAGGGTAATGTTGAACTGTGATAAGTGTAGGAGAAAATATAAGTAGATGTTTCACCTGTCTTTTCATTTTTAGCCGTGCGTGTAAGGGCATTATTTTTCAGGAATGTTTTACCGAAATAATAAGGCAGTTGTTTAAGCACGTCTTCCGGATTATAACTTTTGTCATAATCTGAATAAGTAATGGTCATTTCTTTAACGGGCCATCCTGAAACCGGATGCACGGAAAATGAAGTTTCTGTTTTCAGGTTACCATCAGGGTAATAGGTATAGGTAAACATATCGAGAAAATCCTGGTCATTGGGGTTACTCAGTATATCGGCATAAGTATGTGTGGAGGTTAGTTGTCCCTGGTTGTAGGTAAAACCTTTATGTCTTGTTTTTATTCCTCCGAAGTACAAACCCACTTCAGATAGTAATCCATTTTCATAACTGTAGCGATATTCTTCTCCCTGGTCACTATATACACGGCTTGGTTTACCCAACATATCATAATCGAAGAAATAGGTTAAGCTGGTTCCTGAACCCGGCACCCATACCGATTTATATTTGATCAACTTTCCTGATGCATCATAATAAAGGGAATCATAGGCTCCGCTATCGTAGCTGATCTTAGCCAGTTTACCTTTTACCGGCTCTTGCGGCAATTGCGGAGTTGGTTGCAATTGGTCTGATTTCTTTGAGCAGGCTGATACTAATAATATTCCGGCCATCAACCTGCCCCATTTATTCCACCACATAAAATTTCATTTTAAATATTATGGTGCGAAAATATCCTGCGGTTAAAAGGCGCTAAATAGCATATTGATGTGGTTGGTGACAAGCGGAAAATTTGGGTAAAAAAAAGTCCCGCTTGCGGTACAAGCGGGACTTTAATATGATTGAAGTTGAAATTATTTCTTCTTCTCGTAACGTTTTTTGAATTTGTCGATACGACCTGCAGTATCTACCAGCATGTTTTTACCAGTATAGAAAGGGTGTGAAGTATTTGAAATCTCCAGTTTAATAACCGGATATTCGTTACCATCTTCCCAAAGAATGGTTTCTTTTGAAGCTGCAGTTGAACGGCTCAGGAATGAATAACCATTACTCATATCCTTGAACACAACAAAACGATAATTTTCTGGATGGATACCTTGTTTCATAATTATTTGTTTTAGGTGGTACGGATTTGGCCGTACGCTTATTTTTAAAGGAATGCAAAGGTAAGCAGGAAGCAGCAAATTGCCAAATTAAGGCAGTATTCTTAGTCCGGAAGTCGGCAAGTCTGAAAGTCCGAAAGATGGTTGTATCGGTGCCTGTTTCTTGCGGACTTTCGGACTTTCCGACTTACGGACTTACATCTCCTAGCTCTTCATATTAATAAACTGCAAAGGAATACCGAACTCCCCTGTCTTACATTTTGCTATAACATCCTGTAAATCATCGATTTTCTTGGCTGTAACACGGATAATATCGTCCATAATAGCTGCCTGAACCTTTAAACCGCTGTCTTTGATCATTTTAACGATTTTCTTGGCATCGTCCTGTTTCAGACCATTCCTAACCGGCACCTCTTTTTTTACCACTTTCCCACTGGGATAGGCATCTTTTGAGAAATCGAAGGCGTTCCCATCAATCCCCTGTTTGATGGCTCTACCGATTAAAACATCGATTAACTGCTTCATTTTCATATCACTTTCAACTTCCAGGGATACAACGAAATCCTTTTTATTCAGTTCAACAGAAACCGGAGAATCCCGAAAATCGAAGCGACCCGCGATTTCCTTTTTTACGGTATTAATGGCATTATCCAAAGTTTGCAAGTCTACTTTGCTGGCAATATCGAATGAAGGCATAGCGATTAATTTATGTAAAGATAAGACGGGGAGTTGGAAACTACGTTAGTCAGGAAGTCAGGAAGTCCGAAAGTCCGATAGTCCGAAGAGGCATAAATCCATTAATACTTCTTTCGATTTTCCGGACTTCCGGTCTTTCGGACTTCCGGACTTTCGATCTTCCTCCAAATAAATAGGCCCCGATAGAAATCGGGGCCGCCTTCTATATAATGCACATGAGAAAAAAAACAAATTTAATGTTGCTAAATTGACTTTATCCTGCTACACAAAAATGTCAAAATTGGATGAGCGGAATCATTTAGGTTCAAATGGAAAATTAAATATAATATCCTGTTTAAATCCGCCCATCCACCGATGAATTAATTTCCTCCACCTAAATTCACACGATTCTGTTCTTCATTAGCACCACCTCTTTTACGTTGCGCAGCAGTTTTCCCTTTGCTGAAACGGTAAGTAAAACTCAGGTTAACCATTCGGCTATCTCTATTTTGACGAATACTTACATCAACATTCTGGTATTTGCTGTATCCACGGAAGATTTGTGTATATAATACATCTCTTACAACCAATCTGATCATGCCTTTGTTTTTTAATACCTGTTTTGTGATACCAATATTCATGGCACCCATTGGTTTTGCTACCAGTACACCTTCTACACTTTTTGAACGGTAGAATCCACTTACTTCAGCACCCCATCCTTTAGAGAAGGTAAACTGATTGGAGATATTAGCCATATACGCTGTTGCGCCAACTGATATATCACCATTGTTTACAAATCCCTTAAAGTGATTATAAAACACATTCACATAGACATTTGTTCTAAACCACTTGGTTACAGGCATTCCAAGGCTTACTGATGCTCCCAGGTTTTGTCTGCGTGCGATATTTCCTTTCTTCACAAAAGAAGTATTGGTGCTGTCTACCTGCTCTAACACATCCTGTAAAATATCATTGGTATTGCTATAGTTCAGTGAAGTATTCAGGAAACCTTTATAGGTATGGTTCAACTCGATATTATGACTGAACTGCGGACGTAAATATGGGTTACCAACCTGGTAGGTATATTTATCAAGGAAATAAAAGAAAGGATTCAGGTCCTGGTAGTTCGGACGATCGATACGACGACCATAACTTAAGGCAAACTGATTTTTTTCATTTGCTGCATAACCGATGTACATGGTTGGGAAAACCTGTGTATAGTTACGTTTGAATACTTCACCGGTAGTAAGCTGGTTGCCGGTAATATTGGTATTCTCAGCACGCAAGCCTAACTGACCACTCCATTTCTTATTGAATTGCTTATTGAAATTTACATAGGCTGCATTGATATTTTCTTTGTAGAGAAAATGATTGCTGCGTGTATTGTCGTTTACAAATTGTGCACCATCCCAATTAGCATATTGTGCATCATTGTCGGTATTCACATAACTACTCTTTACTCCTGCCTCAAATTTCATTTGACCTTTCATTGGTTGAGAATAATCTGCCTTAAAACTATAGATATCGATGTTGGCAGGAAGAATTCCCCTGAGTATTTCATTGGGTGATTTTACATTGCCATTGTGATCATAAAATTCATTGCTCAATACCTGCCTGTTATTTTGGCTATAGTTGATATAATCAGCATCAATTGTTAATTCTTTACCAGTGCTATCGAACACATGACGAAGGTTAGCATTAACTCCAACATTTTTAAATTTCAGGTTAACATCGTTGATGGCCTGTGTACGTGTTACCAGAGAACCAGCAGGGTCTTTGATAAATGTGGTATTCTTAGTATACTCATCCCCCACATTGCTATAGCCGTTTACAACCAAGCCCATGGTGGTTTTTTTATTCATAAAATAATCGAATCCTATTTTATAGTTGTAACTATTTGAATTACGACTACTATAAGCAGATTGATCAAAAGAGCTTAGAAGGGCTCCTGTTGTCTGGTTCCTGAAATTCCTGTCAATTTTCAGATCTCCAAAGTTTTCGTTATAGTTATAACTGGCATTACCAAAAATATTCACTTTGTTCTGTCTGTAATTCAGGTTAACACTATGGTTGGTTTTTGGAAGAACACCTTGCGTGTAGCCGGTGGTGATACTTGCATTATAACCCATTACTTTAGACTTCTTGGTTTTGATATTGATGACACCTGAATTTCCGGAAGCATCGAAACGAGCTGGTGGATTGGTCATCAACTCAATGGTTTCGAGGTTCGAGCTCGACATATTACGCAGCATATTAGCCAGATCCTGTGCGCCCAGGTAAGTAGGTTTACCATCTACCAATACAACCACACCTTGTTTTCCTTTCAAACTGATATTGCCGTCTTTATCAACAGAAATACCCGGTGATTTCTCCAGCACATCTAAAACCGTTGCACCGGCATTAGTAGGTGAAGCATCTACATTAATGATTGTGCGATCGAGCTTTTGCTCTATCATTGGTTTTTTAGAAGTTACCACTACCCCTTCCAGTTCTTTTGAAATATTAGTAAGGGTAATTGGTTGAATAGTATAAGATTGACCATTCGCCAAATCAAATAAAGGAGAATAGAATTTGTTATAACCAACAGATTGTACCATTACCAGGTATTTACCTGCTGCCAGTTTCTCCACTTCAAACTGACCTGCTTTGTCGGTTACAGCCATTTTAACGATGGCAGAATCTTTTGCACGCAAAATTCCTACTGAAGCAGCTTCAACAGGTTTTTGTGAACCACTCACCGCGCCGTTTACTTTGGCTGTTTGCGCCTGTGCAGCCACTGATCCAGTTAACAATGCGATAACTGCCAGTAAATTTTTAATATTTCTCATAATTATGTCTTGTTATTTTAGTTCTCGTTGTTGCTAATTACAGAACAAAACTATGTACTATGTTTAGCATAGTACATAGTTTTATAATGAACGGTGCTAAACAAGGATGAGTGGAAAACAGGGGGAAAATGAGAAATAAGGAATAAGGAATAAGAAATATGGAAGTGGGATGGCTTAAAGTTGAGACTATTAGGGGCAAAAAATAAAGTGCAATATATATAATTAATTGAAATTCAATTATATATATAGCACATCGTTAAATTCACTACTGACTATTTACTACTCAACATTCACAATTCACCATTCACAATTCACGTCTTATTTCTTTTCGCCAAACCAATCTTTCGCCTTAATCATCAGCACGATACCGGTAAGTACCATTACAAATGAGATCAGTTCGGCCTGGGTGGGTTGGAATGGGAGGTCTTCGTATTTAGTGTTGACACGTATTTTTTCGATGAAAAATCGTTCAAGGCCATTTAAAATGAGGTAGAGACCGGATAATTGTCCAGCTACCTTTAATTTTTTACGGTAAACCCATAAAATGGCAAAAAGGAGCAAACAGGCAATTATTTCATATAGTGGTGTAGGATAAACTGCCGGAACCAATTCATTACAATAAGGACCGGTGCATCCGGCAATTGGTTTGCCTTCGCCGATTACATTATGGGGGTAGTTATAGGCCCATAACCAATCGGGTAACCAACTGAATGGTTTAGGATTTGTATTAACAATACCCCAATCTCCATCGCCACTTACCTGACATCCGATACGGCCAAATGCATAGGCAAACATCATGGTAGGCGCCATTGCATCTGCGAGATGGATCACGGAGATTTTTCGCTTGCGTGCATAGTATATTATCGCAGCACCAGCACAAATTAATCCACCATAAAATGTGAGTCCGCTGAATGAAATAAGTGCCCCGATCGGGTCTTTTACAAACTCGTTCCAGTTTTCAAGGTTGTGAAAAATTTTTGCTCCAAGAAAACCAAATAAAGCTGCATACAGTACAATATCTCCTACCCTGTCGTGTGGCCAGATCCGTATAATACGTTCTTCGGGTTTAGCGAGTTTCTGCTTGTTTTTTTCCCACCATTTCAAACCGGCAAATACAATGCCCACCAGTATTCCAAGCGGCAGGCTGCCATTTGTGGAAAGTATAAAAGATTGTGGATCATTTAGTGCTGATTCAATAACAAATGCACCCAGTATTTTAAATCCGAAAACAAAACCCAGTAAAAAATTTACCAATAGCTCTGCTATGCCTGCCGGTGCACCTACCATAATTTTTTCTTCCGTAAAAGAAAACTGTCCAAGGTTTTGTTTCCGTTTTAATTCAAGGGTAAGTATCCAGGCGGAAAGTATAAAAGAAAGCGCAACGAAAAAACCAAAACTGTTCACGAGTTTTAATCCACCCAACTCAATTCCAAACAGATCTTTAAATGCGTAATATAAATTAGGGTACATATTTGTCTGGTGTAATGATCAATCAATAAAAGACAGTTGCAATGATAGTCAGAAAATATGAAACTGTTTTCCAGAGGGGTATCCAAAAAAAAGGCTCCACCAAAGTGGAGCCGTACTTACTAACCCATCCTCGAACAAAACTAAGGGAAAATTAATTGCAATGTTCATCAAAAACAGAAATAAGGTGCTGTGCTATCACCTGGGCCGGACGACCTTCTATCTGATGACGCTCTACCATACTTACCAATTGACCGTCTTTAAACAGTGCTATAGCTGGTGAAGATGGCGGATAAGGCAATAAATGCTGACGAACCTGGTTTACCGCTTCTACGTCGAACCCGGCAAAACTGGTGGTTAAATGATCCGGACGCTTGGCCGAATTTTGCACTGCCATTAACACGCCTGGTCTGCAAGTGCCTGCTGCACAACCACATACAGAATTAATAACCACTAATGTGGTTCCTTTTTGCTGTAACTTATTGTCCACATCAGAAGCAGATAATAACTCCTCAAAACCACTATCTGTTAACTCCGCTTTCATGGGTAACACAATCTCTGCTGGATACATATTCGCTTGTTTTTAATTGTAGAACACAAAATTAGGATTAAAAGTTGTAACACTAAACAATTAAATAAGCGCCATAATGGCGCTTCTAAATCGCAAAAACAGTCATAATGGCGCTTGCCATAAGCTCCAAATAATCATTCTGACCACAAAAATGCACTTTTAAAGCGTTGGTACAGGCTTTGAACAAGTTATTTCGAATTCAATTTTAAAACATAAAAAACACTGAATATGACACTCGTAAAACACAACACCGCTCCTTTCGCTAGCCTGTTCGATGAATTATTGAACAATTTCCCTTCAACCTGGGGTAAAGATGCTAACCTGGCTTATGCAACTGTTCCGGTAAACATCCATGAAACAGCAGATGGTTATCACCTTGAATTGAATGCTCCGGGTAGAAATAAGGAAGACTTTAAGGTGAATGTAGAAAATGGTTTATTGACCATCAGCTACGAGAAAAAAGAGACGACTGAAGACAAAACGTACAAAACAATTCGCAGGGAATTCAATTTCCGTTCTTTCAAACGCAGCTTTAACCTGGACGAGAAAATCAATGCAGATGCTATCCAGGCCCGTTATGAAAATGGCGTATTGAAAGTATTCCTGCCAAAAAAAGAAGAAGTTAAACTGTCTCCTAAAGAGATCAGCATATTATAAGAGGTTTTTCATAGCGTGCCACCTGGCACGTATGCAGTTGGTTTTGGTTTCGCCCCGTGTTTCTACACGGGGCTATTTTTTTTGAAGCGTAATATTTATGCTAAACTTGCGACAAACAAATAAAGACTTTCATGTTGCGGAGCAAATGGCTTTTAGGCCTTTTTTTATTGATTGCAGGGTTTCCCTTGGCATCTCAGGCCCAAAAAAAGCCGGCAAGTTCACTTTTATGGCAAATAACTGGTAAGGGGCTAAAGCAACCCTCCTATATTTTTGGCACATTTCACCTGATGTGTAAAAATGATTTTACTATTACCCCCACACTCGAAGCCAAACTAAAAAGCTGCAAACAATTTTATGGTGAACTCGACATGGACGATCCAGGTATGCAGTTAAGCCTGATGAGTAAAATGCGGTTAACTAAAGGCAGCCTTAGTGAACTTATGGGAGAATCAACTTACAAAGCAGTCAGCGACAGCTTCAAAACAATAACTGGCATGCCACTTATGTTGTTTAACCAGCTTAGTCCATTTGTACCCATGAGTATGTTGGCGATGAGCAGTATTACTTGTAAGGATAAAGTGCAACCTGAAATGGCATTTGTAATGTTGGCCAAGGAATTTAAACTCACTATTGCCGGACTTGAAACCATCGACGACCAGATCAATGCTATTAATGCGGAGCCGCTTTCTTCGCAGGTGAAGGCTTTTAAAGAATCTGTTTTAAAATATGACAGTGTAAAACAGATGATGGATAAAATGTCGGCTGTGTATAAACAGCGGAACATAGAAAAACTCTACCGCTTTATCATGGATAATGGAGATAGCTCAAACTTTGAAACTGCAATGCTGATAAACCGTAATAACAAATGGATTCCGGTAATGAAAAAAGCAATGACAGCCATGCCTAGTTTTTTTGCAGTAGGTGCTGGTCACCTGGGAGGCAAACAGGGAGTGATTGCCCTATTAAAAAAAGAAGGTTATACACTCACACCGCTATTGTACTAATTTAGACCAATGCCTGGAGAGAAAGAATTTATAGTATTGTTAAACGAGCACCAACGCATCATCCATAAAGTGTGTAATCTTTATATGGATGCTCATGCAGACCGTGAAGACCTCTTTCAGGAAATTACCCTGCAGGCATGGAAAGCCTATGCCGGTTTCCGTGGCGACGCTAAATTTTCTACCTGGCTCTACCGGATCGCCTTAAATACTGCCATCACTTTTTTCCGTAAAGAAAAAAGAAAACCAGACATCTACACAACTGAAACGGTACCGGAACTAAACAATATTGAAGCACACGATCCAATAGAGGAACAGGTTAAAGCGATGTATGCAGCTATTGGAGAGCTTTCAAAAATCGATAAAGCCATTGTAATGCTCTACCTGGAAGATTATAATTACAATGATATTGGCGACATGATGGGCATCACTGCAAATAATGTGGCCGTGAAAATGAACAGGATAAAATCCAGGTTAAAGGAATCAACTCAAAAATATATGACCCCCGCATAAATGAAGTGTTATGGAACTTGATGAACTAAAATATCAACTCAATCAAAAGCTGGCTACGGACCATGCCAGCCGGAGTGATGCTGATATAGCAGCCTTACTGAAAAGGAAGACAAATTCAATCATCGGTAAACTAAAACGTAGCCTGATTATTGAAATGATACTATGTGTGCTATTTATAGCAGCCATGTTATATATCGTTTTTTCTACCAGCTATTGGTCGATCCGCCTCTATTTTGGCGTATTCAGTATTTTGATGTTTGCATTTACCTTTATCTTATACTATTTATACAAAAGAACACATCACCTCACCAACTCTTCACAACCGATAAAAGCCAATTTACAGTCTGTTGTTTCATTACTGGAAGAATTCGTAAAACGTTATTTCCAATTTTCCATGGCCCTGCTGCCGATATGTTTTGTTTTTTCACTGATACTTTCCAGTATGCAGCCAGTCTCCATACCTGAGGTAGATAAATTTGCCCAACATTTCTTTACCGCCAGATGGCAGGTGCTCACTTTCTTTGGTGTTTACATGATTGTACTTGCATTAGTACTCTACTTTTTCACTAAATGGTACCTCAAGAAACTATATGGCAATTACCTCACAGAATTGAAGAAATGCGTGAGTGAGTTGGGGATGTGAATTTAGGCTGCTAGCTTCTAGCCTCTAGCTGCTAGCATAGATTGGTGCTTGTTTTAGGTTTTCTCCAAATATTTGAATAAATGAAAGGGCTTGTGAATTTTTTTTAAAAAAATCATTCCTAAATAAAAATTCTAATTACCACATTTACGCTTGTGGATGGTTAAATTAATAGCAAAAAAAAGCTAGAAGCTAGCAGCTAGCGGCTAGAAGCGGTCTTTACCGGACAACAATGACTACAAGATGTTGAAATAAGAAATTGGTAATTAACGCTGACAGATTCAGAAAGCTTGGAGTAATTAAGCTTTCTCCCTGCTTTTTAACACAGCTACTGTAAGGCGGCTTATACAAACCAGCTTCTCTCTTTCATCATAAATTTTTATTTCCCAAACCTGTGAGCTGGCACCAATATGGATAGGTTTGGCAATACCGGTAACCAGTCCGCTTCTTACACTACGCAGGTGATTGGCATTTATTTCCTGTCCAACACAAATAGCTTTTAAAGGATCAACCGTTAAAGCAGCGCCCACACTACCAAGTGTTTCAGCAAGTGCAACGGATGCTCCACCATGCAATAAACCATAAGGCTGTTTGGTTCTATGATCTACAGGCATGGTAGCCTTAATATAATCGTCGCCTATCTCAGTAAATACCATTCCAAGATGTTCACCCATGGTATTTTTCCCGAGAGGTTGTACGTCGGATATAGATAAGGAAGGGTTAAACCAGATGGACATAATTATTTTTTAATAGACCGTATAACGGCTTCAGGTAAAAATGGAGATGCATCCCCTCCATTTCTAAGGATATCACGTACAATGGTCGATGCTACTGAAGTATATTTTGGTTCACCGGTAAGGAATATCGTTTCTATATTTTTATCCAGTGTACGATTAGCATCAGCAATGGTTTTTTCATATTCAAAATCGCTCACGTACCGAATACCGCGAAGAATAAATTTCGCCCCAATCTCTTTACAATAGTTTATAGTAAGTCCTTCATACACCACACTTTTCACTTTTGGCTCATCATGGTAAATTTCCCTAAACCATTCCATTCTCTGCTCCGGACTGAACATAGGCGATTTGGCAGCGTTGATACCAATACCAATATAAATCTGATCAAACAACGGCAAGGCCCTGTTAATAATATCAACATGCCCCAACGTAACCGGATCGAATGTACCAGGGAATAAACATATACGCATGGTAAAGGATTATGACTACGAAGAAAAGGAAGAAAACAGAGAAATAAGAAATAAGGAATAAGAAATTAGAAAGTTTATTCCAAACCCCTCACTTTCTCATTCCTTATTTCTTATTTCTTATTCCTTATTTCTCTGTTCCTCACGCTCCCGCGAGCAAATACAGCACCGCCATCCTAACCGCTACCCCATTTTCAACCTGATTTAGCACAATGGAGAATGGCCCGTCGGCTACATCGCTGTCGAGCTCTACGCCACGGTTAATCGGTCCGGGGTGCATGATTACGATTTCTTTGCCCAGACTTTCCAGCAATCTGCGGTTAATGCCATAGGCCAGGTTATATTCACGAAGTGAGGAGAAAAGCGGTTGATTTTGCCTTTCCAGCTGGATACGCAATACATTGGCCACATCACACCATTGTAACGCTTTCTTGAGGTTATATTCAACCCGCACGTCCAGCGCTTCCTGTATATATTTCGGAATAAGTGTGGGCGGACCTGCAATGGTTATTTCAGCACCCATTTTGCGAAGCAGATACATGTTACTCAATGCCACCCTGCTATGCATAATATCTCCTATGATGGCTACTTTTAGTCCTTCGAGTTTCCCAAGTTTTTCCTTCATCGAAAAAGCATCTAATAATGCCTGTGTAGGGTGTTCATTGATACCATCGCCAGCATTTACAATGGCTGCAGGAATATGTTTTGCCAGAAAGTGGGGAGCACCAGATGCGCTATGTCGCATTACTACCATATCCACTTTCATGCTCAGGATATTATTCACGGTATCTAAAAGGGTCTCACCTTTTGCCGCAGATGATGTGGTAGCTGCGAAATTCAGTACATCGGCCGAGAGCCTTCTTTCAGCCAACTCAAAAGACATCCTTGTACGCGTCGAATTCTCGTAAAACAGGTTTACGATGGTCACATCGCGCAATGAAGGCACTTTCTTAACTGGTCTTTGTAAAACTTCTTTGAATTGCTCGGCAGTGGTAAGAATTAATTGAATATCGTCTCTTGTGAGATCTTTAATACCAAGGAGATGTTTGGTAGAGAGTTTCATTAAAAAGCAAAGATAAAGTAAAAATAAATACCAAGAGGGATTGTTGGATGTCAGATGGCAGATGTCAGATTTATTGCAAGCAAATATTTCAAATCTGACATCTGCCATCTGACATTCAAAAATCTACACCAAAACAACCTCATCCACCTCATCTCTTTCCTTCCAACAAACTTTTACTTTCTGGGAGATGATGGTGTCGATGGTTTTGCCGGTGAAATCGGGTTGTATGGGTAGCTCCCTGCTGAAACGCCGGTCGATGAGCACACAGAGCGATACTTTAGATGGGCGTCCAAATGCCAATAAAGCATCCAGCGCAGCACGTATGGTTCTTCCAGTATATAACACATCATCGATCAGGATCACGTGCTTATTCTCCAAACTAAATGGAATATCCGTCGTATTGGCAATATGCAGGCTTTTGCGAACATCATCCCTGTAAAAGGTAATATCCAGTTTACCATATTCAATAGTGTCCTTATTAACCAGGGATGCTAATTCTGTAACAATACGATCACTCAAAAATATGCCACGGGGTTGCAGTCCAATAATAACCGTATTGTCCAGCGTTGCGTTGTTTTCCAGGATCTGATGGGCCAGTCTTTTAACCGTTAATGCCAGTTGCTGACCAGATAATATCGTCTTCAAGCCAAATTTTTAATAAAAATAATTGCTTTCATTGATACCACACATGATTAATTCCGAAAGAGGTGTGTTAATTTGCCGCCTATGTTCCGTCTCAACCAACTTTCCTTGCTTCAGTTTCGCAATTATCCGGGTCAAACCTTCGACTTTGGTGAGAGGATTGTAGGTATTTGCGGGCCAAACGGAACCGGTAAAACAAACCTGTTGGATGCCATTTATTACCTGAGTTTCTCCAGAAGCTATTTTTCCCGTCCTGATTTGCAAAATGTACAGCACGGTAGTTTGGGTATGCGCTTACACGGACAATACACCGTTGAAGCGATAGATAAAACGGTTACTTTGATTGTACGTGAAACAGGAAAAAAGGAATTACAACTGGATGGGGAGCCCTATAAAAAATTCTCTGATCATATCGGTAAGTTACCGGTTGTAATGATTGCACCTGATGATGTAGAACTGATCAGCGGCCCTGGAGAAGAAAGAAGGAAATTCCTGGATACTGTTATCTCACAGATCGACCCACATTACTTACAACAGCTTATCGATTACAATAAAATTTTACAACAGAGGAACAGCCTGCTAAAGCAGGTGGCAGAAACGGGCTTACAAGATGAAACCTTATTCACTATCTTAAACGATCAACTAAGTAAATCAGGTACCGCGATATTTGAGACCCGTAAAAATTTTCTCCAGAATTTTTTACCACTCGCCTACAGTATCTATGAACGAATTGCCCGTAGCAACGACGGAATAAACTTATCGTATCAAAGTCCATTGTTACAAACAGACTTCCCCACCCTATTGCAACAAAACCGGCTTAAAGACCTGGCACTGCAAAGAACCAGCTCAGGTATCCACAGAGATGATATAATACTTCATATGGGTGAGCAATTGTTTAAAAATGAAGCGTCCCAAGGACAAAGAAAAAGTTTACTCTTTGCCCTCAAACTTACTGAATGGCAGATATTAAAGGAACAAAAAGGTTTTACACCGATTCTATTGCTTGATGATGTATTTGAAAAACTGGATGACCATAGAATGAGTCAGCTTCTCCATTGGGTCTGCGCCGAAAGTGATGGTCAGGTATTCATCACCGACACCCACCCGGAAAGACTAAAACAACAATTAGCCGATATCCAGATAAAGTTCCAAATGATAAATCTTAGTGCGTAAATCGGTCTCTTTTTCTTTTCAACTTAGACCCAGTCCATGGACTAATCTAAATCAATTATACTGCCTATTTTATTGATGCTTGATATAAGCAATGAGTTCTGCAAACTCATCAGCAGAAAAAACGGACTTGAACTTATGGTTATAATTGCTTTCCCAGGATTGATGTACTGCTATTGCGTAATCATCCCCATTATCTCTTAATAATTTTGAATCGCTAATGAACCGAACAAAATACCTATCAGCAGGTTCTGGTAGTCGCTTAAATAAACCATTAAGTGGATTATCGATCTTGCTTTCTTCAATTGAAACATGACAAGGCTTACAATACTGAAGAAAATTACATCGCCCCTTATTAATCGCCCATTCATTTACTTCAGAACCTGATTTCTCAGCAGACATTTTGTCTGGATCATTAACAGTTGTTGCCACACATAATGCATAAAAGATTACCAAAGTAAAAAAAGATAATAACCCATTTCGCTTTAATTTCATTTAGGGTATTTATTATTAATACATAATAGATTTTAAAGTAACCTTTCAGAAGTCAGTTTATTTATACCAACCCATGATCGCCTATTGAAAATTTTGAGTTTTGACTTTTTACTTTTGACTTTTCACTTTTCAGTACCTTTACACCATGTCTGAATTCCATATCGGCGATGCCATCAAAGGCTTTTTGCGTAAGAGTAATTTAAAGAACGGTGTTCGTGCTGTTCAGATAGAAGAGATATGGGAACAACTGATGGGAAAAACCATTGCAAGGTACACAGACAAAATTCAGATCATCAATCAAAAACTCTTTATCACCACCAGCGTCGGCCCTTTAAAAAACGAACTCCTTTACCAGAAAACCCAGATTATTGAACGGGTCAATGAAGCATTTGGAGAAACCGTGATTAATGAAGTGGTTATACAGTGAGATGTGAATTGTCAGACGTGAATTGTCAAGTGTGAATTGTCAATTGTGAATTGTCAATAAGGTTTGTAAAGTTGGCATTATTCTCATTTATCTCCTTAATTCACCATTCACAATTGACAATTCACATCTACATTCACAATTCACATCCCCTCATTTACGAATCCTCGGATCCACTGCGCTATACAGCAGGTCGGCGATCATGTTTACAAATATGAAGAAGGTTGCTGTTATTAAAACGCTGCCCATTACTACTGGGAAATCGAGTTTTTCTAGGGCATCTACGGTTACTTTGCCTATTCCCTTCCAGCCAAAAATATATTCTACAAAAAATGCCCCGGCCAATAATTCAGCAAACCAACCTGTGACCGCTGTAATAACAGGATTAAGCGCATTACGCAAAGCATGCTTTAATACAATGGTGCTTTGTCCAAGTCCTTTGGCTTTGGCAGTGCGTATATAGTCCTGATTCAGTACATCAAGCATAGCACTGCGTGTTAATTGTGTAATGATGGCCAGTGGACGTATACCTAAGGTTATTGCTGGCAATACCAAATTCCGGAGTTGAAGCGTACGTCCTCTGAATGGATCGATATCATATAGACTACCGGTCATTTCGAGTCCGGTATAGTTACTGAATACAAATCCAAATAAATAGGCCAATACAATTCCCATAAAAAAGGAAGGTGCAGAGATGCCCAGCACACTGGCAAATACAGAGCTGGTATCCATCCAGGTATCTTTTTTAACAGCTGCTATTACGCCCAAAATAATACCCATGATGGTGGCAAAAGCCATGGCCGCAAAGGCAAGTACAATTGTGCCTGGCAGAGCTTCTGAAAGTACCGCCGAAACATCTTTTTTGGTTTGATAGGATTTTCGGAGATAAGGAACTTTAAGCGCAAATTTTGTTTCGCCACCAATAAAAATGCCCTTTAATTCTTTTCGTTCAATTTCTGTCTTGCTATGAATACTTACTGGTGATACATCATTGAGGTAATACACAAACTGTTTCCACTTCGGCTGATCGAGTGCCAGCTCTTTACGGATATTCTGTATGGTGGCGCTATCGCCTGTTTGACCTAGCACCAGTCTGGCAGGATCACCAAAGCCCTGAAACAAAAAAAATACAATCACCACCACCCCTGCCAATACCAGCAGACCATAACTTATTTTTTTGAAGAGGTATTGTAGCATGAAGCAAATTATGGTATCAGTTCATCGGCCACTAAAAGTGGTAATTTGTTGGTTATTCGTGAGCCTGACATCAAAAAGCAGGTTGGGTTAACCCTTGCCGCAGTTTTTATAACTGTTGCGTCGCAACGAATAATAGCTGTACCTGGAAATAGTTGTGATGCTTTTTCTGCCTCTGCTGTTACAATAGCCACTGATTTGTTTGCTGCCCGCCATTTCTCTTTCAGTGCATTAAACTTCTCTTTCCATTTTGCTGCATTGCTCATGTCTTTTGCTAGTATCAGCACATAAGGCTCTTTGTTGGCAAAAACAGCATCAGTAGTATCTGCGCCATCGAGATTTTGAAGGGAGAAGTCAACAATTTTTGCCGCTAGTCCATTCCCTTTTCTGGCTAGTTTGTCTTTGCGGTTGATATATTCATAGGTAGAATCAAAATCATCCGGAAAGGATGACTGATCAAAGAATACCGATTTACCATCTTTTTTATATTCAAACTCGATAGCAAAACTATCTGGTATGGCACCAACAGGCGTTTTCATCTGTTCAACTATATCATTCCCTTTTTTGTAGGGCAGGCAGTCTACCAGTGGCAGATATTTTAATACATACCATTGTAAACCTGCGGTAGCAAACAAACTGAGTATTACATACATAATGGCTCCAGACTCACTCATCATGGATGATACCTTTTTGTTGGTAAACAATAGAATAAGGATCAATACAAGCAAGAGCAGGTCTTTCCCGAATGACATAGCAGGTGTTAAAGGCAAACAATCACCAAAACAACCACAGGTTTTAATTTTTCCGGAGAACAGTGCATATCCGGTAAGAAAAGTAAAAAACAGGATCAGCAGTAAAAGCATCCAGCTAACACTTCTTTTGCGCCAGCCAACTATTACAGCAACACCTGCCACTACTTCCAGCACGTTCATGATCAGTGAGAAAACCAGGGTATAATCATTCAGGAAATGCCATCCCCACACTTCAAAAAACTCCTGCATTTTATAACTCAATCCTAGTGGATCATTGGCCTTAATGAGTCCGGAGAAAATAAACAGGAGTCCTACAAACCATCGGATAAGTGATACAAATGTTTTCATTTGTTTATTTTGGTTTTTACTGATCAATACAACGCTAGCTATATTATGCAGCATGTTTTCCTTCTTCAATCAGGATCAGCGCAAAAACTGCATAATTGATTATATCTACATAATTCGCATCAATGCCTTCACTGATGAGGGTTTTGCCGTCATTATCCAATATTTGCCGGATACGAAGGAGTTTAACGAGAATCAGATCGGCAAAACTTTCCTGACTCATTTCGCGCCATGCTTCACCGTAATCATGGTTTTTATCGAGCATGGTAGCTTTTGCAAATGCCACATAGCGATTATAGCGTTCATCTACCTGTTCAACCGGCATATCTTCTACCTGGGGATTATTCAGCTCAAGTTGAATCAGTCCGATTACCGCATAATTAATGATCCCTTTGAACTCTGAAGGAATATCATCTCCTATCTTTTGTGTTTTAAGGTCTTGTATATTACGGATGCGAAGTGCCTTAATAAAAATCTGGTCTACTACTGATATAGTTCTTAACACGCGCCATGCAGTACCATAGTCTTTGGTCTTTTTTAGGAATATATCCTTGCAACTGGCAATAGCTGCATCATATTGTTGATTCGTATTACTCATTTTTCCGAAACCTGTTAAGGGCTTTGATAATATCTTTGTTCTGTGGATGCAATATAAATGAAACCAGCAATGTTTACACTGAACTGCAAAGGAAGATTACTCACAATTGACGAGCCCATTGTTATGGGCATCATTAATGTTACACCCGATTCGTTCTATGAAGGCAGCAGAAAGAACAGTGTAACATTGGCTTTGGCTCAGGCTGAAAAGATGATTGCAGAAGGCGCCACCATCCTCGATATTGGGGCACAAAGCACCCGTCCGGGTAGTGAAATTGTAGGGCCAGAGGCTGAGATAAGCAGACTCAGTGGTACTATTGAAGCCATTTCAAAAGCCTTTCCAGATGCCATAATTTCAGTTGATACTTTTTATAGTGAGGTTGCCAGACAGGCCGCTAATATGGGCGCTTCGATGATTAATGATATCAGTGGCGGTAATTTTGATAAAGCGATGTTAGCTACGGTGGCAGATTTAAAAACATCCTACATATGCATGCATGTAGCAGGTGATGCACATTCAATGCATAAATCGGCTGTTTACACAGATGTAGTATCCGATGTAATGGATTATTTCATTGAAAGGATGAAACAATGCTATGCTGCTGGCATAGCGGATATCATACTTGATCCAGGATTTGGTTTTAGCAAAACACCGGATCAGAATTTTCAGCTTATTCGCAAGACTTCAAGTTTTGTTGCCCTGGGAAAACCAGTATTGATAGGTGTTTCACGAAAATCTACGATCTATAAAACATTAGGCATCAGTGTCGAAGAAGCTTTAAATGGCAGTACTGTATTGCATACTGCTGCCTTATTAGGGGGCGCTCATATCATCCGCACACACGATGTAAAGGAAGCGATGGAAGCTATTAAACTTACCAGATTTCTGAAACTATAAAAAGCTGCAAGCTACAGGCTGTAGGCCATTGTTGTCCGGGGAAAATTTGGCTATGAGCCGTGAGCTATGAGCTACGAGCCATAAGCTGCAAGCAATTGTTGAGCGATATAATAAACAGAAGCCTGGTATTTAGGGGAGATAAAAAAGATTGACTACAATCAGTACCTGTGGACAGACCTCATTGGGGTCGGTGTCGAGCGTAGCAAAGACAGCCTAAATCATGCGCAGCAGATTTAGGCAGAGGCCAATGGAGTCTGGGAACAGGTACGGGGCCATTCGGCCCGGGAGTAACATGCAATTTGGAACAACAGACTGATCGATTTTACTTATTGCTTAAGTTATCGTTACAGACTAATTAAAAGCAAGGATTCCATTTTCAAACTGCGACAAGATGGTTGCTGTAAAAGCATTTTAGAGAAAAGTGCTATTTTTCCCCGGACAGCAATGGCTGCAGGCTGCATGCTTTGATTGGTGCTTGGTTTAGGATTTCTGCTAAAGAAATTTCTGACCTCATTTTATGTACTACCTGTTATAAAAAGAACACGGATTTTCATGACCTATCATGAAAATCCGTGTTCAAATGAACGAGACACTTGTAGCTCGTGTCTTGTAGACCATAGTCCATGGTCCATTGCCTTACTATGGTCTATGGACTATGGACCATTAACTAACGCGGCATTGGAATATTACCAGGCGCTGTACCTTCTGCTGGTTTTGGAGCGGATTTCACGATATCTACCACTTCAATATCAAAGCCCAGATTAGCAAATGGAGGGATCACAGGTGCTGAACCTTGTATGCCATAAGCCAGCATAGCTGGTATAACCAAACGACCCTTACCACCTTTTCCGAAGAAACGTAATCCTTCTTCCCATCCTGGCATCACGGCACCAGTACCCATATCTACAGTGATGGGTTGAGCATTTGGATCCATATTGGTTTCAAATACTTTTCCTTCGTTTGTTTTACCCAGGAAATATCCTTTGTAACGTACAATCGCAGTATAACCAGAATCGGCTTTCTGTCCTGTTCCTGCATGCTGAATTTCAACCTGCAGACCTGAATTGGTTGAAGTTACTTTCAAGTTCTTTTTCTTAGCGTATTCTTTTACTGCATTGATTTCTTTTTGTTTCTCAATTGCAATTTCTTTCTCATAATCCGCTTTCACTTCATCCTGTGTATTAAATACTTTGAGGATTTCGAAGCGGCCATTGATCAGATCGCCTTCTTTAAACATATCATTGTATTCCATCACCTGCATTTTCTTCAGTGTATCAATGAACAAGGTAAAGTCTACCTTATCACCAGCACCGCAGAGTGTAATGATCTCAGTGAATGTATGTTTACCCAGACGGGCAGTATCTACAGGGAAATATACAGGCAGGTTATCGTAAGACGATTGTAAGATGGTGTCTTTAGATTTCAGTTTGTATTCGATGTGCATCTTAACAAACTGTCCATGTTTCAGTTTTTCTTTGCTCGTCCCGCTGATCTTGTACGTCATTCCGGAAGGTGCTTTTTCATATTGGTTACAGCTTGCAAGCAATACGATCGCCAGTAACAGCGAGGTGGTTGTTCTCATCATTGTTTATTGTAGTTGATTTTGATAGGTTTTTATGATTTCTTTGAAACGTTTTACTGTTGCCTCAAGGCTTTCACTGCTTCTTCCGCCTGCTGCATTTTTGTGTCCGCCTCCTTCAAAATGCTCACGGGCAAAGGTATTCACGTCAAAATCGCCCTTACTCCTAAAGCTCCATTTTCTTTCTTCGTCGCGGTCTATCACGATTGCGCCCAGTTTAATACCTTGAATAGTGAGCAGGTAATTTACCAAACCCTCTGTATCACCGGTTTTAATATCAAACTTTTGCAAATCAGCCTTTGTAATATACATCAGACTTGTATTGTATTCATATAAAACTTCCATTCGGTTGAGCAGTGCATGCCCGATAAAGCGCAACCTGTTTTCCAGAAAGCTGTCGTAAATAAAATCGTGTACCCTGGTATGGTTAAGACCAATATCCTTCAGGTGTGCCACCATGCGATGTACAGAGGCAGTAGTTGCCGGAAAACGGAAAGACCCGGTATCGGTCATCAAGCCCGTATACAGGCATTCAGCCATCGTAACATCCAGTAAATTACCATGACCAGAAGCCATGATAAAGTCGTACACCATTTCACAGGTTGAACTCTTACTGGTATCGCTTGTACCATAGGTAAACGCTTCTACCTGTGGTTGCTGGTGATGATCTATAAGTATTTTGGTACACTTTGCATTTGTTAACACCTGTTCCATGTGTTTCGTACGGTGCAGCACATTAAAATCCAGACAGAAAATAACTCCTGCATTGTTCACCAGTTCGGTAGCCAAATGTTGTTTGGCTTCATAATCAATAACGGTATCTACTCCTGGCATCCAGTTAAGAAAACCTGCCCAATTGGTGGGCGAAATAACCTGTACATCGTGTCCCAGTGCTTTAAGAAAATGGTAGAGTCCCAGTGCCGAACCCATGGCATCGCCATCGGGTTTTTGGTGCATGGTAATCACAGCTTTAAATGGCTGGTTCAGGGATGGGAAAAATAAATCAGTCGACTGCATCATAGCGTGGCGGCAAAATTGGGGTTTCCAGACTGTTTCGGCAAATCAATTTAGCCCCATTTAACAAAATACCTGTGATTTAGTCCACAAAAAGTCCCG
Source organism: uncultured Sediminibacterium sp. (assembly GCA_965650685.1). Classification (GTDB taxonomy): domain Bacteria; phylum Bacteroidota; class Bacteroidia; order Chitinophagales; family Chitinophagaceae; genus Sediminibacterium. The sequence goes on from CBFGPM010000005.1 coordinate 105,221, forward strand.
GTTTGACGTACTTTTGCGGCCGAAATAGATAAAGCAAGTATATATGAGCAACAGAACATTTACCATGATTAAGCCAGATGCCACTTCAAAAGGTTATACCGGTGCCATCCTTGATCAGATCATTAAAGCCGGATTCAGTGTTAAAGCAATGAAATGGACACGCCTTACCCCAGAGCAGGCCGGTTTATTCTACGATATTCACCGTGAGCGTCCTTTTTTTGGCGAACTGGTAGAATTTATGAGCAGTGGTCCAATCGTGGCTGCTATCCTTGAGAAGGAAAATGCAGTAGCTGATTTCCGCAAATTGATTGGTGCTACCAACCCGGCCCAAGCTGAAGAAGGTACCATCCGTAAGTTATATGCAGCTTCTGTAGGCGAAAATGCAGTGCATGGCAGCGACAGCGATGAAAATGCGGTGATTGAAGGAGATTTTTTCTTTTCTAAATTAGAAAGATTCTAATTAAAATCGTAACTTTATAGAGTAAAGCCATCCAAAATGCAACTGGGTGGCTTTTTTATTGACTATCTCGTTTGTAGACATATTATAAGGAGTAAAGTCACCGCAGAGAAATGGGTTAACGGAGTTTTCGCAGGGAGTTAAATAGGAAAAGCCACCCAGTTAACGGATGGCTTTTCTTGCTTAATAATCCAATTTCCTGCCTTTAGTTATTATCCTGTCTATTTTTTTGAGAAAACAACCATTTTAATAAACCAGGTTCCGCAAAAGTGGGGTCCCAACTATTGTGGTTTGCATTGGGGAACAGGGTAAACTGAACGGATTCTTTAGCTTTCTTTAATCCCTCAACCATTTGTTCTGAGAAAGCAGGCAACACCACATCATCCTTCCCTCCGTGAAATACCCACCATTTGGTTTTTACCAATTGAGGAGCAGTTGCCGGGTGCGCACCCCCACAAATGGGAATGGCGGCACTAAAAAGTCCTGGCATTCGTCTAACCAGTTCAAAAGTTCCCATTCCGCCCATTGACAGGCCCATCACATAAACCTGATTTAGCTTTACCGGATATCTTTCCAATAAATTCCCTACCAGCGATTGTAACATAACCATTGCTTTTGATGGTTCACCTACCGGGACAAAATAGAAGGTCCTTTTACCGGTTTTACTTCCATTCATTACAGCCTGTACATTACTCCAGTAACTATTGGCGGCACATTGGGGAAATACTACAATGGCTGGATAATTTTTACGAATACTATCCTGTAAAAACATCTTTGCCCCATGGGTCAATTGCTTTTCGTTATCGTTGCCACTTTCTCCCCTTCCATGCAGGAAAAGCACCAACGGATATTTCTTAGCCGGATCGTAATTTTCTGGCAGTAACACCCTAAAAGGCATAGTATCCCCATTCTGGGTAAGCCATTGCTTTTCGAACAGGTTTAAGTCTTGCGCTTTTAGTATTGTTGCCGTTACCAAAAGCAAAAGAGAAAGACATAGTTTACGCATGGTGGATGATTTATTTGATATGCGGACTTTCAAATCCCAGTTTTTTTAATCCTGTTTGAATTTCGGGGCAGCTCATGAAAAGATTCCACAATAAACCGCTGCGGTAATTTTCCATCATCACTACAATAGGCCCCTGGTCAATTGCGAGATACCTTGGCAGGTACCAGTTTTCTGTATCACTGAATGCATCATAAAAACCAAATGGCCCCCATAGATTGTTTTTCTTGTTGAGGTACCAGTTTTTCATAGCTGCCATTGATTCTTTAGGTGTATAAGGAAAAGAAGAAAGCGCTGCTGTAGGCGAAATAACTCCGATATCCCTTTTTTCACCCGGTGCATGACCCGCATACCCTTTTACGGAGTAACTGGAGGTGAGTCCCCAGCTATCAGGTCCATACCCGATAAATTTCTTAGGATTATCTACGCACCACTGGTAATTGATGCGGGCATGGTTAATATTTTCTTTGCCATAGTCTGCGTATTTGTCCTTTAATCCACGTGGGTCAAGACCCAGGTAAGAATAATGCGACCAGAACAAAGGACCAGAAAGGTCTGCATCACCCTGATGGTGCATTTGCAATTTGATGTCTTTGTAACCGGAAGGTTGTTGGTTAATTAATCCATTCTGTGCCCAGCCTTCGTGGTATACTTCGGCTGGTACTCCATGTGTTGGCGATGATGCAGCAAGTACATACATAATGAGGCATTCATTATAACCACGTACCGGAAAATTCATTTTCCATTCATTGTTAGGACTCCAATGCCAATACAATACATTTTTTCCGTTACGGTACCAGTTGAAATCAACTTCTTTCCATAGCGCATCAATTCTTCCTGCAAGTGCTTTTTCAGCGGCGTTACCATCTTTAAAATATTGACGCACGCATAAAAGTCCCTGGATCATAAAAGAACTTTCAACAAGATCACCACCATCATCGTAGCGACTGAAGGGTTGTACTTTTCCGGTTTCGCCATTCCACCAGTGTGGCCATGCGCCATGAAAGCGATCTGCTTTTTCCAAAAATCCAACAATCTTTTCGAGTCTTTCCCTACCCTGGTTCCTGGTGATGAAATTCCGTTCAATTCCAACAAGAATGGCCATCACACCAAATCCGCCACCTCCACTTGTTACCACATGCTTATCGTTTTGTGGATAGATATTATCATTGTGGTAACGTTCTCTGGCAAGACCACTATTCGGTTCTGCCCCATCCCAAAAATATTGGAAGGTGGCACGCTCTACATCGGTAAATATTTTTTCGTCTTCGGCAGATGCAAAAACGACTGCATTATTGGTTAGGGCATTTTTTTGTTGTGCCATGGGTTTGCATGAACTTAGTAGTAAACATGCAAAGGTGATACCTATCAAACGCATAGATTGTTTTTTTGGGCGACCATAAAATATGGGCAGACCAGTATTTAGTACTGGTCTGCCCGCTATTAATGAATAGATTATTTATTCGCTTTACCTAAGTTAAACAGCGATTTAATCTGCGCATCAGGCAGGGCACGGTTATAAATGCGGATCTCATCAACCTGACCTGTCATAGGTGCAAAACTTACGTCTGTGCTTACAGATTTACCCGGAATACCATTGTAGTTTGAGCCGATGATTACTTCACTGGGTTCATAAGAATTGAAGAGGTTATTACCTACACCCCTGTTAGGGAATCCACCAACTTTAACACCGTCGGCCCAGATATCAAATACACCGGTATTTGTTTCATAGGTTAACAGGATATGTGTCCATTTATCCATACCAATGGTAGGAGATAAATTGTTGTTGAGGTTATCCTGCGTTCCGCCACCAACAGTACTGAAAGTAGGTTGTATACGGAAGGTGGTGGTATTAGATGCCGGGAATGATTGTGTGTTCAACGCAAAGTTGATATTACCATTAAAAACACCTGGACGGGCCAATTGAAACAGCATCGTTCTTTTAGTACCATTGTTCAGGATTTTAACCCAGGCACTGATGGTAAAGCTTTTGAATGATGCTGTTTTAAAAGCCTGGAACTGTGTAGGGAAATACAGGTATCCTGCAGTAAGGCTAAGTGCTTTACCACGAACACCACCAGCCACAAAAGCATCATTAGCAGTTGAGCCTGGTGCTGTTCCGCTTTTCAGTTCATTTTTGGTGTCGTCGAAACTCCAGTAAGCAATAAGGTTATCTGGGAAAACGTCATCAGAACTTTTATATCCGTCGATGGTTCCTTCGTAGGTTGCTGTGCTTACCGACGGTAGATTATTAGGGTTACCATCTTTCTTACAGGATACTGCTGCTACTGCAATTGATGCGATGAGCAGGGTCCTGGTTATTTTATGTGATGTTGACAATAACATGATGTAATTTTTTTAAAGATTCAGGAATCAATAGCCAGGGTTCTGTGTAAGCACTCCTGCACTTAAATCGATCTGTGTTTGTGGAATAGGTAATAAAACATCTCTTGCATTGCTGAAAGCTGTTTTACCGTGCGCATTCAATACAGTTTGCGCTACTCCCCAACGTACCAGGTCGAAGAAACGATCGTGTTCCATCGCCAATTCTACACGGCGCTCTTTTCTAATTGCATCACGCAATGTTGCCTGATCTGTTGCTGTTACGTCTGGCAGAATGGCGTTATTACCCGCGCGAGCCCTTGCGCGTACCGAATTCAATGCATTTCTTGCCGCTGTAATATTCGCAGTACCTCCAACTTCATTCGCTGCTTCTGCATACATAAGAACAACGTCGGCATAACGTAGTATACGCACATTCATCCAGTAACCAAATCTGTTTCCGATAGAAGCACGCAAAGCAGGGTTAGTATATACTTTGTTATTGTAGCGGGGATTAGGTAAACCAGTTGGGAGGTTCTCTCCATAAAGGGTTTGATAAGTAGTAGTATTTGTACTGGTGTACATGATGGTTCTGTTCTTCCTTGGATCATTTGCTTCATAAGCGGCTTCAAGATCAGTTGTTGGTGTGTTCCAACCCCATCCGAGATCCCAGATACCAGCACCTCTTACACCCTGTATTTGTGCGTATTGTACACCATTGTTACTTGGAATGGCAGCCGTTGCTGTAGCCTGTACTTCAAATACTGATTCTTTGCTGTTCTCCCCTTCTTCGCGGAAAATTCGGTCATAAGATGTAGAAAGATCGTATTGACCTGATGACATAACAGCATTAGCCGCGCCCATGGCTTCGTTCCATTTTTGCTGAGTCAGATAAACTTTAGCCAGTAAACCATTTGCTGCGCCTCTTGTTGCGCGTCCAACAAATTTTGAATCCCATGATGGAGGGAGATTTGAGGCTGCAAATACCAGATCCGATTCAATGAACGCATATACCTGTGCTGCTGTACTTTGGGGTACATTGTTTTGTTGGGCTGGATTATCAAACAGTTTATCTATCAATGGAACCCTTCCGAAAAAGCGCACCAGGTTGAAATATGCATAAGCCCTTAAAAATCTTGCTTCTGCAATTGTTTGCTGTTTGATCTGATCAGTGGCCGTAATGGTAGTGTTGGTATTTACTTCATTAATGGCGCTATTACACCTGGTAATCATGGTATAATAACCTAACCATAGGGTATTACAAAAGCCATTACTTGGCAAAACAGGGAAATTATCCATAGTGATGGCATTAGAACCACCATCGGCTGGTGTACTTCCTTTATCAGCATCATCGCTGCGAATACTTGCAGCGGTAATAAATGCCTGGCTATGCACATTAAAGTTCCTCAGTTCATTGTAAGCGCCGAAAATAAACTGATCGTAAGGACCAGAGCCACCTGGATATGGGTAGTTGTCTGCATCATAAGCGCCCTGACGTTCCGTATCGAGGAGTTTTTTACATCCGGTCCCCATTAACAACATACTCATGGTTACAGGAACCAGGTAAGTCATTCGGAATATTTGTTTAAACGATTTCATATAACTAGTTTATAAAGTCTTTTAAAATGTAAGATTGATACCCAGAGAATAAATAGATGGTACAGGATAAGCACCATTATCTGCTCCACCACCCAGGATGCTTCCGATAAGTGGCTCAGGAGAATAACCGGTTACCTTGCTCCATGTTTTGAGGTTTTGTCCATTCAGGTAAACCCTTGCACGCTGAATACCAATTTTTGATAACAGCGTTTTCTTGAACGTATAACCAATCTGTAAGGTTCTGATACGGAAATAATCACCTGGCTCTAAGTAATAGGTACTCATGAGGAAATTATTACCACGTGTATTATCAAGAATTGGTTCTACGTTGTTTGTTCCGGGAGCAGTCCAGGCATTTAAACGATTAGCTTCATAATTCAGCACTGCGAAAGTTGCGGTACGACGCTGCGTATAAATTTTATGTCCAGCCATACCCTGACCTTCAATCTCAAAATCAAATCCTTTATAACTGATAGCGATATTACCGCCAAAGCTGTATGGAGGGAATGGACTTCCTATATAACCTCTGTCGGCAGGGGTGATTTGTCCATCGCCATTGATATCTGCATAAGCGATATCACCAGGTAATGAATTGGTGAATGCAGCTGTTTTTTGTAAATCGGCTGTTGACTGATAGATTCCTGTTTGGGTGTATCCGTAGAAATAGCCAATTGATCTTCCGGTGGTAGTAAGGTTTGCACCGCCATTACCAATGATGGAGAAATTGAAATTGTTACCAATTGAGTTCACCACATTGTGGTTATAGCTGAAATTAGCTCCTACACGGTAAGAAAGATCTTTGCCGATGTTGTTAGTCCATCCCAGGTTTACTTCTACTCCTTTGTTGGTAATGCTACCGAGGTTGGTAAAATAACTGCGGGTTTCATTTGGCAGGGTAACACCTGTTAGGATATCTGTGGTTGTTCTGTTATAATAAGTAATTTCTGCGTTTAACTTATTATCAAAAGCTCTAAGGTCAATACCAATATCTATACCCTTAACTTTTTCCCAATGCAGGTTTGGATCAGGGATATAAGCAGCTTGTATTGAGCTGTATACATTATCTCCAAAAATGGCGGTTGAGGCATTCTGAATACCTGGTCTCCAGAGGTTATCTGCAAAACCATTTGCATTACCTGTTAAGCCCCATGCTGCGCGAAGTTTAAGGAAATTGATTTTTTTCACTTTAGAGAAGAAAGCTTCATCGCTCACAACCCAACCGGCACCAACGCTTCCGAAAGTACCCCAACGGTTTTCAGGTGCAAATTTTGAACTACCATCTCTTCTTACCGTTGCATTCAGCAGGTATTTTCCTTTATAAGAATAACCAACCCTTGCAAAACCACCAGCGATGGCATTTTCCGTACCACCACCTGAGTTTGAAATCGGGTTATTGATATTGATGATACCGAGGTACCAGAAATCAGGATCATTGGGAACATTGATTGATGTATCTCTGCGGGTACCTCCTACGGAAGAACTTTTGTTGTAGATGGTAGTAAAACCAGCTACGGCATTGATATTATGTCCGTTTCCGATACGCTTGTCGAAACTAAGTGTATGGTCTTGCTGGAAGCGGCTTGCTTCGCTTTGGCTCTGACCAACAGATGTTCTTGCTGCATTATCAAATGTAGTGGTGGTTGGTGATCCGTTTTCGCCCAGGTTAATGAACGAATAGGGTAACGCAGTATAGTTACGTGTGTTATCGAATACCAGATCAGTATAAACTGTAGAGCGCCAGGTAAAGTTTTGCAGGAATTTGATTTCTGCAAACAGGTTACCAATTACACGGTATTGTTTATCGATTGTTGTTCCATTGTTCCTGTTCAATGCAGCAATAGGGTTACCTACTTGAGCACGTTGGAAAGAAGGCATGCTGTAATATGTATTGGCATCCTGCTGAATTGGTACAATGGGTGCTGCCCAAAGTGCATTGGTAATAGATGCTGCAGCCGGGTTATTAACTGAATGGTAACCGGTAATTCCACCACCCACTTTAATCTTATCATTGAAACGCAATTCTTCATTCAAACGAATGAGGTAACGTTTAAAGCGGTTATCTCTTAATACACCTTCCTGATCTGTATAACCGATATTCAGGTAAGTAGTAGATTTTTCACCCGTATTTGAAATACTCAGGTTGGTTGAACTGATTACCGCATCGCGTAATACCAGGTTCTGCCAGTTTGTATTGGCTGTATAGTTGGAATAATCAAATGGAGCTGCTCCTAAATTCGCCAACTGTGCGTTATACAGTTTCTTAAAACCATCCGCATCAGTAATTTTAATTTTATCCTGTACGGTCTGCACACCAATAGAACTTTGCAATTCGATGCGTGTTTGTCCTCTGGCTGCTTTCTTAGAAGTAATGGCAATAACACCATTGGCGCCTCTTAAACCGTAAATAGCAATAGATGATGGATCGCGCAGGATATCGATTGTTTCAATATCTGCGGGATTCAGGAAGTCGATATTATCGTGTAATACCCCATCTACTACATATACAGGACTTGCAGAGTTGGTACTGTTAATACCACGAATCCTAACTACCGGAGTAGCGCCTGCCACACCGGTATTGGCAACGGTTAAACCTGCAACCCTTCCTTGTAAAGAAGCGATAGGGTTAGTAGCTGGTCTGTTCGCAACTTCTTCTCCTTTGATGGAAGAAACGGAACCGGTAAGGTCTCTTTTTCTTTGGGTACCATAACCAACAACCACGATTTCATCGATTGCTTTCTCGACTGGTTTCAAAGAAATATTAATGGTACCGTTGGCACTTACTTTCTGTTCGATGGTATTGAAACCAACATAAGAGAAAACAAGGATGTCGCCTTCTGCAACAGCAATAGAGAAATTACCAGCAGCATCTGTAATGGTTCCGCGGGTAGTTCCTTTTACAGCTACGGATACATCTGCTAAAGGAGTGCCGTTATTGTCGGTAACTTTTCCTTTTATATCTGGTGGCGAAATAGGTTCCGGTTGAACAGAGCCTGTTACTACTGGTTCTGGAAATTTGCGTTTTACCACAATGGTTTTATCACTGATGGTATAAGACAGTAACTGATCTTTAAAGCAAAGTGCGAGTACGTTTTCGAGTTTTTCGTTACGTACAGAAAGACTGATAGGCTTAGCATTTTTGATGGCATCATCGGCATATAAAAACTGGAAACCCGTCTGTTTTCTGATGTCTTCAAATATGCGCTGGATCGAGATATTTTCACCTTTGATGGTTACTTTTTGTGAGAAGCCCGCTGCACTGACCTGTAGACAGGCGATGATCATAAAAACTGTGGTTAGTTTCATAATCTTTAGCGTTTGATTTGCCCTCCGGAATATGAGTCCTGGAGATTGGCAAACAGAAGTTAAATACATAGATTTGTAAGGATTGAGTAGTTAATAAACAGTTATTCAGGCTGTATTGTACGACTTGATCAGATTCGCCGGATGCTGCTGCAACAGTGTCCGGTTTTATTTTGCAAGTCTTCCATTCGTCTGTCAACCGTCGCTACCCATGGGGAACATAAACAGTTGTTTCATATATGGCGATTTATTGTTAACGTGTTACAGTTACCTGTTTGCCTTCAACCTTAAACTTCACTTCACCTGTTAGCTCCAGCATTTCAAGCACTTTTGAAACATTATTGTTTCTGGTAATCTGGCCGGTGAACTGCATCCCCACATTGGTTTTGTAATGAATGTCTACATCGTACCACCTTGATAACTGTCGCATAATACTTGACAGGTCAGTGCTCTTGAATACGAATAAGCCATTCTTCCAGGCCATCACTTCTTCTGTATCAATATTGTTTACCACATTGATCCTTCCCTTTTTATTCATCCTGGCCTGTTGTCCGGGTTGAAGTATTTTCATCTGTTGCTGATCCTTTTCATCGGTTGCAAATACTTTTACCGAGCCTTCAATCAGACTGGTTCTCACCTGCACTTCATCTTCGTAGGCATTCACATTGAAATGGGTACCCAATACTTCTATAGAGGATCTACCTGCAGTAACCTTAAAAGGTTTTGCGGCATTATGCGCAACTTCAAAATAAACCTCCCCTGTTATCTGCACCTGGCGGTCTGTTCCACGAAATGCGGTTGGAAAGCGTATAGATGATGCAGCATTTAACCATACTTTAGTACCATCTGCCAATGTGATCTGGTATTCGCCACCACGCGGAGTAGAAATGGTATTATAGTATATCTTATCCACGTTAGCTGGCATTTCTCCATTTTTCGTTTGGTAGGCCACCAACCCATTATCCAATTTTTTAACCTGTGTTAAACCCTGATTGCCCAAAACGCCATTATTAGCACTATCAAGTACAATTACTGAGCCATCATCCAGGGTTAGCGTAGCTTTATTACCTCCTGGGGCAACATCATTGGCAGGAACCGTAGCTTTTAAAACTAAGGGCTGAGGTTGTGGCTGAATATCTGCTTGAATAAAATAATAGATACCCGCTGATAACAATATGATTATCAGTGCAACAGCAGCAGGAATTCGCCAGTTCCTGTTCCGGCGTTTAGTTTCGGATTCAGCTTTCATTTCATCTGCCAGCAAACTCTCCTGCAATCTGGCTTCTATACGATTAGCCAGTATTTCCTCATCCATTAACTCATCATAAGTCGCAGTAGTTTGTTGATCATCGAAACCATGATACCAATTGTCCAAAACTTCCTTTTCAGCCTCTGACAATTGCCCCAACTCGTATTTATGGATCAGTTCCTGAATATGATCTGGTATGTGCATACAGTATAGTGTGCTGAAAAAGCATTTACACCCACGGAAGTAGGAAAATTTTTGATGTCTGATCGCTGATGTCTGATTTGGTTGAATTCCTTAACCCTAAAATTCTAAATCAAACATCCGACATCAGACATCAGACATCAGACATCAAACATCAAACATCAGACATCAGACATCAGACATCAGACATCAGACATCAGACATCAGACATCA
>CBFGPM010000006.1:0-114500 GCA_965650685.1 uncultured Sediminibacterium sp.
AAGCTAGAAGCTAGAAGCTAGAAGCTAGAAGCTAGAAGCTAGAAGCTAGAAGCTAGAAGCTATTTCCTCTTATTCATCTCATCTCTAATAGCAATAGCGCGTATATAGTCTTCGTGCTCGAGTACATCATTCAGGAGGTTTTGAAGTTCTTCGAGGCTCATATTTGAGAGATCTTCTCTGTTGCTGGTATCGTCTTCAACACCTACGGCTTCGGCTTTTTGTTTTTTACCGCCATCTTCCATAAGTATGCCAGCATTTTCAAGGATATGCTCATAGGTATAAATAGGGCATCCGAAGCGTACGGCCAATGCCAGTGCATCGCTGGTGCGGCTATCTATTTCAACGGTATCGTGTTCGGTGAAGCAAACCAGTTTTGAATAGAAAATGCCTTCCTGTAAATCGCTGATGATGATTTCCTGGAGTTCAACATTAAAGGCATTCATGAAATTCTTCATCAGGTCGTGGGTAAGCGGGCGACTAGGTTGCATATGCTCCAATGCAACAGCGATAGCCTGGGCTTCAAATCCTCCAATGACAATGGGAAGTCTTCTCAAACCTTTTTTTTCTCCTAATACCACGGCATAGGAATGGGTTTGGGTGATGCTGTGCGACAATGCTACTATTTCCAATTCTATCTTTCTCATAGACTACACGAAAATAAATCAAATTACCGTAACAATAACAGATTGGCGATTAGATGGGGTTTTGAACTGAATTGGAGGTCAGAACGGATTATCTGTCCTTAGTTTCTTGTCGAAGATAAATGTACCAAATGGGAGGAATGCTGCCAGGAATGCCCATACCAGCATTTTGAATGGCCATTTTTTTTCTTCTTTCACCAGGTAAGCCAGACTGCAATAGGCAATAAAGAGTATGCCATGTGCCCATCCGGTATATTTTACAGCTTCAGGTATGCCGGCAAAATATTTAAGGGGCATGGCAATACCCATTAATACAAGCAGGGAAATTCCTTCTGCGATACCGATTTTTCGGAAGAGTGGGAGTGATGACGACATATTGCAAAGAAACGATAAAGATCGCTTGTGTGTATCGTTAACAGAATCTGTAATTTGCAGCATAAAAAATCATTATGCCCTTAGTAGACCTGTCAAGTATTACCCCGAAAGAAATAGTACCCGGTTATAGTGCCCGTTTTATTCATACAGAGAACATGACTTTCTCTTACCTCGATGTAAAAGCTGGTTCAGCGCTGAAAGAACATGCACATCCGCATGAGCAGGTTGCACATGTACTGGAAGGTAGGTTTCAGCTAACACTGGCCGGAGAGCCTATTGAGTTTGGTCCGGGTGAGGTTATTGTAATTCCTTCTAATGTGCCTCATTCAGGACTGGCTATTACAGATTGCGTATTGCTTGATGTTTTTCATCCGGTACGGGAAGATTACAGGGCCTTATAAATTTATTACTATGAACCTCGACTTAACTGGAAAAACAGCACTGGTATGTGGCGCATCGCAGGGACTGGGTGCTGCTGTTGCGCATGAGCTTGCTTTGCTGGGTGCCAATGTTTACCTGCTGGCAAGAAATGAAGCAAATTTGAAGGCTGTATTACACTCGCTCGATACTACACTGCAGCAACAACATGGTTATTTTGTAGCTGATAGCAATGAGCCTTCAAATGTTGCCACATTAGTGTATGATTTTTTGATCAAAGGGCATACAATCGATATACTTATTAATAACAGCGGGGGACCTGCATCGGGAGAATTGTTAAAAACGGAAGCAACGGCTATTGAAGACAGTTTTCGTTCGCATCTTATTACTGCACATACATTGGCGCAAGTAGTAGTGCCGGGGATGCGGGCTAAAGGATTTGGCAGAATCATCAATATTGTATCCACATCGGTGAAGCAACCGATTAATGGATTGGGTATTTCAAATACCGTTCGTGCCGCTGTTGCTAACTGGGCAAAAACTTTGGCCAATGAAATTGGCATGTATGGCATTACAGTAAATAACGTTTTGCCGGGTTATACTAAAACCGATCGTCTCGATTATTTATTTGGTAAACAAGCTGCTAATGCTGCAACAACTATAGATGCAATTGTAGATAAAACGGTTGCAATGATTCCTGCAGGAAGACTTGGAGAGCCAGAAGAATTTGCGGCAGCGGTTGCATTTCTTTGCTCGCCCGCAGCAGCTTATATCAATGGGATTAATTTGCCGGTTGATGGTGGGAGAACGGGGAGTTTGTAAGTTGTTTTGATTTTAACTCAGCGAGTATTATTAAATGAGATGGATTGGCGAAATGGCAAGTACTGTTTCGTAAATTTATTAGTTGTGTGCCATATTACTGATATATTAAAATTGTAGCAGAATTTATCAACATCATCAAAATTTACTGTTATCTAATGAGTGACAATTTTAGCGGCAAGTATCAGACGTTTTTCCCGAGATTGGGAGCAACCATTATTGACGCAATTATTTTTTTACCAATATTCTATCTTGGACATAGTGTGCTGGGAGTCAATACCGACGAGTCTTTTGCATGGATACTATTTTTCAATTCTTTGATGTATTCATATTCTATTGTTAGTCATTACAAATTTGGAAAAACAATTGGTAAGCACTTTTCTTCAATTAAAGTAGTTCGCAACAATGATGAAAATAAACTTTTGTCATTACGACAATCCTTTTTGAGAGACATTATTGGAATTGCTCTATTCGTTCTTGAACTTGCTGTAGTTGGATTTCACTATTCAAACTCGACAACGGGTCAAATGATTATAATACTATCAAGTTTCCTTTGGATAATCGCTGAGATTATTACTATGTTATTTAGCGAACGGCGAAGATCGATACATGACTATATAGCAAACTCTGTCTGTATTAAGATCAATTCGGAATCCATACCCGAGACTAAATACGGCAGATAACATTGGTTTTTGCAAAAATTTAGCGACAGGATTGGCCAATAAGCGGTTGGAATTCTAATCGACTTTTGTAATTTGTCTTTAGCTAATCAGACTTGTAGTGACCAAGCTAGCAGTGAAATCAAAGATGGCCAATCCATCGCAAAGTCCTCAATTTTATTGCAAGTTTACTGGGAAAATTATATATTGTACGTATATTTGTACAAAATACACGTGTAATGACTACCAAGCTCACTTTAACAGTTGAAAAGGAGGTGATTGAGAGGGCTAAATTATATGCTAAAAATACCGGCCGCAGTCTTTCGGAGCTTATAGAGCAGTACCTGGACAAAATTACCCAGGAACAGGCAGCGCAAAAGGTTTCCCCTAAATTACAAAAGCTGATTGGTGCAGTCAAACTGCCTAAAGACTTCGACGAGAAAAAAGAACTTCGATCTTATTACGAGAAAAAGCATTTATGAGAAAGGTCTTTCTGGACACAAATATACTGGTAGACCTTATCGCCGATCGTAAGCCTTTTAGTAAGTACGCGGTCGACATTTTTGAGGCTGCTGAACGAAAAAAGATTAAACTATTTACCTCTTCCCATTCAATAGCAACTACCTATTACCTGTTGAAGAAGTATCATGATGATAAAACCCTCCGAGGAATCGTATTGGGTTTATTTGACTACCTATCGGTTGTGCCTGTTGATGCATCGATATTAACGAAAGGGCTTAGATCGAAACATAAAGACTTTGAAGATTCAATTCAGATTCATTGTGCGATGGCGGTTGATAATATTAACTGCATTGTGACGAGAAACATTAAAGACTTCAGAGGGAGTGAGGTGACCGTTCTTGCACCAGATGAGTTTTGCGCGACAATCTCATAGCCTGCCCGTAACCTTATAGGTTTGGGAAACCGCACGAGTTTGCAGCAGCCGTGACCGCAGGCAGCGCCTTAATAGATGGTATTAATTTACCGTAAGATGGTTGGCTGAACTGCTTATAACTGCAGGAAGCTTATTTTCCTGTTAGCCCTTTAACCAAAGCCTCAATATCTCTGCTGTATATACCAATGCTGTCCCTATAGATGTCCGTGTCTTCATCTACGGCCTTGTAAATAAGGAAATAGCTTTTAAGCCTTAAATCACAATATTGTAGAAGTTTTTGATTTCTCTTGTGAATCAAATCAGGGAGATTTAGTTTGTCAATTTCATTTAGAAGTTTAATATTCTCATTCCAATAATAAATCCCGTTTTCTTTTATTGCATAGAGTAATGAGTCTTTCGGGGAAGACTGGGGCATCTGGTAGATTTTTAATGCTTTTGCTTCCATTTCAACAAATGCTTGTATTTTTTTATCGTATTGGCCTATATCATTGGGCGTCTTAAAATAAACATAAAATGATGCGGCAAGGTTTATTGATATAAGGACAGCAGGAATGATATAAGGATATTGTTGCGTGTTGTTTTTTTTCAGCCCTGGAATAAGAGCAAAACCAATCACTAAACCACTTATTAAACCGCCAATATGTGCTGCATTGTCCACGCCACTATTGGGTTTAAACCCATTCATGATATTATAAGCCACAAAAATGCCAATGCTGGTAAGCAATGCTTTACGGGCCGATTTTTCGATGAGGTTGGTAGTTAATAAGGCAAGGAATACACCATACATGCCAAAGATTGCTCCTGAAGCACCTGCACTGATGGTGAGTTCATGCCAGGAAAGGCTCACAGTGCTTGCGGCGATACCGGTTAGTAAATAGGCGATCAGGAAGTTTACCTTTCCTAAATATGGCTCCAATAACAATCCAATGTATAGTAATGCGTACATATTAAGCAGTAGATGTAAAATGCCAATATGTAAAAAACAACTGGTTAATAATCGCCACCATTCACCATCTAATGTGGTAGGACGGAAATTAGCCCCCCATTTCAAAAGCGTTTCACTGCTTGGAAGAAAAATATTTGCACCTGAAACTACCATTAATATAAAAACAGCAATATTTAGGTTGATGATTATTGGCGTTATATAATAGCCTTTCGTTGGAATAAATAAGGTAAAAAAATGGGAGATTTTTTCTTTCGTTGAAAGAGGAGATTGGTCAGAAAGTTCGATTTGATTTTCTGTATTAAAATCCTGTCTTAGGCTTTCATATAATATTGAAAGCTGTTCCGCAGAATAACTGTTCTTTATATCGATAAATGTGTCAATGAATTTTTCAGTGTTTTTTCTGTTCTTTCCCCAATCCATCATTTGATTGCCGGTACAGGTGCTTTCTATGGTGCCAGATGATTCACCTATTTTAATTTTTATTTCTTCGCTGTAAGGGCTCATCGATAGGGGGGTATACGCAATAAAACCTGTAGCAGTTACAATACTTATATCCCAGTTTAGAAACTTGGCAACTTCAATTGAAATTGCAAGTGACTGTTCGATTGTTAGGTCATCTAACGCAAATTCCTGCTTGAATTTTGGAGAAAGTCCGAATGCCATAGTTAATCTTTATTGTTAGAATTGTACTTCCCTTTGTTATAGGATGATTGTATTAAAAATACAAGATTGTTTTAATATTTATTTGAATCGGCACAAAAAAAGGACTGGCAAAACCAGTCCTTTCTCTATCAAATAAATCCAGTAATTACTGCGCTTCACACCTGCCATGTGCTGGATAGTGCCTGAAATAGATTATAAAACCCTCCGAGGAATCGTATTGGGTTTATTTGACTACCTATCGGTTGTGCCTGTTGATGCATCGATATTAACGAAAGGGCTTAGATCGAAACATAAAGACTTTGAAGATTCAATTCAGATTCATTGTGCGATGGCGGTTGATAATATTAACTGCATTGTGACGAGAAACATTAAAGACTTCAGAGGGAGTGAGGTGACCGTTCTTGCACCAGATGAGTTTTGCGCGACAATCTCATAGCCTGCCCGTAACCTTATAGGTTTGGGAAACCGCACGAGTTTGCAGCAGCCGTGGCCTTTCTTTGCTCGCCGGCAGCAGCTTATATCAATGGAATTAATCTTCCGGTTGATAGGGGAAGAACGGGGAGTTTATAAGGTACTAACTACCTGCTATTGTATTTTCTTGCCTGTTTTGTCTATAAAGTAAACCTGATTCCCAATTTTTACTTCGGCTTTACCGTCAACAAAATCACCTGCATCATCGAACTGTGGCGGAATGACTTCTTTACCTTCGTGGTTTACAAAACCAATTTTATTATTGAGTAAAACGGGGCACATGCCTTCTGAAAAACCAAAAATGTTGTCGTATTTTATTTGAACAAATACGGAACCGTTGTTGAGTAATAATCCAATTTTCTGGTTTTGAACTGCTACCACAAATGGGTTCTCTCCAGCGGAAACAAGTGTGTCGAATTTGATTTCGGTAATTTCTCTTCCTTTATCATTCACCATACCCCATTTATTGTCTATGCGCACAAAACTTCTACCCTGAGCAGGGGTGTAGAGCATGGTGTATTTAGCTGGAGTAATTTCACTGAATGACTCCGAGAAGAAGCCATATTTACCATTGGTTTTGAAATACAACAAGGGAAGTTTTTCATTTATCCTGGATATGTACTCGTATCTCAGAGGAATTTTAATTTCATTATTTTTATTAATGACCCCAAAATTTTTCCCCTGTCTTACATAGGCTAATCCTCCTACGAAAGATGAACCATATTCGTAAACGGGTGCTATTATTTCTTTGCCCGATTGGTCAGCCCATCCATATAATCTGTTTTCTGAGAAGATACTGTAAAACCCATCTGATAAGGGTTCTACACGGGCGTATTTAATTGGCACAATTATTTTTCCTGTTTTGTCGATTCTTCCGGATAATGATCCCTGTCTTACGCTGGCAGTTCCATCGGCATCAAATGAATTGACACGATCATAAATGAGCGGAATAATTTCTTTTCCTGTTTTGTCGATAAATCCCCATTTACCATTCCAGCTTACTTTGCAAATACCATCCACAAATTTGTAGGCATCTGTATTACTGTATCGGGCAGGAACAATTTCTTTCCCTTCCATATTCAATACACCCACCATTCCATTCTTTTGCATAATGGCTACTCCTTCATAAAATGGGTTAATCGTTTCATAGACAGCAGGTGTTAGCTCTTTGCCACTTGTAGCAATCAAGCCTAATTTCTTTTTACTATCTTGGTAGACCTGGTAAACACGCACACTTGCATCAGTTTCTTCGTAGCTGCGTTCAAATATTTCATCGTATTTAAACGGGGTAATTTCTTTTCCTTTATTATTAATATAACCCCATTTATTACTCAACCTAACCTGGGCTATACCGTGTAAGAATTTTTTAGCACTCTCATATTTGAATGGGGTGACTTCTTTCCCTTTTACATCAATATACCCATAGTTATGCCACCAGAAATAGCCTGTTTTAGCCGGGGCGAATGCCAGGTTTGAGTTGTCAACTGTTTTAAGTTCAGATATATAAGCAGCAATAAACCCTTCACTGTAAGAGTCGTCGATCCAGTCGTATTTAGCAGCGGTAATCTTATTGCCGTTACCATCTACAATACCCAGTTTTTCTTTTCCTTGTACTGTTTCTTTATATAACCTGTAACCTTCCTGTGCCTGTGCTTTATAGATAAAACATAGCATTAGGAGGAAAAATAGTTTGAAAGAGTATCGGGATTTTTTTGAGGATTGCTTCGAGGCTATAGTTGGCATATATTGGATTTATAGTTTAGTCATTATTGATGGGTATAGTATTGTTTGCAAACATGCATAAACGCGTCAGGTATTGCAATCAAAAAACAATATTAGCATTATTCCCTACGCTAAATTTTATTTTGAGGAATAATGTATTGGCAAGATTCAATTTTACTCATTTCTTGGTATGCCTAAAATCATTCTTGTTTCTGGGTTATACAAAAAAAAGACCGATATAAGCCGGTCTTTTTTTGTATAGTTTACTTTGTAACTATTGTGCTTTCATTTTTTTGATCTCTTCAGTCAACTTCGGCACCACTTCAAAAGCATCACCCACAATACCATAATCTGCTGCCTTAAAGAATGGCGCTTCGGGATCTTTATTGATTACCACAATTACCTTACTGCGGTTCACACCAGCCAGGTGCTGGATAGCGCCCGAAATACCAATAGCGATATAAAGATTAGGCGCAATTTGAACACCTGTTTGTCCTACGTGCTCATGGTGTGGTCTCCAATGTGCGTCGCCTACGGGACGGCTACATGCAGTAGCTGCACCAAGTTCTTTAGCAAGATCTAAGAGAATACCCCAGTTTTCTGGTCCTTTTAAACCGCGGCCACCACTCACTACTATTTCAGCTTCTGTTAAAGGTATTTCTCCGCTTACCTTATTCACTGCAGTTACTTTTACTTTAGTGCTATCAACCGTTACGGCTAATTGCTCAACTGTTGCACTACCTTCTCCTGCGATAGTTGTATAACTGTTCGGATTCAATGAAATTACTTTTACAGGTGAGTTGATACTTACATTGGCAAATGCTTTTCCTGAGAAAACGGTTTTCTTTACAACAAAACCATTCGAAGTATCAGGCAGGGCACAGGCACCTGCTACGAGTCCAGCTTTTAAACGCACCGCTACGCGTCCGGCAATAGCTTTACCTGTTTGATTGTGTGAAATAACCACCACATTAGCGCCTGTAGCATTGGCCGCTTCGGCAATTAGTTTTGCGTATACCTGCGCATCGAGGTGATTAAGCGTTTCATTGTTCACCTGGTGAACTTTACTTACACCATATTTTCCCAAAGCAGCCAGGTCGTCGCTAACTGTACCTAATACCAGCGCTTCCGCAGTTGTTCCCAATTGACCAGCTAATTTGGCGCCATAAGTCAATACTTCAAAAGAAGCTTTTTTGATATGGCCTTCTGATTGATCTACAAATATTAAAACAGACATTGATTTCTTTTTTTAGTTTAGAATCGGCAATCTTATCAGATCGCTTTTGCTTCTTCATGTAATAATCTTACCAGTTCGCCTACGTTATCTGGACTAACCAGTTTAACACCTGCTTTCGCTGGTGGCAATTCAAAACTGGCTACACTGGTGAGTGTATCAACTGCAGCAGGCTCAACCACTTTAAGGGGTTTGGTACGGGCAGCCATAATACCTCTCATGTTAGGAATACGCTGCTCGGCTACACCTTTCTGGCAACTTACAACCGCAGGTAATGTCATTTCAGCAACTTCTTCACCACCTTCAATCTCGCGGGTAACAGTGGCTGTATTACCATTTAATTCAAATTTGGTCGCGAGAGAAATATAGGGAGCATCCAGTAATTCAGCTACCATTGCACCTATGGAAGAACCGTTATAATCGATGGTTTCTTTTCCGGTGAAAACCAGGTCATAACCATCTTTTGCAATGGCCGCAATTTGTGAAGCGATATAATAGCTGTCGCTGCCATCTGCATTAATACGAATGGCTTCATCACCACCCAAAGCCAATGCTTTGCGGATAATCGGTTCTGCATCTGAACCACCCACCGTTACGAGGTGAACGATAGTAGAAGGATCTTTTTCTTTCAATTCAATCGCCCTTACCAGCGAATACCATTCGTCGTAAGGATTAATGATCCACTGAACACCATTCTCATCAAATTTGCTGTTACCGTCGGTAAAGGCAATTTTGGAAGTGGTGTCGGGTGTCTTGCTTACACAAACCAGGATTTTCATACTTCTCTATTAGGTTTTGATATAATAATTAGTTGTTTATGCAACTATTAAACAAATATAAGGAGCTTTTGTTTCCGGCAAAGGTTCGGATATTTTTTTTAACAGGGGAAATTTTTACGAATAGGTGAATTGTGAATGGTGAATGGTCAATATCGGATAGTCGTATTGACCATTCACCATTCACAATTCACGGACCACTATCTTTACATTATGGATAAAATACCCAGGATACTTGCATTTTTGGAGCAACAGCCTAAAGACAATTTTCTGAGACATGCTTTGGCATTAGAATATGTGAAAATTGGTAAACTGGTGGAGGCGAGGGAGTTATTCGAAGCAATACTCACCGACTCACCAGATTATGTAGGATCATACTATCACCTGGCGAAATTATTGGAACAGCTACAGCAAACTGATCTAGCCATTCAGTGGTACGAAAAAGGCATGGAAGCCGCAAAAGCAGCAGGAGATAACCACTCACTTAATGAATTGAGAGCAGCGTATGAGGATCTGGTGTATTAATGGCTGATGTCTGATGTCGGATTTATTATATCAAATCAGACATCAGCCATCTTCCCCTAGCTTCCTCTTGATCCGCCGGTTTTAATCGGTTTTTTTGCTACACCTACGGCTTTTGTGCCTGGTTTGGAGATGAATTTGGAGGCTTGACCACCGGTCTTTTGTCCAGCGGCTCCTGCCTTGCCTGCTTTTTTGTTATTTACTGGTAATCCCATATACTGCTTTTTCTCAAATATACAGGATGACAAATAATTTCTAAAGCCTTTATTTTTGACCCGCTTTTATCGGCTGGCCCGCTATTTTGTTATAAGCAGCATCATGTACAATGATTCCCATCGGAACTGTGTTGCTAAATGAAATCTGTATCCATCCCAAATACGAAGCCCCATCTTTTACCAGTTTTACAGGCAGGTATTTATTGAAATGGTTCAACCATGTTCCCTGCCAGTAACTATTGGCAATATCTGTAGGAATAACCCGCGTTACAATTGCAGCAGATAACTGGGTATTCCATTGATAGGGTAACTCATCCGTAATGTAAATAGGCACATTTTCTTCTTTCCTTGCAGGTGTTCTGTCATCTTTCATCAATACCTGGTTCTGGGCAAGACTGGTTACCCTGAATTCAAGTAAATCGCTTCCGGAACTAATATCCTGACTTAACTCTGTAGTTACACGGAAATCAACAGTGCCATCATTATTCAGATCGATTGTTAAGGGGGTAGTGGCAGTTACAACTGTATTATTAAGGTTTAGGTATGCCATAGATACCTGTGGGCTAGTGTTATCATTTTTACTACAACTGGCGAAAAGCAGGCCGATTCCTGCTGCTGTTAAAATTTGCTTGTACATGGTTGAATTTTTTTTCTATGACCAAAACAAATTATTCTGCGTTGCAGCGAAAATGTAAACTGTGATAATTGGTGAATTGTGAACCCTGAATGGTGAATGCGCATGATTTTATGAAATGCTTTGCTGTAAAGGGTTTCAGGAGAATCACATCTTTATGCGATTGCCTTGTATTGGATTCTTTTGCACTGCCTGTTAGATGGGCTATATTGAAATCTGTTTAAAATACAGTCGTGTAATTTAACGACTGTTCAGGCAAAGTGGAGAAAACTACATTGCTTTTTAAATCACCGGCGGGATAGCGATCGTTCAGGATAAAATTGTACTTTGATGCCCTCAAAAACGAATTGCTATGTCTGTTACTACAGTCTATGATTTTGCAAAATACAAGACACCTACCGGAACAACATTAAACTGTAAAGGATGGGTGCAGGAAGCTGCCTTAAGGATGTTATTGAATAACCTGGATCCTGCAGTGGCAGAAAGACCAGAAGAATTAATTGTCTACGGAGGAAGGGGTAAAGCAGCACGAAATATTGAAAGCCTGGACCTGATTATACAATCCCTGAAAAAACTGGAAAACGACGAAACCCTGTTGATTCAAAGTGGTAAGCCTGTTGCAATTATGAAAACCCATGCGGATGCACCAAGGGTTTTACTTTCCAACTCACAATTGGTGCCTAATTGGGCCAACTGGAAACATTTTACGGAATTGGAGCAAAAGGGATTGATGATGTACGGGCAAATGACCGCCGGTTCCTGGATTTATATAGGCTCACAAGGTATTGTACAGGGAACTTATGAAACTTTTGCAGCGGTTGCAGATAAACACTTTAATGGATCACTGAAAGGAACACTTAGCGTAACAGCAGGTTTAGGCGGTATGGGTGGTGCACAACCACTTGCTATTACTATGTGTGATGGGGTAGCACTTTGCGCCGAAGTGGAAGAATGGCGCATTGATAAGCGAATTGAAACAAAATACCTTGACCTGAAATTTGTTGATATAGATGAAGCGATCGACAGAGCAATCATTGCCAAAGAAAAAGGCGAACGTTTGAGTATTGGTGTTCTGTGCAATGCAGTTCAATTGCTGCAAAAGTTAATTGAAAGAAAAGTCAGGGTAGATATACTTACTGATCAAACTTCGGCACATGATCCACTCATTGGTTATGTACCGCATACCTTGGATAATAATGCAGCAAATACATTAAGAGAAAAAGATCCCGAAGCATACATTGCGCTTGCTTATGATAGTATGAAATTGCATGTTGAACTGATGCTTGAATTACAGGCTTCCGGTGCAGTAACATTTGATTACGGTAATAATCTTAGAGCCCGAGCCCAGGAGCATGGGTTAACTAATGCCTTTGATTTTCCAGGATTTGTACCTGCCTATATTCGTCCTCTGTTCTGTGAAGGAAAGGGGCCTTTCCGCTGGGCAGCACTTAGTGGAGATCCGGCAGATATTGCTGTTACGGATGAATTGATTATTAATCTATTCCCTGAAAATAAATCGATGCAACGATGGATGAAGATGGCTAAGGAAAGGATTGCCTTTCAGGGACTACCAGCCAGAATTTGCTGGCTCGGACAAGGAGAACGTGAGAAAGCGGGTCTGGCGTTTAATGAATTGGTGAAGACTGGAAAAGTAAAAGCACCGATTGTTATTGGGCGCGATCATCTTGATACAGGATCTGTTGCATCACCTAACCGCGAAACAGAAGCAATGCTCGATGGGAGCGATGCTGTGGCTGATTGGCCAATATTAAATGCATTGGTAAATACTGCCGGAGGAGCAAGCTGGGTAAGTTTGCACCATGGCGGTGGAGTAGGTATGGGGTACAGTATACATGCCGGAATGGTAATTGTGGCAGATGGTACCGATGCCGCTGCACAACGTTTATCACGCGTACTTAGGAACGATCCTGGAATGGGTGTAATCAGACATGCAGATGCAGGATATGAATTAGCACAACAAACTTTAGTTAAGCATAACCTGGGCTTGTAACTTATGAGGGAGGTGTTAGGGGTTAGGTGTTAGGTGTTAGGTCTTTTATATAGTATGACCATACCTGCAACCCAGTACCTAGTACCTAGTGCCTAATACCTAATACCTAATACCTAACCCCTAACCCCCATATCGCTATAATTAATCAAGTCTTTTCATCAGGAGATCATCAATCTTTTTGAAAAGATGGTAGGGCTTATAGGTACGCCATTCCGGGAGATCCATTAATTCGATGTAGTAGTTTAATTTTTTCTTTTTGAAATCATATTGAGCGGCTTCGCTCATGTTTAAGGCCACTGCCCATCCGTTTTCTTCGGTGAGTTCATCGAACCATTCCTGGTAATATTCTTTGTCGCTGCTGTGAAAGTTCATTACATTTTCTGCAATGAGAATGTATTTGGTGATGCCCTGTTTGTAAAACATATCCATCACTTCACGTTTCAGTTCCATGATATCGTTTTCAATGGCATCGTTCCACTCCCCAAGCAATTCGATTACAGCGAAATTCAGTTCATAATCAACATAGATTACTTTCAGGTATAAGGTTCTGCTGCCAAAATCATCCCATTGCGGATGGATGTAATAATTGTAAACTGTCTGAGAAAATTCAAACTCACTGTATGTACGTCCAAAAAAAGGGGAACGTTGATCCTCCTCAGAAACGTAAATATGCCGCCAGTTATAAAAAGGCTCAATGTCGTGCATAGAAAATAAGAAATAAGAAATAAGAAATAAGGAATAAGGACCGAAAAATGAATGTGAAATGTTCAATAGACGCCTAAATCAAACTTTCATATTTCTTATTTCATATTTCTTATTCCTCTGTTTTCTCACCCTGCTGCCTCCACAGCTTTCTTTACGCTGCCATGTTTGAGTAGCAGGTCTTTAGCAACTTCGTATTCAGTTATTTTGAGGTTTTCCATCACCATTTTCACTCCTCTGTCAACCAGTTTTACGTTGCTCAGTTGCATGTTCACCATTTTATTATCTTCCACACGGCCAAGCTGAATCATTACGGCAGTTGAAACCATATTCAATACAAGTTTCTGGGCCGTACCACTTTTCATGCGGGTACTTCCTGTAACGAATTCTGGTCCAACCACTACTTCCACCGGAAAATCTGCTTCTCTTGACACTGGACTATTTGGGTTGCAACTGATACTTCCTGTAATAATTCCTTGTTTGCGACACTCTTTTAACGCACTAATTACATAAGGTGTTGTACCACTCGCTGCAAGTCCAACCACCACATCTTTATCACTAACAAAATGTCTTTGTAAATCTGCCCAACCTTGTTCGGTGCTGTCCTCTGCAAATTCAACTGCCTGTGTAATCGCTTTATCTCCACCTGCGATGATGCCTATAACAAGTCCGTAAGGAACCCCAAAGCTTGGCGGACATTCACTTGCATCAACAATCCCAAGTCTGCCACTGGTGCCTGCGCCGATATAAAACAGTCTGCCACCTGCAAGCATTTTGTCAGCGATTGCTGCTACCAGTTTTTCGATCTGGGGAATGGCTTTCTCCACTGCGTTGGGAACCATTTTATCCTCGTTGTTGATATTGGTCAGCAATTCCTGGATCGACATTTTTTCCAGATGCCTGTACGTTGAAGTCTGTTCTGTTACTTTAATAAACTCAGCCATAATGCTTTTTTAGCGGTGATATTCAATTAGTCCTTGCATGGGTGCTTTCAATACCCTGCCCAATTCCAGTTCGTATGTGTTACAAAGGTCTTTTAATACATCTTTGAAACCAAATGCAATACTGCCAACAAAATGAATAGGGTGGGTCCAGCTTTCCCTGTACTTGTATAAATGGGTGAAAAAGAAGTCGTTTAATCCGTCTTCAATAATGTTTTCAATCATATAATGTCCTCTGTTCTCGGCCAGAAATATGGCAAAAGAAGCGAGGTATCGGTTGGCGAGCGGTTTCTTGTAAACATTTTCCAGTATTTCCATTGGGGTAGTCTGGAAACGTTTTTCAAACCTTGCTTTAAGTTCTTCGTCGTAGGTATTATACAGGTAATACTGTATTACTTTTTTGCCCAGATAGGCACCGCTTCCTTCATCGCCAAGCACATAACCGAGTCCTGGACTGTTTTTTACCATTTTCTTACCGTTAAAAAAACAGGAATTGGCGCCGGTTCCGAGAATGCAGGCAATACCTTTCTGTTTTCCGCAAAGAGCCCTTGCTGCAGCGAGTAAGTCGTTCTGTACCTCAGCTTTTGATGCTGGGAACAATTTTTTCAATACAGATTTGAGTACGGTAACATTTTTAGGATTAGCGAGTCCGGTTCCGTAAAAAAAGACCTGTTTTACGGTGAATTTCTTCAGCTTAGGGAGTAATTCTTTCTCAAGTAATGCAATAATTTCTGGTCCTGATAAGAAATAAGGGCTGATTCCCTGGGTAATGATAGATTTGATTTTTTTACCATTTTCTAGTACACACCATTCACATTTGGTGGCACCACTATCAGCAATTAAACTTACAGGCATAGAATCATTTTGAAACCGGATAATAGAAGAAGCCACGAAGTACGAAAATTTTAATGAGAAATCAACTCATTTTATTGATTGATTAACTATACTAATGCCTGTTAGCCATTCATCCCAAGAGACAAAGAACTTAAACGATGAATTACGATATTTGCAGTATGGGAAATAATAAGTTGAAGGTTTGGTTGCCGATTTTGTTTGCCTTGGTAATGGTATTCGGTATGATGATTGGTTACCAGTTAAGAGATAAAACACAGGGTAACCGTTTTTTAAGCTTAAAAAAGAGCAGTGCCTTACAGGAATTGGTCGAGTTGGTTAGAAGTAAATATGTAGATCCTGTAAAAATCGATAGTATCAGTCAGGTTGCGGCAGATGAGTTATTATCACGTCTCGACCCGCATTCTGTTTATATTCCGGCTAAGGACCTCATGGAAGTGAATGAAGAACTGATGGGTAATTTTCAGGGTATAGGGGTAGAGTTTCAATTGTTCAGTGATACGGTACATGTGGTTACGGTAATAAAGGGAGGTCCTTCTGAGAAAGCTGGAATGATGGTTGGTGACAGACTGATTAAAGTAAATGACACTATTTCTCTGGCAGGGGTTAAAATTAAATCAGAACAGGTAAGGGCTACCTTAAGGGGGGCTGCTGATTCTAAAGTGCAGGTGACTGTATTAAGAAATGGCGTTGAGAAGAAAATTACCATACAGCGTGGAACCATCCCTGTTCCTACTGTAGACGTTTCTTACATGATATCACCGGGTGTTGGTTTTATCAGGATCAATCGTTTTGGAGAGCCTACCTATGAAGAGTTTATGCAACAACTTGAGCGATTACAGGCATTGGGTATGAAAGAACTGATCCTTGACCTGCGTGGAAATGGAGGTGGATTATTAAAAGAAGCAACTGATATAGCGGATGAGTTTTTGGATGAAGACAAACTGATTGTTTACACGGAGGGGGAACATGTGCCTAAAATGGAATACCGTTGTAAGCGTGACGGACTATTTGAAAAAGGAAAGCTTGTGGTGCTGGTAGATGAAACTTCAGCCTCAGCCAGTGAGGTGTTAAGTGGGGCATTACAGGATTGGGATAGGGCCACTATTATTGGACGACGTTCTTTTGGTAAAGGGTTGGTACAACAGCAGTTTCAGTTATCGGATGGCAGTGCTGTAAGATTAACGATTGCCCGTTATTTTACTCCATTGGGTAGAAATATTCAGAAGCCATATGATAAAGGGAAGGCAAAATATGAGGAAGACCTGGTGTCCCGCTGGCACAACGGAGAATTGGTAAAAGCGGATACCGTGAAACCAATCGGCACATCTTATAAAACACCAGGAGGTAGAATGGTTTATGGCGGTGGTGGCATAACCCCTGATATATTTGTAGCCTACGATACTACCAGGCTCGACACCGCTTTAATGGCCATGTACTATAAGAATACGATGAATAATTTTGTTTATCGTTTATACCTTAGCCAGCGCGAAAAATTTAATAGCTATAAAACCCCAGATGACCTTTATGGGCAATATTTACCGGGTGAATCTGAGTGGCAGCAATTGGTGGCATTTGCAGCAAAAGACAGTATAAAACTGGCAGGAGCTTCAGCAAAGGATAAAAAATTCCTATTGCATAATGTACAACTCATGATGGCAAGACAGATTTGGAGAACGGAAGGTTATTATGAACTGCAGAATAAAACAGATCAGACTGTTATAAAAGCGTTGGAATCCCTGAAATAACTGGGATTAAAGTTATTTACCCTGAGCAGCAAGATTAATTGAATTAAATGCCGGTTCATGAAAATGAAACTATCTATTATTGTCGCTATTTTAGTTGTTTGTGTTTCCGATGTAAAAGCCCAACCTAAAACAACATCACATGCTTCCCAGGTTTGGCTTGCTTACTTTAATCAAACAAGGCTTTCAAATAAATGGGGTTTATGGGGCGATTTTCAGATCAGAACCAGGGAAGATTTAGTGAGTCATTTTTCAACAGGAATTGCCAGGGTTGGGTTAACTTATTTTGTCGATGATAACGTGCGGTTAACCTTGGGCTACGGTTATATCAATAATTATCCTGCGAATGATAATATTAAACTCTCGCAGCCAGAACACCGTCCATGGCAGCAGGTACAATGGTTTACAAAAAATAAGCGGACCAGACTTATTCAGTACATACGTTTGGAAGAAAGGTATCGGAAACGTTATCTGAGTAATACGGAACTAGATAATAGCTGGGCATTTAATTTCAGGATGAGGTATAATATACTTTATCAGATACCATTAACGGCGGATGGGTTGATACCTAAAAAATTGTCGGCGATTATAAATGATGAATTACACATCAATTTCGGCAAAGAGATAGTGAATAATTATTTTGACCAAAATCGCTTTTTCCTGGGCTTGAACTACCAGTTAGATGCAAATCAAAACCTTCAATTTGGATACCTGAATACGTTTATTCAAACAGCCGGCGGAAACCAGTACCGGAATATTAATGCCCTGAGAGTGGCATTTTTGCAAAATTTAGACTTACGCAAGTAATAATCAGTGCTTTAGGGGAGTGTGTAAACAACCAATCAGCCTGATTTTTCGTATTTTTATTGTTGAGTTTGTTGACATCCAATACCCATATAAAATTAGGCTTATGTGTGAGGGCCCATAATCCGGAAGGCTTTTTAAATAAGTCTTTCTGCCTTTTTATTGTTTTATCTCTATTGTTTTTTTCGACCGACATTTTTGCCCAATGCGGTACTGGTACTTCACCTATTTATGATATCAATTTTTCTGCTGCAAAAGATACCTCATGGACACTCAATGCAGCAAGAAACGGCACTGCCTGTGTTGGAACGTCTGGTGAAGACGATCGTTGTATCAGGTTTAATGTAATGCTTAATCCTGGTTCGGATCTTTTGAATTTTACTGCGGATCAGTTAACTGGCGCAAGTTTTTATTCTATAAACTGTGGGGCATTAATACCTATAGGAACTCCGGCGTGTATTACTGGTTTGACCAGTGTATGTATTTCTTTTTGTAAACCAGGAGGCAACAAAGTAAATTATACCATTACTGCTTCCAGTATAATCAAAGGTTCTGCAGATTTAGTATTAAGGCAGAATTGCTCAGGTACAATGAGTGTAACTGGTGTATCTGCCGCTACTGTGGGTTGGCGATCAATATTTCCAGGTGCTGCAAATGCATATGATAGTTATTTAAGTGCTACATCTGGTGTAACAAGTGTAACGGTAACTCCGACTACAGGTGCACCTGCTTATATTGATTATGAAGTTAGTGGTACTGGTGCTTGTACTGGTCTTCGTAGAGATACCATTCGAGTTTACACGGTATCTCCAATGACGGTAAGCATCAATCCAACAAATCCGGCATTGTGTAATGGGGCGTCTGTTTCACTAAATGCAACAGTTAGTGGTGGTAATCCTCCCTATACTTATGCCTGGAGTACCGGATCAACAGCCGCAGGTATTACAGCATCAGTGGTAGGAAATTATTCAGTAAGTGTGGCGGATAATACTGTGGGCTGTCCGAATGAAGTTGGTAATGTAACGGTTGTTGCCGCTGCTACACCATCTGCACCAACGGTTGCACCAGTGAGTATCTGTGCAGGTAATACGGCAACATTAACGGTAACATCGCCCGTAGGAACACAGGAATGGTTTACCGTAGCCTCAGGAGGTACTGCAATTGCAACCGGAAATAGTTTTACAACACCTGTTTTGTTTGCCAATACAACTTATTACGTACAGGCAAATAATGGATGTACAGGCAGCCGAACAGCAGTAACTGTAACAGTAAATGCCATACCTGCAGCACCTACAGCTACTGGTGCCACCATATGCGCTGGTCAGACAGCCTCACTGAATGCAAGCGGCGGAGCTGGTGATGGTTTTAAATGGTTCGATGCTGCATCTGGAGGTAACCTACTTGTCTCTACTGCAGGGTATACAACTTCTGCGCTTAACACTGCAACTACTTTTTATGTGCAGGCTGAAAACAATGGATGTGTTGGTCCTCGAACAGCCGTTACGGTTAGCGTAAATAGTATTCCTGCTAATCCAACAATAGCAGGTACATCAATTTGTAGTGGTAATACGAGTACATTAACTGCTACCGCTCCTGGAGGTACCTATGAATGGTGGGATGCGGCCGTATTGGGAAATAGTATTGGAACAGGTATTGCCTTTACTACTCCAGTTTTAAATAGCACAACTACTTATTATGTACAAACCACGGTTAATGGTTGTGCCAGTGCAGGCCGAACTGCAGTAACGGTAACGGTTAATCCAACCCCAGCAGCGCCAACGGTAAACAATGCAAGTATATGTGGTGGCAATACAGCAACTGTTTCAGTTAGTTCATCAGGGGATACATATAGGTGGTATAATGCAGCAATTGGTGGAGATTTATTAGTTATTAATTCTTCATACACTTCACCAGTTTTAAATGCATCAGTAAATTATTATGTATCTGCAACTTCTGCAGCAGGTTGTGTGAGTAGTAGAGCTACAGCAACAGTAAGTGTTACGGCGATACAGAATCCTGTATTCACATACCCTTCGAGTACATTCTGTAAATCAGATCCGACACCGCCTGTGCCAAATTATATAGCACCTGGGGTAAGTGGAACTTTCTCTGGAACAGGATCATTAGTCATAAATGCTACAACTGGAGAGATTGATTTGACTGCAACACCAGTTGGCTCTTACACAGTTACTTTGAGTGTTGTAAGCGGATCATGTAGTTATTCTAGAAGCGTTACAGTTAATATTATTAATAATAGCCCAGACCCCAATTTCAATTATATAAGCGGACAGTTTTGTGTTAATCAATCGAATGCTACACCTGTATTTTCCGGAAGCGCAACACCAGGTGTGTTTACGAGTACGCCTGCGGGATTAACATTTCAGAATAACTCAACTGGTGAAATTGATTTTTCAAATACCAGTGCAAATACTTATTTCATAACAAATACAATAACAGGAGCAGGAGGTTGTGTAACAGTTTCGGCAACGATTCAAATCACTGTTTCTCCTCCACCTACAGTTGATGCAGGCTCTAACAAAATTGGATGTGAAGGTCAGCCAATTGCTTTAAATGGAATTATAGGTGGTACAGCTTCTTCAGGGGCATGGTCAATAGTAGGGGGAGGGCAAGGAAATTTTTCTAACTCAGGGGCACTTTCTAGTTCATTTACTCCTGCTGTTGGACAAACATTTATAACGATCCGACTTACAACGGATGATCCAGTTGGGGCATGTGCTGCAGTTAGTGATGATTTAACAATCGAAGTTAAGCCAACCCCAGCGCTTCCGTCTGTGACAATACCTTCAGTATGTTCTGGGAATACAGCGACTCTTATTGCAACTGCCCCGGGTGGAACTTACAAGTGGTTTGCAAATGCCAATGATATAACTGAATTGCAATCCGGAACTAATTTTACAACAGGAATACTTACTAGTAATTCGACCTTTTATATTTCAGCAACGTCATCAGATGGGTGCACAAGTAATAAGCAATCTATAGTAGTTCCAGTTAAATCTTTACCATCAATCAATACATCGTCAACAGGAAATGTATGTTCTGGCATTGCTCAAAATTATTCAATTGGAGCAGATATCCCTTCAAGCAGTTTTACGTGGAGTAGGGCAGCGGTCGTAAACATAAATAATCCGGTTATTTCTGGGCAAACGACAAATACAATTACCGAATCACTCAATAATATTACTACTAATGCTATCAATGTTGTATACCAGATTGTGCCCACCGCAAATGGTTGTACGGGCGCACCATTCAATTATACGGTAACGGTAAAACCAATACCCGCCACACCTACGGCTACAAATACTGGACCTGTTTGTGCGGGTGGAACCATCCAGCTTTCGACACCTAATGTTTCGGGAGCAACTTATTTATGGACAGGGCCATCAGCTTTTAACTCTTCCAATCGTGAGCCCCAAATCCTGAATGCATCAGGTGTAAATGGAGGTAACTATACCGTAAGTATTATTGTGGATGGATGTACAAGCCTGACAGGATCTGTAAACCAAATTATTAAAGCTATCCCTGCCGCTCCAACTGTTTCAAATTCATCACCAGTTTGTGTGGGTCAGGATGTTTCGTTAAGCACGCCGATTATATTGGGGGCGAGTTACCAATGGTCAGGCCCAAATAGTTTTTCAAGTACGTTGAGAGAACCTGTCATCAGTGCAGCAGGTTTTGCTAATGCAGGAAATTATTCGCTAGCAATTACCGTAGACGGTTGTGTCGGACCTTCAGCTAGTACAGCAGTAGTAGTTAATCCATTGCCTTCCGCAGTACCCATTTCCAGTACCGGACCAGTGTGTAATGCCGAACAACTTCGAATTGCCGCTGATGCATTACCGGCAGCTAATTATTATTGGACAGGCCCCAATGGTTTTGTATCTACGGATCGTGAGTTTGTTATTCCATCTATGAGTAGCAGCACCGTCGGCAGTTATCAGGTTGTTGTATCTGTTGCTGGTTGTCCGAGTTTAGCCAATACTTTTGATGCAACATTAAAACCTACACCATCTGCTCCTGCGATAGACCCGGTTTCGCCTGTTTGTGAAAACGGTACACTTGTACTCAATGCTGCTTTGGTTTCAGGAGCAACGTATAGCTGGACAGGCCCCGCTGGATTTATAAGCAATACACAAAGTCCGGCAATTACCGCTATTACAACTGCAATGGCAGGTAATTATGCAGTGAATATAGTTGTGAATGGTTGCAGAAGTGCTAATAATTCCGTGAATGTTGTGGTGAATACTTTACCAGCCGCACCTGGTTTAAGTACCGGTGGACCAGCATGTGTTGGAAATACATTACAGCTCAATGCTGGGAATATATCAGGGGCAACATATAATTGGTCTGGCCCCGCAGGGTTTACAGCCAGTACACAAAATCCAATAGTCACAAACGTATCATTGGCTAATGCCGGAACATATACTGCATCTGTAACAGTGAATGGATGTGCCGGGCCATCCGCTACGGTTAATGCAGTAGTTAATCCATTGCCAGGCCCTGTAAATATTAGTAGTACTGGTCCAGCCTGTATTGCAGATCCGCTTACAATTACGGCAGATGCTGTACCCTCAGCATCTTATCAATGGTCGGGCCCGAATGGTTTTTCTTCTACGGATCGAACATTTGTAATTCCGTCTATGAGTACATCAACTGCAGGTACTTATCAACTGGTTATTGCTGTTGCCGGATGTACAGGTTCTCCGAATTTAATTGATGCAACGCTAAAACCTACACCAAATCCACCAACCATTGATCCGGTATCACCTGTATGTGAAAATGGAACATTGGTATTGAGTGCAGGATCGATATCAGGTGCTACATATAGTTGGTCGGGACCAGCTGGTTTTGTCAGTAATGCACAGAGTCCGGCAATCTCGTCTATTACTGCCGCTATGGCTGGTAATTATGCGGTGAATATCTTAGTGAATGGGTGCAGAAGTGCAAACAATATCGTGAATGTGGTAGTGAACCCACTTCCTGCCGCCCCTGTATTAAGTACAGGTGGGGCAGTTTGTGTTGGAAATACTTTGCAATTAAATGCGGCAAATATTTCTGGCGCCAGCTATAGCTGGACAGGCCCGGCAGGGTTTGTATCAAATTTACAGAACCCCCTTGTTACAAATGCAGCGTTAAACAATGCAGGAGTTTATACAGCTTCAGTTACTGTTAATGGATGTGCAGGACCGACGAATACGATTACAGCAATCGTTAATCCTTTACCTGGAGCAGTAAATATCAACAGTAGTGGCCCTGCATGTCAGGGAAGACCTTTGCAACTTACGGCTGATAGTGTTGTTGCTGGTGTGTATACATGGTCGGGACCAAATGGATTTACTGCCAATACACGCAGTATTTCTTTTGCATCTATGAGCGCGTTACTTGCGGGAAATTATCAGGTTGCAGTTGCAGTAGCTGGATGTCCGGGTGCAAGTAATAGTATAACAACTGTGCTGAAACCAACACCCGCAGCACCTGTAATAAATACGGTTGCGCCGATATGTGAAAATGGACCTTTATTACTCAGGCTAAATACAGTTACTGGCGCTATTTATAACTGGTCTGGCCCAAATGGATTTACCAGTAATGCACAAAACCCATATTTTGATTCTGTAAAATTAAATCGCTCAGGTATTTATACAGCATCCGTCACAGTAGATGGTTGCATCAGCAATAACAGTTCTGTAAATATTAATGTAATACCCGAACCAACTGCCCCAACGATAAGCAGTAATAGTCCTGTATGTATCAACACGCAATTGCAATTCAATGCTGGTGCTGTTGCTGGTGCAACTTATAAATGGATTGGAGAAAATGGTTATACTTCTTCTCTGCAAAACCCATTGATCAATACAGCAGCACTAAGAGATACAGGAAAATATGGGTTGGCTGTAACAGTTAATGGATGTGTAAGTGATACTTCTTATCTACAAGTTGCAGTTGATAAACTTGCGGTAGTAGATGCGGGAACAGATCAGGTGGTTTGTGCCAATAATGCTTTGGTTAATCTTTCC
The DNA here is from genome assembly GCA_965650685.1 of uncultured Sediminibacterium sp. GTDB lineage: Bacteria > Bacteroidota > Bacteroidia > Chitinophagales > Chitinophagaceae > Sediminibacterium. The sequence goes on from CBFGPM010000006.1 coordinate 24,038, forward strand.
GGAACGGTTAGTGGCGGAACCACCAGTGGTATATGGTCTACAAGTGGTACTGGTCGTTTCGGTACAAGAGCAGGTAGTTTGAATAATACTTATTTTCCGAGTAGCACGGATACAGCGAATGGTTTTGTTCAGCTAACGCTTACTTCAACCAATAATGGTTCCTGTGGTGCTATCAATGCGTCAATTGTTGTGCAAATTACCGATGCTCCATTTGTAGATATAGGAGCAAATAAAGTGGTGTGTGCAAATGATTCAATGCTGACGGTGAGTGCATTGTTTCGCAATGCAACTGGCGTTAGGTGGTCAACCAACGGTACAGGTTCGTTTGATGCATCTAATAACGCTGATGCAAACTATATTTTTTCAGATCGCGATCGTACTTTAAATAGTATTCGGCTTATCGCTACATCTACAGGCAATGGAAACTGTCTTGCGGCGACAGATGAACTGGTGGTAAATCTGGCTCCTATACCAGAAGTTGATGCGGGAAAAGATGTATTGGTTTTCGAGAATACGCCATATACTTTAAATCCGTTGATTAATGGTGCGATACAATCTTTTCAATGGTCGCCAGCTAATTTTCTGAATAATCCTAATTTACGTACGCCGGTTTTCAGGGGCAATGCTGACCAAACCCTTCGATTAACTGTAGTAAGTACCAATGGATGTGTCGCTACGGATGAAATTGCTATCACCGTTTTAAAACCTTTCCCCATCCCGAATGTATTTACACCTAATGGTGATGGTATTCATGATACCTGGGTAATTCCAGAGCTCAATAAATACCCCGATGCAGAAGTAAGTGTGTTCGATAGGACAGGGAAGCGGGTATTCTACACCAATGGATACAAGACACCTTGGGATGGAAGGTATGAAGGACAGCCACTTCCATTTGCCACATATTATTACATTATCATTCCAAAAATAATTCAGGGGGTATTCTCCGGATCAGTTACAATACTCAAATAGTTGGGTTATCTGATTAATACTAAAGTGCCTGATTGCTGTTGGTCTTTACCTAAAAGCGTTTTATAATTAATCTTATAAACATAAGTGCCTGATGGTTGTGGTTGTCCACTTACATTACCATCCCATCCCTTATTTGTATCAGTTGTTTCAAATACCAATACACCCCATCTATTGAAGATTTGCATCCTGTATCCGGGTAATGGTACTGGTATCAGTGGCTTGAATGCTTCATTTTTACCATCACCATTTGGAGTGAAGGCATTAGGTATCATGATGTCAACACAGTATGTAGTGCCAATGGTTATTTGGTCGGTTCCATAACATCCGTTTTTGTCGCGAACCTGTAACTCGTAAGTGCCTGCCTGTGTAATAGCCCTTGGATTTTGCGTGTTTCCATCGCTCCAGTTGTAGTTGGTATAGTTTGGTAAATCAATAGTGTATGTTGCCGTACTACAGATGATAGTGTCTCTGGGTAAGAATTGTGCGGGTGTATCTACCAGGTAAAGATTGGTAACCACTATAGAGTCGCAACCCAGGTAGGTCTTTAAAGAATCGGTGTAAACCCCTCTGCTGTTTCTCCATGTTCCTCCGAGTACCACAGAATCGCCCCGGCAGATTATCAGATTACGGTTGGTGAATTTCAAAGGGTTTACGGTCAGGTTTAAAAGACGTACACTGTCGCAGCTATTAGCCCCTGTAAATACATCTGTATAAGTTCCGGTAGTTGAATAGCCCATATATTGTTCATTCCCGCAAATGGTAATATTTACAATTGTTACGGGTGGTTGATATAGAAAAGTGTCTATATTATTTGTACTATCCTTTTCAGAGAAAGACCTGCTTTGCGGAAGTATTTTAATGTTATTTCCATTGTCGTTAATGGAGGCATATATAATACCTGTGCCGATATGCTTAATAGATCGGGTGAATGATTGCGATAAAGCGAAAATGGTATCCGTAAGTTTAAATACAGGGCCTAATAAGATTGCAGTATCAGTAGTTGGGTCCCCCTTATAAAAGCTAAGTTCAAGGTTTTTGGGAAGTACCCCTTTTTTATAACTATTTTGTATGGTGAAGCTTATTGCTAGACTGTCTTTGGATAAACAATAAGCCTGTTGAATTAATACGGTATAATCATTTACGGGAGGCACTTTTATGGTAACGTAACTAGTGTCGAGGCATTGATATTGACTTCTTACTACCAATCGTTTTATTCTGCTTGAATCTGCCAGAAAAATGGGTGAGGGGCAGGAGGTACAACTTAATTGTTTTGCATCTGTCCAGGTATAAGTTGAGGTAAAACTTGGGTCCGGAAAAGTTCCTCCATTGATTAACAGGGTGTCATTTGGTTCAAGGGTTGTATCAAGAGGAGATACTACGGCACGGAACCTGATATTATTTACCCGAAGAGCATTATTGGCATAATTCAATTCTTTTAAAATCGTGTTAGGTAAGCTTATAGGTATTGAATTGCCTGAATCGCCCACAACTGCATATAAGCTATCTATGTGGCGATATCCAATATCAATAATATGTGTATAATAATATCCGCAACACCGGCCTTTTATTTCATCCGGAACAATAAATGTGGTATCTATTTTTTTGGCATTTGGTAGCGATGGGTTTCTGTCGTAAAAGCTAATGGGAGTTTTGGCAGGAATAGGTTTATAACCACTGTTGCATACAATTAATTCCAACCTGACTTTTGTTTCCTGGAAACAATTCGCTCTCGCTACATACAATGATGCATCTGATGTTGGGTCAAAAACAGTGATATTTAAGATATTGGTACTGTCAGTGCAGGTTCCGTTACTGGCAATCAAGCGGATAAAATGTTGACCTGGATCCTGAAATGTATAATTGAGGTTTGTAGCATTAGATATTTCCTGTTCCGTTAAAGAACTGTCGTTGCGCATCAACCATCTATAACTGGTAGCGTTTAGTGATTGATTGGTAAATAGAATGCTATCCAACAAAATGTTGGCTTTAGAGGCGATGGTCTTTTTATTATTGTAGAACCTGGCTATAACACCACAACCAATAATTACTTCATCACGGTATGAAGCAAAACAAGACACCCCATTGAAAGCTCGCAGGGTAACGATAAATTTCCCTTCTGTAATAAATGTATAATTGAGGTTAGTACTTATTCCTACTAGAGAGTCGTTTACATACCATTGGAAACTGCTGGCTCCGGTTGATGTATTGGTAAAACTAATTAGATCACCTGTTTTGGGTATAGCATTATTTCTGGTAAATGATGCAAGGATATTATCGTTACAAGGTTTGTTGCATTTGTTTTCAAGCAATCCCTTTCTCTGGGTATTAATAGCAGTTCGCATTCTAATTGCTTGTCCAAAAGTAAATTGGTTCGCACAACTTCCATTCCCATAGTCCATAAAGTTCAGCGAGAAATCGGCGGTATCTCTCGGAAAGTATCCATTTGAATAATTAGATAAAGTATCTGTAGAACAGGAGTTCATACCTGTAGGATTACTACAGGCAAGTGTGTAGTTAGGAAATCCGTCTGGTGGCGTGTCGCAAACCCTGTCGCCATCTGTTTCACAATTATTGTTAGAACAAAACCCTTCAAATGTGTGGTATAAGCCCAGGTAGTGCCCCATTTCGTGGGCAAACAATGAACCGAAACCACTTATTACAATGCCATCAGAAGGGCCGCCACCCGGAGGCAGGGTTGCATAACCGCCTGCATTAAGTCTTGTCCACGTATCGCAGGAAAAGTCAGCACTTATTTCTCCGATAATATTATTTACCAACCAAACATTGATATAACGGGAGGGATCCCATTGAGCGAGTTTTTTTAATCGATCATCCTCCGTAAACATATTTAGGTTGTCGCCGTATGTAGATACAACTCTATTAATTCCATCAGTGATTCCTCCGTCTGGTGCTACCTGGGCCAAGCAGAAGCGTATTTTGGTATCAACTCCGGTGCTACCATTATAGCTGCCAGATTTTCCAAAAGCATTGTTCAAATCATTGATGGCATTTATAATGGTGGTATTAGTTATGCTATATGGATTTTGATTGATAATGTGGAAAACCACCGGTAGAATGATGGTCGTATCAATGGTATTAGATTTCTTAACCAAAATATCATTATTCATCTTCATTTCCTGAACCCGAAATGTACTGGAGCTTCGTTTTATTGTCATTAACTGATCGAAACTGCAAAGAATGGGGGAAGGGGGAGTATTGGGACTATAAGGACTATTTGTTTTAACGGGTATGGTTTGTTGGGCTATTGTTCTGCTAAGGCTACAGCAAATACAGCATGTAAGAATAAGGATTTGGATAGACTTAAATAGCTTCATCAAAAAAAGTTGGCTCAGATATGATTTAAATCTAAGATACGGGATGTGTATAAAATGAAGCTTGCGGAATATGCCTGGTTTTAGGAATATTAAAGGTAAATGTGGGCCATGATATGCACATAATTGCTTGAATGTGAGTAAATCATCTAAAAAAGAATAATAAAAATTTGGCTGTTTTTTTATTTCACCTATTTTTGCACTCCCAAAACGAAGAATAGTAATATTAATCGTTTTTTAAAAGGGCGATTCCGTAGCTCAGTTGGTAGAGCAATACACTTTTAATGTATGGGTCCTGGGTTCGAGTCCCAGCGGGATCACAAAGGCTACTGATTTCAGTAGCCTTTTTTTATTTACTTTGTATCACAGTTTGTTTTCTCCAGCAATAATGTATTCATAATGGCTCAATTTCTCAACAAAGTAGTAGTAATTACCGGTGGCTCTGATGGTATTGGTAAGGCATTAGTAGAAGCTTTCCTCGAATTAGGCGCAAAAGTGGCCACTTGTGGGAGGAATTATGATAAACTTTATCAATTGCAGTCACAACATACCAATAAGCCATTGCTTATACATACAGCCGATGTGAGCAAGGAACTGGATTGTAAGCAATTTATCGAACAAGTAATCAAATCCTTTGGCACAATAGATATATTGATCAATAATGCCGGAGTGTCTATGCGGGCACTTGTTACTGAAGCAGAACTCGATACAATTCGTAAGGTGATGGACATTAATTTCTGGGGAACGGTTTGTACCACCAAATTTGCCTTGCCTTATATTATTGCAAATAAAGGAACTGTTGTAGGAGTATCTTCTATTGCCGGATATCGTGGATTACCCGGAAGAAGCGGTTATTCAGCTTCTAAGTTCGCAGTACATGGTTGGCTGGAAGCATTAAGAACAGAATTATTAGACTCTGGCGTAAATGTTATGTGGGTTTGCCCGGGTTTTACCAGTTCAAATATTCGGAATGCGGCATTGAATAAATCAGGAGAATCGCAGGGTGAATCACCTATGGACGAAGGAAAAATGATGAGCGCCGATGAATGTGCCACTCATATTATCAAAGCAATAGAAAAAAGAAAACGCACCATTGTTTTAACATTTACCGGAAAAGAAACTGTTTTCCTAAACAGGTTTTTCCCATCTCTAGCCGATAAGCTGGTTCGTAAGTTTTTCTTTAAAAACGGTGAGTTGGTGAAATAACATAAGCTTCCTTGCGTTATTTAGGCGGCATGCCCATTGTTACCTTAACTACTGATATCGGACAGCGCGATTTTCTTGTTGGCGCTATAAAAGGACAGTTCCTGCAACTGGATCCTACAGTAAATTTGTGCGATATTACCCATTACCTGCCCCAAACCAATTATCCCCAGGCATCTTATATCTGTACCAATGCCTTTAAACATTATCCTGCAGGCACATTTCATGTAATCATTGCCAATCTCTTCGATACACCATTGAAATACCTGCTAATGGCAAAATATCGCCAACAGTATATCATTTGTGCTGATAATGGCTTATTGACCATGATAACTGGCGAAAAACCTGCTGAAATGGTATCAGTTTCTTTAGGTAACGCCCATAACTTATTGCAAATCACATCTGCAGTTGCGGTGGCCGTTAATACAGTTTCCAAAACCGGTCAATTATCCAGTGTAGGACAGCCAATTTCAACTATTGATGAAAAATATCCGCTTAGACCAACACTTGGTCCTGATTGGATTGAAGGTCAGATACTGTTTATTGACCAGTTTGAAAATGTGGTAATCAATATAACTGAGGCTGAATTTAATGAACAACGTAAGGGAAGGGGCTTCAAAATAGTGTTTAAGCGTAATGAAGTAATAGAAACTATAAGTGCCAACTATGCTTCCGTTCCGGAAACCGAAAAGCTGGCCTGGTTCAATTCTGCAGGCTATTTGGAGATAGCCCTTAGAAACGGCAATATGGCCGGACTATTTGGCCTCCAGGGCTTTAATGAGCAACTCCAAAAAGCCCCAACAGTAGATACCAGTTGGTTTTACCAGACTGTTAGGGTGTTTTTTGAGGGGTAAGGTATTAGGTGTTAGGGATTAGGTGTCGTATCAGATTCCTTACTCACTATTCACTACTCACAACTCACTATCTTCATTCACCATTCACAATTCACAATTGCCCATTCACCATTCACATTTTTCAGTATTTTCGCATCCGCAACGGCGAAGGCCGTCATTCATTTAATCATCAATATATTTTATGGCATACGACTTAATCGTAATTGGCAGTGGTCCCGGAGGTTATCCGGCTGCTATTCGTGCTTCACAGCTTGGATTTAAAGTAGCAATCATTGAAAAAGAAAGCCTGGGTGGTGTTTGTCTGAACTGGGGTTGTATTCCCACAAAGGCATTACTGAAAAGTGCGCAGGTATATGAATACGTAAAACATAGTGCCAAATACGGTATTAACGCAACCGGTACACACGATTTTGGCGGCGTAATTAAGTTCAGTCGCGGTGCTGCTGAGAAAATGAACAAAGGTGTTCAGTTTCTCATGAAAAAGAATAAGATTGATGTGATCATGGGGTATGGTAAAGTGCAGTCAAAAGGTAAGGTAGAAGTTACCGCTGCCGATGGAAGCAAACAAGTAGTCGAAGCCAAATATATTGTTATCGCTACTGGTGGTCGTAGCCGCGAATTACCAAACCTGAAACAGGATGGTAAAAAAGTAATCGGTTACCGCGAAGCAATGGTATTACCTGAGCAACCAAAAAGCATGATCATCGTGGGAAGTGGTGCAATAGGTGTTGAGTTTGCTTATGTATACAACAGCATGGGTACTAAAGTAACCATCGTAGAATTTATGCCGCGCATCGTTCCGGTTGAAGATGAAGATATTTCAAAAGAACTGGAGAAAAATTATAAAAAACAAGGCATTGAAATCATGACCAATGCTTCTGTTGAATCACTGGATACCAGCGGAACAGGTGTAAAAGCACAGGTTAAAAAACAAGACGGATCAATCGTTACACTGGAAGCTGAAGTAGTATTAAGTGCAGTAGGTGTAGTAGCGAATATTGAAAATATTGGTCTTGAAGAAAATGGTATTAAAACCGAAAAAGGTAAGATCGTGGTAGATAAATTCCAGCAGACATCTGTTCCTGGTATTTATGCAATTGGTGACTGCTCGCCTGGTCAGGCATTAGCACACGTTGCATCTAAAGAAGGTATCAATGCTGCTGAACACATGGCTTATCTCGAAAAGAAACACCACCACCTGCCTGAAGCAATTGACTACAACAATATTCCTGGTTGTACTTATTGCACGCCTGAAATTTCAAGTGTAGGTTATACAGAGAAAGCTGCTAAAGAAGCTGGTTACGAAATTAAAGTAGGTAAACTGCCATTTGTAGCAAGCGGTAAAGCTACTGCAGTAGGTGCTACCGAAGGTTTCGTAAAAGTAATCTACGATGCTAAGTATGGTGAGTTCTTAGGCTGTCACATGATCGGTTACAACGTAACAGAAATGATTGCCGAGGCTGTAGTAGCCCGTAAACTGGAAACAACCGCTCATGAAATCCTTAATGCAGTACACCCTCACCCAACTATGAGTGAAGCACTGAAAGAAGCAACTGCTGCTGCTTATGGAGAAGCGATAGATATTTAATGGCTGATGTCGGATGGCTGATGTCGGATTTGATTTCAGATGTCAGATGTCAGATCTCAGATTTTTTTAGGATATTTTTTAGGGCGTTCTGGCTTTTGCCGGGACGTTTTTTTTTGCTAATGGCTAATGGCTTATAGCCAATAGCCATTAGCCATTACCGAAAAAATTGCCTGGTGCTCTTGCTTTCTGTATACAAGGGGACTGATTTTGTGCACTCATTTCTATTTGCTGGGCAAGCAGTAAAATAAATCGTTATCCGTCATCATAAAGTTAAACAAGGGGGTGTAAAATCATAAAAAAATCGGAACTTACCGTTCCGTCAGTATTAGAAGAGCTGACTCACATATAATAAAATTTAAACCATGGCCATCATTAAACTGCATGTAAACGGCAAAGAAAAAGAAGTGGATGTAGATCCGGCTACACCTGTTTTATGGGTATTGCGTGATCACCTTGATCTTACCGGAACTAAATACGGATGTGGTATTGCTTCCTGCGGTGCCTGCACAATTCATCTGGATGGGATGCCTGTCAGATCCTGCCAATTGCCGGTAGTGGCAGTAGGGGCCAAAAAAATTACCACTATTGAAGGTCTCTCAGATAATAATACACACCCTGTTCAGGCCGCATGGATTGAGGAACAGGTGCCTCAATGTGGTTATTGTCAGTCGGGCCAAATCATGGCAGCCGTTGCCTTATTGAAAAACAAAGTATCGCCTACAGATACAGATATTGATGTTGCGATGCAGGGCCATATTTGCAGATGCGGTACTTATCCACGTATAAGAGAAGCAATCAAAAAAGCATCCAAAAAGATGTCTGCCAAAGGTTAGCATCAATCATTTTTAACCACAACAATGATCCATTATGGAACCAAAAGATATATCAAGAAGAAAATTCATCAGGGCTGCCGGATTATCTGCCACAGCACTAACCTTGGGTTTCTACTTTTCAGGTGAATCAAAAGCATCTACCATTATTAAAGGAGAAGATGCGGAAAACTATGGGGTTTCCCTCAATTCTTGGATACACATTGATACCAATGGTAAAGTAACCATTGTATGTCATCGCGCTGAAATGGGACAGGGGGCTTATCAGGCCATACCGCAAATGATTGCAGAAGAATTGGAAGTAAATCTTGATGAAGTCAATATCATTTTCGGTAAAGGTGATACTGTTAAGTATGGTAGTCAGGTTACAGGAGGCAGCTCAACAGTTCGGGGTACTTATAAAAATCTGTTGAAATTAAGTGCAACTGCGCGCGAAATGCTGGTTGCAGCCGCTGCTGCGAAATGGAGTGTGCCCGTTGCTGAATGTTTTGCAGAAGCCGGACATGTGATACATCGTGTGTCTGGGAAGAAAATGCATTATGGGGAATTAGTGGCAGATGCTTCAAAGTTGCAAACACCTAAAGATGTACAACTTAAAAAAGTAGCCGATTATAAGCTCATAAGAAAGCCACTTCCCAGACAGGATACTCCATTAAAAACGAATGGTACAGCAATTTTTGGGATTGATAAAAAGTTACCCGGAATGCTTTACGCTGTCGTGGAACGCAACCCTCGATTAAGAGGTAAGGTGAAATCATACGATGATAGTGCTGCGCTTAAAGTGCCCGGGGTAAAAAAAGTGTTTAAAGTTACCATGAAAGTCTTTGATACGGATCGCGAAGGGGTAGCAGTAGTTGCTGAATCAACCTGGGCGGCCATGCAAGGAAGAAAAGCGTTGAAAGTGGTTTGGGATGATGCTGGTTTTGAATATGTGAATACAGAAGAACTATATAAAAAAATGAAGGCAGACCTGCAGTCTAAAGAGGGATTGTCTGCTAAAAAACAAGGTGATCCTGATGCAGTATTGGCGCAGCAGAAAAATAAACTGGATGTTGTTTATGAAACACCTTATCAGGCACACGCCTGTATGGAACCATTGAATTGTGTGGCACATTATAAAGGAGATGCTGTTGAAATATGGGGGCCAATACAGGCGCCTGATTGGGTGCAGGGAGATATCAGTCAGAAAATGGGCCTCAAAAAAGAAAATGTACAGGTTAATATGACATTTCTTGGAGGTGGTTTCGGTCGAAAAGCTTTCCTCGATTATACGCACGAAGCCTGTTTGATCTCAAAAGAAACAGGGGCTCCGGTACAGGTTATCTGGACACGTGAAGATGATATGACGCAAGGTCCTTTCCGACCGGGAATAAGCTACAGAGCTGAAGGAGCAGTGAATAACGGCGAAATCAGTGCGGTTAAATTCAGGATGTGCGGACAAAATATCGGACATTGGATGGGTAGTAAGAAAGATGTTCCCAATGATAGTGTATTGGAAGGCTTCCAGCCGCATTATCTGGATAATATTAAAAACATTAGTTTCTCTGATATTCCTTTTGAAACGCCTGTTCCTATCATGTGGTGGCGTTCTGTATATGCATCTACTAATGGGTTCGCTTATGAAAGCTTTATGGATGAACTCGCAATTGCAGCAGGCAAAGATCCATTGGCTTTTAGAAAACAATACCTGCAAAACGAACGTTGTCAGAAACTATTAGAAAAGGTAGAACAGGTTTCCGGATGGAAATCCCGAAAGCCCAAACAAGGATATGGCGTTGCAATTACGGAGTGTTTCAATAGCAGCGTAGCACAGGTAGTTAAAGTATCAAAAGATGCTTCTGGCAAAATCAAGATCGATAAAGTGTGGGCTGTAATTGATTGCGGCTGGTATGTAAATTCCGATACGGTACGAGCACAGGTTGAAGGATCAATAGTTATGGCATTAGGTGCTGCAACAAATCATGAAATCCATTTCAAAGACGGATTGACCGTTGAGAATAATTTTACTACTTACCGAATGCCCAGAATAAATGAAATTCCACCGATAGAAGTATTTATTATGGACAATAATGAAGACGCCGGAGGTGTGGGAGAACCAGGTTTACCGCCATTTACACCAGCACTAACCAATGCTATTTTTGATTTAACAGGTAAGCGAATCAGAAAATTGCCATTTAATCTGGCTAAGATTTAATTTGTTTGAAATAATTTTTATATGGTAAAAAAAATATTGACACTATCTATAATCGTATCAATAGTTATAATATCGAGTAGCTTTATTCAAAGTGACGTACAAAAAAGTATTACACGGGGTAAAGAAGTCTATGAACTTTATTGTCAGAATTGCCATCAACCCGATGGCATGGGAATGGCGGAAATCAATCCGCCATTGGTTAAGGCTGACTATATGAAAAAACCTGCCAAAGATCTGATTAATGTTATCCTTAAAGGATCAATGGCCAGTTTAACCGTAAATGGAAAAAAATACCTGGGTTCTATGCCTGCACAGGAATACCTGAATGATGAACAAATTGCTGATGTCCTCAATTTTATCAAAAACAATTGGGGGAATAAAATTCCAGGACTTGTTACACCAGCGATGGTAAAAGCACAACGCAAATAAAACAGTAGCTTCTCTTATTTAGTATCATGCATGAAATTCTGGCCATTATAAATGCGTATCACCAGGCTATGTCAGCAGGAAAAAAATCAGCGCTGGCAACGGTGGTGCATGTGGAAGGGTCATCCTATAGAAGACCGGGTGCAAGAATGCTGATTACCGAAGATGGACAACTTACCGGATCTATCAGTGGGGGATGTCTGGAAGGAGATGCATTCAGAAAAGCACTTCATGTGATCCTTTCTGAAAAAGCCATGCTGGTTACCTATGATACTGCTGATGAAGATGATGCTAAATTCGGAATGGGACTGGGTTGTCAGGGCGTGATTCAGGTATTGATTGAACCATTGCAGGGTGAGAGAGGACAGGAGATCATTACATTACTTGAAAAAGCAACAGGCGCTCGCCAGAAAAGTGTACTGTTTACTTTGTTCTCCATAAAAGATAAAAGATCGCCACAGTATGGCTCCTGTTTTTGGATGGGGGAAGATGATCAACAGTCAGGGCAACTACCTTTCCGAGATATAGACTTGTTTATACAAGAAGGCATTCAGGCCATGGGAAAAGGTAAATCTGTATTCTTTTCCCATCAATATAAAGATCAGGAATTGGTCATCTTTGCAGAATTGGTTCAACCTTCTGTTTCATTGGTTATTGTGGGAGCGGGTAATGATGTAATTCCATTGGCAAATATGGCATCCATATTAGGTTGGCAATCTGTCATTATCGATGGCAGACCCATGTATGCTACCAAAGAAAGATTTCCTATGCCTTCCTGCCAGGTGTTTCATGCAAAAGCTAATCAATTACTGGAGCATGTAACCATAGATCATAGAACGATGTTTGTATTGATGTCGCACAACTATAATTATGATCTGTCTATCTTAAAAGAACTGTTGACAAAAGAAGTTACCTATATAGGTGTTTTAGGGCCACATAAAAAAATGCAAATGATGATGGATGAATTGAAGGAGGGAGGAGTTGTATTGTCAGATAAACAGCAAACTGCTATTCACGGGCCTGTTGGATTAAATATTGGCGCTGAAACGGCGGAAGAGATTGCGGTGTCTATCATCGCTGAAATACAGGCTGTATTAACTTCCTCCAATGCACTTCCCCTGCGAGAGAAAAAAGATGCTATACATCAGCGGGATGATTTAGCTATTCAATCTGTTATTTCATCTTCATCTGTTTGATTCATTCATGAAAAACAAGGAAACTGCTGTATTGATTTTAGCTGCCGGAGCATCAAAAAGACTCGGCAGACCCAAGCAGCAGCTTGTATTTAAGGAACAGACGCTGCTCAACAGAATTATTGAAACAGCTAAAGAACTTGCTTCGGGTCCTGTTTTGGTTGTACAGGCTGATCATGCTGAAAGGTTGGAGCAAGGTGGGATTATATCTCTTTCTAATTCAAAATGGGAAGAGGGTATGGCAAGCTCCATTCATTGTGGAATAGATAGGCTGGTCAGCGATTATCCAACAGTAGATAAATTGATCATAACAGTATGTGATCAGCCCTTTATTACTGCTGAATTATTCAGGGAAATGATTGACTTACAAATGCGAACCAATCAACCAATGATAGCCTGTAAATATGCTGATACTATTGGCACGCCTGTATTATTTCATCAATCAGTCTTCGGTGAATTAATGGCTTTAAGCGGTGATAAAGGGGCAAGACAATTACTAAAGAAAGATGCGCAACGGGTTGGATTGGTTAACTTTCCACTTGGAAGTATCGATATCGATACAGCAGAAGATTATGAAGGGTTGATTAAATTGTAAAAACATGATTGTAGATACGCATCATAGGGTTCATAATTATTTAAGGATTTCGCTGACGGATAATTGTAATCTTCGTTGCTTTTATTGTATGCCGGAGGATGAATATGACTTTGCGTCTGCACAACAACTGATGCAGGTAGAGGAGATCGAAGCCCTGGCAAAAATATTTGTTAGCCAGGGAGTCAATAAAATCAGACTTACCGGTGGTGAGCCATTGGTTAGGAAAGATGCAAAGGAAATCATCAGAAGACTTGCAGCATTACCTGTAACCTTAACCATTACCACCAATGGAACCCGCCTGCATGATTTTGTGGATGTGTTAAAGGAAGCTGATGTGAAGTCTGTCAATATCAGTTTGGATACTTTACAGTCAGATAAATTTCAATTGCTGACAAAGCGTGATCAGTTTGAAATAGTTCAAAAAAATATTGAACTGATGATCGTAAATGGCTTTCATACGAAAGTGAATGTAGTTGTTATGCGGGGTATCAATGATTCGGAAATCAATGATTTTATTACCTGGACAAAAGACCATCCTATTCATGTGCGATTTATTGAGTTCATGCCCTTCAGCGGCAACAGCTGGAACAGCGATAAGGTTTTTACCATGGATGAAATGTTAGGTGTAATCGGTGAAAAATTTGATTTTATACCGCTGCAGTCCGATAAACATGATACTGCGAAAAAATTTATGGTGCCTGGGCATCAGGGTACATTTGCCGTTATCAGTACCATGAGTGCGCATTTCTGTGGCGATTGCAATCGTATCAGGCTAACAGCCGATGGGAAAATTAAAAACTGCCTGTTCTCAAAAGATGAAATAGACTTATTGACGCCATTAAGAAACGGCGATGCTGTATTGCCTTTGATTCATCAATCCATTGCGGCAAAAGCGGCAAAACTAGGTGGTCAGTTTACAGAAGATTATGCAAAGCTGGAAGCCGATAGTATTAAAAACAGAAGTATGATCACCATTGGTGGTTAATCAACCGATTGATAAATATTTCGACAGACTATGATCAGTGTATCAGAAGCCAGAACAATCATTCAACAAAATATTCCGTCAGTTTCAACTGTAGAGATGAAACTGCAGGATGCTGTTGGGCTGAGGTTATCGGCAGATATTATTGCTCCGGTAGACATACCAGCTTATCCTCAGTCATCTATGGATGGATATGCATTTAGTTATGATAATTGGAAAGATAATCTTCTACTGGAAGTAAAAGGAGAGATGGCTGCGGGAAATCAAACAGTCTTCACGGTGGAGCCGGTAAATGCGGTACGTATTTTTACCGGAGCTGCGGTACCCAATGGGGCTGATACCGTGGTGATGCAGGAAAAAGTACATATTACCAATGGCAGGTTAACAATATTGGACGATCAGTTATTGCGCGGTAGTAATGTTCGGTTGCAGGGATCAGAAGTAAAGGCAGGAGAACTGGCATTGGCTGCGGGTACAATATTAAGCCCTGCTGCCCTTGGTTTTCTTGCTGGTATGGGTATTACGCAGGTACCCGTTCCCTGTCGGCCAAAAGTTACCATTATCATTACCGGAAATGAATTGCAAATGCCCGGTGAGAAACTTGAATATGGGCAGGTGTATGATGCAAACTCTTATACACTAACAGCCGTATTGCAACAAGCTGGGTTAACTGATATACAAATACGCAAAGCACCAGATGTTTTAGAGTTGCTTACCCGACAATTGCAGGAAGCTATTCAGGAAAGTGATATTATACTGTTGACAGGTGGAGTTAGTGTGGGTGATTATGATTTTGTACTGGAAGCAGCACAGCGATGCGATATTACCAAACAGTTTCATAAACTAAAACAAAAACCAGGAAAACCCTTTTTTTTTGGAACGAAAGCACAAAAATTGGTGTTTGGATTGCCGGGAAACCCGTCTTCAGTACTTACCTGTTTTTATATGTATGTATTACCAGTTATCTCCTCCATGATTACTGGCAAAACTGCGCTGCCGGTGCAAAAGGTACCATTAGCCGGGTCATTCAAAAAAAATACCGGACTTACACATTTTCTGAAAGGCTATTATGATGGAGAAAAAGTTTCACAGCTTGCAGCACAGGAATCATATCGGATGAGATCTTTTGCAACAGCAAACTGTTTGATTGAAATACCGGAAGATATAACAGTTTGTGAGGAAGGAGCATTAGTAACTATTCATCTCTTACCTGTATAATCGTCAGCATGGATAGCGTATTCTTATTTTATATTTTATTACTGGTAATTGCATTTCTCTATGCCTCGGTAGGGCATGGAGGTGCGAGTGGGTATTTAGCACTGATGGCTATATTCAGTATAGCTCCGGAAGTAATGAAACCAACAGCTCTATTACTTAATCTCTTTGTTTCACTTACCGCATTTCTTCAGTTTTACCGGGGTAAGCATTTTGTGTGGAAAGTGTTTCTCCCATTGGCTTTGGCATCAGTGCCAATGGCATTTGTGGGAGGGTTGATCACCATTGATTCATTCATTTATAAAAAGATACTTGGGGTACTGCTGGTTTTTTCTGTTATACGCATGTTGATGCCTGTAAAAAAAGCAGAACAGGAATTAAAGCAGGCTAATTTTACTGGAGCTTTATTAATGGGTGGCACCATTGGTTTACTATCGGGTATGATAGGAATTGGTGGCGGAATTATTTTATCACCACTGTTGATTTTGTTTCATTGGACGGATCAAAAGCAAACTGCTGCCATTAGTGCGCTCTTTATTTTTTTGAATTCTGTATCGGGATTATTGGGACAGTTAACAAAAGGGATTGCGTTCAGTTCAGATATGTATGCATATGTAGGTATTGCATTTGCAGGAGGAGTTGTAGGGGCTTATTTTGGTGCTATGAAATTTAAACAAACCGTGATGAAAAAGATATTGGCCGTTGTGTTAGTGATAGCCGCGTATAAATTATTGTTTACAGGAGCCTGAATTATACAGGAATATTCATTTGATTAAGCAGATGATATGAAAACAGAGATTCTTTTATTTGGACAACTTGTTGAGCTGATTGGTACGGCACGAATCAGTATGGAAGGTTTTGTGGATTCAGCATCTTTAATAGCCGCCCTGAAAGAGAAATACCCTGTGCTGAATGGAGCGAAATTTGTGGTGGCCATTAACCAGGAGATAATAAAAGAAAACAGTGTATTAAAGGAAAACAGCATTGTTGCATTATTGCCACCATTCTCAGGAGGATAATATGAATAAAACATTTTCATATGAACGTTACCAGCGTCAAATGATGCTACCGGGGTTTGGGATTGCTGCCCAACAGCAATTGTCTGAAGCCCGGGTGCTGGTAATTGGGGCTGGTGGACTTGGCTGTCCGGCACTACAATATTTAACTGGTGCGGGCGTAGGTGTTATTGGTATTGCAGATGGTGATACTGTGTCGTTGAGTAATTTGCATCGACAGATTTTATTTCAAACCAATGATATAGGTAAAAACAAAGCAGAAACGGCAGCCTTTTATTTGCGTGCATTAAATCCCGAAATAGATATACAGGTTTTTCCGAAAATATTGACGAGTTCAAATCTTTTGGAAGTGCTGGCCGACTTTGATATTGTACTGGATGGCTCAGACAATTTTGCTACCAGGTATATGATCAATGACGCCTGTGTGCTGATGAATAAAGTGCTTGTGTATGGAGCTGTTTCGAGGTTTGAAGGGCAGGTGGCAGTATTTAATTATATGCTTGAAAATGGGGAAAGATCTTCAAATTACAGAGACCTGTTTCCCCAACCACCGCAAGAAACTGAAGTATTAAATTGTGCAGATGCGGGGGTGGTAGGAGTATTGCCCGGTATTATCGGTTCCATGCAGGCTAATGAAGTCATTAAGCTGCTAACCGGACTGGGAACACCATTGGTGAATCAGTTGCTTACTTTTAATGCGATGAGTAATCAGTTTTACACGGTTAACATTCTCCCTGTTAAGCATACGCATGAGCTTATTCCTAAAGATATTGCTGCATTCGAACAAACTGATTATAACTGGCTCTGTAATGCTTTGCCTGTGACAAACGAAATAGATGCGACTACTTTTGAAGATTGGCTTGGTTTGGATGATATGGCCATAGTGGATGTAAGAGAATTGCACGAATTACCCGCAGTAAATGAATTTGAACACTACAGAATACCACTTACAAAACTATTAACAGACTATCAGGTGCTTACCCAACAGAAGATTGTTGTATTTTGTCAGTCAGGTAAAAGGAGCCGGCAGGCAGTAAGTCAATTAGCGCAGGTACTGGATAAGTCAAAAACTATAGTAAGTTTACAGGGAGGTATTCTTGCCTGGAAACAGTTTCGCGAATGGAAGTAGTATGAGTATGAAAGAGACAAAAATTAAAAATATTTTCCTGCAGGGTGCTATTCCTGCTGCATTTATTGCAGACAGTATTCAAAAGCACAGTTCGAAGACAAATATCGGCGGACATAGCATTTTTCTTGGTCAGGTTAGGGCTGATGAAATAAATGGGAAGCAGGTTGCAGCAATAGAATATACCAGCTATGAGGAAATGGCTTTGCAGAAAATGCATGAAATCCGTGAATCAGTATTTGAGAAATATCCACTTACGTGTATGCATGTTTACCATAGTTTAGGCAGGGTTGCTGTTGGGGAAATATGTTTGTTTGTATTTACTTCATCTGCTCATCGAAAGCCTGCAATAGAAGCTTGTAATGAATTGGTGGAAAGGATAAAGGCGGAATTGCCGGTATGGGGTGCCGAGATATTTACAGACGAAACACATCAGTGGAAAGTGAATCAATAATTATGGTAGATATAACATCGAAATCGAATACACTCAGACAAGCCATCGCATCAGCTACGATTACTGTTTCAAAACAGGAGACGATTGATGCCATCAGGAATAAACAGGTTCCTAAAGGTGATGTATTTGAATTTTCCAGAGCTGCCGGATTATTGGCCATCAAGAAAACGAGTGATGTGATTCCTGATTGCCATCCTTTGCCCATAGAATTTGCTGCCATCAGACATGATATAATTGGGTTGACTATTCAGGTAACTGTGGAAGTGCATACCATCTATAAAACCGGTGTAGAAGTGGAAGCCATGCATGGAGCTGCTGTTACGGCTCTTACTATGTATGATATGCTCAAGCCTTTGGATAAAGGTGTTGAAATTACCAATATCAGATTGGTGGAGAAAAAAGGAGGTAAGTCTGATCGTTTACCAGTTGAGGCAGGATCAGTTACTTGTGCAGTGGTGGTTTGTTCCGATGCTGTATCGGCAGGCAAAGCGGAAGATCAATCAGGTAAGTCAATTGTTCAAAGGATGGAACAATTGGGTTTACAGGTAAAAGCATATACTGTATTACCGGATAATGTGCAACAAATACAGGACCTGTTGCATGCTCATGTACAGGATGATATACAACTTGTTTTGTTTACGGGAGGTACAGGACTTTCTCCAAGAGATGTTACACCTGATGCTATTGAACCTTTATTAGACAGACAGGTTCCCGGTATTATGGAAGTAGCCAGGAATTATGGACAACAAAGAACTCCTTATGCTATGTTGTCGAGAGGAGTAGCGGGTTATGTTAAAAACACGCTGGTAATTACGCTTCCTGGTTCTGTAAAAGGGGTGAAGGAAACAATGGATGCTATTTTCCCGCAGGTATTGCATTTGTTTTCAGTTGCAAAAGGCGAGCGTCATAGCTAGGGTTGCCAATTAGTAAACATTCTTGTGAAACAGTTGTTTGGAAAGGGGATTGACCGATTTTAAGGTATTAGACTTTTCTTTTTCTATGAATATGCTTAGTTTACACAAGCGTTAAATCCTTCACTTTTATGCCAAAATATACTTTAACAGTAAACAACAAACAAGTATCTGTTGAAGCAGATGCTGATACCCCATTATTATGGGTATTAAGAGATCATTTGAATTTAGTAGGTACCAAATATGGTTGTGGTGTTGCGCAATGTGGTGCATGTACCGTACATCTAAATGGTAGTCCGGCACGTTCCTGTCAGTTACCAATAGCAGCCATAGGTACTGGTAAAGTAATAACCATTGAAGGATTGAGTGAAAAAGGAGACCATCCGGTGCAGCAGGCCTGGGTAGAAATGGATGTTGCACAATGTGGTTATTGTCAGTCGGGGCAGATCATGGCGGCTGTGGCATTGCTGAAGAAAAATCCTAATCCAAGCGACGAAGAAATTGATTCAACCATCACCAATATTTGCCGTTGCGGTACCAATGTTCGCATACGTAAAGCCATTCACCTGGCTGCATCAAAAGGAGGTAAGTTATGAGTATACCATCAGTAAGCAGAAGAAATTTCCTAAGGGTAAGCATGATCGCTGGTGGCGGTATGCTGGTAGGGTTCTCATCTTTGGGCCGCAATCAGGAAGAACAATTGGAGGATACCGCATTTACGCCAAATGCTTTTATTAAAATCACACCTGACGGTAAAATAACCCTGCTTGCGCCCAATCCTGAAATTGGTCAGGGTGTAAAAACTTCATTGGTGATGCTGATTGCAGAAGAGATGAATGTTGACTGGCAAAAAGTGGAAGTAGAAATTGCACCATTGGATGCGAAATACGGTAGTCAAACCACAGGTGGAAGCGGAGCTATCCGTAGCCGTTATGCACCCCTCAGAAAAGCAGGTGCTACCGCACGTGTTTTATTAATAGCAGCAGCGGCAGATACATGGGGAGTTGCAGCAGCAGATTGTTATGCTGAAGGAGGTTTTGTGGTGAATAAAACTTCCGGAAAAAAACTTTCTTATGGTGAGTTAGCCAGTAAGGCAGCATCTATGCCCATACCGGCGAATATTCCTTTGAAAGAGGCAAAAGATTTTACACTCATCGGTACCAAGGTAAAAGATGTAGATGCAAAAGCCATCGTAACAGGGAAACCTTTGTTTGGCATAGATACAAGAAGAGAGGGGATGTTATTCGCGGTAGTTGCCCGACCACCTGCACATGGAAAAAAACTACAGTCTTTCGATGATAGTGCAGCATTGAAAGTTAATGGAGTAAAGAAGGTAGTGCAGGTTAAAAATAGTGTGGCGGTATTAGCCTCATCAACCTGGGCTGCGATAAAAGGTAGAAATGCATTAAAGATCAATTGGGAAGATGCCGCAAAGTTGGAAAGTACGACTGATCATGATAAAAGTTTCAGGGAATTATTAAACAAACCTGCGGCAACGCCAAACCGCAATGATGGTGATGTAGATACTGCCATGTCTGCTGCAACAAAACAGTTAGATGTGTATTATGAAGTACCGGTATTATCCCATGCCCAAATGGAGCCTTTGAATTTTTATGCAGATGTGAGAGACGGGAAGGCTGAACTATATGGACCTACACAGGTTCCACAAAACCTGGTTTCATCAGTTGCGAGGGAGTTGAATATTCCCGTTGCAAATATTGCCCTTGGATTACCAAGGCAGGGCGGGGGCTTTGGAAGAAAACTCAGACCCGATAATGGAATCGAGGCGGCACTCATTTCTCAGGCAGCACAGTGTCCGGTACAGGTTCAGTGGACCCGTGAAGATGATATGCAAAACGATTTTTATCGCGCCAGTGGAATGTTTCGTTTTAAAGCAGCCATCAAAGACGGAAACCTCGAAGCATGGCAACAGTCTTTTGCCTGTTTGAGCAATGGCAGAAGTCCGGATACTTACCCCGCTGGAGCTTTAAAAAATCTTCGCATTGAAAGTCATAGTTTGCCAACCAATATTCCTACAGGGCCATGGAGAGCACCAACACATAATGTGCAGGCATTTGCCAACGAGAGTTTTATGGATGAAGTAGCAACGGAATTGAAAAAAGATCCGGTAGCGTTCAGACTCGAGTTATTCAGGAAGGCTAAAGAGCAACCCGTAGGCAGACTCGCATATGATCCGGATAAATTTATCAGTGTTGTGGAGTTGGTGGCGAAAATGAGTAATTGGGGTAAAACACCAGCCAATACGTATCGTGGATTTTCTACCTGGTTTTCTTTTAATAGTTATGTAGCACAGGTAGTTGAAATAAAAATGGATAAAGGCAAGCCGAGAGTCACCAAAGTGTATTGTGCGGTGAATTGTGGTAAAGTAGTTAACCTGAGTGGTGCAGAAAATCAGGTACAGGGTGCAGTGGTAGATGGACTTGGTCATGCCATGTACACAAAACTAACATTCCAGCAGGGTGCAGCTATGCAGACCAATTTCGGGCCTTATAATTTTGTCAGGATGAAGAATACGCCTTTGGATGTTGTGGTAGGATTTGTGCCATCAGAAGAGGATCCAACAGGTTTGGGAGAGCCGGGATTACCACCAATTGCCCCGGCACTGGCTAATGCCTTGTTTGCTGCCACAGGAAAACGTTTCAGAAAAATGCCGTTTGCGGATGAGATAACATTCGCATAAGATTGAAATTTAGTTAAAAAGGTTAGAACTGCTTAGATGAGCTAATGCTGTTCTAACCTTTTTTATTAAACTTCAGGGAGCTGTTAATCAGCCCAAAATTTTTTGGTGGCTTTCGATCCTATGGTTTTGAATAAATGTTGTAATTGATCGCCCAGAGCTTCATTATTTTTTTTATAGCATAACTGTAAAATGAAAAGATTGTTGCTATTGGTAAATGTTTTGCCATTCGGAAAAGTTTGTTTGTTTTCCACTTTATTACCTGCTGTTCGAAATAATACGTTGATGTCTTTGGCGATTTCAACAACATCTTCCAGATATACTCCCTGCTCTTCAATTATACTGTCTCTTTTTACAATAATGCTTAGTTTGTTCATAGAGTCTAAACGAAAAGGTTGTACAATAGTAAATTTTCTGTCTGCTGGATAGTTATCAGGGTCTTTCTCCTGGTAGGTAATTTCTTGTTGCAGGTACTGATTCAATGTCGTAACAAGCTGTTGTTTTTTATAGTGGTATTCCTGTAACCATTTTATATGATCCCGTATTCTTTCAGTCAGGTTCCTGATCTTCATGATTTGACCGCTATAAATTGTCAGGGAGTTGTCTTGTGAAGCAGGAGCATAGGTCATTCCCGGAATCAGGTATTCGCCAAGAATACTATTGCTATCTCCCTTCATCTTAAAAGTCATGGTTTGTTTTTGATAATTGTCATATACAGAGTCGATTTCCAAAAAAGGGATGTGAAATTGTGCCTGCCAGCTTATTTTGTCAACAGGCTTATTATAATTATAAGGTTTATGGGGTGTACGTCTGTATACAATTTCCATTTTGTGCCAGTCGAGTGTTAATGATTGTCTCATGCTATCCTCATACACTCCAGGCGAGTAAACCTGGAATATAGATTGCCGTAATAAACCTGATAAGCTGCTTATAAAATTACTCTCATCTTCTAAATCTGAAATAGGGGATTGTGCTGTACTTAGTTTTGTAAAGCATAAAAGTGATAGTATAAAGAGTTTCAGTAATCTACGCTGCATATGCAATAGTTGAAATGATGGGATGGTAGCATTTCACTAAGCTAGGTTATCGCAAAAACAGTAACAATACCATAAAACTGGTATTGCAGCGTTTCTGCCATCAGCGATTATACTTGTTGTGTTCTGTTTATTTCGCTCCAAATACCTTTTTTAAAATATCACTGGTACGAGCAAGTGGATTTTTGCGGATTTCTTTTTCTTCCAATGCAACCTGGTAAAAAATACCACTCATGGCCCTTTCAGTAACATAGGAGGCTAGATCCGGATTCAGTTTTTGACGAACCAAAGGAAGTTTATTATAACTATTTACCAAACTGGCCCAATGTTTTGTGGCATCTACTTTAACCAGCGAGGATTCAATAACCGGGCGAAAAGCTGCTGTTAATGGATTGGTGGTTTTTGACTTTAGGTAGGCTGTAGCTGAAGTATCTGAACCTTTAAGAATACCAAGAGCATCCTGAAAGCTCATTTGTTTAATAGCATCTGTAAATATCGGTGCGGCACTTTTACAAGCATCTTCTGCTGCGCGGTTCATACTTAAAATAGCCTCATCAACCTGCTTTCCTAATCCAACACTACGCAAGGTCTTTTCAACTTTCTGTGCTTCTGGTGGGAGCAGGATTTTAAGGGCTGCATTGGCAAAAAAGCCATCTGTTTGCGCCAAAAGATTAGAACCTTTTACGGTACCCTGTACCAATGCTTCTTTCAAACCAGCAGCAATATCATCATTGCTTAAACCGGTTTGGTTGCCGGTTACTGCATTTTTAGCTTTGTTTAATAATCCACCCAAACCCTGGGCTTCTGTGTTTATTGAAAAAAGACTGCTTATCATCAATAGGGTAATGATCCTTTTCATACTACTTTTTTTATCCTTGTTCAAAAATGATACCAAAACTTTGGTAAAAGTAAATACTTGTGGGAGGTTAAGATGTGAAGAATAACCTATAAAATTTTATAACCGATGGTTAAAATGGACGGGCGGTTCATAAGATTCGACCGAAGCGCTTATCTTGGTTGCATAAATTGTAACACATGAAGCAATTATTTACCCTGGTTTTCCTTTCTTTTCTATTGATTACAGCGATTAATGGTCAGTCGCAGACAACAACCATTATCCTTATGCGACATGCAGAAAAAGATACATCTGTACAGGGTTCAACCCAAATGCAGGCCGACCCTAATCTGAGTGAAGCAGGTTTGGCAAGAGCTGCCCGAATTCCGGAAGTATTAAAAGCGTATAAACCTGATGCGGTATATTCAACTAATTTTATACGTACAAAATCTACGGTAACACCGCTGGCTAAAAAAGCCGGTAAAGAAATACAGGTGTACGACCATAGAAACCTGAAAGGATTTGCAGAGGAACTCCTGAAAATGGATGGCCAAACGGTCGTAGTTGCGGGGCATTCAAATTCAACCCCAACACTGGTTAACTTATTGCTGAAAGAGAATAAATATCCAAATCTGGACGAATCAGTATATGATACCTATTGGATCGTTACAGTTACCAACGGAAAAGCGGAAGCCAGGCAAATGAAGTATTAAGCCCCTTCTTTCCCTTATAAATACTAACTTTGCGGCCTTAAACTGAAAAGTCCGCGAGTCCGGAAGTCCGGAAGTCCGGGTAAACGATAAACGTTTTCCGTTCTTCCGGACTTTCCAACTTTCGGTCTTTCGGACTAATCATTATGAAGTACGAGAAAGAGATTAACCGGCGCAAAACATTTGCCATTATTTCCCACCCGGATGCGGGTAAGACTACCTTAACAGAAAAACTGCTGTTATTCGGTGGTGCCATTCAAACTGCCGGTGCTGTAAAAAGCAATAAAATCAAGAAGCATGCTACTTCCGATTTTATGGAAATTGAAAGACAAAGAGGTATCTCGGTTGCTACTTCAGTAATGTCTTTTGAATACAGCAATACCCTGATTAACCTGTTGGATACGCCTGGTCACAAAGACTTTGCAGAAGATACTTATCGTACACTTACGGCTGTTGACAGCGTAATATTGGTTGTTGATAGTGTGAATGGGGTAGAAGACCAAACCAGAAGACTGATGGAAGTGTGTCGCATGCGCGATACACCGGTTATTGTATTCATTAACAAGATGGACCGTGACGGTAAAGGTCGATTCGATCTTTTGGAAGAAATTGAGAAAGAATTGCATATTTCTCTTCATCCAATGACCTGGCCAATCAATAGTGGTAAAGAGTTTAAAGGGGTTTATAACCTGCACGATAAGAACCTGCGACTCTTTACTGCCAGTACAAAGGCTGAAGAAGATGATACCATAGCCATTAATGATTTGGCTGAACCATTATTAGATGAAAAAGTCGGCGACAGAGACGCTGCCCTGTTAAGAGAAGATGTGGAATTGATAGACGGCGTTTATGGAGAACTGAATGTGAATGATTATCTGAACGGAAAAATAGCACCGGTGTTTTTCGGAAGTGCGGTGAATAATTTTGGTGTGAAAGAAATGCTCGACACTTTTATAAGAATAGCGCCTGTTCCAAGAAGTAGAACTACTTCTGCCAGAACTGTAGAAGTGGGTGAAGATAAGTTCAGCGGATTTATTTTCAAGATACACGCTAACCTTGATCCTAAGCACCGCGACAGGATTGCTTTTATGCGCGTTTGTAGCGGGAAGTTTGAGCGCAATAAATACTATCACCATGTTCGACTCGATAAGGATATGCGCTTCAGTAATCCTTATAGTTTTATGGCTCGCAGTAAGGATGTAATTGAAGATGCTTATGCAGGTGATGTGGTTGGTTTATTTGATACGGGCAACTTTAAAATCGGCGATACACTTACTGAAGGAGAAGATTTTTACTTCACTGGTATACCTACTTTTTCGCCAGAAATATTTAAAGAATTGGTGAATAAAGATCCGATGAAAACCAAGCAGTTGGAAAAAGGGATCAGTCAGTTAACAGATGAAGGTGTGGCCCAATTGTTTACCCAATTTGGTGGCAATAAAAAAATCATTGGTTGTGTGGGCGAACTTCAGTTTGAAGTAATACAATATCGTTTGTTACAGGAATATGGTGCTGCTTGCGAATTCAGAAGTATGCCATTCTATAAAGCCTGCTGGCTCACAAGTACAGACCAGAAAAAACTGGATGATTTTCTGCGTTTCAAACAACAGAATTCAGCAGAAGATAAAGATGGCAACCCCGTTTACCTTGCACAGAGCGAGTGGTTCCTAAATACCGAAATCACCAACAATCCAGATATCACTTTCCATTTCTCAAGTGAGATACATAAATAGGTTGAGGAGGAAGTCCATAGACCATAGTCCATGGTCCATGGTCTATGGACTATGGACTACAATCATGCAATAGGTAACTGTATAGTAAATACTGCTCCTTTGTTTATTCCTTCACTGAAAGCGGCGATCATACCATTGTGGTTCTGGATTATTTTCCGGGTGAGGTAAAGTCCAACGCCAGATGAAATTTCTCCTTCAGTTCCTGACTTTCCTTCTGATGTAAACTTCTGGAACAACATTTCAGCTTTTCCAGGTTCGAAGCCAATGCCCTTATCAGCAACCAGTATATGGATATGTCCACTGAATACATGTAGCTTAATGATGATCTCATCAGATCTTTGTGAAAACTTGATGGCATTGCCAATGATATTTGAAATAGCCTGCGATAATAATCGCAGATTAGATTTCACCTTAACTTCAGGTATTGGATGTAATTGGATGCTGATATTTTTTCTGCCGGCTGCTAATTGTTGCATTTCAAGTGCTTTGCTCAAAATAGTTTCGATACTATTAGCTTCAAACACATAAGACATCTCATTTTCACTCCCTGTTTCCAGTAACTGTATAATATCTTTGATAAAAGCAAGCTGTTCGTGGGCCAGTTTTTTTATCAGTGAACCATATTCAACAATTTTGGCATTATTCGTTTCCGTTTGCAATAAATCGCCTATTCCGCTTATTTGACTCAAAGGCGTACGCAGATCATGTGAAAGTAATGTGAGCATATCTTTTCTGTCTTTTAATAATGCATCAATCGAATCAATGCTTATTTGTACCTGTTGCATTAACTGACCAGCTTCATCGGTATAATTCATTGGCAGGCTCGGGACTATCTTTTTTAAGCTATACTGTTTTAAAGCATTTTTTGCCTGATGAATGGGCCATAAAAGACTTTTTAATAAAATGAGTGTAAGTCCCGTAGCAAGTAAAGTTGCCACTAAAGCCACTAAAATGACATTCCATCCACTTAAAGGGATCCATTTAAAAACAATGGCAAAAATCAATACAATCAGCGGAATATGTACACCGATAAAAGCAATAAATAAAAACTTTAAAGTATAATTGGAAGACAATAAACCGGGCTTGGAAAAGTGCTGATATATATTTTTCATGAAGCTGGAAGATATTGAGCGTGTACAAAAATGCTTCCTTTCACCCAAACTAAAGATTAAAATTAAAAAATAATTAAAATAATAATATGTTTTCTACTAAAAACCTGGTAGTCAGAATGTTAGATGAGAATGATATGGAAGATTTTTATCAGCTGAACAGTAATCCTGAAGTAATGCGATACATCAGGCCAGTAAAAGACAGGGAATCGTCAACCGCATTTCTTTTGGAAAACATAGCATTATACCAGCATTTTCCGCTAGGCAGGTTCCATGTATCATCAGTTGAAACAGGTGCATTTGTGGGTTTATTTTCAGTTTTGAAAATGTCTGACAGGGATGCATTACATGTAGGTTATGCCCTTATGCCATGGGCACAGGGGAGAGGGTGGGCCAAAGAAGTGTTACAGGGCGGGTTGCAATGGCTTATAAAGCATTCAGAGGAAAAGGAGTTTTATGCCATTACAGAGCCAGCCAATCTGGCTTCTGCAGCCGTTCTAAAGAAATCCGGCTTTAATTGGCTTGAAAATGCTGTAGACAGGGGGAAAAATCTGGATGTTTACGTTATTCACCGTAGCTATCTGGAAGCTTAACCTGCTTTTCAGGCTATTGATTACCTTTGCCGCCATATATGAAAGCAAGAACGCTAAAGAAGGATAAGGTTAATATTATAACCCTGGGTTGCAGCAAGAATTTGGTCGACAGTGAAGTACTGAGTGGTCAATTGAGCGCGAACGATATAGATGTGGTTCATGAGAATAAAAAACTGGACCACAATATTGTGGTTGTAAATACCTGCGGTTTTATTGATAAAGCCAAAGAAGAAAGTATCAATACCATATTAGACCAGGTTGAACTTAAAAGACGGGGTAAACTGGACAAAGTATATGTTACCGGTTGTTTAAGTGAACGATACAGGGGTGATCTGGAAGCAGAAATGCCGGAAGTGGATGCATGGTTTGGCACCATGGAACTACCACTGATCCTTAAAAAATTTGAAGCAGACTATAAATCTGAATTGGTTGGAGAGCGATTGCTGAGTACTCCTCAGCATTATGCGTACATGAAAATAAGTGAAGGCTGCAACCGTACCTGTTCCTTTTGTGCTATCCCCTTAATGCGTGGACAGCATGTAAGCAAACCAATTGAAGAATTAGTAGCGGAGGCGGAAGGATTGGTGAAAAAGGGCGTAAAGGAAATAATGCTGATTGCACAGGAGTTAACTTACTATGGACTCGATATTTATAAAAAACGGGAACTTCCCCGTTTATTAAATGCTTTGGCCGATGTAAAAGGAATTGAATGGATCCGTTTACATTATGCCTATCCAAGTAAATTCCCGCTGGAAGTGCTGGATGTTATGCGTGAGCGCGACAATATTTGTAAATACCTCGATATGCCTTTGCAACATGCCAGCAATAATATGCTCAAAGCCATGCGGAGAAATATTACCAGAGAGGAAATGGGAGAGTTGATACACGAGATAAGGGAAAGGGTACCTGGTATTTGTTTGCGTACTACTTTAATTGCCGGATTCCCGGGAGAAACAGAAGCAGATGTGGAAGAATTAAAAGATTTTCTCCGCGAACACCGCTTCGACAGAGTAGGTATTTTCAGTTATAGCCATGAAGAAAACACGAGTGCCCATGATTTGGAAGACAATATTTCTGCGGAACTAAAAGCAGAACGTGCCCAGGAAATCATGGAAGTTCAACAGGAAATAAGTTACGAAAAGAACCAGGAAAAAATTGGTAAAGTATTCAAAGTACTTATCGACAAAAAAGAAGCCGGCAGGTACCTTGGCAGAACTGAATTTGATAGCGTTGAAGTAGATAATGAAGTAGTAGTACACGCTAAAAGAAAACTGGTGCCAGGAGAATTTGTTCAGGTTAAAATCACCAAAGCTTACGATTACGATCTGGAAGGAGAAGTAGTTTAAGATGTCTGATGGCTGATCGCTGATGTCTGATTTGAAGCTTTGAGCATGAAATTAAATCCAACATCAGAGATCAGACATCAGCCATTAACAAGCTGCTTGAAATTTAAAATTCAAGTTTCGCCTTTTTTTCTGCTGGGTTTTCTTTCAATGAAAAATAGAAACTTACTAGTAATGATAGCAGCAGGTAGCTGGCTATTGCATAATGAGCTCCGCTAAAATAATTGTTTAAGCCAAACCAATCTCCGGTACGAACAAGTATAGCTAAACCATATATTGTTTTAAGTATTTCCCATACCCAGGCATAGTTATTTCGATCCATGAGGTCGGTAAATGCATAAACCTGCAAAAAAATAAAGCCTCCATAAATAAATATACCCGGGCTTCCAATGGAGGCTATATTGCCAAAGCAATAACTGATGAGTAATAGTGTACATATCATCTGAATCCACGACCAGGTAAGCAAAGTTTTAGTATTACCAGTTTCATATTTGTCGAAGTGGTATACATCTTCAATTTTATACACCGGATATTTTTCGGCAACATCTGCTGGTCTCCAGCCTGTGGGCATCAGCCAGATGCGAAATTTGTCTCTCCAGCTTTTGGCATGCCAGGCATCTTTTATCAGCAACCATAAATGCATAAAATTTATCTTAATCGGATTCCAGGTGCGTACTGGTCTTGTTATGCCATACACTGCCGGTACATCAGCTAGCTCTTCCTGGAAAGTGCCAAAAAGTTTATCCCATATAATAAAAATCTGCCCATAATTTTTATCCATATACTCCTTGTTAATGGCATGATGTACACGGTGGTGGGATGGTGTAACTATTATTTTTTCTAGGAAACCCATTTTGTTGATATGCTGTGTATGGTACCAGAATTGGGCAAACAAATGAAGGGGTGCCACAATAGCTACTACCTCTGATGGTACACCAAAAATGGCAGCAGGTAAAAGAAAAATGGTGAAAAGTTTTACGATAGAGGAAATACTTTGTCTTAATGCACAAGCCAGGTTAAAATCTTCGCTGCTATGGTGGATGATATGGTTGTTCCAGAAGAAATTATATTCATGTGCTATCCGGTGAATCCAGTAGCCAGCCAGATCGAGCGTAATGAAAGCAATAAAATAAGTAAGAAAACCCGATGAAACATGGATGATCGCAAGTTTGTCAACCATCCAATCATAACTGAGCACCGCAATTCCCAAGCCAAGCACATCTTTTGTTACATTGGTAACACCTGAACTCAAACTCGAAATCATATCGAGGGTGCGCACTGTTTCTTTTCCCCTGTACCAACCATACCATTTCTCGAAAAGCACCAGCAAAAGAAATACAGGCATGGCGATTAGTATAATCTTTCCGTAAGTTTCCATAGCAATCGTAGTAGGTATAAATTTAAGGATAAAATTGAAAAGTGTGTTGTGTGAATGGTCAATTGTGAATTGTCAATGTTTCCAAGTAGTAGTCTTTATAGGTGGGATGAGGTAAGCCCCCATTTCTCCATATTCCTCACTATTCACCATTAGCAATTGACAATTCACAATTGACAATTCACAATCCCCCCAAGTTAAAAAATTACCAGCGGCACCATCTATTTCCAGTAAATTGTACTTTTACGCCTCAATATGAAGCATCACTCTACCCGTTTATCTTACGAAAGCACTGGATATTTTTCTTCGATTGTGACTGATTATATAGCACAATCTGCAACCATTCGACCCTTTTACCAGCATACGGTTGATTTGAAAGGTATAGAAGATGCAATACTTGCGAGGAAAGCATTTAACACGCCCAGAGGGTTATTAAGAGATAGTTTACAGGAACAGTATGCAACGGTGAATACCACTCCATTGGTTTCGGCGAATATAGAAGCATTGGGAGATGGAAATACGTTTACGGTTGTAACAGCCCATCAACCTAATATCTTTACCGGCCCCCTATATTTTATCTATAAAATTTTGCATGCTATTCAATTAGCCAGCTACTTATCTGAACAGTTGCCTTCCTATCAATTTGTGCCGGTTTATTATATGGGTAGTGAAGATGCGGACCTGGATGAGCTTGGCCAGATTAGTATTGATGGAAATAAATTAAAATGGGCCACTAACCAAAAGGGTGCTGTGGGTAGGATGAAAGTAGACAAAGAGTTAGTACAGTTACTAACTGCTATTGAGGGGCAAACAGGCGTGCTGCAATATGGTAAAGAGCTTTCACAGTTATTCAGACAGGCTTATACCCCTGGAAGAACCATACAGGAAGCTACATTAGATTTGGTGAATGCACTTTTCGGAAAATATGGGTTGGTGGTACTTATACCAGATAGCAGCACATTAAAAAGTGCTTTTAAATCCACCATTCGAAAAGAATTACTGGAAGGGTTTTCTCATGGTATCGTAAATGAAACCATTCAGGAAATCGGTAAAAATTATAAAGTACAGGCAGGGGGCAGAGATATCAACCTGTTTTACCTGATTGATGATATTCGGGAGAGGATTGAAAAAGATGGCGATGATTATGTCGTAAACAGCTTAAAGCTTCGGTTTACCAAAGAACAAATTCTGGAAGAAGTTGAACAACACCCGGAAAGATTTAGTCCGAACGTAATTCTCAGGGGAGCATTTCAGGAAACCATATTGCCCAATATTGCATTTATTGGTGGGGGAGGTGAGCTGGCATACTGGCTTGAATTGAAAAACGTATTTGCCACCATTTCAGTGCCCTATCCTGTATTGGTTTTACGTAATTCCTTTCTGATACTTAGCGTCGAGCAGGAAAATAAAATGAAACAGCTTGGTTTTACTATGGCCGACTTTTTCAAAAAGAAAGCTGATTTATTAGAACAATACGTACGCAGAAGCTCCGACAAAAAATTGGGCTTATCTGAAGAGTTGAAATCTTTGTCTTTGCTGTATGACCAATTGAAACAACGTGCAGGCACAATTGATGGCACATTAATACCACATGTTGAAGCACTTGAAGTGAAAGCAGCAAAACGAATAGAAGAGCTGGAGAAAAAAATGTTGCGTGCTGAAAAGCGAAAATTTGAAACAGAAGAAAGACAAATAGCAGCGTTAAAAACTCATTTATTTCCAGGGGATAGTTTACAGGAAAGGGTAGATAATTTTTCAGGATGGTATGGAAGATATGGAGCAGATTGGATAGAAATGCTAGCACAAAATTCACTGACCCTTGAATCAGCTTTCGTGACCATCACCATAGAATAAAATCTACTAATCGAAATTGTTAGGCCATTGTGCTTTCAAACCATCAATTTTAACGCTTACTTCATCCTGCATTTGTTGTTTATAAGCAGATAATTTTTCACCAACCGCAGTATCCGTTGAGCCAATGATTTGTGCGGCAAGGATACCAGCATTTTTTGCAGCATTTAAAGCAACTGTTGCCACCGGTACGCCGTTAGGCATTTGAAGGATAGATAAAACAGAATCCCAACCATCAATTGAGTTAGATGATTTAATGGGTACACCAATAACAGGAAGGGTAGTAATAGCTGCTACCATACCGGGAAGGTGTGCAGCGCCTCCGGCACCTGCAATAATGACTTGTAAACCCCTGGCTTTGGCTTTTTCAGCATATTCAGCCATACGCTGTGGTGTTCTGTGTGCAGATACTACGGTTAATTCAAAGGGAATATCGAATTGTTTCAACATATCTGCTGCAGCCTGCATAATATTCAGGTCGCTATCGCTTCCCATGATAATACC
Source organism: uncultured Sediminibacterium sp. (assembly GCA_965650685.1). Taxonomy (GTDB): domain Bacteria; phylum Bacteroidota; class Bacteroidia; order Chitinophagales; family Chitinophagaceae; genus Sediminibacterium. The sequence continues at coordinate 56,711 of CBFGPM010000006.1, forward strand.
AACCAGCGGAGCTTTATTTGTCATACTGCAAAGATAACAAATCAAATTTATCAATTCCCTGCACCAGACTTAAGTCCGGTGCAGGGAATTGATATTAGTTAATGTCTTTGCCTTCTTTTAATAAGGTAATGGCCCTTTCAGTAAAACTTCTGTTTGGACCCGCAGGAGCCAGTAGTAGAGCTTTTTCAGCCATTTCCAGGGCTTTTTTGTATTCACCCATAGCCGAATAAATTCTGGCCATTCCCATCAAAGGGGTAAACTGATCTGGGTTCTTCTGCATGTTCAGTTTGAAAATCTCCAATGCCTCCGTATTTTTCTTCTGTTGCATCAACTGCCTGGCATATTGATGCAACTGGTTCATATTGCCCATTGATATGGCATCTTTCATTCCAGCCAATGCTTCTTCTTTACGGCCAAGCTTTTCCAGAATTCTCGCCCTGGTAGAAAGTGTAACGAAATTACGATCTCCCAAAGAGGCGTTTACGGAAGTGTCTGCCCATAATAAAGCTTCATTGAGGTTTACGTTTTTTTCGAGACAATATTGAGCTGCCTGCTGCCAGGGAACCCAATAGAATCCTTTATCCGTTCTTAATTCTTTTCTAAAACTTTCTATTTGCTGTTGCACCAAGTCTGTTTCAACCCGGAATGGTATGGCTAATTTTTCCCAAAGCAAACTTATTGTAGCACCAGCTTCTGTCTGATTGGAAAAATCGTAACGGAGCCATTCGGTTGAAATGTTTGTTGATATAGGCTTAACAGTTACCCTTAATACATCATTTTTTGGATCATAGTAATAACTTCCCCATGATTGATAATCTGATGAAAAGATTAAGGTACTTAGATCTGCTCCATAAGCAATGTAAAATCCATATTTTCCTGCCTTCAGTGGCTTGCCTTCAATGGTAACATCTTTATCAAAAGAAATGATGGTAGTTTCATTTGCACCTGCACGCCATGGGGCGGCTGTGGTATTTCCAAATCCAAGATCGAAAAAACCTGGTTGTACTAATTGCCCCCAGATATTTCCTTCCCTTCCTTTTACCGCCGGCCTGTCGTATTGAATGGTAACATTGGTAAAGCCAATCTGTTCGCCAACCATGGCTTTTTTGTTCCCGCCACTGGGAGGCGTAGTAAGTATTCTTTGTGCCTGTGTAATACCCATGGTAAGCAGGCAAAAAATGAGCAATAAAGGTTTCATGTTGTATCGTTTTAGATGAGCAATCTACTACGAAACAATTATCCCTTGCAGAGAATATGATAAATGAATAGGGGTATAGATAGACCTCAATTACTGATGTCCGATTTTTACATAATTAAGTAAGTCTTCAATTAAATAGGCGCTGATATTTCTAAGCACAACAGGTGCTTTTGTTTTATGAATAACGATTTTGATTTTGTCTGTTTGAATGGCAGGAAAACTGGCTATTTTTTTTCTTCCAATAGTTGTACCTGAGTAAATTTTTTCAAATTGGCCATCCTTCAGGTATTCAATACTAAAGTTAATAACACGTTGTCCATAACTAATCATTTCTTCCAGGCTTATAGTATTCAGTGAAGTAACTTTTGGAAGGGAAATAAGGATGTCTACATCCTTGTCAGATGCTGCATTCCAGAATGTATTTATATCCTGGTCAACAAGTTTTGACAAGCCATCTTTTTGGACATCATTGGTAGATAATTTTGCATTTAAGAAGAGGTCTTTTTGAAATGCTTTTTTTCTCATTTCTGCAAAGCCCATAAGGGCAGCAGAATCTGCCGGATGAAAGAGCCCCCTTCTGTCGGGTGGCACATTCAGTAATAGATTACCGCCATTACCTACAGACCTTAGATAGATATTGAATAATTGTGCCGGAGTTTTCACCTTCCCATCTTCTTCAGGATGATAAAACCATCCCGGACGAATAGACACATCTGCCTCAGCAGGTATCCAGTTCTTGCCATTATAATTACCCTGATTCAAAGTGTCGGTAGGTGGTGCGCCATGTCCTCTTGCAAAACCCGCTGTATCCAATAAGTTCCAGTTTGTGTTACCAATAAATCCATTTTCATTTCCACACCAACGGATACTTGGACCTATATCGCTGAAAATAATGAGTCCAGGTTGTGTTTTGAAAGCGGCGGCTTCAAAGCGCCTGAAATCATACACTTGTTTCTTGCCATTCGGGCCTTCACCATTTGCACCATCCCACCAAAACTCAAAAAATGGACCATATTGCTGCAGTAATTCCTGCATGGTGGCAATATAAATATCGTTGTATTCCGGCGTACCATATTTAGGATGGTTTCTATCCCATGGGGATAGATAAACACCCATTTCAAGGTTTTCCTTTTTACAGGCTGTTGCCAATGCTTTTACCACATCGCCCTTTCCATCCATCCATTTACTTTGCTTAACGGTATGGGTGCTGTATTTACTGGGCCATAATGAAAAACCATCATGGTGCTTGGCTGTTAATATAATACCTTTCGCACCTGCTTTTTTTGCAATCCTTACCCACTGGTTGCAATCTAATTGAGTAGGATTGAATACATCAGGTCTTTCATTTCCTTCACCCCATTCCTTATCTGTAAAAGTATTTGGGCCAAAATGAATAAATAAATAAAATTCTTTTTCGTGCCAAGCTAGCTGTTCTTTTGTAGGTATTGGATATACTGGCTGTATGGATTGTGCAGTTGAAAATATTCCATTCAGAAGCAATAACGCAAGTATTATTTTTTTCACAGGTAGTATTTTAACCCTAAACTAATTGACGTTTATACATCTGTACGGCATTTTCATAACCAAGGTAAATGGCATCACATACCAGTGCATGACCAATACTAACTTCGTCCAGAAAGGGGATATGTTGTTTAAGGAATTTCAGGTTGGTGAGATCCAGGTCATGACCAGCATTAATACCTAAGCCCAATTCTTTGGCCTTTTTTGCTGCAACAACATAAGGAGCAATTGCAGCTTCTGCCTTACCACAGGCAAAAGTTTTTGCATAGCCTTCTGTATAAAGTTCAATTCTGTCAGTACCTGTAGCTGCTGCACCTTCAACCATTTCAACAATCGGATCAACGAAAATAGAAACCCGAATGCCTGCACGTTTAAAAATACTAATGGTATTAATCAGGTATTCCCGGTGTTCTATAGTATTCCATCCATGGTCGCTGGTAAGTTGACCAAGTGCATCCGGTACCAATGTTACCTGGTGAGGTTTAGTTTCCAATACAAGGTCTATGAACTTTTGCTCGGTTGGATTCCCCTCAATATTAAATTCGGTAGTAATTATCTTTCTTATCGCACGGGTATCATCATAACGAATATGTCTTTCATCGGGCCTGGGATGCACAGTTACACCATCAGCACCAAATTTTTCCGCATCTGCTGCTGCTTTTAGTACATTCGGATTATCGCCCCCGCGACTATTCCTGAGTGTAGCAAATTTGTTGATGTTTACACTAAGTTTTGTCATATTGCAAAGTTAGTTAGAAGTCAGGAGTTTTGAAACAATGATGGTTGGGGAATATTGGCTAACGGCCACAAGCTAAAAGACAGTGAGTTCTGTAAAAATAAGCTTCTCCCAATGCATCAATGCGAAAAGCCACAGATTCACAGATTAATCGCATATAATCTGTGAATCTGTGGCTAAAATTATCCGCATCCAAGCGGAACGAATAAAATAAAACAGCTTAACTACCCTTATCCCAAATATTGCATGATAACGCTTGCCAGAATAAGTCCTAACAAGTGATACCCACAGTCTATGAAATAAAGTCCGGCAGGCTTTTTATTATAAAGATACCCGATACTGATAGCCGGAGTACTGAAACAAATTCCCAGCAGCAAAGCAATATGTAGTGCATCTTGATAATTGTTCATCGGTATTTGTTGACGAAAAATTGATAACCCGATACAGCTTACTGCCATCAATATAAAACTACTGAGCATGGTAACAGCAACGCCTTTTTTCATATTCGGGTCATCAACATTAATTCCGGAGAGCTTAACCCATGGTTTTGAGAATATTCCTCCATACCAGATAGCACCAAGGATAAAATAGGCAAGGGAGGCTAATAACAATGACAACCAGTTGACGTGGTCGGTAAAATGATGAATCATAAAAGTTGGTTTAGTTGATAAGATTCAACAAGTTCGTAAATAATGCTGAATCAGTCAACCCTATGCCTGTAATGGTGTAATTTGCAATGGTAATTATTCGTTGAACCAGATTTGTACTGTTGATATGGCATATTCATCAATGGAATCCTGCTTGTTAGACCTGGAAAAACATGGTCAGTTGATACGTGTCAGGGAAGAGGTAGATCCCTACCTGGAAATGGCCGCAATTCATTTGCGTGTGCATGAGATGGGTGGCCCAGCTATATTATTCGAACAGGTTAAAGGCAGTTCTTTCAGGGCTGCTTCTAATATTTTTGGTACACTTGATCGTAGTCGGTTTATTTTTAGAGATACACTTCAAGTAGTTGAAAAACTCATTCAGTTAAAAGCCGATCCGTTGAAAGCCCTCAAACAGCCATTCAGCCATTTATCTACCGGCTTGGCTGCAATGAAAGCTTTCCCCTTAAAAAATCCATTGAACAAACCTGTTCTGTTCCAGGAAATTGCTATAAAAGATTTGCCGCAAATACATCATTGGCCCATGGACGGAGGTCCATTTGTAACACTTCCTCAGGTATATACGGAAGATGTTGACCAGCCCGGTATCATGAAAGCTAATCTGGGTATGTACCGGATTCAATTGGGTGGTAACCAGTACCTACCCAATAAAGAAATTGGATTGCATTATCAGTTGCATAGAGGTATTGGTGTACATCAGACAAAAGCAAATAAGAAAGGACTTCCCCTTAAAGTTAGTTGCTTTGTTGGTGGACCACCATCACATACTGTTGCTGCGGTTATGCCATTGCCGGAAGGAATCAGTGAAATGACATTTGCTGGCGTTCTTGGTGGCCGTAGGTTTAGGTATATGTACCAGGATGGTTTTTGTATTAGCACGGATGCTGATTTTGTAATTACCGGTGAAGTATATCCCGGCGAAAACAAGCCTGAAGGCCCATTCGGCGATCATCTTGGATACTATAGTCTGGAACATCCATTCCCTTTAATGCGGGTACATAAAGTATATGCAAGGAAAAATGCTATCTGGCCATTTACAGTGGTTGGAAGACCACCACAAGAAGATACCAGCTTTGGGGCATTGATTCATGAAATTACCGGAGATGCCATTCCACAGGAAATACCTGGTGTGAAAGAAGTGCATGCTGTAGATGCGGCAGGTGTGCACCCGCTTTTACTTGCAATAGGTAGTGAGCGCTATACGCCATTTATGCCAGCAAAACAGCCAGCCGAAATACTTACAATTGCCAACCATATACTGGGAACCGGACAACTTAGTCTGGCTAAATTCTTGTTTATTACTGCGGATGATACCGGAAGACTAAAGACAAATGATATACAGGCGTTTTTCACCTATATTTTTGAACGCATTAACCTTCAGCGAGACATACATTTTCATACACATACCACTATTGATACACTGGATTATTCCGGAACAGGTTTAAATACCGGAAGCAAGGTTGTAATTGCGGCTTATGGGGACATTCAGCGTGAATTGGCCAATGATATTCCGGGCATATTTTCGGAAAGAAATAATTTCGGCGCTGTTGCACTTGCGATGCCTGGGGTTATTTGTTTGGAAATGAATACATATAGCGATGCAGCAACTGCTGCAAAAGAAATGGAAGCTTTACATGCTACTTATTATCCAGTATTGAAAGAGTTAACAGGTATTGTACAAATCATTGTTTGCGATGATGCTGCATTTACCGCTGCCAACCTGAATAATTATGTTTGGGTTACTTACACCCGATGCAATCCTTCACATGATATTTATGGTATTGGATCTTTTGTTGAAAACAAACATTGGGGTACAGAAGGACCCATGATTATTGATGCGCGGGTAAAACCCCATCATGCACCGGCGGTTGTAAAAGATCCTGCGGTTGAGAAGCGGGTTGACCGATTATTTGAAAAGGGTGGGAGTCTTTATGGGATCAAACATGAAAAATAAATCCCAATATCTTATTAGTCTTTTGTAAGGAGGTTGAATTGAGTACGTCACTTAAAGAAAACTAAATATGAAATTGCTATTCACAACCTTTTCGTTGTTATTTGCTGTATTACTTTCCGCACAAACTACAGATCCCCAGGGATTAAAAGTAGGAGACAACGCTCCAATGTTTACTGCTACAGATAATAATGGGAAGCCGTTTTCCCTGGAATCAGCATTGAAAAAAGGTGATGTAGTATTGATGTTTTACCGTGGTCAATGGTGCCCTTATTGCAATAAGCAAATGAGTCAGATGAATGATTCACTTTCTGCAATTACCGGTAAGGGAGCTACAGTGGTAGCTATATCTCCTGAAATTCAGGAAAATGTGGTTAAAACAGTTGAGAAAACAAAAGCGTCTTTTCCTATCATCAGCGATGTTAAGATGAAGATCATGAAAGATTATCAGGTGAACTTTGCTGTGCCTCAAACAACTATCGATCGCTATAAGACTTTTGGCATTGATTTTAATGTTGCAAATGGCGAGAACGGGGCTAATTTACCCGTACCTGCCACTTATATCATTGGCAAGAACGGAAAAATTAAATACGTATTCTTTAATCCCGATTACCGCAAAAGAGCATCCGTAAAAGAGATTGCTTCTTATCTCTAAACCTGTGTAGAATTTAGAGGCAACCATAGTCGATAGACCATGGACCATGGACTATGGTCTATCGGCCAGCGCTTTAATAACAATTTTCTTCACATGGGATGAACTGCCATTGCGAATCCAGGGCATGTGTAAATCTGTTGGAAAGAAGATGGTGAACATGCCTTCATTTACAATGGAGAAAAAATCCGGAGTTTCATCAAATAACATATAGTCGTCTTCGGGATTATAAGCACGTGATGGGGTTTGCTTTTTAAGGAGAGCATGCCCCATTTTTTCTGTACCACTTACGACAAATTGTACGTCAATATATTTTTTATGCGATTCCAGTTTTTCCTGTGCAGGATCTTTTGTGTCGTACTCCTGAACGATTGCAAATAAAGCATCTCCTTCCAACTCATGCTTGCCGTTCTCCAGTGTATTGAGATCAGTATGTTGTAAAAAGAGAAGTGCTTTTTCAATTAAAGTTCCCAAACCATAGTAACGTGCTGCATTGCTTAACTGATCGATAACCATTACGAATGTTTTATGGAATGAAGATAAGCATGGTTTAATTAGAAACCTCTACCCAGGTATGGTCGGCCAATAAGCGCACCGAGGACACAAATTGTCTGAATGGACCATTGCCTCCCCATTCCTGTGGTGCAACCAGTGAAAGTATGTGTTGCCCGTCATTTTTTTCATAGAGATGATAAATATGACCAATCTGGGGTTTGAAATTCAGTTTGGCCTCATAGATCATCATACTCAATTCCTTCCTTTTACGAATTTCCTGAGCCTGTCTGGCCAATAATTCTATTTGCTGTCTGATCTGATCAAGCTGCATATTGGTTTGATCTTCCATCGCAGACAAAGCTTTATGCTTGATTACACCTTCTTTTGTTGGTCTGATGGCAACCCCGGCTACAGAAGAAGAATAGGGTAGAACACTGAGTTGTTTATGATACATTTCAATGTTAACAAAAGCATTACCAGCGGCATCGGTTCCTGATTGGGTAAGTTTTAAATAGCCGTTGGGCATTATTTCGTGTTTCACTTCAAGCACTGGATTACCCTGTTTTAAAAAACGAAAAAGCATGGTTGATGAATTCAGGATCGATGCATCGGCCTGCTCTGCTAATTCCGTCTTTTCAAATTCTCTTGGAACTCCATCCGGTACAATTGTGTATTGAGTATAATAGGCTTCATTATCCATCGAAACCCAATTGGTACTGATGCTCAGTGCATGTCCATTTTCAATTGATTCAATTTTATAATTGCCGCTTTTAGGTGGAATGCCGGATTGATAATTACATTTTTCAGGAAACAATTGCCAACTGGCCAGAAAATTATATGCTTGTACCATTTCTTGTTAAAACAATGCGTTGGCACAAAGGTTCAGTATTTTCAGGGAATAAAAAAGCCGCAGCCTGCTGTTTAAGCGGACTGCGGCTTTTTTATAAGATCAAAGTTATTTTACAGAGAAAGCAACTGCTAAAGTTCCCCAGCTAAGGGTAACCACACCATCTTTGCTGATGGTATAGGTTAATTTCTCTACTGATTCAGCAGATTTTCCTGGTTTTACATTAACACGTAAGGCATCATCTGCCTGCTTATACGAAAATGCTCCCCACTGTTTGGCAGTTTTATTAAAAATAAGGGTATAGCTATCGCCATTATCTAAGGTAAAAAAGGAATATTTTCCTGCAGGAAGCGTTTTGCCTTCAATGCTAACATCCTTACTAACTTCAAAAGTAGTTGCATCATTTGCCCCTGCGCGCCATACCTGACCTTTTTTTGGTTCAACATCTACTCCAATTGTACGTCCTTTTAGTGAAGGACTGCTATAATTAATCGTAATGGATGCTCCGCTTGCAATTGTTTCAGTTACGCTTGCGGGTGGACTTGGTTTTTTAGAATTGTCTTGCTGTGCGCAGGCTGTTAAACTGGTAAAAAGTAAACCTGACAAAGCAAATAATGTAAATAACTTTTTCATCGATATTATTTTTATTTATAAACGAAAATTACTGCAAAAGGTTGAAGCCAGCTTCTGATTTTTGATGACTGGTTTGTTAAAAAATAATCAGGCTCTAAATGCCCATCTAGATTTGACGGCTTATGGCATAGACCATGGACCATGGTCTATCGTCCATGGTCTATGCCATAATCTATGTGCTATAAGCCGTCAACCATTGATTCGCATGCTTAGTTAACCTGCACGAAATCGGGCTTCTTTAATAACTGGCTATTGTATTTAAATCTGAGACCGGTATTAAAGGTGATGTTCCAGGGAGTCATCCGGCCCGTTGTTCTTGGGTAATAATATACTTTCAGTTCCATGGTTCCAAAAACCAGGTTTTCATTTCTTGTTCTAACGCCGGCTCCCAGTGAGGTATAAATATCTCCCTTTTTAAACCCTTCGCCAATGGTTTTGAGATAGGTGATACTGGTAAATACAAAGGGTGCAAAGCTAAAGCCATAGGTTTTTGTGGTATTATAAAATACCGATTCGCAATTCGCACTAATTCTGGTAGAAGCTCTAACCAGGTTAGTGTTAAGTTCAGGTATGCCAAATATACTGGTGAGTCTTAATGGTTCATTTAATACGGTTCGTACTTGTTGCGTTACGCTACCACTAAGAAAATGCCTGGAAAACCAGTTGCTGCCACTTATTTTTCTGAGTCGGGTAAAATATTCAATGCTGGTTAGTCCACTGATATCTTCAAATTGATCCTTATTGAAATAAGTGCCAAAACGGATCGTATAATTAACGTAGTTTTTGTTATCTGAAAAATAATCCCGTTGATAGTCGATTCCTACATAAGGACGTTCTATATTGTTCCTGCGAACCCATCCTCCTAATACCGACAGGCTAAACCCTTCCGGCACGTCTTCGTTTCTGCCAAAGCCATAAAGGAAATTAGTACGATAATAATCTTGCTCAAAAATGGTCAAACTACCGAGCACAGCTTCAACATTTGAATAGTAGAAATTGTAGTTGGTCTTAAATGCTTCCGGAATATCATTGTAAAGTTTCTGTACACCCCTAACCCCAACAAACTTTTTAAGCCTTGAGGTAAGGTTTTGCTTAAGCTGCTTTTTTGCACCAATATTATAGGCAAGCCAGCCATCTAAAATTCGATAATCGTATTTAAAACCTTCTTTGTAAATCGAGTCGGTGATATAAGCGTTATTGGTATAATGTTTGCCAATTTCAAAACCACCTGTCCATTGGTGGTAAGGACTTACCAATGGCAGATCGCCCCTTAAATACAGTGCTTTTTCTTCTCTTCTGCCGCTGTTGAAGGCGGGGGCCTGACTCTGAAGACCAGCGGCAAGATTTATAAAACTTCCGCCAATATTTCTTTTAATGTATTCGATGCCCGTGCCAAAATCAGGATTTCTGTCCATGTCGTATAAGGTCCTGAATTGAATTCTATCTCCTGAGCCAAAAAGGTTGTCATCGTTTATTTCGAGGCTGAGGCTTTTGGCTGAGCCAATTTCCGCGCTGCCACCAATAGGAAAAAGGTCTTTCCAACGAACAATAACATCTACAACTGAAGTATCGTTGTTAACGGGTGCTACTACGATTTTGGCATCCTGTAAATAGGAAAGTTCGCGCAGAAACCTTTCATTATCCGCCATCAGGTAAGGGTAGAGGGTATCGCCACTTGAGAAGAAGAGATTGTTTAAAATGGTTTTGTTGGTAGTGCCTGTGTATAAGGCATCACTTATATCATTCATTAAACGTCGGGCTGAGCGGGATGTATCGTTTACAGAGTTGTCGAACGAAAGTTTCTCAACTCGTATCTGTCGGATTACTTTACCCCTGAATGGTTGAAATACGGCCTCATTTTTAACAGCACCTTTATTTTCCGTAATGATTTCTTCCTGACCATTAACCGAAATGGCTTTTCCTAATTTACCCAGTAGACCTTTTTTGTGTGCTAGAAAAAAAACAGTGTCTTCTGTAAGTCTTTGTTGTGAAAAGCAGGGAAATATCCAGCAAAGTGCAATAACAATAGCAAGGTATCGGTATGAAAAAGTCCGCTGAAGCATTCCTCTATGAGATCAGTTGGTAATAATCTGCGGGAAGTTAAGGAATAGGTTTTAGTATAACTTCAAATGTTATAAGCTTAAGACTTTTAACATTTGCTGTTCAGGGAATTCGGGGTCTGGCTACAAGTCACGAGTAGGATGGGACGCAGATTTTCATGATTTTCAAGATCTATCATGATAAATCCTGAAAATCATGAAAATCTGCGTCCCATCATACGCGACATCTAAAGCTCGCAGCTAAATTTCCCCGGACATTAATGACTCAAACCGCTCTGCCTGTAACAAAAAAACCGGCCTTTTGGGCCGGTATATCGAATCAATGCTGAGGGCTTGTTTATTTAATTTCTTTAGAGAAAACGGAAACCTGACCGTAAGTAGTAATTTCTAGTACAATTTTCACATCTGATTTATCCATTGAAACGAAGTAGCTTGTTTCACCTTCTGCGTTTTCAAACTCGATGATGTCTTCCAGTTGAAATTCAGGGTAAGTGTACTTAGTTGTAATGGTTTGGAGTGCAGCTTTTGGTAATTTGTCGAAAGCAAAAGCTTTGGCAGAACCAATGAGTTCACCCTGGTGGGTATAGAACACTTCTTTTTTAATGCCATTCTCCATAAAACTCACTTTTTCGTAGTTGGCATCAGCGCTCCAGCTTACTTCTTTAGCACCTGTATAGGTTGAAGTAAAGTGGCTTGCGCCATTATAACTTGTTTTTTTGTCGGTACGGGCAAAAGCGCTTGTTCCAAGTGAAATCAAGGCCAAGGTGAGGATAAATAACTTTTTCATTTTTTCTTTATTAATGTGTTTATAATTAGTTCGTTGTTTTTCTTTTGGTTGAATTGACAAGTCAAAAGTAGAACCGAGTGATATATAGACGAAGGGAATTGTGATTAGTTACAAGCCAGTGATGAGTGATGTTATGAGTGGTGTTAATGGCAATGTTAAGCGCTGTTAATACAGCGCTGAAACCCTTATAGGTAAAGGGTTTCATTAGATTTCTTAAAGAAATATTAAAGGCCTTCAGCTAGTGATGAGCAGCAAAATGTACCTGTACGGTTTAGGATGAACGGCAGAAGATTCGGTGAGTAAAGTTGTTGTTAAGAGGGGGGTACTGGGTACTGGGTACTAGGTACTGGGTATTTGAAATTGAGATATTAACCTAGTACCCAGTACCTAGTACCTAGCACCCTAATTCCTCGAAACCCTCTTCTTTAGTTCATCTACAGAAATATTAATCTGCCTACCTACTTGTTTGCCATTGCGGTAGCAGATGAATTTTACGTTGGCTACGTCTTTTGGGAGGGTATAGGGTGTTGTGTACACTTTGCAGCTGGTATCCGGATTGCTTTCATCTATAGAAAAATAGACGGTCATGTCAGGAATTTCTTTATTTACCACAAGCGCCAGATTGCCGTGCTCGTCGTATTTTGAGCTAATAATAGGGTCGTACATGGCTTTACTATAACGTATGCCGGCATTATCCAGCCTATTAAAATGATTCTCTACACGGTTAATGAAGTCTGGCCAGTTTTTCCGGTCTTTTGGTGACCAAACGGATTCTGCAATTGCCATCGCCCTGGGCCATAACATATATTGTACATTACTAAACCGCTGAATCTGCTCGGTCCAGAGATTTGCTTGTCCACCGAGGATGAATTTTGGATCAACATTTTCTGGCAAAGGGTCAAACTGGTATGCTTTATTTAAACGTAAGCCTGCATAAACAGGCGGCTCTGCTGTTTTTTCTCCCTGGTAATAGTCAAGATAAGCGAAATCGGTGGGCGACATAACAACTGTATGATTCGCTTTTGCTGCTGCAATACCGCCTTTCATACCTCTCCAGCTCATTACAGATGCTCCGGGGGCTAAACCGCCCTCCAGTATTTCATCCCAGCCCATCATTTTCTTTCCTTTTGAGCTGATAATTTTCTCCACGCGTTTTACAAAATAGCTTTGTACCGCGTCCATATCTTTCAGGTTCTCTCTTTGCATGAGGGCCTTAATTTCATCGCTTTTTTCCCAGAAGTTTTTGGCTGTTTCATCACCACCCATATGGATATATTCAAAAGGGAATAGTTGGGCTATTTCTGTGAAAACTTTATCGAGGAGCGTGTATACTTTTTCATTGGCAGGGGAAAGGTTATTGTCTTTGAGCGCATAAAAATGAGCCCCCGCTGGCCATTCCATAAATTTTTCACCAGCGTTTACCCAATAGGTTGTTCCCGGAGTAGCTGAAAGGTCTGGGAAGCTAGCCAGCATGGCCATGCTATGACCTGGGATATCAATTTCAGGTAAAATATTTACAAAGCGATCTTTCGCATATTGTACCAATTCTTTGATATCCTCATGGGTATAAAATCCGCCATAGGTTTTGGGTTCATCAGGGGAAGGATCTTTACTATTGGCCCATTTTCCTTCTCTCAAAACACGCCAGGCACCAATATCAGTTAGTTGGGGCAACGATTTAATCTGAATACGCCATCCCTGGTCATCTGTCAAATGAAGGTGCAGAAGATTGTATTTGTACTGCACCATTTCATCTATAAATTGTTTTACTTCCTGTTTGGTGAAGAAATGGCGGCTGACATCAAACATCAATCCTCGCCATCCAAACCTTGGTTTGTCTAAAATGTTCACCACGGGAACGGTCCAGTTAGCAGCTTTTGTTACTGGTAATAATTGAAAAAAAGTTTGTGTGCCATAGAATAATCCAGCGGGGTTATTGGCACTTATGATAATATTTTTTGGGGTGATGGTTAGTCTGTATCCTTCAGTACCCAATGCAGTGTCGGTATTGCGTAAAAGTTGAAATTTGAAATCACTGTTTGATACTGATTCTTTCAGGTTAGTACCGGTTTCAGTTAAGAGTCTTGCTGCAAACTGTTTAACGATTGGCAATGCTCTGTCATCATCAGCGTGCACGGTCATATTTTTAGTTAATACCAGTTGTCCATTTCCTGGAATCACTGAACTGGGATTTGGAATAATATGAATCTCGTTTTTTTGTTGAGCAAGAGATTCAAATACTGGCATTACTAACAGGAGGGATGCAATCAATCTTTTCATGACACTGGTTTGAAATGGGAAGATACGGAAAGTAGGGAAGTAGGGAGGAGTCCGAAGTCCGATAGTCCGAAAGATATAGGTTGGTAAGAAAGGTAATGATTTAGAAATAGTAGCAATAGATGAAAACCGGTAAATCCAATATTAGTTCAACTATTTTCAAACTATTCATCTTCCGGACATCCTGACGAAGGATGGACCCACTTCGGACTTTCGGACTTCGGACTATCGGACTCCCCCAAAAAAAAGCCCGGTAGCATAACTACCGGGCTCACATAAAAATCACACAAAATATTAATAACGATAATGATCAGCTTTAAACGGACCTACTTTAGAAATGCCTAAGTAAGCAGCTTGCTCATCGGTAAGTTCATCCAGTTCTGCACCAACTTTCGCAAGGTGTAAACGGGCAACTTTCTCATCGAGGTGTTTAGGCAGTACGTATACTTTATTCTCGTAGTTTTTAAAGTTGGTCCACAATTCAATCTGAGCCAGTGTTTGGTTTGAGAATGAATTACTCATTACAAATGAAGGGTGACCAGTAGCACAACCCAGGTTAACCAGGCGGCCTTCTGCAAGGATGATTACGTCTTTACCATCGATATTGTACAGGTCAACCTGTGGTTTGATGGTATCTTTAGTATGACCGTAATTATTGTTCAACCATGCGATATCGATTTCAATATCGAAGTGACCGATATTACATACGATCGCTTTGTCTTTCATTAAACGGAAATGCTTTTCAGTAAGCAGATCACGACAACCTGAAGCAGTAACAACGATATCCGCTTCTTTAACAGCGTCAACCATTTTCTTTACTTCAAAGCCATCCATTGCTGCCTGTAAAGCACAGATAGGATCGATTTCGGTAACGATAACGCGACATCCTGCACCACGTAATGATAAAGCAGAACCTTTACCCACATCACCATAACCACCTACAACGGCTACTTTACCTGCCATCATAACATCTGTAGCGCGACGGATCGCATCTACCAGCGATTCCTGACAACCGTATTTGTTATCGAATTTCGATTTAGTTACTGAATCGTTTACGTTGATTGCAGGAATAGGTAAAGTACCTTTTGCCATACGCTCATATAAACGGTGGACACCAGTAGTTGTTTCTTCTGATAAACCTTTGATATGCTGAACCAGTTCAGGGTATTTATCGAAAACCATATTGGTAAGGTCACCACCATCATCAAGGATCATATTCAATGGACGATCAGCGCCACCAAAGAATAAAGTTTGTTCAATACACCAGTCTGCTTCTTCGAGTGTTTGTCCTTTCCAGGCAAAAACACCCACACCTGCAGCAGCAATAGCGGCAGCAGCCTGATCCTGTGTAGAGAAGATATTACAAGAGCTCCATTTTACTTCAGCACCCAGGGCAACCAGGGTTTCAATTAAAACGGCTGTTTGGATGGTCATGTGTAAGCAACCGGCAATACGGGCGCCTTTCAGGGGTTGGGTAGCACCATATTCTGCACGGAGCGACATCAAACCGGGCATTTCTGCTTCGGCAAGACGAATTTCTTTGCGGCCCCAGTCTGCAAGACTGATATCGGCTACCTTATACTTCAAACTGAAATCGATGGAAGAGGTTAAATTTGACATTTTAGTGTTTTTATGAAGTGCAAATCTATATTTATAGTTGAATATTCTGAATTAATTAATAATTTTAGTAGATATTTATATAAAATGGCTATTTTGTAGCATAAATAACCTAAAATCAATGGCAAAAACACGTTCCATAGCCGAATCCACTACAATTAGTTTGCAGTTAGATGAAAAGGATCTGGCCATTCTCCGGATTTTACAGCAAAATGCACGCGCAACCGTGAAGGAAATTGCCGATAAAGTTTTGCTAAGTACAACACCAGTTCACGAAAGGATTAAAAGAATGGAAGAGCAGGGTGTGATTCGTCAATACGCAACACTATTGGATCATGCCAAAGTGAAAAAAGGGCTGATGGTTATTTGTTATGTATCCCTGAAACAGCATAATCGTAATGCTGGGGAGCGATTTATCAGGAGTATACTTGAAATGAATGAAGTAATTGAGTGTTATAATATTTCCGGTGAGTTTGATTTCATGTTAAAAGTAGTTGCCGAGAATATGGATGGCTACTATAATTTTCACGTAAATAAACTAAGTCAGGCAGAGAACCTGGGACATGTACAAAGTGTGTTTGTTATGGGGGTGATTAAACAAACCCATGTGCTGGTACATTAGTCTTTATAGAACTTAACCTTCAATTACTTCAAACAGTTAATTCCACAACGTACCATCCAACCCTACAACTGTACCCAGCCATAAAGCAATCAAGTGCCCTATAATTCCCAAAATGACGAGCAGGGATTTATTCCATTTTTGTTCATGCCCGAATTTTAGTAGAAAATGGTAACAAAGACCGGCACCGGCTCCAGCCAGTGGAACGATAATTAAAGGCCTGATCATCCAAAATTTAGACCAGCTAGGGTCTGATGTGGCATTCAGTAAGAAAAAACTGATCATTAAAAGCCCAAGTGTGGCTCCAATTAACATCTTTTTTGATAGTGAATTTTGGTTCATTGTTACGGTATTTTAAATATAAAATTGTTTTTAAAAGTGCTTTGAAATTCAAAGTAAGTGCAAAATTTTAATCCAGGCAAATTTTTTCAAATTTTTAGGTAAATATTATTAATGGGAAGTAATCAGGAAATCCATCCTTGCTTTATAGCCAGAGCAATAAGTTCAGCACTGCTTTGTGCATCGTATTTATTCATCAGATTTTTGCGGTGCGTATTTACGGTATGGATACTTAGGAATAGGGCAGTAGCAATTTCTCCTGAGCTTTTTCCTGCTGCAATCAGATTCAGAATTTCGATTTCCCTTTTTCCGGGTGGGGTGAGTTTTACGATGGGTTGATGATTTTTATAAAATCTTTCCAATGCCAATTTTACGGCCACTTTTAATTGTGCAGGAACAAATGGTTTCAGCAGATAAGCTTCGAAAGCGGTTTCTGCAGCCATGTTTAAAGTGGTTTCGTCTGCATAAGCTGTCAGATATAGAAAGGGTACCGTATCGATTGCCGTAATAGCTTTGGCTGTTTCTATACCATTGAGTTTGCCTTTAATTTGTATATCGCAAATTACCAGATGCGGTTTCTGTTCTTTAAACATGTCAAGGGCTGCGGAAGAACGATCGGCTATTCCTACCACCTCATATCCTTCAGATTCAAGCACTGCTGCAATATTCTCTGCAACAATCAATTCATCTTCAATAATCAATATCTTCTTTTGTGCAGTCATCATATAGCATTAACGGGTATAGTTGAAAGAAATATTAAACACTGCACCTTTTGAATTTGATATATCCATTTTTGCATCTAATTGCTGTACAAAAGTACGAATCAGTTTTAAACCGAAAGAACTAGGAGAAACGGATGACAGGTTAATCCCTTTGCCGTTGTCGCTAACAATAAGAGATAATACCTGTTCTTTTTTATCTTCGTTTAGCTCTATGGTTAATTGAGGTTTTTCAACTTGTTGAAATGCATGCTTAAATGCATTGGTAATTAGTTCATTGATGATAAGTGCTAATGGAGTAGCCATATCAACATCCATATTCTTTGAGCTGAGTTTGATATTGGTTTGAACGATTGACTCATCGAATCCAAAACTATTGGCGAGCATATTCGATAGGGAAGTAATGTATTCTTCCATATTAATTGCGCGCAGGTTTTCGTCCAGGTACATTTTCTGGTGTAGCAGGCTCATGGCTTCTACACGTGCTTTTCCTTCTTCAACTGCAGATTTGGCGCCGGGATCGGTTAGTTTGAGTGATTGTAAATTAAGTACACTGCCAATTACCTGTAAATTATTTTTAACCCGATGGTGTAATTCACGCATCAGTGTTTCAATTCGTTCATTCTTTTGTGCCAATAATATGGCTGATTGTTTTTTCTGCAGGTAATTACGATATAATACGATCGCCACGATCGTTAATAGTATGATTAATGCCACTGAACCCCATAAACGAATATTGGCATCTTTCAATTGAAGATCTTTCAATTCCTTTTCTCTTTTTTCAAGTGCCAGTGCATCTTCTCTTTTACTAATTTCATATTCAGACTGGAGCTTGTTTATTTTCAGCTCTGTTTCCGTGTTGATGACATCGCCCCCCAAAGCAAAATATTCATTTCTGAAACGCTTGGCATTATCCATTTCACCGGTTTCTTCATATACTTTACTCAACAGATAATCTGTATATCTTTTGGTTCCTTTATCAATGCCACGGGATTGTAGGGCATAGCCTTTTAATAAGTATTCTTCCGCTTTGTCATACTTTTTTGTTTTAAGGTAGGCGGAAGCCAGTGCATTGTACACCCTTGTTAAATCAGCAGAGCTATTTGATTTGGCATAGTCTTTAAGCGCCAATTGGAATTGTTCAATTGCAGCAGTATAATTCTCTTTAGCTAATTCAATATTACCCAAATCAATATAGGTAGAGGCCACAGCAAATAAGTTGTTCTGCGTCATGGCCAACTGCAATCGGCGATTACTATACAATAATGCAGAATCATATTCCTTGAGTGCAACAAAGCAGCTTGAAATGTTTCCAAGCACAGATAGTTTCACTGTCGGCTGTGTTATATAAGATTGGAGGGAATAGGCTTTTGCATAATAATCTAAACTCTCGCTGGTTTTGTTTAGAGCAAGATAGGTGTTTCCCGCAGAGAGATACCAACTGGCCAATGAAGTATAATCCTTTAAACGTTCTGCTGTTCTGATGGCACGTAATATCTGATCCAATGAGGTTACTTTGTCGCCCAGCATTCTTGAAGCGGCTGACATAGCAGCTAATGCTCTTTGCTTACTTACTTCATCCTTTGTTTGTTCAGAAAGATCATAAGCTGTTTCATAGTCGGCACTGGCTTTCTCAGCATCTTTTTGCTGCATATAAATATTACCTCTGGTCAGATAGGCGCCTACCATAAAACGGGGCTCCAGGTTTGCTTTTTTACTGGCTTCTATAGACTCATTGGCAAATGACAATGCTTTGTCATATTCCCTTGAACGCATAAAATTCGGCACCATGTTCATAGCTGCCCCGGCAATACCCCTGGCATAATTATTTTTTGATGCTAATTGGTAGCTCAAAGAATCGAGCTGATACGCAAGTAAAGGCTCATTTTTTCTGCGGTACATACTTGCCAGACCAATCATAGCATCTGCCTGACCATTTTCATTATTCGTTGTCTTGTAAATAGTGAGAGCCTCCTGGGTATAAGCCATTGCCTGATCTGGAAGCCTGAGAAACTCCATTCTAGCAAGCTGTAATAAAATAGCCGCCCTAGGTTCGCCCTTTGAAATTTTGAGCTGGTCGTATAATGCAGACGTGTTCTCTGTCCCAGGACCCTGAGCATTGGATTCTAAACAAAAACACCATATGAAAAACAACAAAAGAAACCTCATGTAAAAAACCTTCGTATTAGGATGTAATATAAGACAGTCTCCATATTTACGAACGAATGTTTAACGTAGTTTTTAGATTCCGATAGCATATTCGGGAAAACTTTTATTTATGGTCCATAGTCCATGGTCCATGGTCCATAGTATATAGTCTATGGTCTATGGACTATGGACTATGGTCTGTGGTCCTTTTACCAGGATTGACCAGAGATATGTAATTTTTTTTCAGTTTGTGTGGTGAGCCATTTTCCGAAGAGTCCGCCAAATAGTCTTACAAACAGGTAATAGATACCAGCCAGTTTAAAACCTGCTCTATTTAGCATATACTTAAAAATAAGGTCTGTTTCTTTTCGGGATAATGGAATTTCGGCTTTGAACTGATAAAACACATCGTGAAACATGGAACTGAAATAGGTGATGGGTAGTGTGGTGTTTTTATCAAATCGTCCATCAGGTGTACCCCATGTTATATCGATCCATTCCCATTTTGGAGAGCAACCATCCCATGCATAACCATTTTGAGTTGTCCCTTTTAGAATGATTTTTCCATCCTCTTGAATACAAAACCATTCATTCTCAAAATACCTGTTCTTAATATTTGTCAGGATGAATTCATCTTTACGATGAACGAACTTATAAACTTTGCCAGGGATTGTGGATGATACAACCATCGCTTTTGTTGTTAAATGATTGCAAAGCAGATGGGGGAGTCTGGTGCTATGACCAAATTAGATTCTTTTAAGGAAATTTGCAATAGTAGCTGATTCGTTTCTTTTCCTGTTCAGGGAAATTTGGGTGGTCAGGTGTAATATGGAACACAGATTTTCATGATTTTTATGATCTATCATGATAAATCATGAAAATCTGCGTTCCATCCTACGTTACCTTATTTCGCAGTCAAATTTCCCCGGATAGTAATACTTTGTTTTAAAAGCTAATCGGAAATAAAGTATTCCATGATATAGTCGTCCATTACAAAGCCGTTGCCAATATCAAGTATATATTCCTTCTCTATCGTAAATCCCATTTTGGTATAAAAATCTTTTGCCTTGTTGGCTTTATTAACCTGCAGAAATAAGCGGGTATGTTTTTTTAACCTGGTATAGTTGATGGCTTGTTCAAGTAAGGCCTTACCTGCACCCGTTTTTTGAATAGCCGGCAGTACGTATAATTTATTGAGTTTACAGCCTTCACTGCCTTCCTCTGAAACAGAAGCGAAACCGACGGCTGTTCCATTAAACTCAGCAATGTAAAATGCATGTCCCTTTTCCATTTGATCCAGTAATGCCTCATCATTATAAATTAAGTTTAGCATATAGCTGATTTGCTCATTGGAAATTATTTCACCATAAGCTTCAGGCCAGGTTGCTTCGGCTAATTGTCTGATTAATCCAATATCAGCTATTGTAGCAGCTCTGATAAATAAGGGTTGAGACATGCTTATTTAGTTTGTTTTTTTCGGGGGAATATTTTTTTGTTGAGCCAATGGGCAAGGTAAGCACTCCCGATGCCTGTAGCCGCACCCATCAAAACATCAGTGGGATAGTGTTGACCGAGGTATAATCTCGAATAAGCAACACCAGTGCTCCATAAATAAGCAGGTACGGTAATATACCATTTTTTATATTGAATAGATAAAGAAGCGGCAGCCGCAAAACTCACTGAAACATGACCAGAAGGGAAGGAGTACCCCTGATCTGGTTTATCTGGGTAAATATCATTGTACTTAACAGCAGGTCGTTCTCTTTTTACCAGTTGTTTAAAGATAGTAGCAGAAGCCGCACTAATAAAAATACTTCCACCTATTTCAATGGCTTTTTGTTTAGTATCTGTATCCTTGTTTAAAAGTGCCGCTGTCATTAAACCAACAGGGATCGCCACACTCAAAGGTTTGGCGGTTGTAGAAAATGCTTTCCAGGTGCCACTATTGGGTTGTTGTGGGTTGATGTTCCGTAGCAGGTTTAATTCCCAACCTGATTGCGCAATGCAAAATTGAAATGGTATAACCATTATGCTTATCCAGCGTATTGTGCAAAAGATGGTTTTTGATCTACTTTTCATCAATTTTTCAATTTCATAAATTGAATATAGTGTAATGATGTAGCCACAGATTCACAGATTATTTGTTTAAAAAATCTGTGAATCTGTGGCTACATCACGTTGTTTGAAAGGTTCTGTCAATTGTTCAATATAACTAACTAGCTTAAAGCGTTTTCAAACTTTCTTCGATATTATTGATCCTTGCTTCCGCATCTGCGAGTTTTTTACGCTCCAATTCAACAACTTCAGTTTTTGCATTTTGTACAAAACGCTCATTGCTTAATTTTTTCAGCACACTATCACGGAAGTTTTTTTGGTAATCAAGGTCCTTTAATAATTCTGCTTTTAAAGCAGTTGTATCCAATTGCTTTTCTGTTTCGATAAAGAATTTGTCTTTTTCTACAGCTACCACAATCATATTTGAAGTGGCTGCTGTTTCGAAATCTATCAGCTCGGTATTGGCTTGCTTGGATAAAATGCTGATGATATTTCTATAAGGAACTTGATCCGCTGTTTCAATATGAAGCTTGATAGGATCCTTTGGTTTAATCTGGTTTTTGTTTCTGGCATCACGTAATGCGGAAATCACTTTTTTCAATAATTCACCAGCTTCAAGAATGTCGGAATTAATAGTGCCAACAGCAGACTGCTGTTTTACACAGAGGTTTATATCCTGTTCTTTTAAAAGCTGATAAATTTCTTCGCTTATGAACGGCATGAAAGGATGCAGTAATTGCATCATTTCTTCAAAATATGCAACGGTTTTCTTGTATACTGTGGCATCAACAGGCTGTTCAAAACCAGGTTTTGCCCATTCCAGGTACCAGCTGCAGAAATCATCCCATATAAGAGAGTAAAGGGTTTTTAATGCCTCACTTAACCTGAACTGCTGCATTAGAACTTCTATTTCCTGCTTAGCCTGGTTCAGGCGCGACTCAAACCAACTCGTGGCAAATGTTTCCAGTGCTTCTTGCGAATCAGTAGCCACACGAGACTCCCAGCTTTTTACAAGCTTAAGTGCGTTCCAAAGTTTGTTATTGAAATTTCTTCCTTGTTCTAATGAACTTTCATCAAACAGAATATCGTTACCAGCGGGAGAGGAGATCATGATGCCAAAGCGAACAGCATCAGCGCCATACTGGTCAATCAGGGCAAGCAAATCTGGGGAGTTGCCCAGACTTTTACTCATCTTTCTTCCCTGCTTATCCCTTACAATACCTGTAAAGTATACATTTTTGAAAGGAATATCTTTCATGTATTGCTCCCCTGCCATAATCATTCGGGCAACCCAGAAAAAGATGATTTCCGGAGCAGTTACCAATGTGTTGGTAGGGTAATAATATTTCACTTCAGCATTTCCCGGATCAGACAATCCTTTAAACACTTCAAAAGGCCATAACCAACTGGAGAACCAGGTATCCAGGCAATCATCATCCTGACGGAGATCGTCAATAGTGAGCTGTGGATGTTGAGTAGTGAGTTGAGCCAACGCTTCTTCCTTTGTAGCGGCAACGGCAAAACTTCCATCTGGTGCATACCAGGCTGGAATCCGATGTCCCCACCACAACTGACGACTTATGCACCAATCCTTGATATTCTCCATCCAGTGCCTGTAGAGGTTTTTGAACTTTGCAGGATGGAACTGAATATCATCATCCATAACCACTTTGAGGGCTGGTTCAGCAAGTTCTTTCATACTAACCCACCATTGAAGGCTTAACCTTGGTTCTACAACGGCATCTGTTCTTTCACTGAAACCTACCTGATTGGTATAGTCTTCTATTTTAACAATATGTCCTTTTGTTTCAAGTTCAGGAACTATTTTTTTACGAACCTCAAAGCGATCTTCTCCAATATATAATTGGGCGGCTTCACTTAATGTTCCGTCATCATTCATTGTGTCGATTACTTCAAGCTGGTATTTTTGTCCCAACTGGTAATCGTTCATATCATGCGCGGGGGTAACTTTTAATGCGCCCGTTCCAAAATCTGTAGTAACATAATCATCGGCGATAATTGGTATGCGACGACCTATTAAAGGAACAATGGCTTCTTTGCCATGTAAATGTTTATATCGCTCATCATCCGGATTTACACATATGGCAGTATCACCTAAAATAGTTTCCGGGCGAACAGTTGCGATAGTGATAAATTCATCTGTATCTGCAATTTGGTAGCGTATATAGTAAAGCTTGCTTTGTACTTCTTTATAAATTACCTCCTCATCACTCAAAGCTGTTTTGGCTTTTACATCCCAGTTAATCATGCGCTTACCGCGATAGATCAACCCTTTATTGTAGAGGTCTATAAAAACGGAAATAACTGAGCGGTAATAATCTTCATCCATGGTGAAGGAAGTACGGTTCCAATCAAGACTGCACCCCATTTTCTTCAATTGCTGTAAGATGATTCCACCATATTTTTCTTTCCATTCCCATGCGTAGGAAAGAAATTCATCTCTGCCTAATGAAGATTTAGCAATTCCTCTTTCACGGAGCATGGCTACCACTTTAGCTTCAGTTGCAATGGAAGCATGATCGGTTCCGGGAACCCAACATGCATTTTTACCTTGCATACGGGCGCGGCGTACAAGAATATCCTGAATGGTATTGTTCAGGCAATGGCCCATGTGTAATACTCCGGTTACATTGGGAGGAGGTATCACAACAGTAAATGATTCGCGATGGTCGGGGGTACTGTTAAAATAACCTTTATCTAACCAATGCTGGTACCATTTGGCTTCAATATCACCTGGTGTATAGTTTTTGCTCAATTCCATTCCTGATCTTGTTTTAAAATCTGTTGCTTTTCGTTAGGGTTTTACGGGTTGCAAACTTACGAAAAACCGGGGGCAGATCAGATTGGATATAAAAAAACCACGTTATACGTGGTTGGAAATCATTTATATGAGTGCGGTTTTACCAAATATGCACTATTTCACTCCATTCAAGTAATGAAACAGCACTGGGTATTGAGGTATTCTTGTAGGCTTTTTCTTCCATATCTTCTTGCCCAACCACTAATGCAGTGGCCAATGCCTCTTTTTTCTGAATACTCATAGAAGTGCAACAACTGGCTATTTTTTTTGTCTTACTTAAAACACGGATCTGGTTACTTGTACAACTGGTAAAAGCAATTAGCAGGCAGATCAGCATAATGTTTTTCATATCAGTTATTTTCTGGTGCAAAACTAATCCCGGATTTAATAATGTCAGGTTAATCTCTGTTAATTATACCTAACGATCATTAAGGTTTTAGGTTACAACAATTCCCCTCTTTTTTTTATTAGTCACCTATAAATGTGAATTATTACACCTGAAAAGGAATATTTAGTTTTTTTTCATCCAGACAACCTGATATACCTAGTTAAAACTTTTGGTAATTAATACGATTCAAGAGTTGAAGGGGCCGGGCATAAAGTCCATAGACCATAGTCAATAGTCCATTGCTATAAGCCATATGGCAGACTTCCTTCAGACCTTGATTAATATTTATAACTAATTAATAGTCAGTTCTTTAAGTAATTAGGTAAAGGAGCCTTAGGATCTTCCTTTCCATTCCAGGTATGAAATAACGACTACAACAATGAGTACAAGTGCTACAATAGTAGCATTACGGGCGTTTTCACTCAGGTGAAAATGAGGTTTTGTGTTAGACATGGCAAGCAGTTTAGGTACGTAAAATGGTTTTACGGTCTTTCAACGGATATCTTACATCGGGAAAGCGAAACCTGTCTGACTTTTATTTCCGGGGCTGGGGGTAAAAATTCTTTGTTTGTAAGATATGCGATTATTCCCGAATTTACAAGCCTTATTTATGCAATTTGCGATAGTAGACATAGAAACTACGGGAGGGTTCCCGGAACAACATGGCATGACAGAAATTGCCATTGTATTGCATAATGGAACGGAGGTTGAGGGGCGATATGAGACGCTGATAAACCCACATCAGCCTATTCCTCCTTATATAGCCAATATGACCGGTATTTCGGATAAAATGGTTGCTGCTGCACCATCTTTTGAAGAAGTGGCACCGCATATTTTCAAGTTACTTAAAGACAGGATATTTGTTGCACATAATGTCAATTTCGACTATTCTTTTGTTAAGTATCATTTACAGAAAGCTGGTTGTCAATTAAATATATCTAAGCTATGTACCATTCGGCTGGCCAGAAAGGTATTTCCAGGTTTTAGAAAATACGGACTTGGACATCTATGCCGTGAGTTGAATATTACCATTACCAACCGCCACCGAGCGGGTGGCGACGCAATTGCTACGGCTCAAATCCTGGATCTTGTTTTGCAGAATAATGGCTTGCGTTTAATTAAAGAGTTATTGAAAAGAGATAACCATAACCAAACCCTGCCTGCTCATTTACCAGAAACTCAGGTTAAGGATCTGCCACAGTTACCCGGCGTTTATTACTTCCACGATCAGAAAGACAAAGTGATTTATGTGGGGAAAGCAAAAAACCTTAAAAAAAGGGTACTGAGTCATTTTACAGGACTTGACACAAGCAAAAAAAGACAGGAATTATTACGTACGGTCTACCGGATCTCGCATGTGGAATGTCCAACGGAGTTCATTGCCTCACTCTTTGAAAGCGTGGAAATAAAAAGACTCTGGCCGGCACATAATAAAAGTCAAAAACGTTTTGAGCAGGTATGGGGAATTTATGTATTCGAAGATAACAGGGGATACCAGCGTTTGGCCATCGACAAAAAAAGAAAATACCTGAAGCCTATTTTATCATTTGCACTGTTGGCTGATGCTCATCGAATGTTATGGAAACTGGTTAAGACATTTGAATTGAATCCTGCGCTTTGTTTTCTTGACCTTACCCCACAAAATGAATGGCCTGAAGTAGCTGAATATAATGATAAAGTTGCTGAAGCAATTCAATGGACCACCGAACAAAAAGAAACTTTTATCATTCGCGATAAATCTGCCTGTGTACTGGTTGAAAATGGAGTATTCTATGGAATGGGTACCCCTGAAAGTGCTATTCAAATAGAAGCCATTGACTTATTAAAAGAACAGCTCACCACTTACCCTGAAAATGAAGCTATTCGTTCCATGATACGCAATTTTACAGAGAGGTATCCGGCGAAAGTGATTAGGATTGCGTAGGGAGACCGAAAGTCCGAAGTCGGAAAGTCCGGGAGTCCGCAAGACTCATTTTTTACAAAAAGAATACTATTTATCGCAAAACTCTCATTCTTCCGGACTTTCGGACTTCCGTACTTCGGACTCATCTCCCGGACTTCAAGACTCTTATCCACATCTTTTTTTTAACCCCTTTTTTCCCCCTACATTCGCTCCCCTTTAAAACTTATAAAA
The DNA here is from genome assembly GCA_965650685.1 of uncultured Sediminibacterium sp. Taxonomy (GTDB): domain Bacteria; phylum Bacteroidota; class Bacteroidia; order Chitinophagales; family Chitinophagaceae; genus Sediminibacterium. Next base: position 83,376 of record CBFGPM010000006.1, read on the forward strand.
CGGTTATTGTTCATGTCGAATTTTGCACCATTGGTTGCTGCCAAATTAAACCTGAGGGTTGTACAGGTAGAGGCAGTATTGGAATTATTTAGTGAAGGCGCTACTATTCCTTTTATAGCGCGATATAGAAAAGATAAAACAGGCGGACTGGATGAAGTTCAGATTCAGCAAATACAGGATGAAGCAAAGTTTTTGAAAGAATTTACCGAGCGTAAAACTTTTATTGAAAAAACAATCAGCGAACAGGGTAAAATGACTGATGCATTGCAGCAGAAAATTGATGCAGCATCTACACTTGCCGCACTTGAAGATATTTACCTTCCCTATAAACCCAAACGTAAAACCAAGGCACAAACGGCAAGAGAAAATGGCTTGGAACCACTCGCAGAAACCATGCTGGCTCAACAACAGGATGATGTGAATGCCGTGGCTGAAAAATACATCAACGATAAAATAAGTTCGGTTGAAGAAGCATTGCAGGGAGCAAGGGATATCATCGCAGAAATGGTTAACGAAAATGCTGAAATGCGCGCTAAAATGCGTAAGCTTTTTGAAGACACTGCAACCATGCAAAGTAAAGTGCTGACCGATAAAGAAACGGAAGGTGTTAAGTACAAGGATTATTTTGATTTTTCAGAACCCATTCATAAAATACCCTCACATAGAATACTCGCCATTTTGCGAGGATTTCTGGAAGGCGTTTTACGTATGAACATTGCACCCGCAGAAGAGGATGCTTTGTACCTGCTTGAACAACAATATGTGAAAGGCATGAGTACATGGTCTGAACACCTTAAGAAAGCCATCAGAGACGCCTATCGGAGATTGATGCAGCCTAGCCTTGAATCAGAATTCAGAACAGCGCTAAAACAAAAAGCCGATGAGGAAGCTATAACAGTATTTGCGGAAAACCTCCGCCAATTATTGCTTAGTGCTCCACTTGGCAGAAAAAATATTCTTGCCATCGACCCTGGTTATCGTACAGGCTGTAAAGTTGTTTGTCTGGATAACAAAGGTGACCTGCAGACTACCGATTTGATTTATGTGCACGAGAACAACCGCATTTATGAGAGTGAGCACAAAATAAAAAAACTGGTAGAGCAATTCAAGGTAGAAGCAATAGCAATAGGTGATGGTACAGCAGGAAGAGAAACCGAACAGTTTATTAAAAAACTCAATCTTGGACTTCCTGTATTTCTGGTGAATGAAGATGGTGCTTCTGTTTATTCTGCCTCTGAAACAGCCCGTGAAGAATTTCCTGATTATGATGTTACTGTGCGTGGCTCAGTAAGTATCGGAAGAAGATTAATGGATCCATTAGCCGAACTGGTAAAGATTGATCCGAAAAGTATTGGAGTAGGGCAGTACCAGCACGATGTAAACCAGTTTAGGTTAAAAGAAAGACTGGACCAGACGGTCATAAGTTGTGTGAATGCTGTTGGTGTAAACCTGAATACGGCAAGTAAACATTTGTTGGCTTATGTAAGTGGTATTGGGGGAAGTATGGCTGATAATATTGTCCGTTTCAGAACAGAATTGGGTGGTTTCAAAGACAGGAATGAGCTATTGAAAGTGCCGCGACTTGGGGCAAAAGCTTACGAACAATGTGCGGGATTCTTAAGAATTAATGACGGTAAAAATCCGTTGGATGCAAGTGCAGTTCACCCGGAAGCTTACCCCTTAGTGGAAAAAATGGCGGCATCTTTAAATGTTGCTGTTGCCGAATTAATTGGAAACGAAAAACTGGTGACTGGTATTGATCCGAGGAAATTTGTATCAGAGCAGTTCGGTGAACTTACGATACGCGATATCCTTAATGAATTAAAAAAACCAGGACTTGACCCCAGAAATGAGTTGGAGCAATTTGAATTTGCACATATATATAAAATAGAAGATGTGCAGGTAGGGGCAGTAGTTCCTGGGATGGTTACCAACCTTACCCGCTTTGGAGCTTTTATAGATATTGGCGTAAAACAGGATGGACTGGTGCATGTAAGTGAAATTGCAAATCGTTACATCAGCGATCCTGGAGAGGCCCTGAAATTGGGTCAAAAAGTACAGGTTAAAGTATTGGAAGTGGATATCGCCAGGAAACGTATTGCCCTTTCAATAAAACAAACAGAAGAAACAACCGGAACAAGGGTTCCTGCAAATAATGGCCCACGTCAAAATAGAAATGCTTCTCCAAAAAGAGAAGAAGATCTTTCAGCCATGAGTGTAAATGATGCCCTTAATGCGTTGAAGAAGAAATTCGGTAAGTAAGGAAAGTACCGCTGAATGAGTGGATAAATGGTGATGCGGTATAAGGAACTTGAATTATCTTGTATCCTTTAAACCTATATCATGAAAAAGACTGTTTTTGTATTATTTGGTGTTTTACTTTTTAACCTGTCTTATGCACAGGATCCCAGGGTAAATCCTATTATTAAAGATTTTGGTCCTGTTTATGAAATACCGGATGCAGTAGAAAAACCCGATCCCAAAATGACCTATAAACTGTTGGTCGACTTAGTAATGGCCAGCAGTAAACCCGATACCATAAACCTTGGTATTGAAGCCGCATGTACCTTATTAAACCTGCATGGTGTAGGTGGTGTACCCAAGGAAAAAATAAAAATGGTCATGGCTGTTCATAATGCTGCAGGATATACCGTATTAAATAATGAAGCTTATAGAGCCAGGTATAAAGTGGATAATCCTAATTTACCTATGATTAATGCCTTGCTTGAAGCTGGTGTTAAGATTGTAGTTTGCGGGCAAACGCTTAAAAAACGAGGTATAGATCCAGCTACACTGGCCCCGGGTATAGGTGTAGCTACATCTGCTTTAACAACCATTACTACTTATCAACTGAAAGGTTATGCGGTAATCAAATGGTAATTTTCCCAGTTTGATTCTTCAAATCAAAGATCAAAAAGTCAAAAAATCAAAGATTCAAGCATTCTTTATTATATTTTCTAAAATTCCTACTCGATGAGAAAACTCTTCTTCTCTGGGCTAGCTCTTGCAGCATCAGCCTTTGTTGCTACAGTTGTAACAACAAATGATCACAATAATAATTGGATTGCTGCTGTTTTACATTTAAAAGATTCCGTTAAAAAGGACACGAATGTTTATGCAAGTTTCAAAGACCTTCCTTTGAAACCTGAAAGAACTATTTCATTTAATACACAGGAAGGCACCTGGATAAGTGTGGATGTTAGTCCGGACGGAAATACTATCGCCTTTGACCTAATGGGAGATATTTACACAATGCCTATAACAGGTGGTAAAGCAACTCCCGTAACTAAAGGTTTTGCCTACGAAACACACCCGCGTTTTAGTCCGGATGGGAATAAATTATTGTTCACAAGCGATAGAAGTGGCGGCGATAACTTATGGGTAATAGATCGTGTAAAGCAAGATACACTTCAATTAACCAAAACAAGGGTAGATGATTATGTAAATGCTGTGTGGACACCTGATGGCAAATATGTTATTGCCAGCAGGGGCAGACGATTACCACGTTTATGGATGTTTCATGCCGACGGTGGTGGTGGCATTCAGTTAAATGATGCTCCAGGCAGTCTCAAAACCATTGATCCTTTCATCAGTAATGATGGAAAAATGATTTATTATAGCCAACGAAACGGATCATGGAACTATAATGCCCTTTTACCTCAGTACCAGATCGGTGTGTATGAAAGAGAAAAAGGACAAACACGAACCCTCACCTCACGCTATGGGTCAGCATTTACACCCACACTCAGCAAAGATGGTAAATGGATGGTTTATGGTTCACGTTACCAGGATAAAACTGGATTGGTAATACGTAACCTTCTTACCGGTGATGAAAAATGGCTGGCATATCCGGTACAGAGAGATGAGCAGGAAAGCATTGCTCCACAAGGTGTATTGCCTGGTATGTCATTTACACCCGATAGCAAAAACCTGATTGCAAGTTATGGCGGTAAAATTTGGAAAATACCGGTAAGTGGTGAACCCGCTACCGAAATTCCTTTTGATGTTGATGTGAAGCTTGAATTAGGACCAAGACTTTATTTTAACTACGATATAAAAGATACCAGTCATGCACTTGCCTCCCAGATACGTGATGCAGTGCCTAGTCCGGATGGTAAGCAATTGGCCTTTACTGTGCTTAACAGGTTATATGTAATGGATTACCCGAATGGAACGCCTAAAAGGTTAACCAGCCACAACTTTACAGAAGCCATGCCAGCATGGAGTCCTGATGGAAAACAACTAGTATTCGTAACATGGGAAGAGAAAGAAGGAGGTAGTGTATACAAGGCGAATATTGCAGACGGAAAAATCACCAAACTCACCAGTGAAGCCGCTTTTTACATGCAACCTGCATGGAGTTACAACCAGCGTATTGCGTTTTTCCGTGGACCAAATCGATTATTCAAAGATGCTGAAGATCCATTCATGAGCGGAGAAGAAGCCGAGATTGTTTGGATGAATGAAAATGGCGGAAATATTACCGTTATCGACAAAGCCAGGAACAGGGGTAATTTGCATTTTACCAAAGATGCGGACAGAATTTTTCTCAATACAGGTGGAGGTATGCTGATATCCATTCGTTGGGATGGCACCGATCCAAAAATGCATGTACGCGTCACTGGTATTACAACTTTCGGTACAGCATTAGATGGGCATGAAGAAACACATACACCAGAAGCACCAACCGGAAAAGAATATGTAATGGGAAGGTATATGTCTGTGTCTGATCCATTGAACAATTGTATGTTGCCAGAATCATACAGCAGCCGTGAGCCGCAAAATATGCCATCTTCAGCAGGAACTATTTTAATGGCGCCTACAGGCAATCTGGCCCTTGCACAGGTAAACAATAATATTTATGTTGTAACAATACCTGAAACCGGTAAGGTTCCTACAATATCTGTGGCCGATGCAGCTTCAAGTATATTCCCTTCACGTCAACTAACTGAAATAGGAGGCGAGTTTCCGGCATGGGAAGCAGATGGTAAGACCGTACACTGGAGCCTTGGTAACGGACATTGGGTTTATAATACAGACAGGGCAAAAGCAGTTGAAGATTCTGTGAAAGAAGCGAAAAAACTGGAAACCAAACGTGCGGCTGATAGTGTAAAAGCACTTACTGCTGCCGGACCAGAAGCAAAAAAACTGGCGGATTCTCTTGCAAAAAAGAAAGCGGCTGACCTGGCTGCAGCATTAAAGGCTGACCCTGCAAAAGCAAAACAAGACAGTCTAGATAAAGTAGCATTAAAGCAAAAAGAAAAATATAGTCCGGATGAAACGCAGGTGAAAGTTTACTATGCCAAAGACATGCCCAATGGTACCATTCTCCTAAAAAATGCAAGGATCATTACCATGAAAGGGGATGAAGTAATTGAAAAAGGAGATGTGCTGATCGTCAATAACCGGATTAAGCAGGTTGGCAAAAATATAGCCGCACCATCAGGAGCAAAAGTGATCGACTGTGCTGGTAAAACAATCACTCCAGGGTTTATTGACACACACTCTCATATGTGGCCATATTGGGGTCTGCATAAGAATACTGTATGGATCTATGCCGCAAACCTTGCTTATGGTGTTACTACTACCCGTGACCCTCAAACTTCAACCACCGATGTACTTACCTACAGCGATATGGTAGAAGCAGGCTCAATACCTGGTCCAAGGGTGTATAGCACTGGCCCTGGTGTAGGGTTCTGGATGTATAATCTCCGAGACCTCGATCAAACAAGGAAGGTATTGGAACAATACAGTAAGTATTACAAAACTCAATACATAAAAATGTACCTGACAGGTGTCAGGCAACAACGCCAATGGGTAATTATGGCAGCGAAAGAACAAAAGCTGATGCCAACTACTGAGGGTGGGTTGGATTATAAACTCAACATGACTCACCTTTTAGATGGATATCCTGGTGTAGAACATGCTATACCAATTCATCCATTGTATAAAGATGTAACCAAAACAATTGCGGAAAGTAAAATGGCGCATACCCCAACGCTATTGGTAGCTTATGGTGGACCATGGGCAGAAAACTATTACTATACAACAGAGAGCCCTGTTCATGATCCTAAATTAAACCGCTTTACGCCTTATGAAGAATTAAGTACCAAAGCAAGAAGAAGAACAGGGGCAAATGGTGGTTGGTTTACGCCGGAAGATCATGTGTTTAGTAAACATGCTAAAGGAACAAAGAGCATTGTTGAGCAGGGGGGATTAGCAGGTATTGGTAGTCATGGTCAATTACAGGGCCTCGGGTATCATTGGGAATTATGGAGCGTTGCAAGTGGGGGAATGAGTCCTTTGAATGCCTTAAAAACCGCTACTATTCTTGGTGCAACTGCATTAGGACTAGATAAAGACCTGGGAAGTATTGAATCAGGTAAACTGGCAGATATTGTGATCATGGATAATAATCCATTACAAAATATCCGTAATACCAATAGTATCAGGTATGTAATCAAGAATGGTAGAATGTATGATGGCAATACATTGGATGAAATTTATCCAAGCCAGAAAAAATTAGACATTAGCTCCTGGACAAAAGAAACCCCTAAAATTACTACAACAGTAAAGGAGTAGGAATCTTTGAATCTTTGATCTTTGATTTTTTGATTTTAGCAGATATGCTAATCAAAAAATCAAAGATCAAATGATCAAAAAATCAAAAATCAGCACTAACTCCTGTATAATTCGAAGGGGTGATTGCTTTTAATTCTTTCTTTACCGCAGCACTTACTTTCAACGACTGAATAAAATTCTGCATGGTTTTCTTATCAATTTTATGGTTACCTCGGGTAAGGTCTTTTAAAGCTTCATAAGGATTGGGATAATTTTCCCTTCTCAAAATGGTTTGAATAGCTTCTGCAACTACTGCCCAGTTATTTTCCAGGTCCTCTTTTAGTTTTGCTTCATTCAGGACTATTTTTCCCAAACCTTTTTCAATAGACTTAAAAGCAATGGCAATATGCGCAACCGGTGAACCGATATTACGTAAAACAGTAGAATCGGTAAGATCGCGTTGTAATCTGCTGATGGGAAGTTTGGCAGAAAGGTGTTCCAATAAGGCATTTGCCATACCAAGATTGCCTTCTGCATTTTCAAAATCAATTGGGTTTACTTTATGCGGCATAGCTGATGATCCTACTTCACCCTTTTTTGTTTTTTGTTTGAAATAATCCATGCTGATATAGGTCCAGATATCACGACATAGATCCATCAAAATATTATTGATTCTTTTCAATGAATCGAAATGAGCGGCAAGGCTGTCATAATGTTCGATCTGTGTAGTGAATTGCATTCTTTGCAGGCCGAGTGTGTTCTCTACAAAATCGTTCCCGAGTAAAACCCAGTTCTTTTTAGGAAAAGCAATATGGTGGGCGTTAAAATTGCCGGTAGCACCTCCGAATTTTGCAGCATAAGGTATGCTGGCAAAAAGTTCAACCTGATTATTTAGTCGTTCCACAAATACCATTATTTCTTTCCCTAGCCTGGTAGGAGAAGCAGGCTGTCCGTGTGTACGTGCAAGCATGGGAATGTCTTTCCATTGCTGTGCCAACTGGTACAGGTTATTCTGCAGATTTATTAAGCTGGGCAGGTATTCATGTTCCATGCAATGCTTCCAGCTTAACGGAATGGAGGTATTATTAATATCCTGAGAAGTTAGTCCGAAATGTATCCATTCTTTCAGGTTACTGATGCCTGCTTTATCTAATTGTTCCTTCAGAAAGTATTCCACGGCTTTAACATCGTGGTTGGTAACTGATTCAATCTGTTTAATTTGCTGGGCATCATCTATGCTGAAATCGTCTAATACTTTTTTTAACTGAACCCTTGCTTTTGGAGGGAGTTTAAAAAAGCGTTTATCTGCCAGGAAGAAGAAATACTCTATTTCTACCAGTACCCTGTACTTAATCAATGCATATTCAGAGAAATATTCATCTAAATGCTGTACCTGTTTGCGGTAACGGCCATCTATGGGTGTAACTGCGGTAAGAGAAGTGAGTTCCATCGGCGATTTTGAGGTTATTTATTGATTATTGGTTTTCTTTGCAGGCAAATTTAGCTGAATTGGACAAGAGATTAAGGATTGGAGCCGTTAGTTATTTGAATACCCGCCCACTCATGCACGGGGTTCAACGGTCTGGGTTGATGCAAAAAATGGATATTGTAGCCGATTTTCCGGCCAATATAGCCGCAATGTTATTAAACGATGAAATTGATGTCGGACTGGTGCCGGTTGCCATTATTCCACGTTTAAATAACCCGCAGATAATTACCCATTATTGCATCGGTGCCGTTGGAAGGGTGGCTTCTGTTGGAATTTTCAGCGAAGTTCCCATAAATCAGATTACTCAGTTGATCCTGGATTACCAAAGCAGAACCTCCGTTAATCTTGCTAAAATTCTTTTGAAAGAATACTGGCAGAAAGAAGTGGAACTTGTGCAGGCACAGGAAGATTACCGTCATCTCATTAAAGGCACTACCGCTGCAGTTGTTATTGGCGACAGGGCCTTGTCACAACATAAAAAATCAGCTTATTATTACGATCTGAGTGAAGCATGGCTTCAGCATACAGGTTTGCCTTTTGTATTTGCTGCATGGGTTGCCAATAAACCTATTGATCCAGATTTTGAAGATGCTTTTAACCTGGCCAATGCCTACGGCATAAACCATATAGAGGAAGTGGTGGAAACACTAGATTTTGCAGATTATGACCTGAAAGAGTATTATACAAAGAATATCAGTTATACATTAGATGAAGAAAAAAGAAAAGGACTGGAACTTTTTCTTCAGAAATTAACGCAATTATGATGTAGCCATGAATGGTATTTCAGTAATCACCATCGCTTTTAATAACCTGGCTGATGTACAGAAAACCTGTGCCTCGGTTGATGCGCAATCTATATCTCCCCAAGAGCATTGGATCATTAATGGATCTACACAAACTAATATCGCTAATTGGTTGGAAACCACTCCACAGCCCGCTTACAGAAAATGGGTCAATGAACGCGATAAAGGAATAGCAGATGCATTTAACAAAGGCATCCGACATGCAGCAGGCCCTGTTACTCATTTGCTGAACTCAGGCGATATATATGCTTCACCTGATATCATAAAAACGATTGCAGCTTTCTTTCAACAATACCCTGAAGTACAATGGATCAGCGGAAATATTGAATTGACCAGGGGCGGAGAAAAAGTAGTCGTAGGCAAACCTTTTGAACCTTCAAAATTGTACAGGGGTATGCGGAGCATTTCTCATCCTACCTGGTTTGTGAATAAAGCAGTTTATGATAGGGTTGGAGGCTATTTGGCAGATTATAAAATAGCCATGGATTATGATATGCTTTGTCGCCTTGGCAAAGAACCATACCAATACCTGCCGATAACCATTGCCATTTTTGATGATACCGGTGTTAGTTCAACCTCCTACCTGAAATCACTGGATGAGAACAGAAAAGTTTTTGAATCACATTTTGGTCCATCCCTTAAACAACGCCTTTGGCAATTACGTTTGAAAGGGCTGCATTATTTATTGCAAAGCGGGTTAGGCCAGTGGATGTTTCGGTTGAAGAAAAAAATGGGGCTTGAAAACTGGTAGTATCAGGAAAATGTTTCAATTACCTGTTCCGGAGTTACAAGATCATAGGGGAGGTCAATAACAAACTCATATTTTTCCCTCACTATTTCTGCATTTTTTAAATCCTCCAGAATCTGCTTTGGATAAACAGCTGTAAAGTAACTGCACAATTCTTTGGGATAAGGTGCAAATCTATTGTATTGTGATCCGTTGAATATACCAGTAACCGGGCATCCTGCAGCTACTGCTAAATGAATGGAACCAGTATCTACAGATAATAACATAGATGCTTGTTTAAGTACTGTAAGCATTTCAGGTAAGCTGGTTTTACCAGTAAGGTCAACAATCGGATATTGATAGGCTGCACAAAAAGCATCTGTATAAATTTTATCTCCTGCCGCACCACACACAACTACTGTATAACCTTTTTGTTCATATAAATGAGCAGCAACTTTACAAAAATTTTGAGCCGGCCAGATTCTTTTCTTACTTCTTGATCCAGGAAAAACAACTATATAATTGGCTGGTAAACCTGGATAAGCAGGTAACAATGAAGTTGGGACGGTTGTATCAACGACTGCAGAAGGAAGTCCGGTTAGGAATTCTGTAAACATCCTGTTCCGGTAGAATTCAAAGAGTGGTTTCTCCGTGTGGTTGAACAGTGCTGTATAAAGCCCTTTATCATAGCCCATTTCATACGACTGAACGCTTTCTGTATTGGCTACCATTCCGATGCGGTTTGTGGCCTTGGCAGCCCTGACAATACTGTCATCGTAACGTTTATCGCGAGAATAAACCGGGTTTATTACAGTGGTGTACCCTTGTTGGTAAATCATCCGGAGAAATCGAAAGCGATATTTTATTTCTTTTTTGAACCGAATCTTATCGATCCAGAACTGTTTATTGACCGATGTTGCATCAAATTGTTCAAAAATCGATTTCCAGCTTCGATTGCCACAAAAATGAATTTGGTGATCGCGGAACCTGGGAGAAGAAACTATTTCATTCAGGAAATTGCGCCACAGCATATAGTCGCCAATTTCATCCACACGAACGATCAGGAGCTTTTTATCAGACATTCTTTGCCTGAAACCCAATCGGGCCAGCCAAAGAATGAGGTCGTATATAATGCCTTTAATCTGGTTTAACATGAATCTTCCTAATGCTTACAAATGTACAATCTGAAAACAGATGAAGGTAGATTTTATGTCTTGGTCAGTGATGCTTATTTTTACCCAGATTAAATCAACAACAATGGGCTTTTTGGGGGATCTGAAAAATCGTTTTTATACAAAACTCCGTAGGACACTGAATCTCGAACAGATAGACAGCAAGTTGAACCGGATAAATATGCTGCAGGTAGAAGATTACCTGCAAACCCATTTATACAATAATCCCCGTTACAATCAACCCGATAAACTCAATAGGTTTGAATTTCAGGCATTTTCTCAGGTTGGAGATGATGGTATCATTGAAGAAATTTTCAAACGGATAGGAGTTACGAACCAGTACTTTATTGAATTTGGAGTTGAAGATGGTACAGAAACAAACAGTACCTATCTGTTATATAAAGGCTGGAAAGGTTTGTGGATGGATGGAAGCGAAGCCAATATCAAAGCCATACACCAGCATTGTTCAAAAGCCATAGCAAGGGGCGATTTAAAAGCCATTCAGGCATTTATTACCGCTGAAAATATCGAATTCCTTTTTCAGCAGGCTGGTGTGCCAACAGAACCAGATTTATTATCGATTGATATCGACCGTAATGATTTATATGTTTGGAAAGCCATCAACCAATATAAACCAAGGGTTGTAATAGTTGAGTATAATGCAGTGTTTCGGCCGGGTTGTGAATTTGTGGTTGACTACGATGCTGCAGCAATGTGGGATGGGTCAAGCAATACGGGTGCAAGCCTGGATGCGTTTTGCAAATTAGGGGAATCAAAGGGGTATAAACTGGTTGGATGTTGTTTCGCTGGTGTAAACGCTTATTTCGTGCGGGAAGACCTGATAAGTTCACATTTTACCGGACCATTCACCGCCGAAAATCATTATGAACCTCCCCGCTATCATTTATACACCAAGCCGGGGCATCCAAGAAAGATAAGTCTCTAATGCTGTAATTATTTCGTTTTGCGCATAAATGCACTACCGCTTTTGTCCGGAAGTAAAATCACGTGTTCGCCACTGCTTTTGCAAAATTCATCTATGGCTTTTTTAGAACCGTCCCAGTGAAGACTGGAATAATCATGCAACAAAAATAATCCGCCTTTAGGCATTCGTTCATAGAAGAATTCTAATCCGGCTTTGGTAGGAGCATATAAATCACAATCAAGGCTTACAATTGCATAGTTCCTGTTGGAGTGCTCATCGGTTATTGTATCGGGGAAAAAGCCTTTTACGAAAGCACACTGTGAAACTGCCGGGCCTATCACCTGTTTTACCAGTTCAATAGAAGTGTTATTGAAATCTGTATCTTTTGCAGCATCTATTCCTTCCAGGTCTTTTTTGCTGAATCCTTCATAAGTGTCAAAAAGAAACACATTCCTGTTATGTTCCTTGGCATAATAGGCCAGGATAGAAGCAGTATTGCCTCTCCATACGCCTAATTCGGCAAAATCGCCTGATATACCTTCTGCTAAAACCTGTTTGCAATTAAGTATAAAACTCCATAGTCTGGCAGTATCGCCACCATTGTTCCTGCCATTGTGTTTGGTAAATCTTTTTTGCAGTTCCCTGAATTCGGGATGGGCTTGAAATGCAGTATGTGAATCGGGTTGGTAGGCTGTATAAAAAGGCCCCCAGTAGGAAAAACCCAGGTGGAAAATATTACCCAATATCTCCTGGGTGTGGATGCGGTTTAACAAACGCTGGGTAGGCGTTCTTTTTTTGAAATAGCCCTTTATTTTAACCAGAAAGTTTTTCAGTTCACTCATATGGCTATAGCTTAAGGTTGTAAACTGTTTTCTGAGTCAATGAATTGCTGCGCCAGATCTGTATCATCTTCATGAAACAAACAGATGTCATAATAGGCGATACAACTGTTGTCGGCTTGTGCATATCGATGCAGATCGGTGATAATGCCTTCCTGATCAATAGGCGCATTCATGATGAAACGCCCTTTGTTATCAAAGAAGATTACATTACGATAACCTACGGCACTTAAGGTGAGTAGGGTAGATAACCCATCTTCCCCAATAGCATCCATATTGGTGCGATTGTATTCAAAATAGATAACAGGTCTTTTTTCCCGGATCAGTTTAGCAGACCCCCTTAAAATAATAGTATCAAAACCCTCACAGTCTATTTTAAGTAATTTCAATGTTCGGTTTTGCAGATGTTCTTCTGCCAGTACTTCATCCAGTGTTTTCAGGTGTATCGTTTCGCCATTGTCTTCATTGGGGATGAGGGTGGTGTTCCATCCCGATTTTTCCATCGATACTTTTTTGCTTTCTATTTTTTCGCCAAGGAATGTTTTAATAAGGGTTATATTCTTTAGCGACATGGTATTTCTTTTGAGGAACTCAAAAGCAAAATCGTCGCCCTCAATACCAATTACCGGGAGTTCTATAGCCGATTTAATGATGGCAATAGTATCTCCAACATTGGCACCAACATCTAATACGGAAAGGGTGGGGTATTTGCCGGCTACACATACAGATAAGCGGCCTAACTGGCTATTGGCACCCGGATCGTATTTATAAGTACTAATCTGGGGGTTATTGCCCGGCATTTCCAGCAGATAATTGCCAACGGTAACTTTTTTGATCCTGTTCACTTTCTTATCGGAATGAACATTCACTTTTACGATATCATACCCTATACTGTTCAGCAGGGATCTTATCAGTTTGCGCATACAAAAACTTTAAAGGGCCATGTTGTCTGGCAATATTACTACCTGTTGAGGATATCTGACACAATCTTTTCAAATTGGGGCTGATAACAGAAATCATACGCACCTGGTCCTTCTGGTACTACATTTGGACATTGATGGTATACTTCAAGTATTCTGGTAACTTTCAGGGCTTCAGCAAGGGCAAATGGGAAGGATTGGTTACCTATAAAAAGTTTGGCACCAGCAATTGCTGCAGCAAGGGCTGCAAAATCGCTTACCGGGTGATAAATCAAACCAGGAATTTCCTCTTTCATAGCCTCATATTCTTCCGGAACTCCTACAAATACAAGGTTATTGTATTGTTGTAAAAAAGCGTAGGAAATGCCTGGTGTATGGTATCGACTGCTTCTAGCCAATACAATTTTATCTGAAAAACTTGTATCGGGCTTTATGTTTAACCAGGGTTTACCAAGGTCAGCATTTACCCCAAATGTTAAAAAATACCAGCGTGTTATACTATACATCCTGTAATCGAAAGGAAATGCCCGAAAAGCGGTAAGGTCGTAATGAATTACTTCTCCATTCCATGCACCGAAGCATACGATTTCAGGCTGCTCTTGCATCAGAGGCGCAAACATGGCAACGCTTTTTTCGTTCAGCATTACATTTCCATTCGGATGGCGCATTTGTTTGGTAAAATCTCTATTGGGCTGGTGTAATTCAAAATATAGATGGATTTTTTTTCCTTTGGCAAGGGCTTTCATTGCAGGTATTGCATAAATCACATCGCCTGCATGCCCTGTATGTTTAAAATGAACCGAATCGCCGGTGATAGGAGACAGGGGTTCAAGTACCTGTGGAACATTCGCTATTCCCCGGGTGAACTGCTGTTCTTTGTTCCGATGGTTATAGCTCAATTTCCAATCGGTCCATATTTTTTTCAGGAATGACATCAGGCCTGGTTGAGTTTGGTTACTTTCAAAACGATCACCACATTGTAATCTATTTCACAATTGCTGCTAAAAAGTACTTCATAACTAATGCCTGGCACTTCATTCATTCTTTGGAGCATTAGGTCATAACCCATATTCGCATGAATATGGTAGGGGTTCATTGGAATACCCATTTCACGGCAATAGACTTCATACTTTGGTTGATCCGGAAATACCAATATGAGGTTGCCTCCAGATTTTAGAATTCGTATAAACTTGCGCAAAGCATCGCCGGTATCAGTAAAGTCTTCTATGAGATGACTGGTATACACATAATCATACGTATTATCAGGCACTGGTATTTCATTGTTGATTACATCTACGCCAATATCAACCTTATCTTTTCCGGTATGTGTATAGGGCTGAGGAAAATCAATGCCATCGCAGTTTGTCTTCATTACTTTATCACCACCGAATCCTATATCACATCCTTTACCCATACAATAGGGTAATACCCAGTGCCTCACTTTAGATGTTTCGGAGGGCGATACAAATTGAATGCCGAACCAACGGCTCAATGTTCCTTTAATTTTTCTTTCAAGTGTCAATCCCAGACTCATGCGATCAATTTATAAATTGAATAAACCTTTTAATGCGTCGATCCTGAAACGTATTACGGGCCATGATTTTGCAGGTTCACCACGTAACAGGTATATTAAACCTAAAATACAAGCTGCTCCTAGTTTAAAGCAGTATTCAACCATTTTCAACAGATAAGCGAACTTGTTTTTCTGTAATGTTCTTACCCTTTCACCCCTGCCATAGCCACTGGCAACCCGGTAAAGATAAGCAGGTGTAAGTTTAGAAACTTCTACCACATGCTGTACCACAATATTGGGGTCATAGTAAATTGCATGTCCTAATGCCTGTAACCGAAAGAAAAAATCCTTTCCTTCACCACCAATACGTAATTCCCCTTTTACGCCAGGCAAAGCGGTGTTAAAGCCATTGATTGCATCAAAAAGCTTTTTAGGAACAACCATATTCGATTCAAGAGGATACTTGCCCGGTTTAAATGCAACTACTTGTGGGGCATAGTCGAAATGCCCTACCATAGACGCAACATACCGGCTCATCCATTTAGGTTCTGCAGGAATATATTTAGGAATAATTCTGCCACCTAATCCACCCACCCCCTGGTGAATATCAAAGAACTGAACGATCCTGCTTAAGTAATCGCTGTTGGCGATAGCATCATCATCCATAAAACAAAGAAGGGGGGAAGCTGCTTTTGCGGCCCCTGTATTCCGGGCATACGAAGCACCTTGTTCTTTTTCATTGAGGTAAATAACTTTAAAATCAGGGTGAGAAAGTATATAATCCCTGCAAATTGTTTCGGTATGGTCGGTTGAATTATTATTAACGATGATTACTTCAAACAGATCCTTTGACAGGGTTTGTTGATATAAGCTGTTGAGGGCATCAGTTAAGTAGGCAGCCCGGTTATAGGTGCAAATAACAACGGATATCTGTATGGGCATGCTCATAAGCGGCTCAAAGATACGAGTGCTTTGTCTACAATAGAAGGCCAGTAGTAATGTTTGAAAAATAGTTCAGGTGTATTTTCCTGTCTGTAAGGATTAAAGGCATTCATCGCTTTGGCAAACAGTTCCCAATCATAATCGGGAATTATTTTCATTTTCGATCCGGTAAGTTGTAATGAAATTCCTTTAGCGCTTGTTTGTGTGGTGATCACAGTTTGGTGATAAGCCAGTGCTTCCACCAGTTTTGTTTTTATGCCACCACCAAGGGTTACGGGATTGATAGAACAATCTGTTCCTGCCATTATAATGGATATATCATCTACAAAACCCGTAACAATCAGTTCAGGTTGTTTTTTTAATATCTCTTCCCATTGGCTACTTAAATTTTTACCACAGATAAAAATCCGGAACGATAAACGATGGTTTCTGAGGCGGGGCAGAAGTTCGTGTACAATAACCTGAACCGCATCGATATTGGGTGCGTAATCAAGCGTTCCATTAAACAGAAAAAGCACAGCATTGGATGGGATATTGAAATACTCCATCAGTCTTTTTCTGATAGTCGGCTTTAGACTTATAACTGCAGTATCAAGCGATACACCGTATGTTACCACACTTGTTTTTTCAGGATCTAAATGCCAGTTGGTTAGGGCATAATAAAGATCTTCATCTGTGATAAAAAAACTATGGTCAGCTTTTCGATGAACAAATCTTTCATACCGGTAATAATATTTCCAGAAGGGTCTTTGAATATCCCTGAAACGATATGCTTCAATATTATGTGAACGAATAACCAGTTTTCTTCCCGTAAAAAAACGCAGCATTAAACCAAGCCATCCAAAATAGGAATGTTCTATGATGATGATGTCTGCCCGATGTTTTTTAATCATTCTTATCAACCTGAAAAGATAAATCAGGTTTAAAAACCCTTTCCAGTGATTAAACAAAAATGGCTCTATATGGGCATTGGGAATAGTATTGGTACTGTTGTGTTTTTCAACAGCCAATACCAGCTTTGTCCGGTTTGCTAAAGCTTTATAAAATCCCTCTACACATTTCTGTCCCCCCATTTGTGCCGGAAATACGGGGTAAGAAATAATGCCAAGCACAACTGGTTGCTTCATCAGGCTTGATCTTCCCTTTTTTTCCGGAGTGAAAAGAATGCAGCCAATATCAGTAATATCCAGATTGGGGCCGATGTGATCACCGCAATTTTTGCACTGTTGTAATAAGATGCAGGTTTAAACTCAAATACAATTTCATGGTTGCCTGCAGGAATTGCTAGTCCTCTTAAAACATAGTTCACTTTTACAATCGGTGCTTCTTTCCCATCAATAGTAGCTTTCCATCCTCTGTCGTAAAAAATCTCGCTGAATACAGCAAACTGGTTCTTGGTGCTGTTGGAGCGGTAACGTATCAGGTCATTATCATTCAATACCTGCGCAATATTTGCAGTTGAATCGAATTCAGGTGCAAATGGGATAGCCGCTTTATATTGCTCTTCAACAATTGCGGTGTCAGCAGGAGAAAATTGGTTCATGGCTTTCATAACCGCACCAGGATCTTTTTCATACTGAATACCTTTTACAAACCAAACATGACCCAAAGCAGCAGGATTAACCTGTAAACCAGGCTGACCATTTTGCGGATTAGGAACAATGAAATAGCGCGTATTAAGCATATTTAATACGCCGATATTCATGGGTTGTTTGTTCAGTTGAAATTGAATAAGGTCATTATAAATACTCAGTTTGGCCGGATGATAACCTCCCACAGAACGATGATGGTAGGCTGTTATAGCATCTGTATAAGGATCGGTCGTAAGATTTAAGACCCTGGGTTTGGTAGTGTCACTTAAAATTTGCTGATCGATAGGAGTCGGAGCAAACTGACTTTCATTAACTACTTCTGCATCCTGGAAATTCTTTTCACTCAGGTATCTTTTCCCGACAGTAAACAAATCGGCAGAACTTAATACAAGTATGGCAACCAGCGCATACATTGTTTTAAGTTTTTGCTGAATAGCAAACCAAAGCAATGCAACTGCTCCGGCGATAAAAATAATGCTTCTGATAAGATCGCTGCCGAACATTGAACGGCGATCTTCTTTCAAAACGTTATAAAAACTGTTGGCCTCTTCCTGGTTACCTCCAAGCATTTGGGTCAACATGTTTTTTATTTGATCATCCTTGCCTATATAATCAAAGGAGAAATACAACAATACTGCACCAAGTATAAATGCGCCAGTGATATACACAGCTTTCTTTAAACTGGCCAATGCAATGGCTTTGTTTTTTTCCTCAAACAATAATTGTTGTAATGCCATTATACCCAATAACGGGAATAATAATTGAGGCAATATTAAGATGATGCTTGGCGCGCGAAATTTATTGTACAAAGGAAGGTTGTTAAACAGAAAGCTGTTGAAGCCCATAAAATTACTTCCCCAACTCATCATCACTGCCAATATGCAAACAGCCAGTATCCACCAGCGATGCCATGTTTTCAGGTAAACCATACCCAGGATAAAGAGAAAACAAATAATGGCGCCAAAATATACCGGACCTGAAGTCATAGGTTGTGGCCCCCAATAAGTTGGCATATAGCCCGCGATCTGCGCTGCCTGTTCTTCAGGAATACCTCTTTCTAGTGCTTTTTTAGCAAAATTGGAATTGATGTCCAGCTCTCCGCCACTACTTCCTCCATAAATACCCGGAACAAGGAAAGTATAGGTTTCAGCAAGACCATAACTGCCATAATAAAAAGCATAATCAATTTCAAGGCCCTTGCTTTTTGTAGCTGTGCCAGTCGAATCCAGCATTATTGAACCACCACGCATTGTAGCTTTGGCATAGTCGCTGGTAGTGGCGAGAGAAACGATATTTGGTCCTACACCCAGTGCGCCCATCGACAAAGCAATTGCCAGTGAAATACCCAGGTGTTTATAGTCTTTTTGTTTGATCCATTGAATCATAAATGCAATGGTCATAATACCAGCCATGATCAGGAAATAGTAAGTAACCTGCAAATGGTTCATGGCGATTAACAGGAAGCTGAACAGGGCAGTTAACGCAGCACCCCACCAGTATTCTTTTTTATAAATAAGCCACAATGCCCCCAGTAAAGCAGGCATATATGCCATTGCCTGCATTTTTGTATCGTGTCCTACAGCGATAATAACCGGATCGTAGGTTGCATAGGCATAAGCAATACTTCCCAAAATGCCGATCCATGGTTTTGTACCGATTACCTGCGACAGAAAATAAAACCCTATACAAAGCAGGAAGAAAAAGCCAATCGGCTTTCCTAAGAATAACATGAAAAGCTGATGGAAATAAATAGGAGTGATTGGATTAGCAGCTTCCATGGCAATCTGGTAGGCTGGCATACCACCAAACAGGTTATTGTTCCACAACGGGTAATGACCATGGGTGGCTTTGTAATTAAACAGATCCTGGGCCATTCCTTTCCAGTGCGAAACGTCGCTCTGGTTTAATACCTGGCCTTCCAGGGCAGGTTTACAAAAAATTACGGCAACCACTAAAAAAATACCGACTGCAATTGCATGCGGTAGGAGCGACTTCCATTGAAACTGCTTCATGCTTTTATTGTATAGTTCTGGCAAACCTACAGGAAAAAATCTTTCATTTTTACCTATAGCGCTCCATTTAGATAGATTGATTGTATTTTGTGTAAAAATGCGAATCAAGGGTTGAGCAGGTGAAGTGGCTATGGTCTATGGTCTATGGTCCATGGTCCATAGTCCATAGTCAGTTGTGCTTCCTGTAACTCTTGTCGCATCAAAAACTAACCATTAACCTAGTATAAGATTCTATGGCAGGATTTTCTTTTTTGTCGCGATTTGCTTTTATATGTAACCTGTTTTTTATCGGCGCAATGTTGGCCAGGATGTTCCTGCATCTGGATGAATCGCAGGAACTGGGCGCAGTTGGCAATATAGCCGTGGTAATGGGTATGGTATTGTCGCCAATTATTAATATGAGTTTGCACCTATGGTACATGATCATTTTAATATCAAAAAAACAAGTAACCGTTCCTGTTTGGGTTAGAATCTTTAACTTGATAGTGCTTCTGGCACAACTCTTTTTTTACATCATATTACCCGCATGATACATTCCATACTTAAAGACAAACCCACCAAGCTTTTTATCAGCATAGCCGCTTTTTTTGTTGCCAATGCGCTTATTGCTGAATGTATAGGAGGGAAAATATTCTCATTGGAAAAAATATTTGGATGGAATCCGGCAAACATGACTTTATTCGGAGAAACCGGGCTTTCATTCAATCTTACTTGTGGTGTATTATTATGGCCGTTGGAATTTGTGATAACAGATATTGTGAATGAATATTATGGCCCTAAAGCTGTAAAACGAATCAGTTATACAGCAGTTGTGTTGATTACCTATGCATTTATCATGTTTTATGCGGCAATGAAGATACCTCCCGCAGATTTTTGGATTGGCTCTAAAACAGCCGAAGGAGTTCCTAATATGCAGGATGCTTTTGGTGGAATATTTGGTCAGGGTATGTGGATCATTCTGGGGAGTCTAACAGCCTTTTTAGTTAGCCAGATAGTTGACGTAACCGTTTTTCATCAGATTAAAAAAAGAACCGGTCAAAAATGGGTATGGTTAAGGGCAACAGGCTCAACAGTTGTGTCGCAATTGGTAGATAGTTTTATCGTCTTGTTTATTGCCTTTAAAATTGGTAATGGTTGGAGTTGGAAATTAGTGCTTGCTATCTGTGTGGTAAATTATCTATATAAATTTACCATGGCCATTATACTTACCCCAGTAATTTATGCAGCAGAAAAAAGGATCGATCAATACCTCGGAGCAGAAACGGCCAAGAAGATGAAAGATGCAGCAATGGGGAGGGAAGCTGAATAGCTTTTAGCAATTAGCTGTTAGCCATAGGCTTTTTTTTGCTGTTAATGCACCGTCTTTTTCTAATCTTCTAACTTTCAAGATCTATCATGATAGATCTTGAAAATCATGATAATCTGTGTTCCATCATACACGCGACTTAAAGCCAGTTTTTCCAAAAAAAACGGCTAAAAATTATTTGCTTTTTTCAACAACTCAATCACCACTTTATCAATCGGTAATGTTACACTTTCTGCATTGAGTTCATTCCATTCTATCCATCGGAATACTTCTGATTCGCCATTAGGATCACTGGTTTGTTCAGGTGCGAAATCGAAAGGAGTTGATTTTGTTTGGAGTGAAAATGGGGTGGAGGGGTGCACGAAATAGTAAATGGAAATGATTTGGTCTTTTTGATTAAATGCAGAGATCTGGAAAAAATCGGTTGTATAAATATGATCACCCACTGTTACATCAAGTCCGGTTTCTTCCATAAATTCACGCTTCAAACATTCGCGTGTTCCTTCTCCAAATTCTAAACCACCACCTGGTAATTTAGTTATATAAGCTCCTCGAATAAATTCATCGCTCACTAACAATTTTTTTTCTTCATCGAGTAATATTCCATACACGCGTACATTAAACAGGGGCATATTAAAACCATTTCTTTTTCATGAAATACCAACTGATTACCACTGCAATTGCAATCGATAATCCGATGGGGACATAGAAGGCATAGGATGAGTGTGCCCAGGGGATATTATCAACATTCATGCCATACAAACTTGCGACCATTACCGGAAGTGAAAGAATGATGGTGATGGAAGTAAGACGCTTCATTACATTATTCAGGTTATTGCTGATGATGCTTGCAAATGCGTCTAATGTACTCGTTAGAATATTGGTATAAATATTGGCCATTTCGAGGGCCTGGCTGGTATCTACAATTAAATCGTTCAGAAACTCACGCTCTTCTTCATTCAGACTTAGGAAGTTTGTTCTTTCAAGTTTCATCATCAGCATTTCGTTACTTCTTAAGGCAGTAACAAAATACACCAGGCTTTTTTGTATACGCATGAGGTTTAATAAATCAACATTGCTATTGCTCTGGTATAAACTTGTTTCATATTGATTGCGGCGCTGGTTTATTTCTTTCAGAAATTCCATGAAATTCTGAACCACTTTTTCAAACACTTTCAGGATCATCATATTCTTTTTATCCGGATGTCTTTTCTGAAAGGAATTCAGGAATTTTTTTATGGCTCCGTTGTCGAAGGAGTTAACGGTAATAATTTGTGTATGGGTGAGTATGATACAGATCGGTATGGTTATGTAAAATGCATCGCTATCGTTGAATGAATTATTTTCTGTAGGTGTTTTAATAACCACAAATTTCACATTGTCTTCAATTTCATAACGCGGTCTTTCATCGATATCGAGAGAGTCACGTAAAAATTCGATGGGTATTTCAAGGTCATTTGCAAGCTGAATAAATTCCTCTTCTTTAAACGGAGGAACAAGATTTACCCATACACCCATTTCGGCCCTGTCTATCTCAGCGGTTTGACCATTGATATTTTTGAAATATTGAATCATAATGTGATTTCAGATGGCAGATCTCAGATGTCAGATGTCAGATTTAAATTATTATCTAACATCTGCCATCTGAGATCTGATATCTGCGGTTATTAAATATTTATTTCTCCTTTAAATACAAATTCTGCCGGGCCGCAGAGCCAGACATTGGTAAAATCCTGGTCGCTATGTTTTTCAAATTCTACTGCGAGGCTTCCACCTTTTGTTTTTACGTCAACCCGGTTAAATCCTTTTTCATTGTGCGCAAACACAATGGCAGCAGCAGTTACACCAGTTCCGCAACTAAATGTTTCATCTTCAACACCACGTTCATAAGTGCGAACTATGATGTGTTTGTTTTCTGCTTCTACAAAGTTTACATTGATACCTTCTGCTACAAAATCTTTGCTATTTCGAATATGTCTGCCTTCATGGAAAACATCGAGATCCATTATGTTTTGAACTGTTTTTACATAGTGAGGAGAGCCGGTATTTAATACAGCATCACCATGTGTTTCTTTTACTTCATGAACATCCTGCATTTTTAAACGGATCCATCCATGGTCTGTAATTTCTGCTTCATGGTCACCATCGATGGCTAAGAAACGGTAGGTAGTTTTATGTATACCCATGTCGTAAGCAAACCGGGTAAGACATCTACCTCCATTACCACACATACTACTTTCTCTGCCGTCGGCATTATAGTATTTCATCTCAAAATCATATCCACTTAAAGTGTTTAACAGCATGAGTCCGTCTGCGCCAATACCAAATCTGCGATCGCATAGATGATTTATCTGAGCTGTGCTAAGTTGAATTGCGCCATTTCTATTATCGATGATAACAAAATCGTTGCCTGTTCCCTGGTATTTATAAAATTGAATTGTCATAATGTGCTATTTCAGTTGCCCGATATTTTCCAAGGTTAGTTGGATGAGTTTTTCCATGGTGGCTGCACTGTCTTTACTGAATTCTTTACTAATGCGGTTGGCAACAATGGCACTGAGGCTCAAGCAATGATGTCCGAGCAGTTTGCCTAAGCCATATATTCCACTGGTTTCCATTTCAAAGTTAGTGATAAGGTGGTTGCCAAATGAGAAGGTTGTTAAGCGGTCAATCAATTCTGAATTAACCAAACCTAATCGTAGTATACGGCCTTGTGGACCATAAAACCCAGGACATGTAACAGTTATGCCATGATGAAAACCTGTAACAAAATGTTTAAGCAGGGAAGCGCTGGCTGCAGCTATATAAGGTGCTGCGAAACTTGCTCCGATTTGCACCTGGTTGGCAAATGCCCCTAAAATTGCGTCTTCCTCCGTATTGGTTTGTTGCTGGTAGAAATTCAACAGGTTATCGATACCTAAACCATGCGTACTTGCTACAAAACTATCAACCGGAATATTTTTTTGCAAAGATCCTGAAGTGCCCACTCTTATAATGTTAAGTTGGGATAGGGTAGGTTTAATGGTTCTGGTTTCGAAATCGATGTTTACCAGTGCATCCAGTTCGTTTAATACGATATCGATATTATCGGTTCCAATGCCGGTGGAAACCACCGAGATACGTTTATTGCCAACCCAGCCCGTATGCGTAACAAATTCACGGTGTTGGTATTTACCATCGATTTTATCAAAATATTTACTCACTTCCATAACCCGATCAGGGTCTCCAACAGTAATTACATTTTGAGCAAGTTCTTCCGGCCTGAGGTTCAAATGGTATACGGCCCCTCTGTTATTGATAATCAGTTCACTTTCTGCAATACGGTTCATAAATTAGACTTAATGGCGACAAATTTCGGGTTTTCGCATTTAGAATTTTGAAATTCCTTTGATTGCTTTATTTTCGCAGCCTGCTACAGAAAAATGGTCCTGTGGCCGAGTGGCTAGGCAGAGCTCTGCAAAAGCTTCTACAGCGGTTCGAATCCGCTCGGGACCTCAAAGGATCGCAATTGCGATCCTTTTTTTTATGCTTCATAAAATGTTGTAAATCAATTGTAGTGTTTCTCCGCTTTTTTGTAGATGTTTTCCACGTTAGGTGGTGGGGAAAACACCGAATCATCCACACATTTTTTAGTCTTTGTTCTAAAATATTTCTGATTTAATCAAATTTTAATCGAATTATAATCCGCCAACAGGGGCAAATTTTCTCTCAAAAAAATGGTTGCCAAATTCCCATTAAAATGCATTTAAAATATTGATAAGCAATATTATAAGAATAGTAAAAATATATTTGTTAATAACTCTCCACAATAGACTCGACCTATTTTCGAAAACCTTTGCGGGTAATATTCTATTAATTTATATATGTTTTAGAAAAAAATCGTTTTGGGTTTGTGTTTATCGATCTTATAATTTAATTTTGGAATTCATTAACAGAAGTCATTGATTTTTTCCGTGTTTGGGTTTTGAAGAAACAATGCAGTTAAAGTTCAAAAATCCTCCGATAAACCGTCTTTAGAATTCCTTATCCGCCATCAGTTCAACTGATTATTCTTTTATCCTGTGTAGCCTCAATAGGAAATACCTGTTGACTTATACAATCAGAGCCAATTCGAACATTATGCGCGTTTTTACAAGAAAGAGAATTCTTACTGCTTTATTTACCGCCTTATCGTTAATGGTTACCAGTGCTGCATTTAGTCAGCTTACTGCTGGTGGATTGAGTTTCGACGGTGTAAACGATAAAGTGAGAATCGTTAGAAGTACAACCCCGCCTCCAAGTAATATTGCAATCGGAGATACTTCCTTCAATATCAGCGATGTAATTACGATTGAATCTTGGATTTATCCTGAAAGCGGTTCAAACTTTAACGTTCAGTCTGTATTGGCTAAGTCTCAGCGTTCTCCTACCTCTGCACAAACAGGATATATCTTCCCTCGTACCAACGATAACTGGAACAATATTGCTTTTCTGATCAATTTCAACGGACTTGGATGGAGACAATTAACCGCTCCTTATCCTGGAAAAGATAGCTGGCACCATGTAGCTGCTACTTATGATGGATCTTACATGCGCATTTTCATTGATGGTTTATTGGTAAACCAAATGGCTATCACCGGTACAATCACAGTAAATACTAACCCGGTTACTATTGGCTACCAAAACGGATATACAAACGAGTATTATAAAGGCAAACTGGATGAACTCCGTGTTTGGCATCGTGCATTAAGTCCTTGTGAAATCGCCGCCAACCGTAATTGTGAATTAGCCGAGCAACAAAACCTTGTTGCTTATTATAAATTTAACCAGGGTCTGTTAGGAGGAGTTTCCAACTTATTAGAAAACAAATTAAAAGATTCAGGTCCAAACGCCAATGATGGCGACCTTGTTGATTTTGGACTTTTAGGAACTATTTCTAACTGGACAGACGGTGCTATCACTAACGGAACTACTTGTGCTCCTTTTGTTACTCCTACTGTAAACATAGCCAGCAATGCACCATCAATTCCTGTTGGTGGTCAGCTTGAACTGGCGGCTTCAGGTGGCGTTAGTTATTCTTGGACAGGTCCTAATGGTTTTACTTCTACAGAACAAAATCCTGTTATTGCTAATGTATCTCCATCAGCTGCAGGTCTTTATACTGTAACTGTTACAACTGCATCTGGTTGTTCAGTACCTGCAAGTATTACCATTCAGGTATCTACTCCGGCTCGTGCTATAAATTTTGATGGAGACAACGATTATATTTCTATTCCTCATAACAACAACCTTAACCCCGCAACTGGTATTACGGTTGAAACCTGGGTTTACCCTACTGATGGTGTTACTCCATCTCAAAGTGTAATTGGTAAATCTACCCAGCAAGTTAGAGGATATATTTTCCCACGTACAGATGATGGCTGGAAGTCATTCTCTTTCTATGTTCACCTTGATGGTCAGGGCTGGAACATTATTTCCGCAACTTATCCAAGCATTAATGAATGGCATCATGTTGCGGCAACTTATGATGGTTTTGTGATGAAAATTTACCTGGATGGCGAATTAAAAGCCACTAAAGAAGTTACAGGTACTATTTCTACAAATACAAACCCTGTAACCATTGGAACACAGCCAGGGTTCAGCGGTGAGTTTTTCGAAGGTAGTGTGGATGAAGTACGTATATGGAATCGTGCATTGGATGAGTGTGAGATCGATAACAATATGACCTGCCAGCTTAATCCTGCTATTCAAAGTGGACTGGCTGCATATTATCGTTTCAACAAAGGACTGGTAGGGGTTAATAACAGCCATTTAACTACAGTTGAAGATGAAAGTGGTAATAATAATACCGGTGCCTTGAATAATTTTGGCCTTACAGGTGTTTTATCTAACTGGGCTTCCGGTAATGTGGGAGATGGTATTTGTGCCCAGTTTACACCAATCTCAGCAAACGCTTCTGTAAACGGGCCATTGCTGGAAGTTGGAAATACCATTCAGTTAACAGCTTCAGGCGGAACAAGCTATTCCTGGACAGGTCCTAACAGCTTTACATCTACACAGCAGAGTCCGGTAATTCCGAATGCACAAACCAATAATTCTGGTATATATACTGTTACGGTAGCCAACGGAAGTTGTGCAACAACTGCCAGTGCCAATATCACTGTTGCATACAAAGCAGGTTCATTGACTTTCGATGGTGTGAATGATAATGTGGTTGTGCCTCATAATAATTCTTTAAATATCTCTGAAAATATTACCATGGAAGCCTGGATCTATCCAACAGATGGAACCAAAGCTATCCAGAATGTAATGGGTAAATCTACCGCTACCAATAATAATGGTTATATTTTCCCTCGTACAGATGATGGCTGGAAAACAATTTCTTTCTTCCTGCACCTGGATGGTCAGTGGAAAGTATTGACAGCAAATTATCCTGGCATCAATCAGTGGACCCATGTATCGGCTACTTATGATGGTTATTTCATGCGTATCTACATTAACGGACTGTTAGCCGCTACTACTGAAGCATCCGGACAAATAACCACAAATACCAATAACCTGGTGTTTGGTCAGCAGCCTGGATTCGTAGAATATTATTCTGGTAAGGTAGAAGAGGCTAAACTCTGGAATCGTGCGCTGAACCAGTGTGAGATTATCAATAATATGAACTGCGAATTGCAGCCTCAACAAACTGGACTGGTTGCATATTACAAGTTTAACCAGGGGTATGTTAATGCACCTAATACCACTGAAACAACTTTAACTGATAATAGCACCAATGGCAATAATGGATCTCTGGTTGATTTTGCACTTACCGGTGTAAATTCAAACTGGTCTGAGTTTAAAGTAAACGGTACATGTTCAACTTACGCTGAACCTCCGGTAACTGCTCAGGCAAATGCTGCCGTATTTGGAATTGGTAGTACCATCCGTTTATTCGCCAATGGCGGTACAGCTTATGAGTGGTCTGGTCCGAATAGCTTTACCGCTTCAGTTCCTGATCCATTTATTACAAATGCTCAGGCGGTTAATACAGGTACTTATACCGTTGCAGTACCATTTATTAAATGTACGATCTACAGAAGTGTACGATTAACAGTAACTCCTTTACCTGCTATTCAGGCAAACGGACCTACTACCATTTGTCCTTCTTCAAATGTGGCACTGTCTATTTCAACTGTAGGAACTGCTTATCAGTGGTACCTGAATGAAGTAGCAATACCAAATTCAAATAATGCCACTTACCATGCTTCTCAAACCGGTAGTTATACAGTAGGTGTTACAGTAAATGGTAACCTGCAAATTTCAGCGCCTATTTCTGTAACTGTGGTTGATAACCTTGCGCCTACACCTGATGTGGCATCACTTCCGATGCTGTCTACCAATACTGGCGCACCAATTACCTTCCGCCCAACTGCTACAGACAATTGTGTTGGATTGGTAACAGCAACAACAACAAGCCCATTAACTTATACAACTGCAGGTACATATACTATTACCTGGACTTATAATGATGGAAACGGTAATACCTCATCTCAAACACAACAGGTACAAGTCATTAAGTCGGATGTAACTCCGCCTGCTATGACTGCGCCTGCTAATGTTACTGTTACTTGTGGTACTATTCCGGCTCCTGCTAATGTAACAGCGATAGATGAAACAGATGGAGCTGTTGCTGTAAGCTTCAATGAAGTAAGTACGAAAGATGCTAACCCGAATAATGTAGGACACTATAATTATACCATTACAAGAACCTGGACCGCTTCTGATGCGAGCCTGAACACTGCTACAGTTACTCAGATAATCACTGTGGTAGACAATGTAGCACCAGTATTCGGTACCATGAATAATATTGTGGTAAATGCGGTAACCAATGGTGCTAATGTAAACTACAATGTGACTGCGGTAGATGCTTGTGGAAGCCCTGTAACGTACACTTACAGCCTGCCATCAGGTTCATTCTTCCTGATTGGTACAACAACTGTAAACGTAACTGCTAAAGATGTAGCTGGTAATACAGTATCAGGAAGCTTTAATGTAGTGGTTGTAGATAATCAGCCACCATCTATTACCGCACCTGCAAATGTTACGACCAACACAAATGCTGGTGTTGCTTATGCAACAGGCGTAACGCTGGGCAACGCTACTGTTTCCGATAACAGTAGTTCAGGAGTGGTAGTTACCAATAACGCACCAACTCAGTTCCCATTAGGAGAAACAACTGTTATCTGGACAGCAACCGATGCTGCCGGCAACTCTTCAACTGCTACACAAAAAGTTACTGTTATAGATAATGAAGCACCAGTAATTGCTGCTCCTCCAACTGTAACAACAGTAACAAACAATAACCAGTCTTATGCATCAGGTGTTGTATTAGGTAATGCAACTGCAACTGACAATAGTGGATCTGTAACCATTACCAATAACGCGCCTGGTCAGTACCCAATGGGCACAACAACTGTTACCTGGACTGCTACAGACGCTGCCGGTAATACAGCATCTGCAACACAACTGGTAATTGTTGAAGATAAACAGGCTCCGGTGCTTAGCGGACCTGCCAATAAAGTAGTAAATACCAATACCGGTGTTAACTATGCTAGCGGTGTAAACATTGGATCGGCTAGTGCAACTGATAATAGCGGTGCACCTGTAACTATTACCAATAACGCACCAGCTCAGTTCCCGATGGGTAATACAACAGTTATCTGGACGGCAACTGATGCTGCAGGAAATATGTCAACAGCCACTCAAACCATTACTGTAATCGATGCTGAAGCACCGGTAATTACTGGCGTTACCAATGTAGTGGTGAATGCTGATCCTGGAACTAATACTGCAACTGTAAACTCACTGGGTAACCCGGTTGCTACCGATAACGTTCAACTGGTATCATTAACAAATAATGCAACTGGTAATGTTTACAGTATAGGTACCACAAGTGTTATCTGGACAGCAACTGATGCCGCAGGTAATTCAACTACTGGTGTTCAACTGGTAATTGTGAAAGACATCACAGCCCCTGTATTAGCTGGTGTACCTGCAAATACAAACGCAAGCTGTGGTACAATACCAACACCTGCTACAGTTACTGCATCTGATAATTACGATGCACAGGTAACCGTACAATTAACTCAAAGCAGTACCAAAGGCACTAACCCTGCTCAGGCTAACTATTATAACTATACTATTACAAGAACCTGGACAGCTACTGATGTTGCCGGAAATACTACCAGTGCTTCACAAACAATTACAGTAACCGATAATCAGGCACCTGTAATGACTCAGCCGGTAAATATTGCAACGAATAATACAAATGGTATTTGTGGAGCAACAGTAAATTATACAGTAAGTGCAACCGATGCTTGTGGAAGCCCAATCACTTATACTTATAGCCAGGCTTCAGGTACTGTATTCCCTGTAGGTGTTACTACAGTTAATGTAACAGCTACCGACGCAAGCGGTAATAGCACATCTCGCAGCTTTACTGTAACGGTAACAGATAACCAGGCTCCGTCAATTACAGCTCCGGCAAATATTACGGTAACTTCTGGTACAGCAGTTAATCTGGGTAATGCAACAGCAACTGATAATTGTGGAACTCCTGTTATCACTAACAATGCTCCAACAACTTATCCGCTGGGTGTAACTGTGGTTACTTGGACAGCAACCGATGCTGCCGGCAATACTGCAAGCGCATCTCAAACTGTTACTGTAACTGCTCCAACAACATGTAGCAGCTCTATAACAGTTGTTCCGGAGAATACTGTTTTCACAGGCGGTATACCAACCAATATCTATATCGGTTACGGTCCACAAAGAGTTACCCTGAAAGTAAATGCAAGTGGTGCTAGTTCTTATACCTATAGCTGGAGAGCGGTAGCTGGTAATGGCTCATTAAGCAGCAACAGCAGTTCACAGCCAGTATTTGCGCCAAGTGCAGCAGGTAACTATACATTCGAAGTAACCGTTAGAACGCAGTCTGGTTGTGTGTCTACAAGCACAGTAACAATATGTGTGAAAGATATCCGTGTAAGAGATGAAGATGATGATAAATGTGATCACAAATCGCACAGCTCAAAAGACTGTAAACATGGTAAACACAACCATGGCAAATGTGACCACAAATCACACAACAAAGACAAGTGTAAAGACAAATATGACGATGGCGATGATGATAATGATGAGTGTGACCACAAGGGCCATGATTATAAGTCTTGCAAACACAAAGGACACAGACATAGCAATTGCGATCATAAATCACACTATTCATGGAGTTGTAAAAACAAATACAATGATCATGATGATGATGACCATGATGGCGGCCGGCGGCATGGGCGGCGGCGTG
>CBFGPM010000007.1:0-111118 GCA_965650685.1 uncultured Sediminibacterium sp.
AATAAGCACCCATCAAGGCTTGTAGCTTGCGGCTTGAAGCTTGAAGCCAATTTTCTCCGAACAACAATGGCTAGAAGCTTGCAGCTTAATTTAAACTTCCAATTCAAACAAACTCACTTTATCGAGTTTATAATGGTCGGGTAATTTACTGGTATCTTTTAAGGTAACGAGTCCTAGAAATTTAAACCCACTATCCTGGTAATGCTGTATCAATCGCTGGTTTTCTCCTACTGTATCTAAGCGTACGAATTTTTTACCTTTTGTTTTCGCATAAGTCTTTGCCCAGGCTACTATTTCTTTTACAAGATGTCTGCCCCTGAATGCGGGCACTGTTGTAATGCGATGAATATAAATTGAAGGATCCGCATCTTTTTCTTCCCATATTTCCGGATCATTAAACGTAATAGCCCAGATACAGGCAAGCTCACCATCAATCATCATTTTCCATTGACGTCCTTCTTCAATTTCCCGGATAACCATATTTCGGTTAAACTCGGGAAAATGAACCCAGAACCGCTCTTTCATATAGTTTGCGGCCATTCTGTATAAGTCGAAGATCACATCAATATCCTCGATTGTACTGTTTTGTATTTCCATAAGACAAAAATACAATTCCCATTATAGCCGGATTATCAGGATTTGACAAGCGGCATATTGCATTGTGAAATGAGTAAGCCACAGATGCACAGATTTATCTGTGCATCTGTGGCTTACTATAAAAATTATCAGGCTTTCATTTTTCCCACACATTCGTGCAAAGCTGTTCTCCAGCTCCGCAATGCAACGCCATACAAGTCTTGAATTTTAGCTGTATCCATTACCGAATAGGCTGGCCTTTTGGCTGGTGTTGGATATTCGGAACTAGCTATCGGATTAATGGCACAGGAAAGATCTGCCTCATCGCGAATGGCTTTTGCAAAATCGCACCAGTTGGTAACTCCTGTATTGCTAAAATGAAATAATCCAAAATGTCTGTTACCGTTTTTTACATCATTTACTATCTGCAATATAGCTTTTGCAAGATCAAATGCATAAGTTGGTGAACCTATCTGATCGGCTACCACATTTAAGCTATCCCTTTCCTTCATTAAACGAAGCATTGTCTTCACAAAATTATTTCCATGGGTACTATATACCCAGGATGTACGAATAACAATGGTAGATGCATTATTCATTAAAGCCAATTGCTCTCCCACCTGTTTACTATAACCATAATAATTAACAGGCTCAGTAGCTTCATCTGGCTTATAGGGCTTTGTACCTTTTCCATTGAAAACATAGTCAGTAGAAATGGTGATCAATACTGCACCTATCTTATTACATGCTTCAGCAATAATGCCCGGAGCCAAAGCATTTACCTGATAAGCTAAATCCTGTTCTGTCTCAGCCTTATCTACTGCTGTATATGCACCACAATTGATAAAATAATCTGGCTGGTACTTTTGTACTGCTTCTTTAATTGAAGATGGATTGGATAGGTCGAGTTCGGTTTTGTCTGGAAAAATAAAATCATACTGACTATACTCATCAGCCAGTTGCATTATCTCCCATCCAAGCTGTCCATTTTTTCCCGTAACAAGTATTTGTGGTTTCGGCATGCTTAGTTGAACTCTTTAGGTTGTTTCGACC
This sequence comes from uncultured Sediminibacterium sp., assembly GCA_965650685.1. Taxonomy (GTDB): domain Bacteria; phylum Bacteroidota; class Bacteroidia; order Chitinophagales; family Chitinophagaceae; genus Sediminibacterium. The sequence continues at coordinate 1,630 of CBFGPM010000007.1, forward strand.
ATTCTTCTTTCGGCAATGCTTTGAAATAAGCATAGGTTTTTGCCAATCCCTCTGCTCTGTTAATCTTAGGTTCCCAACCCAGAATTTCTTTTGCCTTGGTTATATCCGGCCTGCGCTGTTTCGGATCGTCAACAGGCAATGGTTTATGAATAATCTTTACGGTTGAACCCGTTAACTTAAGCACTTCTTCCGCAAAATCGAGTAGGGATATTTCATTGGGGTTGCCAATATTAACCGGGAGACAATAATCACTCATCAACAATCGGTAAATACCTTCAACCAGATCATCTACATAACAAAAAGAGCGGGTTTGACTTCCATCGCCGAATACAGTAAGGTCTTCTCCCCTTAATGCCTGACCGATAAAAGCGGGTAATGCCCTGCCATCATTCAATCGCATACGAGGACCATAAGTATTGAATATCCGCACAATCCTTGTCTCCACCCCATGATAGGTATGATAGGCCATGGTAATTGATTCCATGAATCGCTTGGCTTCATCATATACGCCTCTTGGACCAACAGGATTTACATTACCCCAGTATTCTTCCGTTTGAGGATGCACCAGCGGGTCTCCATATACTTCACTGGTAGAAGCTACCAGTATTCTTGCTTTTTTATCTTTTGCGAGACCCAAACAATTATGTGTTCCCAAAGCGCCCACTTTCAATGTCTGAATAGGAATTTTCAGGTAGTCGATCGGACTTGCCGGCGAAGCGAAATGCAGGATATAATCCAGTTGTCCGGGTACATGAATAAATTTTGTTACGTCATGGTGAAAGAATTCAAAATCCGGTAAACTAAACAGGTGCTCGATATTGCGCATATCACCTGTAATAAGGTTATCCATACCAATAACATGATACCCTTCCTTCACAAAACGGTCACATAAATGCGATCCTAAAAAGCCTGCGGCACCAGTTATCAGTATTCTTTTCTTTGACATAATTTTTGTTTTTTGAAATACATAAAAGAAGAACAATCAAACCCTAACTTCTTCCAATGCTTTCATAATAATAACCCATATCCTTCATTTGCTTTACATCAAATAAATTTCTTCCGTCGAATATGGTTTTAGTTTTTAACCGGTTTTCGATGGCTTCAAAATCCGGTGTTCTGAATTCACTCCATTCTGTTGCAATAATCAATGCATCTGCACTGTCCAATGCCTCGTACTGACTTTCCGCATAACCAATTTTATCGCCCAATACCTGTTTAACATTGTTCATCGCTTCTGGGTCAAAGGATACCACTTTTGCGCCCTCATCCAACAATAATTCAATCATATCGATTGCTGGTGCTTCTCTTATATCATCTGTATTTGGTTTGAAAGCCAGTCCCCAAACAGCAAATTGTTTCCCCTGCAGATTACCATTATAGTAACGCTTAATTTTTTCTACAAGGTGGAGTTTTTGTTTTGCATTTACCAGCTCAACTGATTTCAAAATTTTAAAATCATATCCGACTTCTTCCGCAGAACGCACCAACGCCTGAACATCTTTTGGAAAACAACTACCACCATATCCTATACCAGGGAATAAAAAGCGTTTACCAATCCTGTCATCGCTTCCAATACCACGACGAACCATATCCACATCAGCTCCCATACGTTCACAGAGCTGAGCTATTTCGTTCATGAATGATATTTTGGTAGCAAGGAATGAATTGGCTGCATATTTGGTTAATTCAGCAGAGCGTTCATCCATAAAAATGATCGGATTACCCTGACGCACAAATGGAGCAAATAAATCACCCATAATCTTTCTTGCTCTTTCAGAATCTGTACCAACCACTACCCTGTCTGGTTTCATGAAATCATCCACAGCAACACCTTCGCGTAAGAATTCCGGGTTACTAACCACATCAAATGCGCCATTATAATTTGCCGCGATGGCCTGCTTAACCTTATCTGCAGTTCCCACTGGCACAGTACTTTTATCTACGATAACTTTATATCCATTTAATATTTTCCCAAGCTGGTCAGCCACACCCAATACATATTTCAAATCAGCGGCACCATCTGCACCTGGAGGTGTTGGCAATGCGAGGAAAATGATTTCTGCATCACTAACCCCTGCAGCCAGATCCGTGGTAAATTTCAGGCGACCTTCTTTCAGGTTGCGTAAAAATATCTTTTCAAGCCCGGGTTCGTAAATAGTGATTTCACCATTTGACAACCTGCTTACTTTCGATTCATCAATATCTACACAAACCACTTTATTTCCTGTTTCAGCAAAACAAGTGCCTGTTACCAAACCAACATATCCCGTTCCAACAACTGTAATCTTCATACCTTATCTGTTTACAAAATTTAAAACCGTTTCCGTAATATATGTCAATTGTTCCGTATCCATTTCGGTGTGAACCGGCAATGAAATTACCCTTTCGGTTAACCAATCTGTTGTTGCTAACTGGTAGTCAGGCAAACCGAATGATTTGAACATATCCTGTTTATGACCGGGTACAGGATAATAAATCATAGATGGAATTTTATGTTCTGCAAGATGCGCAACCAATCCATCCCTGTCTACATTATTTAATACCAGGGTATATTGATGGTAAACATGTTTGCTGTAATCTGCAACATGCGGTGTAATAATGTGCTCATTACCCTTAAATGCTTTATTGTAGAAAGCAGCTACGGATTGTCTTGCAGCATTATATTCATCCAGTTTTTTAAGTTTGATATTCAATATAGCTGCCTGTATACTATCGAGTCTTGAATTACACCCTACAACTTCATGGTAATACCTTTTCTGTTGGCCGTGATTAGCCACCATTTTTAATTGTTGAGCCAGCGCATCATCATTGGTAAAAATAGCTCCCCCATCACCATAAGCACCAAGGTTTTTACTAGGGTAAAAAGATGTGGCACCAATTGTGCCGATAGTGCCTGTTTTTTTGGTGGTTCCGTCACTGAAGGTATAATCGCATCCGATTGCCTGGGCATTATCTTCTATAACATAGAGATTATGCTCTTTAGCAATCTGCATAATCTCTTCCATTGGTGCGGCATGCCCATATAAGTGAACAGGTACAATGGCTTTTGTTTTTGGTGTAATGGCTTTGCGGAGTGAATCGGGATCCATACAAAACGTTTTGGGATCCACCTCCACAAATACAGGGGTAAGCCTGAGTAATGCCACTACTTCGGTAGTAGCGATATAGGTAAATGAAGGGGTAATTACTTCATCTCCCGGCTGAAGTCCCAGAGCCATCATAGCAATCTGAAGTGCATCAGTACCATTGGCACATGGAATGGTATGTTTAACTCCCAGGTAGTTGTTTAGTCCCTGTGCGAAATCCTGCACCGCTTTTCCATTGATATATGCAGCACCATCCAACACTTCCTGGATAGCTGCGTCTACTTCCGTTTTTATCTGCTCGTACTGCCTTTTTGTATCCACCATCTGAATGGGTCTCATACGCTATTCACTTTAGGAGGCGAAATTACTGCAAAAAAGTTCAGTTTAAGCCCCGGTATAGAATCATGACTGACCTGGGAAATTTGGCTTCAAGCTGCAGGCTGCAAGCTACAAGCTTTGAAGGGTACTTATTTTAGGCCTTCTGCTTTTAATGGAATAATAGAGCGGAGAAAATTTAAAGTCAGTTGTTTAAAGAAATATTTGGTTGTGGCAATTGCACTATCTGTTATTAATAGAATAAACAAGAAGTTTATGTTGTTATTTTGTACCAATAAAAACTGCCTTTGCGTTTACTCTATCGCATATTTGTTTGGTTTTACCCCAAAGCCGCATGGTTATTATCTTTTTATAACCCCAAGGCTAAACTTTGGATAAATGGTCGTAAAAACCAGTTCCGTAACCTGTCTACCATTTTTCATACCAATCAGCGACCGGTCATCTGGATGCATTGTGCCTCACTGGGAGAGTTTGAACAAGGGAAGCCTGTATTGGAGTCTTTAAAACAAGCATATCCGGAACATTTTATCCTGGTGAGTTTTTTCTCCCCTTCGGGATATGAAATCAGGAAAAACGACCCCGTTGCGGACCATGTTTGTTACCTGCCCATGGATAGACCCTATAATGCAGCCCGTTTTCTGAATATTGTACAACCATCGCTGGTATTGTTTGTGAAATATGAATTCTGGTTTTATTACCTGGATGAGATTAAACAACGGAACATCCCTCTATTACTGGTTTCGGGGATATTCCGACCAGACCAGCCCTTTTTTAAATGGTATGGTGGTTTTCATAAAAAAATGCTCCAGAAATTCACCCACTTGTTTTTACAAAACCAATCGGCATTTGAACTTGTCAAACAGTTGAATATTACCGATGCTTTTTCTGTGGCAGGAGACACCCGTTTTGACAGGGTTTTACAAATTGCTGGAAGGTTTGCCCCGATACCAGCCATCGATTCTTTTTGTGGCGACCACCCGGTGATTGTTGCCGGAAGTACCTGGACAGATGACGACGAAAGCCTGGATCATTTTGCCAATACCTATGCAGATATTCGTTTCATTATAGCACCACACGATATCGACGAAGACAGGTTAAAAGAATGTGAGCAGCTTTACACAAATAGTATTCGTTATTCAGTATACGCTGCAAATAATGCAGCAGGTCAAAATAAAAATGTACTGATTATGGATAATATGGGCATGTTGAGTAAACTATACCATTATTCAACCATCGCTTATATAGGAGGCGGGTTTGGTGACGATGGTATTCACAATGCATTAGAGGCTGCGGTATTCAGTAAACCCATCGTATTCGGGCCTGTTTATGATAAATACCAGGAAGCCATCGACCTGGTAGAAACAGGTGCTGCATTTAGTATCAATGATGCATTAGAATTGGAAGCGCAACTAAAGCTCATGCTATCCAACCAACATTTATTGAAAGAAGCAGGTGATAGTGCCGGAAATTATGTACAAACACAGGCAGGGGCAACGGCCGCTATCGTTGATTATATTCAGGCGAAACGTCTTCTTACCAACTGATCAAAAAGTCTTGCAGCTTCACAACCTTCGTTCCACCCAAGTTTTACTTTTAATTCCCTTTCGATCCAATATTGGGCTTCGGGGTAAATAGAAAAGGCATTGATGGTTTTGAGGCTTCTTTCATACATGCTTTCATCACCTCGAAACAGTTCATTTACAAAAAGGTAACGGTCGTTGATACCTACTGCTTTCTTAAGGTCGCGAACGGGTGCGCTTTGTAAAACTGTGGCTACTTCTATTTTATTTTCTTTCAATCTTTCGTTCAGCTCTGGTTGTTCCTGTTGCGCAATGAGTACTTCATTCAATTCAAACACTTCTTTTTCCATTTGGGTATCCTGGTGCACCATAGTGGGTATTTCCACAGACATATTCATCATCCAGGGAATAGTCTCTTCCGTTTCTTCTTCTTTATTTTCTTTAGCCGGCTCATCAATTAACGGTTCGGGCTCGGGCTCTGGTGTTACCATAGCTGCGACAGGAGTTTCCACTGGTGCAACAGGTTGACTAATACCAGACATATATGCAGAGGGCATTACTACAGAGACTTTACCGCTTACAGACACGGGTTGCTGCTGCAAAACCGTTTGTAATTCTGCCAGTAATAAACGGGTATTTACCAACATTTTTGCCGGATCTGCATCTTGTTCAAACTGCTCTTTCAGTTTATGGATCAAAGTTCCTACTCTTTCCATGGCATGAGTTTTTGGGGGGAGAAACACAAGTTACTAACGAATTTTATAAGGTTTTAGTATTTCTCCCCCTCATTTATTGCCACCCGCCACCGAGCGACCTGTATAAATCAATTTGAGATTGTAGCAGGGTTTTATAGGTCAACACCGATTGAAGCTGTGATTCCAATAACCCCTGCTGAGCCGTAATTACTTCCAGGTAAGATGCATATCCGGTTACATAAAGCTCACGAGCCGTTACTACTGCGGATTCCAGCGTTTGGGCCTGTTTCTTTTTATAATCATAAACCTCTTCATTATTCACCACTGCTCCCATACTTGTTTCTACTTCCTGAAAAGCCCTTAACATAGTTTGCTGGTATTCATACCAGGCTTCACGCTGTTTTGCTTCCGATTCTTTTAACATTCCTTTTAATCTACCCCTGTTCCATACTGGGCCGGTAATACTGCCAATCAGCCCATAGGCAACCGAGCCAGGTGTTATTAAATGTGCAGCACTAAAAGAATTGAAACCCAGATAGGGCGATATATTGAATGATGGTAAAAAGGATTTTTGTGAGGCACTTAACCCTGCCCCTGCTGCCAATAGTTTGAATTCGGCCGCACGTAAATCAGGACGATTCATCAATAAATCTGAAGGAACCCCCATTTTAACCCTCATACTCAATTTCAGGTCAAACACTGATTTTTGTCTTTTGATTGGTTGAGGAATCCTTCCAAGTAAGAAATTGAGTTCATTCTCTGTTTTTACAATACTTTGCCTGATTAATGCGGTGTAACTTTTGGTATTGTATAACTGGGCCTCAAATTGCTGAACCGCCAGTTCATTCGCTCTTCCTCCCGCTTTTTGAATTTTAACCACACTAAGTGCATCTTCCTGCAAGTGGATGTTTTTTTGCAAAATATCCATTTCACTATCCAGGGCTGTCAATTCGTAATACATACTTGCTACCTGTGCCACCAGTTGGGTTACCAACCACTGCCTTTCCTTATCTGTTGCCATCAGATTAGAAAAAGCTTCTTTTTTTCTGTCGTTCAACTTTCCCCAAACATCCAACTCCCAATTACTCCTCAGGCCCAATAATAAATCAGGAGTTACTACAGGTATACGTTGGTCTTTAGTGATATTGGGCGACAGATTGGTATCAAAATTACCTACCCCATCGATGGTGTATTTGCCGTATTTATTGAACCCTAATGAAGCCACAGCTTCAAGCGATGGCAATTTTGCATTGGCTGCTATGTTCATTTGAGCCCTGGCCATTTGAATACGCTGTATTGCCTTTTGCAGATCGAAATTATTGTTCACTGCAATTTCTATGAGATGCAATAAAACAGTATCATGGAAAAAGTTTTTCCATTGCATATCTAATAGTCTCGCTGTATCCTTGCTGCCTTGATAGGTATGGGGCAATGATAGTTCTTTAAAATTTTGTGTGGTTTTTGGTACCGCACATCCAATCATCCCCAGAAAAATAATCCCTATAAAATGATGCTTATATCGATGAATTTGTTTCATGAATTTGTTTTTATTGATCCATATATTGTTCTGCATTCTCGTCTGTCACAGCCACTACAGGTTGCTTATTACGACTTGTTTTTTCAGCAAGAATGGCAAACAGGTAGTAAAGTCCGGGAATAACCAGTACCCCAAACAAGGTTCCGATCAACATTCCCGAGGCTGCTGCTGTACCGATAGATCGATTACCCATAGCTCCTGCGCCTGAAGCAATGCAAAGCGGAATTAATCCAGCAATAAACGCGAAGGAGGTCATGAGAATAGGTCTGAGCCTCGACACAGCACCTTCCAGCGCAGCATCAATAATGCGTAAACCCTGCTTCCTGCGTAGTATGGCAAATTCAACAATAAGTATTGCATTCTTACCCAACAACCCGATAAGCATTACCAGCGCCACCTGCGCATAAATATTATTCTCCAGACCAAATAGTTTTAGTCCAAGAAAAGCGCCAAAAACCCCGGCTGGCAATGATAAAATCACGGCAAGTGGTAATAGGAAACTTTCATACTGTGCCGCTAACAGGAGATAAACAAATAATAAACAGATCGCAAAAATAAATACAGCCTGGTTTCCCGATAATATCTGTTCTCGGGTCATTCCAGACCATTCATAACTATACCCCCTGGGTAAAGCCCGATCAGCTACTGCTTTCAGTGTATTAATCGCATCTCCGCTACTATAGCCTGGCGCAGCATCTCCCGTGATTAAGGCAGAAGTATACATATTGTATCGGGTAAGTTGTTCCGGACCAAATACCCTTTCCAACCTGATAAAAGTGGAATACGATACCATTTCACCTCTATTATTTTTTACATAGAGTTGAAGTATATCTTCCGGCTTCGACCGGTATTGAGGATAGGCCTGAACCATCACTTTATACATCTGTCCAAACCGGATAAAATTGGTTGCATAATAACTACCAATCAAAGTTTGCAGTGTACTCATTGCATTCTCAATTGTTACCCCTTTCTTGGCAGCCATATCCTGATCTACATGAATCAGGTATTGAGGAAAGGATGGATCGAAACTCGTAAATGCTGAACCTATGACTTTTGTCTGCTTAAGTGTATCAATCAAAGCCTGTGCTACATCTGCCGTTTTTTTCAAATCACCCGATCCTGTTTTATCGAGAATACGCATTTCAAACCCGCTTGCATTACCAAAACCAGGCACAGTAGGTGGTGGGAAAAACTCAATATCCGCATCTTTGATATGTGCCGTTTTTGATCTTAGTAAGTCAATAATTTCAGTTACCGACTCCTCCCGTTCTTTCCAGGGTTTTAAATTAATCATGGCCATTCCGTAAGAAGCACCAGCAACCTCAGTAACCAGACTATATCCTGAAAGTGTAGATACATTTTCGATGGCACTTACATCAGCAATTGATTGCTGTACCTGCTTCATTACTGTTTCCGTACGTTCTACTGTTGACCCAGCAGGCGTGGTAACATTCACATAAATCATCCCCTGATCTTCTGTTGGAATAAAACCACCGGGCAACACTGCAGATATGCCCCATGTTGCCACAAAAAATACCACGAGTAATGCCAGTGTAATTATTCTTTTACCTGCAATAGCTTTTAATATTCGCTGGTATTTACCGGATGTAGCATCGTACCTTTTATTGAAAGCTGCAAAGAAGCGATCTAACAGATTTTTCCGTGGCGATAACTTTTGGTGCTTCAACATAATCGCACATAATGCGGGCGTTAATGTAACTGCGTTTATGCCAGATATCACAATCGATATCGCCAGTGTTAACGAAAACTGCCGGTAGAAAACGCCTACCGGACCAGACAAAAATGCAACAGGTATAAATACAGCCGACATTACCAGTGTAATAGCTACCAGCGCTCCGCTGATTTCTTTCATTGCAGCAATCGTTGCATCCATTGCTGACATATGATACTCACTCATTTTAACATGCACCGCTTCTACCACCACAATGGCATTATCAACAACAATACCGATTGCCAATACCAATGCAAACAATGTTAAGAGGTTGATAGAGAACCCTAATAACTGCATGAAGCAAAGTGTACCAATCAGTGCTACCGGAACTGCCAAAGCGGGGATAAGGGTTGACCTGAAATCCTGCAGAAAAATATACACTACAATAAATACCAGGATAAATGCTTCAAACAGGGTTTTTACTACTTCGTGAATGGAAGCATCAAGGAACCTGGATACATCATAGGCAAAATTGTATTTCATACCGGGAGGAAAGGAACTTGCTTTCAGTTCTTCCATCCTTTTCTTTACATTATCAATTACATCGCGAGCATTGGATCCTGGCCTTTGTTTAAGCATGATAGAGGCAGAAGGTCTTCCATCGGTTTTTGATTCCATACTGTAGGTCATAGAGCCAAATGCTATGTCGGCAACATCCTTTAACCTAAGTACAGAACCATTCGACTCTGCCCTGATAACAATATTTTCATATTGATCTGCAGCCGATTTTTTTCCAGTGTACCTTAATACATATTGTAGTGAACCTGGGTTCATACCAGAACTCTCTCCTGTTTTACCTGGAGCTGCTTCTACATTCTGATCACGCAGTGCATTAATCACATCCTGCGTTGAAAGCTGGTAAGCCAGCATGCGGTCTGGTTTGAGCCATACACGCATTGCATACTCGCGTGAACCCATGATCTCAGCAAATCCAACACCATCAATCCTCTTTAGTTCCTGCAGTATATTAATATCGGCGAAGTTGTAAATGAATTGTTCATCAGCAGTGGTGTCTTCACTCATGATATTGAGGTACAACAGCATACTGTTTACCTCTTTTTCTGTCGTTACCCCTGCTTTGATTACTTCTTCCGGTAACTCATCAAGTACAGTGGTTACCCTGTTCTGTACATTCACAGCGGCCTGGTCAGGGTCGGTACCTACTTTAAATGAAATAGAAATAAGTGTAGTACCATTGTTACTGGATACAGACGACATATACGTCATGCCAGGCACTCCATTAATCGCTCTTTCCAATGGCGTTGCTACTGCTTTTGCACATACTTCTGCATTGGCGCCTGTATATTTTGCAGTTACTGTTACCGATGGGGGAACAATATCCGGGAATTGTGTTACAGGCAATGTAAATAATGCCAGTAAACCAAGAAGGCTGATCAATAATGAGATCACCAGCGACAACACCGGTCGCTTAATAAATATTTCAAACATTTGACTGACTATTTGGAGTAAGCAATAAAGTTGGCTTCGGTAATCAATTGAGGGGTAATCTTCATTCCATCACGAATGTTTTTCACTCCTTCATACACAATCATCTCCCCTGGTTGAATACCTTGTTCAACAATAAAAAAGTCAGCCACCCGATGGTGATAAGTAAAGCCTCGCATTTTTACGGTATTGTCTTTACCTACAACAAAAACATAGTTTTTATCCTGTATTTCAAAAACAGATTTTTGAGGTATCAACATGGCATCCTTTACTACACTGGTTAAACAAATTTTACCCGATGCACCATGTTTTAAAAGTTTTGCCGGATTTGGGAACCTTGCCCGAAATGCAATTGCGCCGGTATTTTCATTGATTTCTCCATCCATGGTTTCTATCTTCCCTTTTTGAGGATAGGTAGTTCCATCAGAAAGTATTAATTGTATTGCTTCATTTCTTGCCGATGAATTTGATTGGTCTTTTCGCAGACGCAGGTATTCACTTTCTGATACATGGAAATAAGCAAATACATCATGTATATCAGATATTGTAGTAAGTAATGCGCCGGGATCAATCAGACTTCCCATTTTTAAAGGGATCCGGTCAATAACTCCATCAAAAGGCGATTTAATGCTTGTTAGCGATAATTTATTTTGAGCACTGGCCAGTTCTGCATTAGCTTCTTCCACTTTGGCCTTAGTTGCCCTTAACTTAGCGGAAGCAAGTTCATATTCGGTAGCAGAAATCACTTTTTTATCTACCAGCATTTTAATCCGGTCTAGCTCAAGCTCAGCAGCTTTTGCTTCTGCCATTGCATTGGAAACATTTGCTTTGGCTTTAGCTACTTCCGTTACATATTCCAGGTCATTGATCTGAAATAACAATTGCCCCTTTTTAACTTCCTGGCCTTCGTCTACATAAATATTTTCCAGAAATCCATGCACTCTGGCACGTATTTCAACATTTCTAACTGCCTGAATTTCCGAAACATATTCGGTCAGCAGCATGGTATCTTTTTTTTGAATGGCCAAAACAGGCAAAGCTGCATGGGCATTTTGATCTATTTCTTGATTTTTCTTGCTCTTACAGGACGCAAGTATGATAAAAAGAAAAAACGCAAGGGGTAATTTTATACTCATTTTCTATTTGATGTCTGTTGATGATATAATACAAGTACACCAACACTGTTGTACAGTGCAGGACAGGCAATCAATCGATAAAAATGAGGGGGATCAGAATGGGGTTAACCTAAATAAGAATCCATGGAAATGTCCTAACCCTGGAGTAGGGTAATATAATTGCGTAGTTCGTTGTGGGGATGTTTCCTTCAACTTGGGCTGCACTGCTTTCTTTAGTGCAGCAGCTATACCGATTCTGGGAACAGCGGTTTTCTGAACCACCCTGAAAAGGCTGTAATGAGCACCCGACTCCTCATTATTGGGAATATTATCGGGCAATCCATGAACCTGCTCTAATAAAAATTCAAGTAAAGTAAAGGATTCAGTCTTATTGAAGCGCAAATCACCTGCATCATCGGCTAGTGAACCCGATGAAAAATGACAACCCGGACGGGCGGTTACCATATTTGTAAAACCCATGAGCAGTAGCACTATAATTATCTTCTTTAGGAATTTCTTCATACTGTTTCTATTTGCTCATGGAAACGATGTTCCGGGTTCGGTTTAAACAAAAATATGAAAATAAGGTTCGTTTAAAGTAATTTGCCCCGCCCGTTTATATTTATATTAACATGTTTATAGAACCAAATTTATCAGGAGAAAGAAGAGGATGGATTGAAGTGATCTGCGGAAGCATGTTCAGTGGCAAAACAGAGGAACTGATCCGAAGGCTGAAAAGGGCCAAGATTGCCAACCTTAAAGTTGAAATCTATAAACCTGCAATCGATGTGCGATATGATGAAACACAGGTAGTAAGTCATGATGCAAACAGCATTCAAAGCACCCCGATCGAAAATTCTCAAACAATTTTACTTCTGGCACAAGATGTTGATGTGGTAGGTATTGATGAAGCCCAGTTTTTTGATGCCGAAATTATGCATGTTTGTGAAACCCTTGCTTTAAGAGGTATTCGTGTGATTGTTGCAGGACTTGATATGGATTACCTGGGTAAGCCATTTGGACAAATGCCGAATTTGTTGGCCATTGCTGATTATATCACCAAACTACATGCTATATGCATGAAATGTGGCAATATTGCGAATGTTTCTTACAGGAAAGTGGGAGGCGAAAACCAGGTGATGCTTGGAGAAAAAGAAACCTATGAACCGAGGTGCAGAAAATGCTATCACGATACGAACCAGCAAGGATAAATTTGGCTTCAAGCTGCAAGCTGCAAGCTACATGCCTTGATGGGTGCCATTTTTGACTTTCTGCTTTTAATGGAATAAATGAGGAGCCCGCGAATTAGATTATTTTGGATCAGTTGGTTAAATAAATATTTGATTGCTGCTATTGCACAATGAGTTATTAATAGAACACGGATATTCATGATTTTCAGGATTTATCATGATAGATCTTGAAAATCATGAAGATCTGTGTTCCATCATACGCGAGACTTAAAGCTCGCGGTTAAATTTCCTTTGACAACAATGGCTCGTAGCTCATAACTGATTTTTTAAAGGACAGTACGAATAATTATCTTTACGTTTAAAGTACCCACATTCATCAAAAAATAACTATTTGAAAACAGGCAGTCCCATATTAGCGCTGGTAAAAAAAGATCTGTTGCTTGAAATGAGGCAACAGTACACTTTGTATGGGATTTTACTCTATGTAGCTTCTACCATTTTCGTTGTTTATCTATCGATGGGGCAGCCGGAAGATACAGTCTGGAACGGTCTGTTTTGGGTAATACAGCTTTTCGTTTGCGTGAATGCGGTAGCTAAAAGTTTTCTGGCAGAAGGCCGGGGAAGGATGTTATATTTTTATACCATTGCCGGACCAGTAGATTTTGTGCTGGCTAAGCTCCTCTTCAACCTCATACTTATGCTGGTGATGAGCTTACTAAGCCTGCTCATTTTTTCTTTACTGCTTGGTAACCCCCTCTACAATTTCTTACAATTTACTTTTATCGCCTGTTTGGGAGGAATCAGCCTGAGCCTTGTATTTACTTTTCTGGCAGCAATCGCCGCAAAAGCACAACAACAATCTGCCATGGTAGCCATTATGGGATTTCCCTTAATTATACCCCAGTTATTATTACTGATGAAAATTGCCGGAACAGGTTTTTCTGATGTTATCCAGGCAGGCTGGTGGCAAATGATCGCAATGCTCGCCGGCTTTGATATACTGGTTGTTGTTCTTGCAGTGATATTGTTTCCTTTTCTCTGGAAAGACTAAAGAAGATGGCAGATGGCAGATGGCAGATCTCAGATATCAGATTTTATTCTGGGCACCATCTATCAAATCTGACATCTGACATCTAATATCAAAACCTCAGGTGTCTAACCGTCTGCCCTTTATTGATGAGTTGTTTCAGTGAGTCGATACCGATTTTCAGGTGCCTTTCAACATAGTCCGCAGTTACTTTTTTATCACTGGCTTCTGTTTTAACTCCATCCGGAATCATGGGCTGGTCGCTCACCAATAACAAAGCTCCTGTTGGAATTTTATTGAAAAAGCCTACGGTAAAAATTGTTGCAGTTTCCATATCGATGGCATAGGCCCTCACTTTTGTGAGATATGCTTTAAATGCATCATCATGCTCCCAAACACGTCTGTTGGTGGTATAAACGGTACCTGTCCAATAGTCTACTTTATAATCGCGTATAGTCGTTGAAATAGCTTTCTGCAATGCAAATGCCGGCATTGCAGGAACTTCTGGTGGGAAGTAATCATTGGATGTACCCTCACCCCTGATTGCAGCAATAGGAAGAATCAGGTCGCCCAGTTTATTCCTTCTCTTTAAACCACCACATTTACCTAAAAACAATACCGCTTCCGGAGCAATGGCGGTTAATAAATCCATAATGGTTGCCGCACCCGGACTACCCATGCCAAAATTGATGATGGTTATACCATTTGCAGTAGCACATTGCATTGGCCTGTCTGCTCCTACCACTTTTACCTTGTTCCATTTGGCGAACATGGTAACATAATTACTGAAGTTGGTGAGTAAAATATATTTACCAAAGTTCTCTAGCTTTTCACCGGTATACCTAGGTAACCAGTTGTTCACAATTTCGGCTTTCGTCTTCATAATATATTTATTTTGGTCAACCTGCTCGGTATCTTTGAACAAGTTAATTGGCTAAAATACAAAAAAACAATCCCACCTGCAAGCATTATGATCAAAATAAACTATCCTTCCTACCCTTTTAAGATAGAACAAAAAGAAGGCAGGGAACATATTTTTGATCCATTGCGAAAGAAATGGGTACGCCTCACCCCCGAAGAATGGGTCAGGCAAAACCTGCTTCAATACCTATTACAGGTAAAAGCATATCCCGCAGCACTTATTGCTGTTGAAAAAGAAATAACGGTTGGCGAACTCCGTAAACGATTTGATATCCTCGTGTATAAAAATAACCAACCCTGGTTATTGATAGAATGTAAGGAAATGAATACCCCTGTTGAAGAATCGGTATTCCACCAAATGCTAAGGTACCAATCTGCTCTGCAGGCAAGCTTTATGGTGATTACCAATGGTAATGAAACAAGGGGTTGGACAGTAAAAGAAAATGAAATTCTATCCTTAGATGCTTTACCGGATTATCTGTAACAGGCACATAATAAAAATGGGAAGCAAAAGCTCCCCATTTTTATTATTGTAATATCCACTTCAAACCTGTTATGGGAAAATACCCAGTTCAGAGTAAGAAGTACCTACTTTATTGATTGCGCATACATAAGCTGCTGTACGCATATCAGGAATATCAGGATTGCTTTTCCATATTTCCATGATTTCTCTGGTAGCAGTAATCATGGTTTCTTCCAAACCGCTATGTACCAGATCAACTTCTTCCGGACCATGTAATATGAAAGAACGTTCTTTATCATTTACCTGTTTTCCTGTGAGTCCTTCAATCTGACCAAGGATATGGTTATTCATGTTTTCTGTAAACCTCTTTTCCATACGGCCATAACGAACATGGCTCAGGTTTTTTAGCCATTCGAAATAAGAAACTGTAACACCACCTGCATTCAGGTACATATCTGGCACTACGAGTATTCCTTTTGCCGCGAAGATTTCATCAGCTTCTGGCGTTAACGGACCATTGGCAGCTTCCCCGATAATTTTTGCTTTTACCCTTGGTGCATTCTCTGCATTAATAACATTTTCCAATGCAGCAGGAATCAGGATATCGCATTCCAATTCAAGTGCATCAGTGCTTGTAGCAAGATTGGTTGCTCCAGGGAAATTCAGGATTGAGCCTGTTTTTTTTCTGTGCAGAAACACTTCATCTTCATTTAATCCATCTGCACTATAAATAGCTCCTTCATATTCTGCAATTGCTACAACTTTAGAACCATGCTCACGGAAAAATTTAGCAGAATGGTATCCAACATTACCTAAACCTTGCACCACCACAGTTTTTCCTTCTACTCCAACGGTAAGTCCTAATTTCTGCATTACATCAGGCATATTACATACTTCGCGGATGCCATAGAATACACCAAGGCCTGTAGCTTCTTTTCTACCACGCACACCTCCTTGTGTTACTGGTTTACCGGTAACACAACCTGCTGCATCAATTTCACCCGGCTTCAGTGAAGCATAAGTATCAACGATCCAGGCCATTTCGCGTTCACCGGTACCATAATCTGGTGCGGGTACATCGATACCAGGACCAATAAAATTTTTCTTTACCAGTTCCGCTGTATAACGACGGGTAATTTTTTCTAACTCATACGCACTGTGACTACGTGGGTTAATTTTAATACCGCCCTTTCCACCACCAAATGGCACATTTACAATAGCACATTTATAGGTCATCAGAGATGCCAATGCCATTACCTCATCCTGGTTTACTTCTTCACTAAAACGAATACCTCCTTTGCAGGGAGATTTATGTTGTGAATGTTGCACGCGATAGGCTTCAATTACTTCAATGCGGCCATCATCCATTTTTACCGGAAAACGCATGCTGTAAATACTATTACAGGCTTTGATCTGTTCCAGCAATCCCTTCTCCCACTTGGTGAATTTGGCCGCTTTATCAAAACTTCTTTCAACACTTTGAAAAAAGCTATACGGTTTGTGTTCTGACATGAGCTAATCGTTTTTGTTTTTTGACGTTTATTGTGTAGCAGATAGACCATATTCTATGGACCATGGACTACCTGCCTTTTTCCAGTTTACTGATTTTGCGATCCAGGTTGGCTACATAAATGAACAGACCTAATACGATCGTAACCACTACTGCCATTACTACATAGATTTTCCCATTACTGCGCATAAAATCAGCATTCTCGGTTTGTTGTGCTGACACTACGGTGGTTAGCAATAATGCTACGAACGTAATTGCTGTTCTCTGAAATATTTTATTCATGGGTTAATCTTTGTTCTTTAATCATTTCATAACGAATACGCAGTGTGCTGATCCATACGCCAAGTAATGTCCAGCCAATTACTGCAGGATAAAAAACAGTCCGCATAGTAGCCGACATATCTTTTCCGTTTAATCCGGGATTACCTTCACTACCTTCTCCACCTGGGTGTAACGACTCTGTTAATCTGGGTAATATCCAAAGTGTAGGAAATAGCATGAAAAAGGCAAAAATATTATACACCGCCCCAATCCTGGCTTTCTTCTCTTCTTCCTGCATACTGCCCCTCAAAACAAAATATGCCAGGTAAATCAGCATAGCAATTGCAGCACCGTTCTGTTTTGGATCTCCACTCCATGGACTACCCCATTGGTAATTGGCCCATATTGCTCCGGTAGCTAAACCAAGAAATCCAAAAATTGTGCCTGTAATGGCAAAGGCCATTGAATACTGATCATGCACCAGTTTTCCGCCACGAAGGTATTTGATGGCATATACCACAGATACACCAAGTAGAATCATCATGGAAAACCACATGGGTACATGGAAAAAGAAATTTCGAATGGATTCCTGTAACCTGTCATCCAGCCTGGGAACTTCTACCAGGAATCCATAGGAACAGGTATACATAAGTAACAGAAAGGCTAATATCTTCCACCAGGCTTTTCGAATCATGATCGTTTTTTTACAGTTGCTGCCGACCCTGGTCAAACTAACAACTGTTTGGCGCAAAATTAGGTGAAAGGCCACCAATAAAAGCCAGCAAAGTGTAAAATATCTCTCCACATAAATCCAAAAACAGGCTGAGCCAGATTCGGCCATTCGGGCTTATATTGTGGCGATATGGCCGATCCCATCCTATCCATCCAGCAGCTATGTGTAGATTTTACCTCGCCCAGCGGTAATCACCGTGCCCTCGACGGTTTAAACCTGACCGTTCGCAGGGGAGAAATAGTAGCTGTTGTTGGTGAATCTGGCTCTGGCAAATCCGTTACTGCCCTCTCTATTTTAAGGCTGCTTAAGGGGAAACAGGTTAATTATCCATCCGGAAAAATATTATTCTATAACGATGAAACTCCCGTAGACCTTTTAACCATTTCGGAGAAAGCCATGCAGGATCTGAGGGGACAAAAAATCGCGATGATTTTTCAGGAACCTATGACCGCACTCAACCCCGTTATAACCTGTGGTGAGCAGGTGGCGGAAGCCATTCGCAGACACCTGGATATTGAGGAAAAAAATATCACAAAAAAAGTAACCGAACTCTTCCGTCAGGTTCAATTACCTGATCCGGAAAAAATCGGTAGCAGATACCCACATCAACTTAGCGGAGGTCAGAAACAAAGGGTGATGATTGCTATGGCGATGAGTTGCAACCCTTCGCTATTGATATGTGATGAACCTACAACTGCTCTGGACGTAACTGTGCAGAAAAATATCTTAAAGCTGATCAAAGAACTGCAGCTTCATCACGAAATGGGGGTGATTTTTATTACCCATGACCTTGGCGTTGTGGCTGAAATTGCTGATCATATTGCTGTATTGTACAGAGGAAAATTATTGGAGGAAGGAAGTACAACTGAAGTGCTCCAACATCCCTCCCATCCATACACCAAAGCTTTACTGGCATGCAGACCAGCATTACATCCTAAAGGAAAAAAATTACCCGTAGTGAGTGATTTCATGACAGGAGATTTAACGGAAAAAAAAGTGGTCAACACCAGCCAGGATATTTCTATCGTTAAGCCTGGCGACAACAACCTGTTAACCGTTCAGGACCTCTGTGTATGGTACCCTACAAAAAAGAATTTCCTGGGAAAACCGATCGACTATTTCAAAGCTGTTAATCAGGTAAGCTTCACCGTTAAAGAAGGAGAAACACTTGGTTTGGTTGGAGAATCAGGATGTGGCAAAACTACACTTGGGCGTAGCTTATTAGGACTAACCCCGGTTAGCTCCGGAACAATTCTTTATAAGGGGCATGACCTTACGCATGCGACAGCCCGGGAAAGAATGGTTTTCAGGCGCGATATGCAATTGATATTCCAGGATCCGTATTCATCGCTGAATCCTCGTATGACCATTGGAGAAGCCATTGGTGAGCCATTACAAGTGCACGGAATGGTAAAATCGGCTGCGGAAAAAAAAGAGCAGGTAATGGATTTACTGGAAAAAGTACAGCTTGGTACGGCCCATTATAACCGTTACCCACATGAATTCAGTGGTGGACAAAGACAAAGAATTGTCATTGCCCGGGCACTAGCATTGAAGCCATCCTTTATTGTTTGCGATGAAAGCGTTTCGGCATTGGATGTAAGTGTTCAGGCCCAGGTACTGAATTTATTGAATGAATTGAAAAGCAGTTTTTCCTTTACGGCCATTTTTATTTCACACGACTTATCGGTAGTTAAGTACATCAGTGATAGAATTATGGTAATGAAAGCTGGAAGTATAGTTGAATCAGGTGATGCTGAACAGGTTTACTACCATCCAAAATCTGCTTATACCCAACAATTGCTGGAAGCCATTCCGGGATTGAAAATGGGGTAATTTTTCATTATTTGCACCAAAAACGGCAAAAAATCAGTACCTTTGCCGACTTCATAAAAAATCATGCCGTAACATGAAATTATCTCAATTTAAGTTCGATTTACCCCTTAACCTCATTGCACAAAATCCAACCAAAAGAAGAGAAGACAGTCGTCTGATGGTAGTTGACCGTAAAAGTGGTCACATGGAGAACAAACATTTTCGCGATATCCTGGAATATTACGACGACAAAGATGTGTTTGTAGTAAATAACACCAAAGTATTTCCTGCCCGTATGTACGGAAGAAAGGAAAAAACCGGTGCCAAGATTGAAGTGTTCCTTTTGCGTGAGTTAAATAAGCCCAACCGTTTATGGGATGTTATCGTTGATCCCGCAAGAAAGATTCGTGTAGGAAACAAACTCTACTTCGGTGACAACGAAGAATTGGTTGCAGAAGTTATTGACAATACCACCAGCCGCGGACGTACCATCCGTTTCTTATGGGATGATGATGACGAAAGCTTCAAAAAAATGCTTGAGTTCTTAGGTGAAACCCCACTTCCAAAATACATCAAGCGCAAACCTGATGAAGAAGATAAGGAACGCTATCAAACCGTTTATGCAAAACATGAAGGTGCAGTTGCAGCTCCTACCGCTGGTTTACACTTTAGTAAAGAACTGATCAAGCGTTGTGAGATCCTGGGTATTCGTTTCGCAGAAGTAACACTGCATACTGGTCTTGGTACATTCCGCCCTATTGAAGTAGAAGACCTCAGTAAACATAAAATGGATGCTGAATACTATGCTATTTCTGAAGAAGCCTGCAAAATTGTAAACAAAGCCAAAGAAGGCGGGCATAGAATCTGTTCTATCGGAACTACTACTATGCGTGCTATGGAGAGCAGCTTTACCGCACAAAAATTACTGAAACCTAGTGAAGGTTGGACCAACCATTTTATTCACCCACCTTATAATTTTAATGTGGCAGATAGCCTGGTAACCAATTTCCACCTTCCTAAAACAAGTCTGCTGATTATGACCTGTGCTTTTGCCGGTTATGATTTGGCGATGGAAGCTTATAAAAAAGCCATCAAAGACAAATATCGTTTCTTTAGTTATGGCGATGCTTTGCTAATCATCTAACAATAAGCTATTATAAATGATAAAGCCATCCTGCCTAAACGGGATGGCTTTTTTCATTTAACAACCAACAACTCCCATATACCCTATAAGAAGTTGTCAAAACTGAATCTAATGTTTACCTAAACTAACAAACATTAGTTGTAATTGTAGTATAAAACTGCAACTATTTTTTAAAAAACGCAAATAACCGCAATTATTTTTTTAAAAATGGGGATAAAATGGCAGAAACCGACTAAAATTTGCCTGTTTGAGCTTCCAGATAGGTCTTTAATTGCTCGAGATTCTTCTCCATCATTGGCCCTAAAATCTTATCATTCATCATCGTCCCCAGTTTTTCCCAGGGTAGCCAACCAACTTTTTGTTCAAATTGCCATTGCACAATGGTTATTTGTCTGGCAGGTTGATAAATCACCTGCATAGTGCTTAATTGCTTCGATCTTGAACCTGTTACCCATTCGCTTACCACAACAGTATCGCCGATATGAGTTATTGAAACCTGACTTCTTCCGATCATTGCCTTCCCGGATGATTGTATATGCACGGAAGAATCATTCATGCCTTCTACCCAATGCTTCCATTGATAAATATCCTGCAGTTGAGTCATGATTGAATCCGGATCAGCTTTAATATCAGTTGCGCGCGAAACCAATACCTGAGATGGTAATAATGCTCCGATTAAAGTTGCCAGAGCAAACAAAGCCACCATACTGATCAACCCTAACTTCAACAGTTTCATATCACTCCCATTTAAAGGTTTTGAAAGCCACAGCATATACCACAATTGTCCAGGCTCCGAGAATCATCAACTCCTTGCTACAAGACGACAAAGCAGCTCCTTCAAATGCAATACTGCGCATGGCATTATTAAAATGCGTTAAGGGCAAAACTTTGCACAAAGGTTGCAGCCAGGATGGGAATGCATCTATTGAAAAAAATGTACCTGCCAGCAAAAATTGAGGCAGGGTAATCAAATTTGCAAAAGGAGGAATACTGCTCTCATTTTTTGCCAGGCTGCTCACAATAAATCCAAATCCCATAAAGAGAATAAGCGCAATAAAACTAAGCAACATAATGGTGAGAAATGTTTCCATTCCGTTAACCAGGGTAAACTTAAATGCAAAATGCCCTACCCCGATAATGATTACGGCAGTCATCATCTGAAAAATCACCCTGCTAAAAGCCTCTCCCAACACGATATATGGACGACGAATCGGGGTTGCATAAAACCGTTTTAATACCAATTGCTGGCGGAGATTAAAAAACAAAAAAGCTACTCCGAATACCCCCGCACTTAATAAGGAAAAACCCAATTGACCAGGCAAAATAAAATCAATCGTTCTGTAGACCCTGCCGGGTATCTTTTCGATACGATTATTCACCATCGCAATAGTAGGTGTATTGCTATAAGTTTGTTGATTGATACCGGCAATCACAGCATTTAAAATAGACTGTAAAACCTGCAGGTTCTGCGGATTTACGGCTTCTGAACTGGAAATATTAATGGTATACGGAGGACTTGCAAGTCCCGATTTCTGTATGTCTAACACCGCTGTAACCCGTCCCTTTTCCAGGTCTTCTTTTAATGCCTGACCTGATTTGTCAATAATACGAAGTCCGGCAATTTTTTTCAATGCAGGATAAACAGGGTTAAGCGTATCCGTACCATTGGCAAAAGCAATACTTAATGATACCCTGCTTCCCCCACCAATAAACCCGAACACGAGGATAAATATCAAGGGAAAAGCAATACTGAAAATAACTGCAGAAGGACTACGGAAAACCGCCTTCAAACTTCCTTTGGTGATGGCCATCATGGCCCTTAACTGGCTGTACTTTACAGACATAGGCTTTTTGCTTGAAAAACAAATCTATCCTATTCTGAAGGAAGAGAAAAGGGAATTCTTTGATTTAGGACAAATGTCGTATATTTGTGTGACAAATGTTACCTATGGCGAAAGCGAAAAAAAATCCTGTTGCGGGCACACAAAAAGTTGAAGAGCCTGTTGCCGTGTATTTAACGGATGTAGCTTCATTCACTTATCGCAAATTCAAAAGAATTGCCGACATGGTTCCATTTACACAGGCTGAATGGGCAAGCATTTTGCACTTATCAGAACGAACATTGCAGCGTTATGCTAAAACAAACCATTCATTTGAAGGCATTTATACCGACCGAATATTACAATTACAAGAACTAATCGAAACAGGCCTCAACACCTTTAACTCGCCGGAAGCTTTTTATAATTGGTTGAAAAAAGATAAACCGGTCATGGGGCATCTCCTCAACTTTGAATCATTGGTTACTAATAGAGGCATACAGGAAACCATTAACCAACTGGTACGCATTCAACAAGGGGTATACGCATGATACTATACCGGTTTGCACATCATCAATGTGCCGAAGATATATCAGGAACAGGCGCCAAACTAAAAGGTGGCCGATGGAACAATGCAGGTACGGCCGTTTTATACACCAGCAGTTCTATTTCACTTGCATTACTTGAAGTTTTAGTAAATACTGGCAGTTTCGATGTGTTACAATTATTCAAATTAATGCAATTAACCCTACCTGATGATGCCCCGGTTTATAGCATTGAAACTAAAACCCTGAAAAAGAGCTGGCACCATGATTTTGAATACACCCAGTGGATGGGTAGCGAAATAATTCAGGATAAAAATACCCTGGCTATTGCATGCCCATCTGCTATTGTTCCGCAGGAGAAAAATTTCTTATTGAACCCGGCTCACAAAGACTATAACCGGATCAGGTTAAAAGAAGTTTCAAATTTTCATTTCGATGAACGACTATTTCCCTCAATGTACCGTTAAGAAATAGGGCATTCTTGCCTGAGGTTCACCAACCATTTGCTTTACTTGTCGGAACTGTTGCATCAACTGCCATTGCTCCAAGCCTATTTCGTCTTTAATAAGATTGGTTTTTATGGATCGTTTATAGTTACCCATAATCTGCTCAATGAAATTTTTCTTTTCAGGGTATTCACGTAAACGATAATCATCTTCTATGCCAGCCAGTTTTGCAGCATGCTTTACTGCATCCTGCAGCGTTCCTATTTTATCTACCAATCCTATCTCCAATGCCCGCTTACCTGTCCAAACGCGCCCCTGCGCAATGCTATCAATATAAACTATGTCTTTTTTCCTGCCATCAGCTACCCTGCTCTTAAATGTATGGTATATAGAATCTGTAGATGCCTGAAAAAACTTTTTCTCCATAGCGGTCAGCGGCCTGTCGCCAGCTCCCATATCTGCATACGGTGCGGTGCGTACCCGATCGGTTGTAATACCTAGCTTATTCTTTAAGAATGATTCGAAATTTGGTACGATACTAAACACACCTATAGATCCGGTGATGGTTGTTTCATTTGCAAAAACGGCATCGGCATTACAGGCTATATAATATCCACCGGATGCAGCAACATCACCCATACTCACCACCACTGGTTTAGCTTTTCTGGCTAGCGATATCTCATGCCAGATCACATCACTCGCCAATGCACTACCACCGGGTGAATTAACCCTAAGTACAATCGCTTTAATCGTTTTATCAAGTCTTGCTTTGCGAATTACGTTTTTATATAAATCGCTGCTAACCTGTTCATCATCCCCCTCCATACTTACAATATCTCCTTGTGCGTATATGATGGCTATTTTACCCCCACTGGAATAATTTTCGAGTGAAGTAGCAGCGGCATATTCGTTGATGGTAACAAAATTGATGCTTGTTCCAGCTCCTTTCTTTAGACGTTCCAGCAGTTCTTTTTTTACTTCATCGTCGTATTTCAAACCATCAACCAACTGGTATTTTTCTGCATCCTGTGCAGTTTGAATATCTCCTTCATTTGCCAATTGATGAAGTACGGCAGTATCAATTTTACGGGCAGTACTTGCAGCTTTCAGAAAAGCGCCATATAAATCACCCAGCCATACCGCAGTTTGAAGACGGTTTGCTTCCGTCATTTTTGTTTCACGTAAAGGTTCAGTAGCGCTTTTGAATTTACCCGCATAAAAAATCTGTGGTTCAATCTGAAGTTTTTCAAGCATGCCTTTCAGGAAAAAAAGATTAGAAGAAAAACCTGACCATTCTAATCCACCCTGCGGATGTACATATACTTTATTAGCAGCGCTGGCAACATAATAGGCCTTCTGCGTCATCGTTTCACCATAAGCAACAACAAACTTTCCCGACTTTTTAAAATCGAGCAAGGCTTTTCTTAGTTCTTCACTTGAGGAAAAACCATTTGCATTGTCATTGGCCAATACATAAACACCTTTTACCGCAGAATCAGATTTAGCTTCTCCTAATAACCTAACCACATCAAATAAAGATGGTTTATTTGCTTCTACGTTAGATAAAATAGTTCCGAAAGGATCTTCTTTTGCCTGTTCCCTGAAATTTATCGATAAGTCGAGTACCAAAACGGCTTTTGAACCAACCACCGGTACTTCTGCTGTTGTAGCAGTTGAGATAAAGCCAATCAGTATAAACACCCCTATTACGGTAAACACAATAAGGGCTAAGAGGGAGGCAAAAAATATTTTGAAAAATGTCTTCATATACTTTGTTTACAAACCAGTTGTCTTTTTGTTGTCAGTTTCAGGTATTTATCACCAAGACTACGTGAATTTAAAGATATTTGAACCCGCTAATATCTCCAATTTATGAATACAGTGTATTTGCTGACAGGCGGCAATATGGGCAACAGATCATTTAATTTGGCGCAGGCCGAGCAGTACATACAACAATATTGTGGCGAAATTACCAGACGATCGGCTATTTATGAAACTGCCGCATGGGGGTTTACAGACCAGCCGGCATTTTATAACCAGGCCCTGATGTTCCAAACCAGCCTCTCTCCCGACCAGCTTATGCGGAAATTATTGGAAATAGAACTGGAAATGGGGCGAATCAGGACCCAAAAGATGGGCCCGCGTGTCATCGACCTGGATATTTTACTGATCGACGACCTGATAATTGAAAGCAGCTTACTTTCTGTTCCACATCCGGCATTGACACAAAGGCGTTTCGCCTTAATGCCACTGGCTGAAATTGCCCCTTCATTGGTACATCCCATAGAAGGCAAAACCATCGCAGAATTGCTGGAAGCATGCTCAGATACCTTAAATGTGCAAAAAAAATAATCATCGACTTAAGCCCTGCTGTTAATTTTGACGGTATCGCAGCAAGTACTATGAAGTATCAATACATTACAGTAGAAGGAAATATCGGAGCAGGTAAAACCACACTGGCGCATTTATTAGCTAAAAAACTTAATTCCAGACTGATACTGGAAGAGTTTGCGGATAATCCCTTCCTTCCCAAATTTTATGATAACCCCCAACAATACGCTTTTCCGTTGGAACTGTTCTTTATGGCCGAGCGCTACAAACAGTTAAAAGATATGCTGCATACCAAAGATATGTTTCAACATATTACCGTATCAGACTACCTTTTTACAAAATGCCTGCTTTTTGCCAAAGTAAACCTGCCAGAGGAAGAATTCAGGTTATACCAGAAATTATTCGACATCATACACCAGCAATTGGTATTCCCTGATATACTGATTTATCTGCACGCACCGGTGCAAAAATTACAGCAGAATATCAAGCGCAGAAACAGAGAATACGAACAGGCGATTCCGGATGAATATTTATTCAATATCCAGGAAACCTATACCAGTTATATTAAACAGCATAATATCAAAACTATTTTCATTGATGCCAGCAATGCAGATTTTCTGGGCAATGAAAAACATTTGAATGTTGTACTGGAAGCATTGGAAAAAGATTATGAAAGTGGCCAACATTATTTCAGTCTGCCATAGCAGCTAAATAAAGGCTCTTTAAAGCACAGCAGATGACTACCAAAAGTTCAGGCTACGACCCCTTTGCAGCAATGCGTATTGCAGAATACCGCCACCTGATGGTGGGACGATTTCTATTTATCATGGGACTGCGAATGATGGGTACACTTGTTGGTTGGTGGATATATGAGCTCACCAATGATCCTTTTGCTATCGGATTAATTGGGTTATCTGAAGTAATTCCGGCTGTATCCTTATCATTATATGCCGGGCACGTAATTGATATCAGCGAAAAGCGCAAACTACTGTTGCGCGGTGTTAGCCTTTATTTTACCTGTGCCCTGTTTTTATTGCTCTTATCAACCAATTATACATCCGATCAGTTAAGTAATCATTGGATTGCTTTCAGTATCTATGTAATCATTTTCTTTACGGGAATCATTCGGGCATTTACCGGTCCTACTTTTGGAACAATGGTGGCATCAATTGTTCCAAGGGAACAACTACAGAATGCAACCACCTGGAACCAGGGCATCTGGCTCACCGCATCAGTAACCGGACATGCAACGGTTGGTTTTATGATTGCATTGCTGGGAAATACAGGATCCCTGATCATCATCTGCTCCCTGGTTGCCATCGGTTTTTCCTTCATGTACCGCATAAAACCCAAACCATCCCTGAATGAACCGGGTGAGAAAAAAACGCTGGATAGTGTAAAAGAAGGGCTGCGATTTGTTTTTAAAACTAAAGAAGTATTAGGTGCTTTAAGTCTGGATTTATTTGCAGTGCTATTTGGAGGTGCCGTAGCAATGATCCCGGTATTTGCAAAGGATATTTTAAAAATCGGACCTATTGGTTTTGGATGGCTGAATGCGGCTTCTGATATTGGGGCAATACTTGTGGTAATTCTTTTGACCATTTTCCCGCTAAAAAAACAGCAGGGGAAAAAACTATTACTTGCCGTAGGTGGATTTGGTATCTGCATCATCACATTTGCATTGTCTAAATGGTTTTGGTTATCCTTCTTTGTATTAATGCTAAGTGGTATCCTGGATGGCATCAGTGTGGTAGTAAGAGGTACCATACTTCAATTAAAAACACCTGATCAAATGAGGGGAAGGGTGATGAGTGTTAACTCCATGTTCATTAACAGCAGTAATGAACTTGGTCAATTTGAAAGTGGCGTTGCCGCAAAACTTCTGGGGGTGGTTCCTTCGGTTGTTTTTGGTGGCTGTATGACTTTACTCGTTGTAATTACTACCTGGTTCAAAGCACCTAGCCTTAGAAAGATGGAATATTAAAAAAGCATCCCGGAGGATGCTTTTTCGAAGATGATTAATCTGGTATCACCAGTTTATTATTGTTTCGGTTTAAATCTGCCAACCGCATACTTGGATCAATCTCTATGGATTTGATTTCCTGAATCCCCTTACTGATGGAGAATTTATATTCAGGATGCGTCCAATGCCATGGCTCATGTACAGTTCGGGGAATATCATTTTCAGCCGGTTTAACGCCATACATCAGATCTAGTGGAATATTATGCATTTCCTGTGATCCATCTTTATAGGTAACCAGCACATCTATCGGCATCGGCATTTTACCAATACGTTTTATCGACAGCATGGTTTTATTATTTTCTACATTGATATCACCAACCGCATAATCAATTGTTTTAGTTGAATTGATCCAATATTCTTTGTACCAATCAAGCTCCATCCCACTTCTTTTTTCGGCTATACGAATAAAGTCATTGGGATTGGGGTGCTTAAACCTCCACTGGTAATAATAATCCAGCAGAATCTGATCACGTACTTTTTCTCCCACTATATATCCAAGTTGTGCCATAAATACTGCCCCTTTACTATAAGCGGCTGCACTATAGGCGAAGTTGGTATTGTAATGGTCTGAATGTGTACTAGCGGGTTCTTCCATTCCACTTTTTGCCAGGTTAAAATAACTACGGTAAGACCCCTCCGCAGCAAAGCCTGATCTACCGCGCATTTCAGCCATTACACGAGATGTCGCATAATCTGTGAATCCCTCGTCCATCCAGGGATATAATGATTCATTGGTCCCCATCATCATCTGATACCAGCTATGCATCCATTCATGAATGGCAGTTCCAATGCTTGCACTTTTAATAAGTGTTGCCATTGGATATTCCATTCCACCATCGCCACCTTGTACAAAACTGTAGGTTTTATAAGGATATGGGCCGAAGGTTTTTGCAATAATCGGATAAGCCAATGCAGTAGAATCGGCTACTTTCTGCCAACGTGCATCCAGCGTATCAGTTCCTTTAAATACTATTCGAAGCAATGGACCGTTTGGCGTTTTTCTTGTAATCATTTGATAGGAAGGGTCTGCTGCCCACATAAAATCATGCACATTATATGCCTGCCATTTCCAGGTAACAGTGCTTCCTGAAGGACTAACTGGTTTTGCGCCAGGTGCTTCATATCCTCTGCCTATTTCATTGGCATTTACCAGATCGCCTCCAGCGGTAACAAAATAATTTTTGTCGATGGTAATATTTACGTCAAAATCTCCCCAAACGCCATAAAATTCTCTCGCTATATAAGGGTTTGCATTCCAACCCTGGTAATCATACTCTACCACTTTTGGGTACCACTGGCTCATGCTATAGCGTACACCTTCAGCGTTATCACGGCCACTTCTGCGGATTTGCTTTGGTACTTGTGCTTCAAACTGAACATCCAACTGAATCTTTGATTTAGGCATGATGGGTTTTGCAAGCACTACCTCCAGAATTGTTTCATGCACTTTGAGTTCCTGCGCAACACCAGCGATTTTAACGGTCGCCACATTTTGATAGCCGATTTCATCAGGTGTAAGTTTACTGATCCTGTCTTTTACCCTGGGATCCCAATCGAGTCCGTCACCAAAGCGTGAAGGTTCGCGCAATACGGTTTTACCCAGTTCACGGCTTCGAACATCCATGCTGCTGTTGGGCTGAAATGCATTCCAGTATAGATGAAAGAAAATACGGGTTAAAGTATCCGGAGAATTATTCCAATAGTCAATTTTCTCAGTACCGGCAAAGCGGTTTGTATTAACATCCATATTAACATTGATCTGGTACTTGATGCGTTGCTGCCAACGATCGGGTTGTGCCTGAAGCATCGATGACTTAACAATGAATGATGTTACGAGCAATAAAAAGTACAATGATTTTTTCATGTGTGATAGAATCGTTTATTATGCTAATTTCAGAAAAAAAGAATTATGGCAACTTCAAAGATAATCAATGGCTTTCCATTTGTTGCTTATCATAAAGAAACATATAATGCGGGGGAAACTAAACAAAGAGCCCGGGAATTTTATGAATGGATGGATAAAAGACGTACAGTTCGTGACTTTTCAGATAAACCAATTGAACCTTCCATCATTGAAAATATACTATTGTCGGCCTCTACAGCTCCTTCGGGGGCACATAAGCAGCCATGGACATTTTGTATAGTTAAAGACCCGGCAATAAAGCGCCAGATACGTTTGGAAGCAGAAATGGAAGAAAAAGAGAGTTATGACCAACGCATGAGCGAAGAGTGGCTGGAAGACCTGGCTCCTTTGCAAACTGATTGGCAAAAACCTTTTTTGGAAACAGCTCCTTATTTAATAATTGTTTTTAGGAGAAGTTATGAGATCGATAGCAGGGGAAAGAAACGACAAAATTACTATGTAACCGAAAGTTGTGGAATCGCTTGCGGGTTCTTATTAACCGCAATCCATCATTCAGGATTGGTTGCGCTTACGCATACCCCATCTCCTATGAATTTTCTCAGTAAAATTTTAAACAGGCCGGAGAATGAAAAGCCTTATTTACTTATTCCCGTGGGATATCCGATAGAAGAATGTTTTGTGCCAGATTTATCCAGAAAAAAACTGGATGAGATTAGCGTATGGTATTAGTGTAGAAAAATGCAGGGTGATTGCTTATTCTTCTATGCCACCAATTACAATAACAATTTCACCTTTCACGGCTTTCGCCCTGAAATGATCGGCTACTGTTTTGATAGTGCCCCTGAAATTTTCTTCATACATTTTAGTGAGCTCACGACTAACGGAACAGGCCCTGTCATCACCAAAATAACCAGCCATTTCATCTAGTGTTTTAACCAGTCGAACAGGACTTTCATAAAAAATCATGGTGCGGGTTTCCAGTGCCAATTGTTTAAAGAGCGTTTGACGCCCCTTTTTTATAGGGAGAAAGCCTTCGAATACAAAGCGGTTAGAAGGAATGCCACTGTTAACCAATGCAGGTACAAATGCAGTAGCGCCTGGTAAACATTCTACTTTTATACCTTCCTGTAAACAAGCCCTCACCAATAAAAATGCGGGATCAGAAATTCCAGGTGTACCGGCATCTGTTATGAGTGCAAACTGTTTTCCGGCTTTCATCTGATCAACGAGGTGAGCAACAATTTTATGTTCATTGTGCTGGTGATAAGAAGAAAGCGGTTTTTGAATCTGGTAATGATTTAAAAACCGGGAAGAAGTGCGTGTATCCTCACATAGTATTACGTCTACCTGCTGTAACACTTCAATAGACCGAATGGTTACATCTTTTAAATTCCCAAGTGGTGTAGGAACGAGGTAGAGCATAATCGAATGTAAGATGTCAGATGGCAGATGGCAGATTTGGAATCTGAGATCTGACATCTGACATTATCAAATTATTGTATCATTTCTATTTCGTAAAACTCCATCACTGGATTAGCGAGTAGTTTTTTGCAGGCATCTTCGGCTATTTGTTTTGCTTCAGCTTCTGTAGCAGCATCGATCTGTAAAGTAATATGTTTACCAACTCTTACATCGGTAACCGATCCTAATCCAAGATTTGTTAATCCGCCCAACACTGCTTTACCCTGAGGGTCGAGAAGGTCTTTTAAAGGCATTACTTTAATCTGCACGTTATAGGTCATGATTCTGTTTGTTTAAGGAGCAAAGATAAAACTACGTAAGCAATAAAACTAAGCGGAACTGCAAGCCACCCAAATAAGAAAGCCCCAACTACTGCGACAGCAGCAATAATAAGAAATGGTGCCAGTTTTTTCAGGCTGATATTTTTGAATTTAAGTGCCATCATAGGTAAAGTAGATACCATGAGATAGCTAACCACGGTAACCAATACATACCAAAACCATTTATTGAGCATCAGATTAATCACCCATGATTCACTTGTGTTCCAGTAAATCAGTGGAAATGAAGCAAACAATAAACCAGCGGCCGGAATCGGCACACCTTTAAACCCATAGGTTTGTTGCGTATCAATATTAAACCTAGCCAAACGGTATGCGCCGGCACAGGGCAATAAAAAAGCAGGGAAAAGCCAAATAATGGAAGTGTCAAGTCCATCGGGTTCCTGTGCCATAGATAGCCTTAGAAATTGATATACAATTAATCCCGGCGCCACACCAAAACTCACCACATCAGCCAGAGAATCTAACTGCTTACCCAAATCGGAAGGTACTTTGAGAAATCTGGCCACAAAACCGTCGCAAAAATCAATTACAGCCGCCAGGGCAAGTAATAGACTGGCCCATTGCATTTGTTCCGGCACTTCAACAATAGGCTCACCTGCAGAAGAACTGGTAATAGTTAGTCCAGTTTGCATAATACAAACAATGGCCAAACAACCAAAAATCAGGTTAAGCAGGGTGAATAAATTCGGAATTTGTTTCATGGAACTTTTTTATTGCCTAAAACTTACGAGGCGAATCAATAGGTTTATGCGTTACTGGTGTTAGGTGCTAGGTGCTAGGTATTAGGTGTTAGGTATTAGGAGAGGGGTTTATTAAATTTATAACTAATCCCTAACACCTAATACCTAACTCCTAACTGCTATCACCTCTTCTTCATCAATGCTTCTATATCTTCTACTGTAATCGGAATATTTTTCATCAGGTCAATATTGCCATTCCTGGTGATCCAGAAATTATTTTCTATACGTATACCCATTTGTTCTTCTTCGATGTAAATACCCGGTTCTATGGTGAAAACCATACCCGCTTTTATGGGTTCGGTTTTGGTACCCAAATCATGTACATCAATGCCGAGGTGATGAGAAATACCATGATATAAATATTTACGATATGCCCTGTTTTCAGGGTTTTCATTCTTTACATCAGATTTTTTGAGCAAGCCAATTTTCAAGAACTGCTGTGTGGCTTCCTCTCCTACTTTATCGGTATAATCTACAATCGTTATCCCCGGTTTTAAGATGCTTTTCGCATAGTTATGCAAATGTAAACAGGCATTATAAACTGTTTTTTGTCTGCGTGTGAATTTTCCATTAACTGGTATAGTACGCGTCAGATCTGCACAATAACCACCGTATTCGGCTCCAAAATCCATCAGAATCATTTCCCCGTCTTTACATTCCTGGTTATTCGACACGTAATGTAGTATGCGTGCCCGGTCACCACTGGCTATAATACTTCCGTATGCTGGACCTGTAGCCCGCTGACTATAAAAATCGTGGTAGATTTCGGCTTCTATTTCATATTCCATTACACCGGGTTTAATAAACCCAAGCAAGCGACGGAAAGTATGTTCAGTTATATTGATTGCTTGCTGGATAACCGCTACTTCTTCTTTTGTTTTAATGGCCCTCAACGAACGCATGATTTTTGCTGAACGATGATACTGATGTAAAGGATAACGCGCTTTCATTTCATCAACAAAACGATAATCGCGACTTCTGATTAGTGAGGCCTTACGATCATTTTCATTGGTATCCAGGTAAACATTATCGGCCAAATGAACCCAGGTTTGTAATAATGCATCCATACTATCAAGCCATACGATGGTTTGAATTCCGGAAATAGCGGTTGCTTCATTAATTCTCAGCCTTTTGCCATCCCATTTTTCTTTCAATTCATTAGGACGAACCAAAACCAGTACTTCCCTGTATTTGGGATCCGGACAGTTTGGGAATAAAATGACCATGGAATCTTCCTGTGTTATGCCACTTAGCCAAAAGAGGTTACTGTTTTGCTTGAACTTATGCAGGGCATCACCATTCATAGGCCATTCATCATTGCTTACAAAAATGGCAATACTATTGGGCAACATAGCCTTAATGAATCGTTCCCTATTGGTAATGAAGATGTTAGGGTCTAATGAATGATATTTCATATAGGTTCGTTTGAAGTGCTGCAATATAAAACAATAAGCGCTGACAGCACCAGACAATTCAACCACCCCAACAACCACAAATGTTAAAAAACAACCGATTATCCAGATTTTTTATCTATTTACGAATATTATCGTACGTTTACTACGAAATAATTCGTCAATCACTAATTCAACATTATGAAAACAATCTTATTCAACAAATGGGCAACAGGCATCGTACTGGCCTTGTTAACCATCAGCTTTACTGCATGGAAGGTATCCGACAACAACAACACAGCAGATACACCAGATGGTGATTATTTTATGCAGGATACCATCAAACCAAAAAAGAAATACAAGTTTAAATATGAAGATGATCGCGACTACAAGATTCACGATCTTGATAAAGCCATCAGGGAATTGGATAAAGCTTCCATTGAAATGAACCGCGACCTGAAAATAGACCTCGACAAAATGGATGTGGAAATCAAAAAGGCCATGGAAGAAATAAAAAAAGTAGACTTAGACAAAATCCAGGTGGAAGTACAAAAGGCTATGAAAGAAGTTGCGGCGGCATTAAAAGAAATTGATTTCAAAGAAATAGACCTGGAAATGGCAAAAGCCAAAAAGGAACTTAAGTCAGAAAAGTTCAAGCATGATATTGACTTTAAAAAAATAAAAACAGAAGTAGAAAAAGGTTTGGCTGAAGCCAAAGAAGGTATTAATACCGCAAAAAAGCAATTAGTAAGAATGAAATCATTTGTTGATGCCTTAGATAAAGACGGGCTTATCAACAAAAAAGATAGTTATAAAATACAGGTGAAGGACCATAAGCTCTACATCAATGGCAAAGCGCAGTCTGATGCTGTTAATAAAAAATATAGTGAATACCTGTCAGATGAAGATTATACCCTAACAAGGGATGCTGACGATGATGATGATGATATCGAAATTTAATGCTTGACGATAGTCCATAGACCATGGTCCATGGTCTATGGACTATCGTCTATTGTCTTAAAACCTAACCGTAGGGCACTTCACCCCTCTTCCACCATTGGTAAAAATGCCACTCTTTACTATGGATATTTCATAGGCCCCTCGGGCACCATTTATACTACTCAGGTTAGAGGTAGTTGCATCGTAGTTAAACGTAAAACGGGTATCATTTACCTGATAACCAACCAGAGGAATCACTGCATCTTTATGGCGATAATAAACACCAAGAATAAGTTGTTGTGCACCATCGCCACTCAAATCTCTGTTTGCATTAAAACCAACTACGGTTTC
This sequence comes from uncultured Sediminibacterium sp., assembly GCA_965650685.1. GTDB lineage: Bacteria > Bacteroidota > Bacteroidia > Chitinophagales > Chitinophagaceae > Sediminibacterium. Next base: position 36,410 of record CBFGPM010000007.1, read on the forward strand.
CCATGCATTACTCATTTTACTCACATAAATATTTGGATTAACAATCCATCTATCTTCAATTTTCATACTGGCATTTACAAAGCCGGTATACCTCCTGTTAACGCGTGTATCAGCCACATTCGGAGAAAAGAAACTCTCTTGCGGCGTGTTAAGATGCATTACACTTACACCAGCATTCAGGTATAAATTATCAGAAGCAAAATAAGCATAATTCATCCCTACCTGCAGGTCTACGTAGGAAGTTTGGCTATAAGCAAATGGTTCATTTGAAGGAACATTGATATCGAAAAATTGTCCGTTCCATTGATTATCAAAACTCAGTTTTGTAATATCAATTCTTTTGGTCACCAATCCAAGACTAAACCCACCACTTAATAAACTATTATAGCCAATCATCTGGTGCCATGCTACGCTAGCATAAGCATTGGTAGAAACAAGGTTCCCGCTTCCTGCTTTGTCGCTATATAATGCTGCGCCAAGCCCCATCCATCCATTTTCAAATCGATTGGTGAATAATTTGGTATCACCCCAGGCACTCATGGTACGATATGGATTACCTACACTTGCCCATTGATTGCGATAATTACCTCCAATACGATAATCGTAATCCGGATTAAAACCAGTATTGGCCGGATTAACTAATAATGGTGCATTATAATACTGAGAAAAATGCAAACCTTGCCCATTAACATTGACGCCAATGATCAATAACAAAATAATCCCTGCTGTTTTCAACACACTATGCATAACTGGCAATTATCGAAGTAATGTAATATCTCCTTTTCTGGACACCTTATCTCCACTCGTAAATTCAATCTGTAAAGTATAATGGTACACATCCTGAGGCTGCAACCTTCCTTTGTATGTACCATCCCAACCTTCTGTCTGGTTATTACTAATATAAACCTGTACCCCCCATCTGTTATAAATGCGCCAGGTCATTTTACCAATTCCGAAACCCCTCACGAATATGCGGTCATTGGTGCCATCGCCATTTGGTGAAAATGCATTGGGCACTTCAGCATTTGCATTTACGGTTACGCTTATTGATTGGCAGGTTGTGTCACTACAACCTGCCGCATTAAACGCAATTAGGCATGCATTATAAGTTCCGGTTCTATTATACTGATGTGGCACCTGTATATCCGGGTCGGTGGTAATGGTACTATCCCCATCACCAAATAACCATTTAAAACTTGTTCCGCCAACCGAGCCATTATTAAATACAACTGGTGTATTGGGTTCTGTTGGGTTAGGTGAATAGGTAAAAGCTGCTGTCGGACTTCCACTAACCGTAATGGTTTGTGTGGTTGTATCGCGCAGGTTACAGGTTGCATTGTCTACTGCAATTAATTGTACAGTGTAAGAACCCGGGGTTGCATATAAATGGGTTGGACTCGTTGCCGTAGATGTGCTTCCATCGCCAAAATCCCAGAAGAATTGTTGTCCGGCTAATGATGTATTATTGAATACAGCATTATATGGAGCGCAACCAATTGCAGGTGTAGTAAACCTTGCATCTACATTTGGCGAAATGCGAATCTGTTGAATAATACTATCTGCATGATTACAGTAATTGGTGTCAATTAAGACCAGTTTTACATCAAACGTACCACCAGCGGCATAGGTATGAGTTACAATGCCAGTACCTGCAATCCTGGTTGTTCCATCACCAAAATCCCACCTGAAACTTTGATTGGTGAATGGTTTACCCGCGGGAGCAACAGAAGTATTATTAAATTCAAAAGTTAATGATTCACAAGGCGGCACTTTTGTTGCCGTAAATGATAATGCAGCTTCATCACCTCTTACCCTCATATTGATATAAACTGTATCGGCAAGATTGCACTTACTGGAATCAACTGCTATCAATCTAACCCTGTAAAGTCCGATATTATTAAACGTATGTGATATAGATGGAGTGGTGGTACGAATATCAGGTGTACCATCCCCAAAATTCCACCAGTAAGCTTTTGCCTGAGCGATGGTATCACGGAAATCGACAGTTAATGGTACACAACCTGCTGTATCTCTCGGCACGCCGTTTATAGATGTCTGAATACCCGCACCAACACCTGCAAGGTCGAATGATAATTTTATGGCCAATAGATTACAGCGTCCCCCATTAGATTGGTTCTGGTTATTTCTTGCCCAGGCTCCTGCAGTACCCGTTACCATTCCAGAGCCATCTGAATTGCCGGAGCAGGAACAAATTGATTGATAGATAGTCCCATTGCGATCAAAACGACTTGTTCCTCCATCAACATGGTCTGGTGAAGGAGGGTTTGTTGCATTTAATGCTGAGGCGCCAAAAAATGAAGCAAATAAAATAGACCGGGCATCTTTTTCAATAACATAGAAATATAAGTCCTCCCCGTCTGTTGATGTTTTAAATTGATCTGTTCCTGCAGTAACCAATCCCCTTGTACCAGATGAGGGCATCCCTGTTTGTAAGGTTCCTCCCCAACCGGATACATAGACATTTTCGCAACGATCAACAAGAAAAGCGGTTGGTGAAATATTGGGTACACTACCCGTAACCGTTCCGAAATTGGTTGAATATATAAAGCCAGATAAATCAGGCTGTAGTTTAGAAATAAATTGCTTACCGGTTGCCTGACTATTATTCGCGTTTATAGGTGCATTTATTACAGGCCAGGCAACAGTAGTTGTTCCCATGATATAAGGAAACCCATTTCGGTCAAATTGAATTCCATAGATCAGGTCTATACCGTTTGTTGCGAAATAACTTGTTTTAAGAATTTGAGAACCATCTGGTGAAATAATTGATACAAAGCCATCTACATTACCTTGAAAAGTTGGAAATAATACGCCAGATTTATCACCTGGTAAATTATTACTCATGGTTCCACCAGCCACATAGATATTTCCATTTTGTGGGTGCAGGGCAAGTACAAAAGCGGCATCATCTCCATTTCCACCCAGAAATGAACTGAATTGAACTGCACTAAGATCTGCATTTAATTTAATTACTACTCCATCCTGAAAACGTGTTGGAGTAGCTGTTCCCGGAGTAGTTTGAAATGCGGAAGCTGTTATTGGAAAATTCACAGACTGGGTTACAGATGCCAGAATAGGGTTACCTGCCGCATCAAGTATGATTTCACTGCGTGCATCGTCCCCATAATTTCTGCGGGTACTTTCTGCTACAAAAGGCGGTGTATAGTTCTGACGTACATTCACACCTTCATCACCAGTACCCCCTATACGAATTGAACTAAGAATATCAGAGCCAGAGGCATTTAATTTAGTAATAATTATATCAGCCCCACCACCACTACCGTATAAACCAAGTCCACGCGTAGGATAGGTATTTCCAGAACTGGAACGTCCGGCTATAAATAAATTTCCTTGTCCATCAACAACCAGACTATGCGGTTGCTCATTCCCTGTACCACCCAGATAGGTAGCATAAATCCTGTTGAATCCGGAGGGATCAAATTTGATAATTGCAATATCGTTAGCAGGTAAGTCGCCTTCTCGTACACCGCCCTGAAAAGTTCTTTGGAATGCACCATTATTTACCGGGAATGTACCTGACTGAAATACGATACCACCACCATAAAAATTACCCTGCGCATCATAGGTTGCAGTAAAACCCCAGTTATCTGCCGTACTACCGGAATAACTAATAAAAACAATAGATGGATCTATGACCAACGTAGCATCTTTATTATAAGCGCCATTCAGCTTAAAACGAACAATATTACCTTTCACATCAAAACTGCAGGGAACTTCCTTTTTAGTATTACGTAGTAGTTGATAACTATAAGGTTCCATCTCCTGAACATCCATCACTGATGTTTTGATCAGCAGCTTTTTATCTTTTACTTTAAGTCCGTCTGCACCTTCAAAATAAAGGTTTACATCATCGATATTACCTCCTGGATGTACAATAAGGTCATACTTTAAAACCCCGCTTGTTGTGTAATAACGGATATCAATATTGGGATAGATATTTTTAAACGTAACTGCCTGGTATATCTTACAGTTAGGCGCCCATTTCGTAGAATCATTTCCGATAAAATAGTTGTTATAAGCGGAAAGTGCTTTATCAGGAACCACTTCGGCATTGGGGTTTGCATTAAGAAACTTAACCTGGTAAGTATGCCCTCTTAAAATACCGTTTTCAGATGTCCCCCCACCTCCTTCAGGATTTCGGGGAATGTCCACATTTGAGGAAGTTTTTACTGTAGGAGTTGGCGTATTATGCTGGTGCGTACCAGCATGAGGGTTCAACCTGCTTAAATCTGATTCATTATAAAGTAAAACCCGGTATCCATCAGATTGGAGCGCCACGGATCCAATGCCTGTATTAGCCAGAAAGCGTATTTTCTTGTCCCACTGCCCCTTGTTTTCAACAAATTCCAGATAATTCTGTGCAAAGGTCATTATTCCTGACATAAGCAATACCACTACACCAACTATTTTCTTCAGTGCTGCCAATCCTCAATTTTTTAATAAGTTACTATAATAAACGATTCCTGCCATGTTAAAGTTCACATCAGGATATTTTACTCCAGGCATTTTTACCTTTCTGTGACTTCAAGTAATGTTTTAACAGCAAATTCTTTGCCATATTCAGGTCCGGATCTTCCTCACAAATTTGTTCTGCGGCTGTCCGGGCCAATTCCAATAAGTCCTTATCCTGCACTATGCTAGCTACTTTAAAATTCAATTCACCGCTCTGTCTGGTGCCTTCAATATCACCAGGGCCACGCAGTTCAAGGTCTTTTTCTGCTATTTTAAAACCATCATTTGTGGCACACATAGTATTGATCCGTTCACGGCCCTCTTTGCTTACTTTGGCACCCGTTAATAAAATGCAAAAACTTTTCTCACTACCCCTTCCCACCCTTCCTCGAAGCTGGTGTAATTGTGATAATCCGAATTTTTCGGCACTTTCGATAACCATAACCGAGGCATTGGGAACATTTACGCCTACTTCAATTACAGTGGTACTTACCATTATCTGTGTGTCGCCGGATACAAAACGTTGCATGTTTGTTTCTTTCTGATCTGCAGTTTGCCTGCCGTGCACCATACTTATACGATACTTTGGTTCAGGAAAAAAACTTTTAACCTGCTCATAGCCCTGCATCAGGTCTTCATAACTTAATTTTTCACTTTCTTCAATCAGTGGGTATATAAAATAAGCCTGTCTGCCTTTTTGAATTTCTGTTTTTACAAAATCCATTACACTTGCCCTTGCTATTTCATTACGATGAACAGTAGTGATAGGTTGTCTGCCCGGTGGTAATTCATCCATTACACTATAATCAAGATCGCCATAGGCGGTCATAGCCAGGGTCCTGGGTATTGGGGTAGCCGTCATCACCAACACATGTGGCGGTATCGCGGCTTTCTCCCATAATTTTGCCCTTTGGGCTACACCAAAACGATGTTGTTCGTCTACAACAACCAGTCCAAGGTTTTTAAACTGAACCACATCTTCAATAACCGCATGTGTTCCCACCACAAAATGAATCGTATCGTTTAGTAGTCCGGCCAGGATTCTTTTCCTTTCCTTTCCTTTTACACTACCTGTAAGCAGGGCAATTTCAACAGGCATTTCTTTCAGCAATTCCTTAAGGCCAGTATAATGTTGCTGGGCCAGTATTTCGGTAGGTGCCATCAGGCAGCTTTGGTATCCATTATCTGCAGCAAGCAGCATGCTTAGTAAAGCCACAATTGTTTTACCACTTCCTACATCACCTTGTAATAAACGGTTCATTTGATAACCCCGTCCGGTATCCGTTCTAATTTCTCTGATTACTCTTTTTTGTGCACCGGTAAGTTGGAAAGGAAGAAAATGATTGTAAAATTGATTGAACAGATCACCCACTTTTTCGAACAGTACTCCCCTGCTGCTTTTATGTCGCTCTAATCGTATCAGGTTAAGTCTTACCTGCGCAATAAACAACTCTTCAAATTTGAGTCTCTTGAGAGAACGATTATACGCATCCTGTGAAACAGGAAAATGAATATTCACATAGGCATCATAGCGATTGATTAGTCCATGTGCAGTTATGATATGTTCAGGAAGATTTTCTGGGATATCAGTTGGTTTAATTTGGGAAAACAACTGATAAGTGAGTTTCCCTATTTGACGACCATTTAAATTGCGGGCTTTTAATTTTTCAGTGGCTGGATAAACGGGTTCAAGATATTCCTTACCATCGGCTTTGGCAGCAACAAAAGGTTCAATTTCCGGGTGAACCATTTGAGGTTTCCCATTAAAAAAACCTGTTCGCCCGAAAACAAGGTATTTCTGTCCTTGCACCAGATTTTTTTGCACCCAATTAATCCCCTGGAACCAGGTTAATTCAATGCTGCCGGAATCGTCTTTCAGCAAAGCGACTAAACGTTTGGTTCGCTTTTCACCCAATATTTCGAACTGTTGTAAAATTCCTGCTACCTGTGCAAAATCTGTTTGATAATTAATGGTTGCAATTTTATTGACCCTTGTCTTATCAATATGGCGATGAGGAAAATGATCCAACAGGTCACCAAAAGTGAATATCTCGAGTTCCTTTCGCAATAAATCACCCCGTAGCGGACCAACGCCTTTGAGGAACTCGATGGGGGTGGATAATATGGAGGATGTCGGATGGCTGATGTCGGATTTGTGTTTGGTTTTTAAATTTTGATTTTGGGGAGGTGGTTTTATGGTTTATGTACCTGTCCCTTTTTTCTTTACAAATATCCTCCCTGATAAGGATATAGAAAATTCAATCTTTGAAACTAAGGGCAAGTTACAGGCAACAGTAAAAAGTGGAAAATTTTTAAGCCTTGCAGTTTGTAGCTTGCGGCCAAAACTGTCAAGGGAAAATAGGCTGCGCGCTTCTAGCCTCTAGCTGCTAGCCTTGATTGGTGCATATTTTAGGTTTTCTGCAATTATTTGAATAAATGACAGGGCTTGCGAATTTGTTTTGTAAAACCTACTTAGAATAAATATTTAATTACCATATTTATGCTTGTGGATACTTAAATTAATAGCTAAAAAAGCCAGTAGCTAGCAGCTAGAAGCTAGAAGCTTTTTTTCCCAGACCGCAATGGCTTGCGTCTTGCAGCTTATAGTTTCTCTTTCTTATCTTCGCCGGATGGAAAAAGAGGTTGTTTTAAGTGGAATTCGCCCAACTGGCTTTTTGCACCTGGGAAATTATTTTGGAGCTATGCGTAACTATGTTCGTATGCAGGATGAGTTTAACTGTTATTTTTTTGTAGCGAACTGGCATAGTCTTACCACCCACCCCGACACACGCGAATTAAAAAATAGTGTTTACAGGGTAATTGCTGAGAATGTTGCTTGTGGATTAGATCCTGAAAAAGTGGCCTTATATGTACAAAGTGATGTACCCGAGATTGCCGAACTATACTTATACCTTAATATGATGGCATATAAGGGTGAGCTTGAAAAGACGGTTACATTCAAAGAAAAAGTGCGGTTACAGCCAGATAATGTAAATGCTGGTTTGCTTACCTATCCGGTTTTACAAGCCGCCGATATACTGATTCACAGGGCTGTAAAAGTGCCCGTGGGTAAGGACCAGGAACAGCATTTGGAAATGGCCCGTAATTATGCCGAAAGGTTTAACCATCGTTATGGCGATGTATTGCCTTTACCTTATGCATTTAATTATGGAGGGGAACTGGTCAAAATATTAAGTCTGGATGGCGTTGGAAAGATGAGCAAGAGTGAGAACCAGATGAATACACTTTATCTGGCTGATGAAGATGATAGCATCCGGAAAAAAATCATGAAAGCCAAGACCGACCAGGGACCATCTGAGCCTAATTCCATAAAACCTGATTACATAGAAAACCTGTTCACACTTATGAAACTGGTGAGTAGTGCTGATACGGTAAAAAAATTCGAAGACGATTTCAATAATAGCAGTGCTGGCAATTGTATTATTCGCTATGGCGATTTGAAAAAGCAGTTGGCAGAAGATATGATTCGCTTTATCCAACCGATCAGGGCCAAAGCCTCAGATATTCAAAACAACCCCGATCTGTTGCAAAAAATCATCAGGCAAGGAGCAGAAAAAGCAAGGCAAAGCGCATCAGCTACCCTAAAACTGGTACGATCTGCTGTAGGGATGGATTATTAGGTTTATGGACCATAGTCCATGGCCCATGGTCCATAGTAATAGTAAATTAACCAAAGACTATTGACCATTGACCATTCACTATGGTCTATGGACCATGGACTATGGCCCCAAACCATCATCTTCCCTGAAAATTCTCTGCCTAATTCTCTCAACTTTCGTATTTTCATTTTTATGGCGAAAATCAAGAAACCAAAACATGTGGCTATTGCCGGAAATATCGGCGCCGGTAAAACTACGCTAACTGAAATGCTGAGCAAGCATTATCGCTGGATTCCTCAGTTTGAGGATGTTGATCATAATCCATACCTGATGGATTTTTATGAAGACATGCCGAGATGGAGTTTCAATTTACAGATCTTCTTTTTAAACAGTCGTTTAAATCAGTTATTGGATATTCACCATGGTACTGAAACGGTGATACAGGACAGAACCATTTATGAGGATGCTAATATTTTTGCGCCTAACCTGCATGAAATGGGTTTGATGAGTAAGCGAGATTTCGATAATTATTACCAGTTCTTCCAAACCCTGAAGACCATGGTACAACCACCTGATTTGCTGATTTATTTAAAGGCATCTGTTCCTACACTAGTGGCCCAGATTCAGAAGCGTGGTCGTGAGTATGAGGAAAATATCAGGCTTGATTATTTAAAACGTCTGAATGAATATTATAATAAATGGATCGATGGCTACAAAGAAGGCCAATTACTGGTGATCGATTGCGATAAAAATAAGTTCGCAGAAAGTGAAGAGCATTTTGGAGAAATCATCAGCAAAGTTGATGGTATGCTATTTGGGCTTTTTTAAATAGGTTACATTTAATTGAATGCCACTGAGGGCACAGAGAAGCACAGAATCGTTTCAGTGTTTCTCTGTGCCCTCAGTGGCATTTAAAAGATATGATTATTCCCATTAGCTGTCTCCCTCAATCAGCTATCCTACCTACTCCACTTCACTCGCACCAATCGATTTCGATTTCACTACGCCGCTCGTTGATTATTTAACCTCAGTCGCACCCAACATCTCATTCTTTCTCAATCTGTGTATAATCCTGATTGCATAGAATTCTCCTTCTAGCTAATTTTACATCCACATTCATCCACACGCTTAACAGCACAATGGATTAATAAAAGATCATTCAATGATCGCTCCCCCCAACTACAGAAAGTAAAGGCTACACCAAATTAGGTTGTAGTTATTCATTGCGCTATCAGCTACCAATTAAAATGGTCGTGCAATCGACTATAGCCAGTCATTCAGCAGCTGCTAATTGCGGGATCATGATGTACGGTCTAACCCAAAGAAAAAGAGGCCGTCGAAGGGAAAATTTACTGTAAGCCCTGTTCGGATGTACAACGAACATCAGACGAGTATTTACCATTAAAACACCTTGTATGCAAACAATAGAATTAAACCGCTTTGGACTTATACCTATGTCTCAGTCAGATATGGAAGAAACAGATGGAGGCTTTGTGTGGTTTCTTGTAATAGCTGCCTGCGCCCTGCTGTCCGGATGTGGAAATGGAAGCGGTAATCAGGTGAACAGTTTCAATGGAGATCATAATAATAACACGAGCCACTTCAGTCAGGATTCTGTTCAAAACAGTTCAAGCGCACATGGTTCATTACAAGTGCCCTTACCTGGCAAAAAATAATCTGTAACCATTTAAACAAAGAAGCATTATGGAATTATCTCAATTTCAATTAACTGAGCTAAATGCACAGGAATTAGAGGAAACAGATGGTGGTTTTATCTGGCTTATTGCCATCGGTGCTTGCTTATTGCTTAGTAGCTGTGGAAATGGTGTAGGCAATCAGACCAATACTACAAATGGCACTGGTAATACAACCAATATATACAATCTGAATACACACCACGGAGATACTATCATTATTTCCAATGGCGTAAAACGTGACACCATTATTCATCAATAAACAAATGGGTAAGGTGGCTGCACCTTACCCTCTTAATAAAATGAAGCAAAAAGTGTACATCATTTTATGGATGACAATATTGAATGCTTATGATCTTATAAGTACTTATATCATGTCGCCAGACCTTTCCCTCGAAGGAAATTGGGTAGTACAGACATTCAACGGTGGCTGGTTATTGCTGATCACAGATTGCCTGGTATGGCAAGCATTGTATAGTATTCCTATATTTTATGCACTCAACCATACTTCCCATTCAACTTTAAAAACGCAGAAAAAAATTATCCTATCCTGGTGCAAGTCAATATTTGCGGGATACCTGGTTATGAAATTGCTTATTGGAACAGACAATCTTTTATCAACTTATTGCGCTGCATATTTACGCGAACATGCACTATTAGATGTCCAGGTGAAACAGCATTTCTGCTGGAGTATCGATTTGCAATCCCCACCCTGGTTATCTATAAAAGGAAAGCTGGTGTATATCTATGGATTTATACCTCCACCAACTAAACATCTGTTCATGACAATCTTAATTGGATTAACTGTCTTAATTAAGACCATTTGCTTTTATTATTCATTCAAAACAAATGATACCAATCCAAACCCTATCAATACATAATCATCAACCGACCCTATGGAAAAAAAGCAAGGCCATTTATTTAGTCACACTTACACTGGTAGTCTCTGCTATTGGCTCCCTTCCATTTATCAAAACAACTATATCCATAAAAAGTACTGGCATCATACGACCTCAAACAGAAAGAACAGATATAAAGCCTTCTATCGGCGGCATACTCGAATCAATACTAATCAAAGAAGGAGATTTTATTCAAAAAGGGCAGTTGCTTGCAGTTATAGAGGATCGAACTACTACTCCCAAGATAATCCTGAATCATTATGAACAAAAACAACGACAGGATTTCATTGCGGACCTAACCAAACTCACCGGCAAGGAAATCATTGAACCATCAGCATTACAAACACCCCTGTATCGACTAGAGCTAAGCCGGTTTCTGGCACAGTTTGCGGAAAAGGAAGATGATATAAATAAATTAAAAAAGGAACTGTAAATAAATTACACCTTACTATCAAGCAAAGCAATAGCCCCGAAAGAATATTTCGATAAAGAAAAAGAAATTCAAAAACGCAGATCCGAATTTGAAGTCTTTCAGTTTAATCAGCAATCGAACTGGCAACAAGAACTTAACCGCTACAAACAGGAGCTTTCACAAATTCAGGTTCAAATGCATGTTCTTGAAACAGAAAAACAACAACACAAAATATATGCCCCACTGAGTGGTATTGTACAAAATAGCCAGCATCACTATATTGGAAGGTATATACAGGCTGGGGAATCATTATGTACCATTTCACCTGAAACTGAATTAGTGGCAGAATGCCCGATTAGTGCATCAAGAATCGGCTTAATACAAATGCATCAAAAAGTCCAGTTTCAGATAGATGCATTCGACTACAACTACTTTGGTATACTAACAGGAAAAGTAGTATCCATAGACAACGACTTCAGTATAATAGACAATAAACCCATTTTCAAAGTCAGGTGCAGTTTCAACCAAAAGCAATTATTACTAAAAAATGGATATAGGGGTATGCTGAAAAAAGGGTTGACGTTGCAAGCGAGATTTATAGTAACAGAGCGAACAGTTTGGCAACTGCTTTTCGATCAAATCGACAACTGGCTTAATCCAACAGCCCCTACCCTTTTTGAACCTACAGCACCATGAGTACCCGTAACATTCGCATAAAACAAAGAGATATCACTGATTGTGGTGCAGCATGTCTGGCTTCGATTGCCCGATATTACCATCACAACATTCCTGTAAGCCGTATCAGACAATATGCAGGGACAGACAAAAAAGGTACCAACGTACTCGGACTAATAGAAGCAGCAGAAAAAATGGGCTTCCAGGCAAAAGGTGCTAAAGGTCATTCGGAAAGCCTTGCAAAGATTCCGCTCCCTGCCATTGCGCATCTGGTATTAAAAGATGGATTACACCATTATGTGGTAATTTATAAAGCCAAGGTCAGTAAGATTTTTTATATGGATCCTGCCGATGGATTATTGCATAAAGTTACAATAGATAAATTTCAGGAATCCTGGAGTGGTGTGATAGTGCTCATGTTACCAGACCAAAACTTTATAAGTAACGACAGACAAAAAAGTACATTGAGAAAATGCTGGGAACTTATCAGACCACATCGTTTCATCATGATACAGGCACTTATAGGTGCCGTTATTTATACCATACTCGGTCTTTCGACATCCATCTATCTTCAGAAAATTATCGACCATGTACTGGTTGAAGGAAATCTAAGACTGTTAAACCTACTTAGCCTGGCAATGGTATTTATCCTGATATTTCAACTGATTATCGGAGGCTACAAAACAGTTTTTGGACTACGCACGGGACAATTGATTGATGCGAGGTTGATACTGGGCTATTATAAACACTTGTTATCACTACCCCAGCGTTTTTTCGACACCATGCGTATCGGTGAAATCATTAGTCGGGTAAATGATGCGGTAAAAATCAGGGAATTCATCAATAGTGTAGCGCTGAATATTGTAGTAAATGGACTTATCATTCTATTCAGTTTGGCCGTTATGTTTATTTATTATTGGAAACTGGCTTTACTAATGCTTGCCATTATCCCTATTTACCTGATCTTCTATTTTATCAGCAATCAGGTAAATAAAAAATGGCAAAGAAAACTAATGGAAGAAGCTGCCGCATTGGAGTCGCAACTGGTAGAAAGCATGAATGCTATTGGAACCATTAAACAATTCGGACTCGAAGATGTGACGCATGATAAAACTTCGGAACGATTTTTCCAATTACTACAAAGTGTATATAATAGCAGTATTTATAGCATATACATTGGAACGGGTACGGAATTTTTTACGCGCATATTCACCATTGGCCTGCTGTGGACCGGAAGTTATTATGTAATTAGTCATGAACTTTCACCTGGGGAACTTTTATCTTTTTACGCTTTAATCGGGTACTTCACCGGACCTGCATCTGCTCTGATTGGTGCAAATAAACAAATACAGGATGCTTTAATAGCAGCCGATCGACTATTTGAAATCATTGACCTGGAAACTGAACAACAAAAAAACACTGCCATTCAGTTCAACCGCAATCAGATTGCCAATATCCATTTCAAGAATATTTATTTCAGGTACGGTACAAGATCGGTGGTATTTGAAGGCTTTAACCTGGAAATCATAAAAGGGCAATCCACAGCAATTGTCGGAGAAACAGGAAGCGGAAAATCAACACTGTCTGCATTATTGCAAAATATATACCCAATAAAATCGGGCAATATTTTTATCGGTAATATCGATATTCAGAACATCAGCAATCATACATTGAGAAAATTAATTGCCGTTGTTCCACAGCAAATTGACCTATTCAATGGAACTGTTATAGATAATATTGCTATCGGAGATTCGTCTCCCGATTTAGCCCGCGTTGTTCAATTATGTGAACTGCTGGGAATACATCAATTTATCACGCAATTAAAAGATGGATATTTCTGTACACTGAATGAACAGGGGAATAATTTATCTGGCGGACAAAGGCAGCGTTTAGCGATAGCCAGGGCTTTGTACAGAGATCCGGAAATTTTGATTCTTGATGAAGCTACCAGTAATCTCGATCCTATAAGTGAACAACAGGTACAGGATACACTTCAATGGTTTCAGTTACAAGGGAAAACGATCATCATTATTGCACATCGTTTATCTACAGTCAGAAACTGTAATTCCATCGTTGTTTTGCAAAATGGCAAGCTTGTTGAACAAGGATCGCATGAAGTATTAATGAGCAAAAAAGAATACTATTATCGTCTTTGGCAGCAGTTTCATGGTCGTATATTGTAATACTTCCTCAACTCGTTCCACATTATAAAAACAGAAATCCCGCCATAATTGACGGGATTCCATTCAAACAGACAAAGCAATCGAAGAGACCAAGTTGATATCGCCTAAGGCGATATATAATCAGTTAAACATTAGGGGCTGCCTGCAAAATTTCTTCGCTAACACCAGCAGCGTATTTTGAAAAATTATTAATGAACTGTTGTGCCAGATCTTTTGCCTTTTCATCATAAGCATCTTTATCTGCCCAGGTATTTCTTGGGTTTAATATTTCCTCAGGTGCTCCAGGACAAGTTTTTGGCATCATCATTCCGAAAATCGGATGTGCTTCAAATGCTACATTATCCAGTTCACCTTTTAATGCAGCAGTAATCATCGCACGGGTATAACTTAGTTTCATCCTGCTTCCAACTCCATAGGAACCACCGCTCCATCCGGTATTAATCATCCAAACATTTACATCATGCTCACGCATTTTTTGTCCAAGCATCTCTGCATATTTACCAGGATGTAATGGCAGGAATGGTGCACCAAAGCAGGCACTAAAGGTTGATTTCGGTTCGGTTACACCAGCTTCCGTACCCGCAACCTTAGCAGTATAACCACTGATGAACTGGTACATAGCCTGACCAGGTGTTAAGCGGCTGATGGGAGGAAATACCCCATAAGCATCGCAGGTAAGGAAAAATATATTCTTAGGTAACCCTCCAATACTTGGCGAAGCAGCATTGCTGATAAAATGCAATGGATAACTTACCCTGGTATTTTCCGTAATTTTTTTACTTGAAAAATCAATCTGGTTTGTACCTGCTACAAATCCAATATTCTCCACCAATGCACCCGGACGAATCGCATGAAATATTTCCGGCTCTTTATCTTCACTTAAATCAATGGTCTTGGCATAACACCCACCTTCAAAATTAAAGACACTATTGGCTGTCCACCCATGCTCATCATCTCCAATCAGTTTACGATTAGGATCTGCACTTAAGGTTGTTTTGCCAGTACCACTAAGCCCAAAGAAAATGGCAACATCACCAGCTTCACCCATATTGGCACTGCAATGCATGCTCAATACATTTTTTTCCTGTGGCAATACATAATTGAGAATAGTAAAAATACCCTTCTTCAT
The DNA here is from genome assembly GCA_965650685.1 of uncultured Sediminibacterium sp. GTDB lineage: Bacteria > Bacteroidota > Bacteroidia > Chitinophagales > Chitinophagaceae > Sediminibacterium. The sequence goes on from CBFGPM010000007.1 coordinate 51,516, forward strand.
TTCACCTGTATAGCCAGTACCGCCGATGAGAATGGTTTTATGGGTAAAAGAAACAATCGCAAAATTATGTTGTCTGGTTCCGTCAACAGCAGGATCCGCTTTAAAACCGGGTGCCTGTATGATATGCCATTCAGGCGCAAATTGATCCAGTTCCTGCTCCGTTGGACGAAGGAACATATTGTAAGCAAATAAATTGCTCCAGGGGTTTTCATTAATCACACGAATATTTACCCGGTAAGCAGGGTCCGCACAGGCATAAGCATCTCTGATCCAAAGATCTTCCCTGCCATTCAGGTACTGTAACATTTTATCCCTGAGCTGAAAGAAATATTTTTCTTCAATCGGAATATTAAAATTATTCCAGTGAACCGTATCAGCCGTAATAACATCTTTTACGATGAATTTGTCTTGCGGCGAACGACCGGTAAATTCTCCCGTTTCAACACACAAGGCACCCGTATCATTTAACGTGCCTTGACTGCGAAGCAAGGTTTGCTCGGTTAACAGTTCCGGACTTAATTGATAATGAACATTTTGCATTGGTTTTAATCCCAACGCAACTAATTGCTGAAGATTTAGCTGGGTCATAGATTCAGTCATATACGAACAATCGTTAGTTAGTAAGGCAAAAATACTGGATAAACCTATTCCCAAAATATTTTATGTAAGTTCTACACGTTGCTATTTCTTAAGCTTATCGTTAAAATTTTGATGGATATTCAAAAAACAGAACATCCCTTCCTAAAATGCCTAAATGTCTGCTGCTAAAATTGAAGTTTTTATAAAAATTTCTTCTAAAAACGCAAAATCCTGCACTTGTCTCCCCTCCAACAAGTATTTTTACCAAAATTATTAGTGTATGTCGGCAGCGGGAACCCTTAGTAAGGAACATATCCAGCAATTCAAAACAATATTGGGCGATGCATATGTATTGGCAGATGAAGAAAACCTGAACCATTACGGGCACGATGAAACCGAGCATTTATTATACCTGCCGGAAGTAGTGATAAAACCACGTACTGCTGAGGAAATTTCGGCTATCATGAAAATCTGTAATAAAGACCTCATTCCGGTAACCCCAAGAGGAGCCGGAACTGGTTTAAGTGGCGGTGCACTGCCACACTTAGGAGGTGTATTATTATCTACAGAGAGAATGAACAGTATACTTTCAATTGATGAACGTAACCTGCAGGTAATAACAGAGCCAGGCGTAATTACAGAAGTATTGCAAAATGCTGTGAAAGAAAAGGGCCTTTTTTACCCTCCTGATCCGAGTAGCAGAGGAAGTTGTTTTATTGGTGGAAATATTGCCGAAAACAGTGGCGGACCTAAAGCTGTAAAATATGGCGTGGTAAAAGATTATGTACTAAACCTCGAAGTTGTATTACCTAATGGAGAAATCATCTGGACCGGCGCCAATGTATTGAAAAACTCTACTGGTTATAACCTTACACAACTGGTAGTGGGTAGTGAGGGTACACTTGGCATTGTTACCAAAATTGTACTCAAGCTAATTCCTTTTCCAAAATATGATTTACTGATGCTGGTTCCTTTTGCTTCATTGGAAAAAGCAAGTGAAGCAGTAAGTGCCATATTCAGAGCGGGTTTTGTGCCTAGTGCATTGGAATTGGTGGAGATTGATGCTTTGAAAATTGTCAGCAAAATGGTTGACAGTACAGCCGTGCCTGTAGACGACAGTATTGCAGCCCACCTGATTATCGAAGTAGATGGCAATAATATGGAGGTATTGATGAGTGAGATGGAATCGATTGCTGAATTACTTACTGGCTTTGAAGCAGGCGAGGTATTTTTTGCCGATGATGCACAACAGAAAGCAGAGCTCTGGAAATTGCGCCGCCGTGTTGCCGAAGCAGTAAAAACAAGTGGTTATACAATTGAAGAAGATACGGTTGTACCAAGGGCCGAATTACCTGCTTTGATAAAAGGAGTAAAAGCACTCGGCAAACAATATGGCTTTCATGCGGTTTGTTATGGTCATGCAGGAGATGGTAATTTACATATCCGCATCAACCACCCTACTATTAAAAACAGCCATGGTAACGCTGAAATGACTGAAGCCCTGAGAGCATTATTTGAACTGGTGAAAAGTTTGGGAGGCACCATTAGCGGGGAGCATGGTATTGGTCTTATTCAGAAGCCTTATATGACAACAGTATTCCGCGATGCTAATCTGTTCATTATGCGCGAAATAAAGAAAGCATTTGACCCTAACAATATTTTAAATGCGGGTAAAATATTCGATCTCAAATGAAACGTACATTTGCATAAACACCAGTGACTATGAAAAAAAGCGTTTTATCGACTTTTCTAATACTGTTTACCACCATGCTGTTTGCCCAGCAATCTGAAACAGATGATCAGCCAAAGGGTTTTAAGCGAGAAAATATGTTTTTTGGATCTAGCTTAAACCTTTCGCTTGGCAATCGCTTTTTTAATATTGGTGTAAACCCGGAACTGGGTTATAGTTTGAACAAATGGCTCGATGCAGGTGTATCGTTAAACATTAACTATTTCTCACAAAATGCATCGGATTTCAGCAACACCCGTTTTCGCAATTTCAATTATGGTGCCGGTACTTTTTTCCGCATCTGGCCGGTGAATTTCTTACACCTGCAAGTGCAACCGGAATACAACTGGATTAATTCTTCTCAAAAGAATGTGATTACCAATCAAACAGCCCGTTATAACTATAATGCAGAAAGCCTGCTTGTAGGTATTGGTTATGGTAACAGGGTTGTTGGTGGGCAATACTCCTATGTTACCCTGATGATTGATGTGCTGCAAAATATCAATTCACCGTACCGTGATCAGTTCAATGATCCTTTGCCTGTTTTCAGGGCGGGATTTGGCATGTACCTTAACCGAAAAAAGCGATAGCTTCTTCGGCTGAAGCTGCCACGATTAGGCGGTCTTGCCAGTTTTCATATAAAAAACCTTCCTGTGCCATCTGCTCAATATGTGCCACAAGATGCTGATAATATCCTGCTGTATTCAGCAGGATAATTTTTTTATTGTGGATATTAAGCGTATTCCAGGTAAGCATTTCAAACAATTCATCAAGTGTACCATTTCCCCCTGGTAATACAATCGCAGCGTCACACAATTCATACATCATCTTCTTGCGGATATGCATGTCTTTTACAACATGTAATTCAGTAATGCCTTCATGTTGATGCTCCCATTCTAATAATATTTCGGGTATCACGCCTATTACTTTTCCTCCATGATCCATCACACCATTAGCCACTGCTCCCATTAGCCCCTTATTCCCGCCACCGTATATAAGTATGATACCTGATTCAGCAATCAGCTTTCCCAAGCGACTGGCATCAGCCTGAAAAAGTGGGTTATTTCCATTCTTTGAACCGCAAAAAACTGCAATACGCTTTAACTGCATTAAGGTCAATTTATGGCGCAATGTAAGCAGCTTTAAGATTACAAGCTAAAATAGCCGGTGTAAAAATTGTAAAGTTTTCGGTTTAAAATCCCGCAATAAACCGCAAAGTACCCCTATCTTTACCCTGAACGATTGATATTTCGCTACTAAATAATCTACTATTATGTCGCCATTACTCCTGTTCTCTTTTGTAATACTGTATTTCCTTATTCTGCTTGTAGTAGCCTGGTATACAGGTAAAAACAGTAATAATGAATCTTTCTTTATTGGGAACAGAAACAGTAATTGGATGCTGGTTGCCTTCGGTATGATTGGCACTTCTCTAAGCGGTGTAACTTTTGTAAGTGTACCTGGTGCCGTAGCCAAAGAATCATTCGCCTACATGCAAATTACCCTTGGCTACCTTATTGGTTATATGGTGATTGCTTTTGTATTACTTCCACTCTATTATAAACTTAACCTTACTTCCATTTATAATTACCTGAGTTCAAGGCTTGGGTTTGCCTCCTATAAAACAGGTGCTTCTTTTTTCATTCTATCACGTACACTGGGCGCCACAGCTCGTTTGTACCTGGTAGTACGCATATTACAGGATGCTATACTCGAAAGCTTTCATATACCTTTCTGGGCAACCACCCTTATTATATTACTGATGATTTTATTGTACACTTATGAAGGTGGGGTGAAAACCATTGTTTGGACCGATACTTTACAAACTTCCTGTATGCTGATTGGTCTGGTTATTTGTGTGGTCTATATACTAAGTCAACTCAATATGGGTATCGGTGAGAGCTTTGCGGCCATGGGCGATAAAGGTTATTCCAAAATTTTCTTTACCGAACCTGAAAGCCGTTTTTTCTTTTTGAAACAAATTCTTGCCGGTGCGTTTGTTACCATTACCATGACTGGTATGGATCAGGAAATGATGCAGAAAAATATTTCGGTTAAGACACTGAAAGATTCACAAAAAAATGTGGTTACGCTTGGCTTTATCATGCTGGCAGTAATAGGATTGTTCCTGTTCCTGGGTGGTTTATTGCACCTCTATGCAGATGCCCAAGGGATTGCAGCCACTGGCGATAAACTGTTCCCTACCATTGCATTGCAACACATACCAAAAATGGTTTCGGTAATTTTTATCATAGCACTAATATCTGCCCTTTTCCCAAGTGCTGATGGAGCTATTACTGCTTTAACTTCTTCTTTCTGTATTGATATTATCGGACTACAGCGTCGTAACGACTGGACCGATGCGCAAAAGAAAAAAATAAGACAACGTGTTCACCTGGTGTTTGCCGGCATTTTCTTACTCTTTGTAATGGTATACAAATGGATCGATAGCAGCAGTATGATCGGCGTAATACTTAAAGTGGCTGCTTATACATACGGTCCATTACTCGGCCTATTCACCTTTGGCATATTGATGAAACGAGCGGTAAACGATAAGCTTGTTCCGTTAATATGTATTGCTTCTCCGTTACTCTGTCTCCTGGTAGATAAATTCCAGAAACAACTCTTCGGTTCTTTTGAGATCGGATTAGAACTCCTGATCATCAACGGACTAATTACCTTCCTGGGATTATTATTGATTTCACGGAGAAGCAATGGTTAGAGGGGTTAGGAGTTAGGTATTAGGTATTAGGTGTTAGGTTTTAGGTACTGGGTATTTTAAATTAATCTTTAAAAAATAACACTAACACCTAACACCTAATACCTAACACCTAGTACCCAGCACCCACTACCAAAGCTGAATTAAATCTGCTTCAGTATTTACAGAGGTCGTTGGAACTTCTTCTGCTGGCTCGGGCGATTTCATTTTATCACCTGCTGAAAGCTGAACCATCGACTCCATAACAACCATATTACCTCCAGCTTCCATGGCAGAGAGGTAGTCTTTAATCATTTCCCTGCTTTGTTCAAGCTCGAGCAATCTTTTACTTGATAAAGGATCTGCTTTACCGAAACGTTCCTCTGCGCTGAAGTTCTTCATGCGATGGAAGTTAATTTTGTTGTTGAGTATTGCAAACAATACTTCTTTTGCTTCGGCTGGTGTAAACTCGCCTTTGATTAGCACTATATTTTCTGTGTTTTTCATATTGATTATTTAAGCTATCCCGATTCCAGATTCGATGTTTATGGTTTGATCCACAGACATCAGTTGTGTCCTGAGTTCATGAAACTCATGTTGCAATTGTTTGATTCTTTTTTCACGCATCTTGATATCTTCTTCCTTCTCGCTTTCTTTGATTTTATTTTCATGGTACTTGATTTTCACATGTACCATCTGCGAGATAAGTTCAAGTGCTTCTGACTTATCGAAACTGCCTTTGATTAATTGTAATTGTACCATATTATTGATTTTGTTTATTGCCCCTGTCCAAGTGAATAAGCTTGTTTACCATTAAAAGTGTAGAGGTTTTCGGTTTTAATGGTATCGATACCATGCGCTTCTGCTTTTTCCAATAGCTCGATGATTTGCTGCTTAGTTACACCGGCAGCATTAGCTGGTTTAAAGCGGCATCTCCAATGGTCGGTGCAGAATGTTTCATCAAAACCTTCCGGCCATACTTTAATACCCCTGTTTGTAATCATAGATAATTCAACACCGTGTACTTCTACCTGCTTAATCTTCGCAGCAAGATCATCGGCTTTGTACCCATCCCAGTGAACGAAGAGGTCTACGCCAACCAGTTCTTTTTTAGAAGGTGTTTTACGTGTATACTTTGGCAGGTTTAATACAGCCTGTTCATTGTATTCAACTGCTTTCAGTTGAACAGGTTTCTGACCGAGGTTAGCAATCACAGCCTGTGCAAATTGCTTTGTACCCACTTGTTGCTTACTTACCCCTTCTTTGAAGATGTCGTAGGTATGAATACCATCTTCTATTGTTTTCAACCAGGCATTCTGAACTTTTTCAGCGATTGCTGGCTGACCGATATGATTCAACATCATTATCGCACCTTGCAATAAACCTGATGGATTGGCGGCATTCTGTCCTGCTCTCCTGGGTGCAGAGCCGTGGATTGCCTCAAACATAGCGCATGATTCTCCGATGTTAGCAGAGCCAGCAAGTCCAACAGAACCCGTAATCTGTGCGGCAACATCAGATAGTACATCGCCATATAAGTTCGGCATAACAATCACATCGAAATATTCTGGTGTGTCGGCTACTTTTGCAGCACCTATATCGATGATCCAGTGTTCGTTTTCTATTTCTGGGTATTCCTTCGCAATTTCATCGAATACCTGGTGAAACAAACCATCTGTTTGTTTCATGATATTGTCTTTGGTAAAACAGGTTACTTTTTTGCGACCATACTGTTTTGCATATTCAAAAGCATAACGTACAATTTTCTCACACCCTGGTCTGCTGATCAGTTTTAAACACTGTACTACTTCATCCGTTTGCTGGTGCTCGATACCGGCGTAAAGGTCCTCTTCATTTTCGCGGATGATCACGATGTCCATTTTTGGATGTTTTGTTTTCACATAGGGGTGAAGACTCATACATGGACGCACATTTGCATAAAGACCCAGGAACTTACGGGTGGTTACATTCAAACTTTTATACCCGCCTCCCTGTGGCGTAGTAATCGGGGCTTTCAGGAAAACTTTATTCCTGCGAATGGTATCCCATGCTTCTTTGGCGATACCAGCATTATTTCCAGCCAGATACACTTTCTCGCCTACTTCAATTTCATCGATTTCAATCTGTGCACCGGCTGCCATGAGAATTTCCAGCGTAGCGTCCATAATTTCAGGACCAATTCCATCTCCTTTTGCAATTGTGATTCTTGTCATACTTGATTGGTTTTTGTGATTGATGACGCAAAAATGAGCGGAACTAATTATATATTATTATTTATCTTTACAATATTATCCATAAATTATTTTTATGAATTATACGCTCAACCAATTGCAGATTTTCCTGAAAGTGGCGCAAACACAAAGTGTTACAAAGGCTGCAGAAGAACTATACCTTACACAACCTGCGGTCTCCATTCAGCTAAAAAATTTTCAGGATCAGTTTGATATACCACTTACCGAAGTAGTAGGCCGGAAATTATACGTAACAGATTTTGGAAAAGAAATTGCCAGTGCCGCCGAAGCTATACTTAATGAAGTAAATGCCATCAATTATAAGACACAGGCCTATCAGGGACAGATTTCAGGCAGGCTTAAGATTTCTGTTGTTTCAACAGGCAAATATGTGATGCCGTATTTCCTGACCGGATTTATGAAACAACATCCAGGCGTAGACCTACTAATGGATGTAACCAATAAAGCAAAAGTGATTGAAAGTCTTGACAGAAATGAGGTCGACTTTTCACTGGTTTCCATCATCCCCGACACCCTTCAATTAAACAGAATCGAATTATTACCCAATAAACTATATTTAGTCGGCGCCCGTGGTTCTAAAATAAATGCCAAAGGCCCCGTAAAAAAAATATTCGAAGAACTGCCACTGATTTTCAGGGAAAATGGTTCTGGCACAAGGCAAACCATGGAAAGATTTATCGAAAAACACCACCTCATTTTTCGTAAAAAAATGGAACTTACTTCAAATGAAGCTGTAAAGCAGGCAGTGCTCGCTGGACTGGGTTACTCTATAATGCCCCTAATCGGTATTAAAAATGAGTTAAAGAATGGAGATATGAAAATCATCCCCGTAAAAGGCCTGCCCATTCAAACGGCCTGGCAACTCATCTGGCTAAAAGGGAAAAAATTATCACCAGTTGCTACTGCTTTTCTGGCTTATATAAACAAGGAAAAGACTGCCATCACTAAACAATTCTTTCCGCAGGTAGATTAAGCCTCTTTCTTTACCTCACCCCATACAAACTCCTCAATATCATCAAAAAGACTGCGGGTTCTTGTTTTACCCTTAGACACGGCCTCGTACTTATTAGTGAGGTTAAATGCAAGCTGATACATTTCTTCACTGGCCGTTTGGTCAACCACTTCGGCAAAACTTTTTGGCTGTTCCGCTTCCTCTAAGGAACGGATATAACACAACACTTCTACTACTTCAAAATGCGTTTTTTGCCATGAATCAAATCCATTTGGAAATTCAGGTAGTGACATGTCATTTATATTTTAAATAGATGAATGTAAATACAGGGGTTAGGGGTTAGGTGTTAGGTATTAGGTGTTAGGTATTAGGGTGCGGTACCAGACGCTGCAATTTCTTCCTAACACCTAACACCTAACCCCTAACACCTTACTCTAAACCTAAACTACACCTTTTCTATGGTAGTAAAAAGCTAAAATCTGCCGCCTTCTACCCTTCAGATGGGTTTTCGTATCTTTGTAATATGAATACCCCCCTGATTATTTCCCCCGAAGCAGAGGCTTATGCACAGGCATTTACCACTTCGGAAGAGGGACTCTTACAGGAGATTGCCGGCTTCACCCAAAAGGAACATCCGCTGGCCCATATGCTTAGCGGACAGGTACAGGGGAAATTTTTATCCTTTCTGAGCACTATTATGCGCCCAAAGTACGTTTTAGAGATAGGTACATTTACAGGGTATAGCGCACTTTGTCTGGCAGAAGGACTTACACCAGACGGAGAATTGCATACACTGGAGTGTCGGGAGGAGGATGCCAGCACAGCGCGGAATTATTTTAGCAAAAGCAATAGAAACCATCAGATAAATTTGCACATCGGTAATGCGGCGGAAATAATACCCCGTTTACCTTACGAATGGGACCTCGTTTTTATCGACGCCGATAAAACAGGGTATATCGGGTACTATGAACAAATAGTTCCGAAACTCAGTAAAAATGGAATCATTTTGGCAGATAATGTCCTGTTTCATGGACAAGTATTGGAAGACCCCATTAGCGGGAAAAATGCCAAAGCCATTCACGCATTTAATGAACATGTGCGTAATGACGAAAGAACAGAACAGGTATTATTAACTATCAGAGACGGTTTGTTAATGATAAAAAAGAAAGAAGCCTGAAAAAACGCCGAACATTACTTGCTTGAACAGGAAATGTTTGCGGACAAATTTGATGCAACAAAAACCAGGGAAAAGAACAATGAAAAAATGGATATTATTGATCACAGTTTATGCTTCTATGCAAACAATGGTTTTTGCACAGGATCTAACTGTGAAAGAAAAAACAGAAGCATATATCAATAGCTATAAAGACCTGGCTATCGAAGAAATGCTTCGGACTGGCGTACCCGCTTCTATTAAACTGGCGCAGGGTATACTTGAGTCTAAATTTGGTGAAAGTCCACTTGCCAAAAATGCCAACAACCATTTTGGTATAAAATGTAAAACTGAATGGACAGGTGATAAAACTTACCAGGATGACGATGCAAAAGGAGAATGCTTTAGGGTTTATCCATCAGCTGAACAATCGTATAAAGACCATTCAGATTTTCTTAAAAACAGGCCTCATTACGCCTTCCTCTTTAAACTGGAACCAACAGATATTACCGGATGGGCCTATGGATTAAAACGCGCTGGTTATGCCACCAGTTCTACCTATCCGGAGAAACTACTTAGGGTTATTGAGGATTATAAGTTACACCAATACACGATGCTGGCACTGGCCATCAGAGATAACAGGAATGCACCTATTCCACAGCAATCAACCACTATAACTGCGGAACCTGCCAAACCTGCCCCTGCTGAGCTGAAGCCTGCAGAAATAAAAGAAAAGGAAGACAAAGCTCCGACAGATAAAGCAAGCGAAATAAAAACGACGGAAGAAGTTAAAGCAAAAGAACCAGTTAAAGGTACTCCTGCACAAACAGCTAGCGAGGTAACCCCAGAAGCTACTGATGATACCGTTGTTACAGAGAAAAATACACCTACGGTTGCTGATAAAAAACCATCACCCTATCCGGAAGGCGTATTCACCATTAATCATACCAAAGCCATCTATGCAAAAGAAGGTACTTCCTTACTGGCACTCGCACATAGGTATGATATCAGTCTAAGCAAATTATTCGACTTTAATGAATTACCAGAAAGCGATATCCTTGAAACGGATCAATTGCTTTTCATTGAGAAGAAACAAAAAAGAGGTGCTTCTGATATCCATGAAGTGGCTCCGGGTGAAACCTTACATGCCATAGGACAGAAAGAAGGTATTCGATTGGAAAGCCTGATGGAGTACAACAAACTCAAAAAAGACAGTCAAATCAGTGCAGGTCAAAAACTATACCTGCGTTCACCTGCTGAGATAAAAAATGCAGCACCGAAAGCAAAAACAAAAAATACAAAATAATTCCGCATGAATGTGATCACTGTTCACGATAAAGAATTTGTTCCCTATTTACCTGAAGATTTGATCCGTGAAAAAGTTAAGGAGCTGGCTGCTTTACTCGACAAAGACTATGCTGGTAAAAAGCCTTTATTTATTGCTATCCTTAACGGATCATTCATGTTCGCAGCAGATCTTTTTAAAGAACTGAGCATTGAAGCCGAAATCTGTTTTATTAAACTCGCTTCTTATAAGGGCACTAAATCAACCGGACAAGTTATTACTGCAATAGGTTTAGATACTGAAATCAATAACCGTCATGTTGTTATCCTTGAAGATATTATCGATACAGGTAAAACCATGAGCGAGTTTCTGCCCCAGCTCTTCAACCAGCAACCGCTTTCACTTAAAGTAGCTGTACTCTTGCACAAGCCCGATGCAATGAAATACCCTATCAATATCGATTATTGTTGTTTTACCATCCCTAACAGGTTTGTATTAGGGTATGGACTAGACTATGACGGCCTCGGTAGAAATATCAAAGAAATTTACCAGCTTAAGACCGAAGCATAACAAGGCTTTAACGGATTCTATATACAAAGGCCGCCTATTAAGCGTTATATTGTAGTAGAAACCCCTTTTGCCAAATGCGTACCCCCATTTGGATATTATCATGCTGCCTATTTGCCATTCAGCTACCAGTAGCTGCGCAATACTATTTGCGTGGGGAAGTAAGAAACGAATTTGGAACCTTACTCGATGGTGTAAAAATAAAACTGAAGTCTAAACCAGGACAAGTATTTACAACAGGGCATAGCGGGGCATTTGGTATTTCCATTAAACAACAGAACGACTCCATTAATCTGTCTTTCGAGGGTTATGAAACACTTAATCTTTTTGCTGGGAGTAAGTCGTACCTGCATATAACACTCAAAACAATACCAGGTACACTTAAACTGTATAAAAACAATCGCTCTTCAATTGTTACCAATGCGGTAAATGGTGATAACACCCCTTATTCATCTCTTGGCGAGAGTTACAGCAACCTGGTTGAAAATGAGTTTATAACTGCCGCCACTTTTCCGGAAACCGGTTTTTCTCTCAACATCGACAATGCGGCTTACAGCAATGTAAGAAGGTTTATTTCAAACCAAATGTTTGTTCCCAAAGATGCGGTCAGGATTGAAGAGATGCTTAACTATTTCAGCCTGCCTATTCCAGAACAACAGCACTCTACCGATAAAACACAATTCCGTTTTAATTATAAACATACCAGTTGCCCATGGAATAAAAACAATCAATTATTATTCCTTCAACTTGAAGCACCGAGTTTACCACTTGATGACATCCCTCCTTCCAATCTCGTTTTCCTGATAGATATTTCCGGCTCAATGGATAAACCTAACAGGCTTCCATTATTGCAATCGGCATTTAAAATGCTGGTCAATAATTTACGTGATTGCGATACGGTAACCATTGCCACTTATGGTGGCGGTGTTGGCATTGTACTCCCTCCTACTGGTGGCGCACATAAAGCGCATATGCGAAATATCATTGATTCTCTTACTGCAGGAGGCGATACCCCTGGTTCAGGTGCCATTCAGCTTGCTTACAAATTGGCAAAAGATCAGTTTATACCCAATGGTAACAACCGTGTTATCCTTGCTACAGATGGGGATTTCAACGTTGGTCAATCGTCGGAAAAAGAATTGGAAGATTTAATCATCCGCTACCAGCAATCAGGCATTTACCTTACTTGTTTGGGTGTTGGAATGGGCAACTATAAAGACAGTAAACTAGAATCACTCTCCAAAAAAGGCAACGGCAATTTTGCTTATATTGACCAAATAAGGGAAGCAGAAAAAGTATTGGTGAAAGAATTTACCAAAACCATTTTTGCGGTAGCGGATGATGCTGCAATAAATGTTCGGTTTAACAATGCAACAGTGCATCAGTACAGACTTATTGGTTTCGATAATAAAAAATCGGCCCTTGAAGACAGCAGCAGTATACTGGAAGGTGGAGAAATAGGAAGTGGCCATACGATCACCGCGATCTTCGAATTATGCCCCGCAAAAGATAGTGCAGCTTCTGCTCAACAACTGATGGCATCGCTAGAGCTCAGGTATAAAAAACCAGGATCGAATGAGCTGATTTACCAAAAATTCTCATGCCAATATCAGCCTGTTGATATTACACAAACCGACAGCACTTACCGCTTTGCTGCTTCAGTTGCGATGTTTGGCTCAGTCTTACGAGATTCCCACTTTACTAAGGATTATATGTTGGAAGATGTATTAACGCTTGCCAAATCCGGCATACAAAAAAACAATGTTTTGCAGAACGAATTTGGCAAGCTATTAGAACAGGCGATACAGTTGTATAATCCTTCGAAGAAAAAAAGGAAATAGCTTTTTGGCTTTTAGCTATTAGCCTTTAGCCATTAGCCATTAGCAGTTGATGATTATTTGTTAAGCATTTATTGAAAATAGGTGATAATTAAGTAGTCGAGTTAGGGGTTGGAATTAGCTTTAACTGAAAAATCATCAATAGAAGAATCTTTCGAGGTCATTAAGGCAGGCTCTTACGAAATAATAGCTATAAATCTAATTTGGCTGCTTAGATAGAACACGGATTTAACATGATTTATCATGATAATCATGATAAATCTGCGTTCCATATCTTTCTCTAATGCAATCTCAACCCTTGATTCGCATTGATAGCTAACGGCTAAAGGCCAATAGCTAATGGCTCATCCAGCACCCACTAGCTAAAAGCTTCCTTAACCCTTTCAAAGAAACTCTTATCGCCTTTGGTTGGATTAGGTTTGAAATTTGAACTCTCCCCTAGTTTTTCAAGTATACGTTTTTCTTCATCGCTTACCTGCTGAGGAGTCCATACATTCACATAAATTAATTGATCACCTTTATTGTATCCTTGCACTTCAGGAAAACCTTTTCCTTTCAGACGGAAAATTTTGCCACTTTGCGTGCCGGCTGGTATTTTAATTTTAGCTCTTCCATCAATCGTAGGTACTTCTACCTGGGTGCCGAATACTGCATCAGGAAATGAAAGATGTAATTCATAAGCAACATTCAATCCATCGCGTTGTAGTTCAGGATGTGCTTCTTCCTCAATTTGTATAATCAGGTCTCCTGCATATCCACCCCTTTCTCCGGCATTTCCTTTACCACTCATGCTCAGTTGCATGCCTTCCTGCACACCTGTCGGAATATCAATACTAATGGTCTCCTCACCATAAACCCTTCCTTCACCCTTACAACTGCCACATTTTGCGGTTACAGTAGATCCTTCACCATTACAGGTTGGACAAGTGCTAACAGTCTGCATTTGACCAAGGAAAGTGTTTGTTACGCGTCTTACCTGTCCGGTTCCGCCACAGGTTCCGCAGGTCTGCACACTGTTTTTATCTTTTGCGCCATTACCTCCACAGGTATTACAGAGAATGTGTTTTTTTACTTTTACGTTCTTGGTAACACCTTTGGCAATTTCTTCAAAGTTTAGTTTGAGTTTGATGCGAAGGTTACTTCCTCTTTGCCCCCTTGCTCTTGAGCTGCCACCGCCACTGCTTCTTCTACCTCCACCAAAGAAACTACCGAACATATCATCACCGAAAATATCTCCAAACTGACTGAAGATATCATCCATATTCATTCCTCCACCATAACCACCGGCATTACCACCTGTACCAGGTCCAAACGCAGCATGACCATAACGATCATACTTTGCTTTTTTGTCGGCATCACTCAATATTTCATAAGCTTCCGCCGCTTCCTTGAATTTTTCCTCGGCTTCTTTGTCTCCAGGGTTACGGTCTGGGTGAAATTGCATCGCCACTTTCCGATAAGCTTTCTTAATCTCATCGGCGGAAGCAGATTTACTCACCCCCAATATTTCGTAAAAGTCTCTTTTAGCCATTTTTGATCTTTGATCTTTGATTTTTTGATCTTTGATTTGCTGATTTTTAATTCTTCCATCGAAAAATCAAAAAATCAAAGATTCGAAAATTATTTTCCTACTACTACTTTAGCGAAGCGGATAATTTTATCGTTGAGATAATATCCCTTCATCACTTCATCTATCACTTTCCCTTTCATATCTTCAGAAGGTGCAGGAATTTCTGTGATGGCTTCATGTTTTTCCACGTCGAAATCAGCGTTGATACTCTCCATTGCTTTTACACCTTTCGCCTGCAGATTTGAACGAAGTTTATTGAAAACGAGTTGTATTCCCTCTTTCTGAACAGCGATATCATCACTGCTTTGCAACTGTTTTTCAGCACGGTCACAGTCGTCAAGTACGTCCAACAGAGAAACGATTACGTCTTTCCCCGCAGTTTGAATTAGCTCAATACGCTCTTTTGCTGTTCTGCGTCTGAAATTGTCAAACTCGGCCATCAGGCGAAGGTATTTATCCTTTTGCTCCTGCAACTCAGCCTGTAATTTTTCCAGTTCGCTGTCGTCAGCCACCGGTTCATTCAGGTGCGAGGTTCCTGCAGCATTTTCATCCGCATTGATATCGATTTCCTGGTTTGTTGCTTCATTCATATTCGATGTGGTTGCCTGCTCTTCCATAATTATTTTACTTAATACTTAATGTGGCTAAACCTGTCAAAAATTTTGCCGATGCAAAGAAACGGGAAAATTTGGCAGTTTATGGGGGCAAATAGCTGGACTTGTCAGTCGAAAACCAATAAACAGCCCCTTTTCCGGTCGCTTTAACAGCATTGAAGATTCTGCTATTAAGTATCTTT
The DNA here is from genome assembly GCA_965650685.1 of uncultured Sediminibacterium sp. GTDB lineage: Bacteria > Bacteroidota > Bacteroidia > Chitinophagales > Chitinophagaceae > Sediminibacterium. The sequence continues at coordinate 66,935 of CBFGPM010000007.1, forward strand.
GCCGGATGATAAATGTGTTTCTCCGGAAGAAAATTGCCCCCAGAATTGCCAATGGACATCCCTGGATCTTTGGAAATGAAGTTGAAAAACTATCGGGACCTGTGGAAGCAGGTGATATAGTAGATGTATTTTTTGCAGATGGCAAGTTCGCCGGACGTGGTTATGTGAACCCAAAATCACAGATTATGGTGCGCCTCCTCACCCGTAAACAGGAGGAAATAAACGACCAGTTCTTTTATAACCGTATTGCCCAGGCATGGTCATACCGCCAAAAAATTGGTTATACCGAAAACTGCCGCCTCATTTTTGGCGAAGCAGATTATATGCCGGCCTTGATCATCGATAAATTCAATGATTATTTTGTTTTGCAGACCCTGTCGCTGGGTATGGACAAATGGAAATCTGCTATTGTAGCCGCATTAAATGAGATATTCTCACCCAAAGGTATTTATGAAAGAAATGATGTACCGGTTAGGGAACTGGAAGGACTTTCACAACTAAAAGGTTTTTTATCTGCCCCCTTTGATCCAAAGATCATCATCAATGAAAATGGATTAAAGTTCCATGTTGACCTCGAAAACGGACAGAAAACAGGGTATTTCCTCGATCAGCAGGATAACAGAAGGGCTATTCAACATATTGTAAAAGGAGCAGAAGTATTAGGTGCATTTACCTATACCGGTACTTTTGAAATACACGCTGCACACTACGGTGCAAAATCTGTACTTGGTTTAGATATTTCTGAAAATGCAGTAGCACAGGCCAACCGAAATGCCGCATTGAACGGACTGGAAAATATTTGCCGGTTTGAGGCAATGAATGCTTTTGATGTTTTAAAACAATGGGGCAAAGATGGGCGTCAATACGATGTTGTTATGCTTGACCCACCCGCTTTTACAAAAAGCAGGGAGAATATACAGAAAGCTATCACCGGATATAAAGAAATTAACCTGAGAGGAATGAAACTCATTCGTAATGGTGGTTTCCTGGTTACCTCCAGTTGTACCAACCTTGTTCAACCAGATTTATTCCTCCAAACCATTGAAATGGCAGCAAAAGATGCCCGCAAAAAAATAAGACAGGTAACTTTTCAAGCCCAGGCAAGTGACCACCCTATTATCTGGGGAATGGAAAACACGAATTATTTGAAGTTTCTGATTGTGGAAGTGGCGGATAGATAAATTCAAAAATCAAAAATCAAAAGTCAAAAGTCAAAAAACCGTTATACCAATCAGTATTGATTTTTGAATTTTGACTTTTGACTTTTGACTTTTGAATTCTCGCCCCCTACCTCCATTCCGGCCACCTTCCCGGAGTATATGGGGCTTTATTAAGTTCTAATTGCTTTTCAAGGGCAACGATTTCTTCATCGAGTTTGCGCATGGCTGCGATTACCACGGTTAAGCCTTTTGATGCAATCGCATAATCATTCCGATAAGTTGTAGTGATGGCCGATGTTGAATTCCATACGCCATTTTCTACGTTACCTACCCTCGCATTGATGGAAGGTGGTGTTTCAAATTCACGACGGGATTTTGTTGCATCACCGTTTAATTGAATGCCAATTTCATTCAGCTTATTAGTTAGGATATATGCTTTTTCGATGATTGATTTTGGAGAAGCCGGAATATCCTGGGCTGCTGCAAGGATATTGCTGATACGCGAACGCATATCACCATATATATCCGTAGCCGCACTTGTAGCTTTACGTAATGATGATACCTGTTTATAGAATGCTACATTATCTTCCATATTTACAGGCAGACTACTTTGTTGCAATAATTTACAGGTAAAAGAAACTGGTCCGGCTATTTCAGTTAGTAATCCATTTTCAAACCTGGACAAGCTAACAGTGTATTCACCCGGCATTGCAAGATGCCCCAATTCTTCTCTGCCAAACAATTCATCAGGTGCAGGCGTTCTCCGGCCTATTACAGGAGCAGGTGTAGCGTACCTGAAATCCCATACAATCTTTTGCAAGCCTTTTTTAGCTGGCGCTTTGAGATGTCTGACAATGTCTCCTGCTTTATCACGAATAGTGAACAATAAGTACGGATCAGGTTGGTTATCTTCTAAACGCAGACTGTCGATATCCGGATAATAAACTTTTTCCCCTTTTTCGGTTTTTTCCTTTTCCCTGGCGGCGCGAATCTCTTTTAGTTTTTTACTATCCTCTTTAATGTAATAAGTAAAAACTGCCCCTACTTGTGGGTTAGGTGTACTAAAATAACTACTACCTAAATGACCTTTATCGCGCAGACCCAATGGTAGTCTTTCGATGTACATAAGACTTTCTTTTACCGGAAAAATTGCTGCATCTTTGGTAAGGCTTTCTTTTTTAAAAGAACGTAATACACTGTAATCATCGAGTATATAGAAACCACGACCAAATGTTGCAAGTACCAGGTCATTTTCTCTTCGTTGAATCTCGATATCACGAACTGCTGTAACTGGTAATCCTCCTTTCAATTGAATCCATTCCTGACCGCCATTATTGGAGAAGAAAACGCCAAATTCGGTACCAACAAACAGGAGCTCTTTATCTATATGATCTTCTGCGATACTATAAACGCTCCCCTTTTGTGGGAGATTAGCCTGAATAGGTTTCCATGTTTTACCCGCATCGGTTGTTTTTAAAACATAAGGTTTAAAATCGCCATAGCGATGGTGGTTAAAACAAACGTATGCTGTATTTACATCGTGTAAAGAAGCAATTATCTGATGCACATAACTCATAGAAGGAACACCTGGAAGGTTATCGAATTTGGTCCAGTTTTTACCGCCATCTGTGGTTAATTGAATTAATCCATCATCTGTACCAACCCATAACATATCTGGATTAATTTTTGACTCGGCAACAGAAGTAAGTTGTCCGAAAATATCTGTGCTTCCGTTTTTTGCAATTGCATCAACGGACCATACCCTTCCCATTACTTCAATTTTATTCCGATCAATTTGACGGGTTAAATCAGGACTTATTACTTTCCAGCTATTGCCTCTGTCATCTGTTCTGAATAATTTATTTGCACCTAAATATAAGCGGGCATTATCGTGCTGACTAATCAGCAAGGGCGCATCCCAATTCCATCGATAGGCAGGTTCATTTTCACCTTCGGATGGTTTGATGTCTAAATACTCGCCGCTTTTTCTATCGAATCGAACAATACCACCATATTGACTCTGCGCATAAATGATATCGGGATTTGATTGATCAACCTGAGATTCAAAGCCATCACCGAGAGAAGTAACATACCAGTCTGCATTCACTATTCCATTGGCAGATGTTGTTCTGCTTGGTCCTCCAAGACTTAAATTATCCTGTGTACCTCCATGTACGCCATAAAACGGATAAGCATTATCAGTGGCTACTTTGTAAAATTGCGTAACGGGTAGATTAGATTTAAAATCCCAGGTCTTTGCATAATCCCAGGTTTCGTAGACACCGCCATCACAACCAACCAGCAAATGATCTGTGTCTTGGGGGTCGATCCAGATAGCATGATTATCAATATGCTTATTAATTTCTCCGAGATTGTAAACAGTTTTACCGCCATCATCACTTACTTTATAATATGTATCGGTAATAAAAATCCGGTTTACATTTTTAGGATCGCAAACAATTTCCTGGTAGTAATTACCAGAAGTTGCATAGCCACTTCTTTTTTCCCAACTCAGTCCCTGGTCTTTAGATTGATAGATACCTCCCTTATTGTCTTTGCCTTCTACTACAGTATATAGAATGTCTGGATTAACAGGACTAATAGCCAAACCAATTCTACCTAATTCACCCCCCGGAAAACCACCTTCCAGTTTTTTCCATGTTGCGCCCCCATCGGTGGTTTTATACAAAGCGGATTCTGGTCCGCCACCTATATAAGTAAACACTTTACGCATGCGCTGATGAAAAGAAGCATATAGTACATTAGGATTGCGAGGATCCATTACCAGGTCATTACAACCCGTATAATTGCTTACCGTTTTAATGGCATTCCAGGTTTGACCCCCGTCTACAGATTTATATACACCACGCTCTCCCCCTTCGCTCCATACCGGACCATAAGCCGCCACATAAATGATATTTGAATTGGTGGGATCAACAATAACTTCTGCGATATGTTCCGAATTTTTCAGACCCATATTCTTCCAGGTCTTGCCTGCGTCTTCTGATTTGTAAACGCCATCACCGTAGGATACTGATCGCTGATTATTATTCTCACCAGACCCTACCCAGATAATATTTGGGTTATTAGGATCAATGGTTACGCATCCAATTGAGTAAGAACCCTGGGCATCGAATATGGGTTGAAAGGTTACCCCATGATTGGTTGTTTTCCATACACCGCCTGCAGAACTGGCTATATAGTATTCACTTGCATTCTGAGGGTTTACTGCAAAATCGGAAATACGGCCAGATGTTACCGCCGGACCAATCGAACGAAATTTCAGATTGGAAAAGGTAGTACTATTAAATTCTGAAGCACTGTTGTTTTTGCTTTGAGCAATAGCGGCTAATGGTAAAATGTAGACCAATACCTTCCGGGTAATGGATAAAAATTGTTTCATATAAGCAAGATTAGTTTCTATGTCCTGATTATCAGACAGACTTAAATATAAAGAATAAAAGGAAGGTTTCTGGCTTAAATTGTATGGGGGTATCAAGGCAGATGGGAAAGTCAGGCTATTATTTAACCACCTGAAACTTGCCGGATTCTACGATCCGGTTGCGCTGGTCGCGAAGCTGGTAAACATATAAACCACGATAATACTCATCGTCAAGATTGATCACAATTTTCGCTTCGGTGATCCGAACTTCAGTCATACGTTTACCCAGAAAATTACAGATAACCAGGGTATAGGTTTTATCGACAGTTTTATCAAATTCAAAATTAATAACGGTTGTAGCAGGGTTGGGATAGAAACGGGAAACTTTTGATTGAAGCTCTGGAAATGAGGTTAGCTTATTGACATTAAATACCGGGTCGGATGCAAAACTGCTTCCAAGTACAAAAAATACCAGTAAAAGTATTGTGTACTTTTTTCCCATGGGTTAAGTATGATACTATAAAGTTAGTTAATTGACTTGATTTTTACAAAAACCAGTGTTAAAACCCGGGGAATGACAGATAATGAATGTAGAATCAATGAATTGGGAGGGATCTGGTTATGCAGGGCTATAGTCCATGGACTATGGGCTATGGTCTATCAACTATGAACCATGGAGCGGCTACAGAGAGGTAGTGAAATGATAAATATCGAATATCCAACTTCAAAATTCAAAGTTGGATATTCAACATTCATTATTCTTACAGGCTACTCAGCGTTTGCTGTATTGCCTCAAAGTTTGGAAGATCACCTGGGGTTGGACAAACTTCTGCATATTTTACTACGCCTTCTTTATCAATAACAAATGCGGCACGTTTGCTCACACCCTGCATTTCAAAAGCGGGGAAAGTCTCATAAAGTACACCGTATGCTTTTGCTGCTTCCTTGTTGAAATCACTCAATAATTGAAAATTGAGGTTTTGCTCCTCGCGGAATTTACCCAGAGAAAACAGGGAATCTACAGAAACGCCAAATACTACTGCATTGGTATTGTTATACAGGCCGATATTGTCGCGCACATTACACAACTCGGCTGTACAAACACCTGTAAATGCCAACGGAAAAAATAGCACTACTACATTTTTTCCTTTTTGCTCTGCTAAACTTACTTTGTTCTTATCTGTATCGAACAGTGAAAAATCCGGTGCCTGAACACCTACTTGAATACTCATATTATTTGTTTTAAAGTTAATTGCTGATTAAACAATATTGGTCAAAAAAAGTTGAGGCTGATTACAACTGCATTTCCGGAACATGGTCTGGGATGATTAATTTTCCGGCTGTTTTTGCTTTTATTTCTTCGACCGAAACACCAGGGGCTCGTTCCAGTAGTACAAACCCTTCATTGGTTATATCTAGTGCAGCCAGTTCAGTTACTACTTTCTTTACACAGCCAACACCTGTAAGGGGTAAACTGCATCTGGGCAATAATTTACTTTCCCCTTTGGGATTGGTATGCATCATTGCTACAATGATATTCCTTGCACTGGCAACCAGATCCATGGCACCACCCATTCCCTTTACCATTTTCCCTGGGATTTTCCAGTTGGCAATATCCCCGTTTTCACTCACTTCCATGGCCCCTAATACAGTCAGATCAATTTTACCAGCCCTGATCATACCAAAACTTTCCGCGCTATCAAAAAATGCGCCACCGGGTATAACCGTTACAGTTTCCTTGCCGGCATTAATCAGGTCAGCATCAATTGCATCTTCTGTTGGATAAGGCCCCATACCCAAAATCCCGTTCTCGCTCTGAAATACAACCGTCATGCCCTCAGGAATAAAATTTGCTACCAACGTAGGTATACCAATTCCGAGATTCACATACATGCCATCCCGTAATTCCTGTGCGATTCTTTTTGCTATACCGAATTTATCTAAAGCCATCTGATTGTTTTTTGGTTTTTTGAAACACTTGTTTGATGTGAATGGTCAATGGTGAATGGTGAATAGGTATTCGTTTTCCAAATTTGACAATTGACCATTCACAATTCACCCCTCAATACTCATGTGGCGTGAATTGTCAATGGTGAATGGTGAATGGTGAATAGCTATTCGCTTTCCATATTTGACAATTGACAATTGACCATTCACGCCCCACTATCGCTACTCACCAATCTCACCGTCCTACGCTCTATTCTTTTCGCATAATCTTTTCCCTCAAATATGCGATGAACATATACGCCGGCTACATGTATTTCGTCTGGATCCAGTTCACCCGGTTGTACCAGATGTTCAACTTCTGCGATGGTAATATTACCTGCTTTCGCCATGGAAGTAGAAAAATTACGTGTTGTTTTACGGAATACAAGGTTACCCATGGTATCACCTTTCCATGCTTTCACCAGTGAGAAATCAGCATGCAGTGCCATTTCCATTAAGTGAGGCTTGCCGTTGAATTCCCTTATTTCTTTTCCTTCTGCTATTTCTGTTCCATAACCAGCAGGTGTAAAGAACGCAGGAATTCCCATACCCGCCATTTGAATACGGGTTGCCAATGTGCCTTGTGGCACAAGGTCTACTTCCAGTTCTCCGCTTAATAGTTGCCTTTCAAATTCAGCATTCTCACCTACATAACTGCTGATCATTTTTTTTATTTGTCTGGTCTTAAGCAGTAAGCCTAATCCGAAATCATCCACGCCCGCATTATTAGAAATACAGGTGAGGTTTTTAACGCCGCTGGCAACAAGTGCTGCGATGGCATTTTCCGGAATACCGTTCAATCCAAATCCACCAAGCATTAATGTATGTCCATCCTGAATACCCTCTATGGCTTCTATTGCGTTCTTATACACTTTGTTCATAAACTAATTATTTTGTGGGGTTAGCACTACCACCTCTTTCTGTTTCGTATCTCTTTATCCTTTCGCGGTTTGCATATGCTTCCAATGAATCGATCAGGCGTTTGAATGACACTGGTCTGCCTTCGTAATATCGGTAACTTGAATAGTATCTTTCTTTGGTAATTCCGTAAACTTTAAACACCATTTCATAGAGCTTTACATCTTCTTTGTTCCTGTTGGCATTTGTATCCTTAATTACCTTACGGCTAAACCATTCATCCGCTTTCATCATATCCCACATGATCAGCTTCATACTATCGATCGGAATAACTGCTTTTGAAGGTCCATTATTACAACCCATTTGCATGAATAGCAGGAATGATATGCATAAAACCACCGTAACTCTCATCGCAATGCTTCTTTATATTTTGATGCATTAATTACATCCAGTTCACTTAATAATTCCAGTGCCTTGGTTTTTTCTGCATTATTTGCTTTCTTGAAAATACCCACTAGTTCCTGGTACTTTCCCTGCATAAAAAACTGTTGTACCATGGTATTCGGATTTTCCTTTCCGAATGACTGTAGTTGAATCAGCGCGTTTAATACCCCTCCTTTTCCTTCCGCTTCGTTATCGTATAAATTATCCAGCCCCTTTCGGTAATAACCATAAATAATGTCGTGAATGGTATTATACCTGGTTCCCATCAGGTTTTCATTCAACCAGTAACGGTTTCTGAGTCCGTCAAAAATCCGCCATCCGGATATTCCTCTCCCCTCCGGTGCATTATTGACAATATTCTGTGCCTTTTTAAAATAAGGCTCTCCTGCTTTTGGCGCAAAGGAATCATAGTCGAAACCCAGAATTATATAAGCGTAATAAGCAAAGATGGCAGTAAGATTCGCTACCGCAGCATCTGTACCCTGAACGCGGTTTTCATTAAACTCAACCGGTTGAAACTCTACATATTTAAAGAGCACATCTGCATCCTGAAAGTTAATGATGGCAGCCTGATAGGTAGAATGATACACAGGCCTGGCTGCCTGAATATTTAAAGAAGCTTTATAGACATTTGGTTCCTGAACACTTTCAATATTCAGGATAAAACTGCAAATAATTTTTTCGTTTTGCTTGTAGGTATCAGATGTCCACTTTCTGTTATTGAGCAGGTTAGTCAGTTGATTCTGCAGTGTTGTAAATATTTTACGATCGATATTTGTAGTTACCCTGTTCGATAAAACGGTTACCCTAGCCTGAAGTTCCTGGCTGCTGACCTGTTTCACCAAAATACCGAACAATAGTATGGTTACGATTTTTTTATACATGCAGGTGCTTTATGATGAATGAAACAATATCTGCAGCTACTTCCTGCTTTGTTTTAAGACCTGTCTTTTCTTCTGTACCCGACTGGTGAAAAATAGTTACTGAATTCGTATCTACTCCGAAGCCCGCATCTTTATCATTCAGCGAATTCAATACAATTCCATCTGCATTTTTTGCCTGCAGTTTCTGTAACGCATTTTCTTTTTCATTACTGGTTTCAAGTGCAAATCCAAGTAGAAACTGGTGCTTCTTTTTTTGTTTCCCTAGTTGTAGTAAAATGTCTTTGTTCTTTACCAGTTCTACAGACCATTCATCCTGCTTCTTTTTAATTTTATCTGTTGCTGCCTGAATTGGTTTATAATCTGCCACCGCTGCTGACATCACAGCAATATCTGCATCATCAAATGCATTTACGGCCGCATCATACATTTCGTCTGCAGAAACTACCGATTTAACTTTAATATCCTTGTAATTGGTTCGCTGATTTGTTGGACCGGCAATTAATAATACTTCTGCACCTCGCAGGTATAATGCTTCTGCAATGGCAAATCCCATTTTGCCAGATGAGTGGTTACCGATAAAACGAACCGGGTCAATTGCTTCATAAGTTGGGCCTGCTGTTACAATGGCTTTTTTGCCTGCCAGTTCTTTCGATCTGAAAAATTGTGCGATTAGGAATTCGCAAATCTCTTCTGGCTCTGCCATTCTCCCTTCACCAAATAAACCGCTTGCAAGTTCTCCATTACCCACACTAATCAGGTGGTTACCGTCTTTTACCAATTGAGCAAGATTTCGTTTGGTAGAAGGATGATGCCACATATCTTCATCCATTGCGGGAGCAATAACGACGGGACAAGTTGCTGAAAGGTATACTGCCATCAATACATTATCACAAATACCATTGGCCATTTTAGCCATGGTATTACAACTAAGCGGTGCAATTACCATAACATCGGCCCATCGGCCCAGCATTACATGGTTTGCCCATGCATCTCCTTCTACGAGGTCCTGAATAACCGTATTCTTAGATAAAGTAGAGAGTACAACAGGTGAGGCAAATTCTCTGGCCGCAGGTGTCATTACCACTTTTACTTCGGCACCAGCTTTAATTAGCAATCTAACCAGCGTTATGGTTTTATAAGCAGCGATGCTTCCTGATATACCGATTAATATTTTTTTACCTTTTAGCATAATCGTCAATTGTCAATTGTGAATGGTGAATAAGACTGTTTTACAGATAAAGACGATTCTGGAATCATTTCCTTATCAGCTGCCAGTACTTTTTGCTGTGTCAATGATCATAAACAACCATTCACTATTCACCATTGACCATTCACAAATCACAACCAAAGTAACAAAAAACGACAGTTATAATAACTGTCGTTTTCATAAAATTATTATTTATCGATATACCTTATCTGAAAAGGTCATTATCGTTGTTGCGTCTGTGGTATACTTTGCCTTCCATGAATTCCTGGGTAGCAAGAATTGCGGGATTAGGCATTTTTTCATAAGCCCTTGAAATCTCGATTTGCTCCTTGTTCTCATGGATTTCTTCGAGGCTGTCTGTATGACTTGCAAACTCTTCCAGTTTATTGTGCAACTCTTCTCTGAGAGACACATTAATCTGGTTAGCTCTGCGCGCAATGATAGCGATGGATTCATACAGATTACCTGTTTTCTCTTTAATAGAAATCAGGCTTTTGGTTTCAACCACACTAGCGGTATTAGCGCTCATTTGCCTTCTTAGCTTGCTCATATTTCTGGTTTTTGATATTATTTGTTGATTGTAATTTATACTTATTTACTTCATCCAGGTACTTACTTTCTGCAAAACGATCCTGAAAATCGTTGCATTCTGTAATTACTTTTTCAAAGCGTTCTTTTTGTTTTTCTTCATAACTCATTTCTGCATAACGGAAATAAGCTTTGATAACCTGCAGCTTATATTCATCTGATTTCTTCGAATCAGGGAAATTATCAGACACATTACCAAAAGCGATGGCTGCTGCCTTATAAAAACCAAGGTTATAATACAGTTCTGCGCTTCTATATTCCTTGGCTTCTAGTTTCTCTCTGCACTTATCAATGATTTCGGTTGCTTCAGCAATTCTTTTTGAACCAGGGTGTGTATTAATAAAAACCTGCATCAACTGCATGGTTTTATTTGTGTTTGTTTGGTCGAGATCAATCTTTGGTGATTGTTTAAAATAACAATAAGCGCGCATATAATCGCACTCTTCACCTTTGGTACTGTTTGGAAAGTTTTCTACAAAACTTTTAAACAGGTTCTCCGCGTTCATATAATCCGACTGGTAGTAATAGGAATAAGCGAACTTATAATACATGTCCTCATACCTGGAAGTACCTTTTACATAAGGAAAGATATCTTCAAAGAGCACCTGAGCCTTTGTATAGTCTTTCTTGGCATAATACTGTTCAGCCATTTTGTATTTGTACTCATAATCCTTGCTCTTTAAAGTTTTGGAAAACTTATTGGAGCAGGAAGCCAGGGATACAGAAACTAATAAAATGAGTAAAATCCTATTCATACAAGTTGGCAAAATTAGTTAATTACCGGCAATTTAGAAACAAGAATTGGGGAATTGATTATCAGGGAGTTAAGAAAAGCATAAAAACAGAGGAACAGAGGAATGTCCAATGTCCAATGTCCAATGTCAATGTCCATAGAATACACTTGGACATTGGACATTGGACATTCCTCTGTTCCTCTGTTAAAAGAAAAAGCTGCTCTGCGAAGCAGAACAGCCTTTTTCTTTACCTATTCAAATGAAGACGATTATTGATTCTCGCCTTCTCCTTCCTTAAGTTTGGCTTTAATTTCAGCTAAAGCACCCAGGTCGCCGAGGGTAGCTTTTTCAACCTTAGCCTGGATGTTTTTCACAGCTTTCTTGGTATTGTCAGATTCAGCTTTTGCTTCTTTCTTGGCAATTTCCTTTTCTTCAGCTACTACTTTCTCCCAGATACGGGCATGGCTCAGAACGATACGCTTTTCATTGCGATCGAATTCGATCACCATGAATTGAGCAGTTTCGTCGGCTTTCACCTGAGTACCATCTTCCTTGTTCAGGTGACGGTTAGGGGCGAAACCTTCTAAACCATAAGGCAATTGTACAAGGGCACCTTTATCGTCTTTGCGGGTAACGGTACCTTCATGCAGGGTTCCAACAGCGAAAGTATCTTCAAGGGCATTCCAAGGATCTTCTTCCAGTTGTTTGTGACCCAGTTGCAGTTTACGGTTTTCTTTATCGATGCTGAGGATGATGATATCGATATTTTCTCCCACTTTAGTGTAATCACTTGGGTGGTTGAAACGCTTCAGCCAGCTCAGATCGCTGATATGGATCATACCACCGATACCTGGTTCCAGTTCAACGAACACGCCATAAGGAGTGATGTTTTTAACCAGACCTTTGTGCTTGCTGTTTTCAGGGAATTTGGTTTCGATAGTGCTCCATGGATCTTCGCTCATTTGCTTGATGCTCAGGCTCATCTTACGGGCATCTTTATCGAGGGTTACCACTTTAGCAGAATACTCATCACCCAATTTGAAGAATTCCTTCGCATTGATTGGAGTATTAGCCCATGTGATTTCAGATACGTGTACCAGACCTTCAACACCAGGCTGAATTTCTAAGAATGCACCGTAATCTTCGATATTTACCACTTTACCTTTTACTACTGAACCTTCTGCCAGACCTTCAGGCAGCACATCCCACGGGTGTGGAGTTAACTGCTTCAGACCTAAGCTGATACGTTTTTTGTCGTCGTCGAAGTCCAGTACCACCACTTGTAATTTCTGGTCCATTTTCACCACTTCGCTTGGGTGAGAGATACGGCCCCATGAAATATCGGTGATATACAACAAACCATCCAAACCTCCGAGGTCCATAAATGCACCGAAATCTGTGATGTTTTTCACCACACCTTCCAATACCTGACCTTTTTCGAGTTTGCTCATGATCTCTGCACGTTGTGCTTCGATATCGCTTTCGATCAGTGCTTTGTGAGATACAACGGCATTCTTGATCGCTTCATTGATCTTAACAACTTTAAATTCCATGGTCTTACCAACGAACTGATCGTAATCAGTTACAGGTTTAACATCGATCTGAGAACCTGGTAAGAATGTTTCCATACCAAATACGTCAACGATCAATCCACCTTTGGTTTTGCTGGTTACAGTACCGGTAATTACTTCACCTGTTTTGTGAACTTCAACGATACGCTCCCAAGCACGGAAGATGCGTGCAGATTTACGGCTGAGGTGCAGATTACCATTGCGGTCTTCTTTTTCAACAACCATTACTTCTACTTCGTCTCCGATTTTCAGACCTTGAACATCACGGAATTCGTTCAGTGATACAAGACCATCACTTTTAAAACCGATGTTTACAACAACATCTGTTTTAGTAAGGGCCACTACACCACCTCTTACGATTTCGCCATCTTCAATTTGTACGAAAGTGTCATCATACACTTTATCGTATTTTACTCTTTCAGACTCAGCATAATGACTCACATTACGTTTGTCGATGCTCCAGTCGAAATCATCGTGCGCTGTCTCAATAACCGGCGCGGGGGCTACAGGTGCATTTGTTGTCGCAGTAGTAACTTCTGCTGCCTCTGGGACACCAGCGTTCTCCTGAGCATCTGCGTTTAATTGTTTACGGAAAATGTTCATAAAATGATCCCGATGGTTTAATAAATCGGGGGTGCAAAAGTAGGGAAAAAGTCCGAATGTCCGGTAGTCGGGGAGACCGAAAGTTGGGGTTTTGAGGCTGAAAATGGGCAGTTTCCCGTTATTAAACAAAAAAAGGGGGACATATATAATTATTTAAGCATAAATTATTCCGTTTTTATTTAGCTCATAGCTAAATGACACATTCCTTACCCTTTAGCTAGGGACCCTTTCAGCACTAGTTTATATTTACTTCTACAGAACGTATTCGTCACAGATGTTTCTCGTAAAGGACTCCGTGCTAGTTACACAGCTATGCTATAACATTTGGTTTTGATGCTACCCTGTTCATTTGCCAAACGCTACTTCTCAGGATTTAGTAGCATAGAAAAATCCTATAACAAAACTTCAATAATGATGATGATGTATCATAATAGATCATTATAATCATGAAAATCCGTGTTCCATTCCCTCCTCATCAGTCTCTCAAACTTCCTGAATAGTTTAGCAATTCGGCTGAGACGAATTCAAAATACCAACTATAAAATTTGCGGGAAATACTATTCAATTCTTTCTGATTTTGGAGGGATGAATAACCACTTTTATCTCATTAAGTTTTCATTTTAATTATAGCGAAAATGCCATAAATAAATGTTGTAAAGGATACAGTAAATGATAGTTTATACAAAAGAAGAAACGCTACGAAGTGATGCTGATTCCCTAAAAAGAAAAAGCCAGTTTCATCACCGGCAAAAAGACCGGGAGAGGAGTAACTGGCATCATGACACAAATGTAAGAAGTTTTTATCCAAAAAAAATAAAATGATTACAGAACAGGAAATTCATTTTTTTATTTCATACCCCAGATTCAACGAGTACCTACACCAAAAGAATCATAATGTAAAAGACGCATACCAATTATACCTGACAAACATCGAGCTATCCGAAGCACTCTATCCGGTTTTATCTGTGCTGGAAATTTCATTACGTAATGCCATACACAGACAACTCAGCAGTTATTTCAATGACCCTTATTGGTTCAAAAATAAATTACCTATTGAGTTTCAAAAAGCAGTTAAGAAAGCAGAACAAAATATTCGTTTTCAACAAAAAATAATAACGCCTGACAGAATTGTTTCGGAGCTAAGTTTTGGTTTCTGGAACCGCTTATTTAACAGGCACTATGCGAAATTATTATGGAAACCCCTTCGTACTATTTTTATACACTTACCCAAAAAACAAAGACGAAGAGATACAATCGATGATTCTTTATATCGCATCAGAACATTACGCAACCGCGTGTATCATTATGAGCCCATTTTTCGGAACCTCCATTATCTTGAATTAGTATACAAAGAAATCTATTCATTTCTTTCCTGGTTGCACCACAACCTACCAGATGTATTAAAAAAGACAGATCGCTTTGAGGATGTAATTTTATTTGCAAAGGGGATAGCATAACATTTTACTTCTCCCCTTTTAATCTGCCAAATGCTACTTCACAGCTTACAGCAAAATAGAAAATTTGTTAGTGCATTGGGGTCAAAAAAAGAGGATTGAGAACAATACAAACAGATCCTTCGTCGCAGATGATAACCTGCGGTTTTCAATGCGCCTCAGGATGACTGCTCACTGGTGAGGTATCCAGCCCCAGATCTCCCCAAAACATAACAAACTCTTTATCTCCTGAAAAAACCGGGCAATAAAAATCATCCCGTATCATTCCAATTGAACTAACAGACAAGCTATTCTCTACTTAATATCCTACTTTTACAGCAACCAGTAAGCAAAACCAATGCTGGCAACAATCATAAAATGGAGACTATACTTTTCGACTTTATATCAAAATATATTACCCTTACTGATGAGGAGAAAAATGCACTCATTTCTTTAGATCTTTTTCATTCCTTTAAAAAAGGAAGCATTTTACTCAAAGAAGGTCAACATTCGAAGAGTAGCTATTTTGTTCTCAAAGGCTGTATCCGAACTTATTATATTATAGATAGCGAAGAGAAAACGACTGCTTTCTACACTGAAATGGAAGCTTTGACACCTGCCTGCGTAATCAACAAAACACCGTCCGATTATTACATTAGTTGCTTGGAAGACTGTATACTACTAGTTTCAACCGAGGATATGGAAGCAGAAGTTAACAGTAAGTTTCCAAAGTTTGAATTGATGTGCAGGAAATTTTCAGAAGAATTACTGGTCAAGGAACGCATCGAATTCGATGAATTTAAAACTTCCTCCCCCGAACAACGATACCAAAACTTACTTCAAAAACGTCCCGACCTTATTCAACGTGTGCCTCAACATCAGCTAGCAAGTTATTTAGGCATTAAACCCCAATCACTAAGCAGACTAAGAGCTAGAATTGTTGAAAAAAGCAAGAGCTAAGTTTCATTTCTTCACTTAAGTGAACGTTTGCTGGCTACTTCTCCATCTACTTTTGCATTATCGTTTAACGCTAATTGAATTAGTACAGAAATGCAAAAGAAAAATTTATGGCTCGGACTTGCCTTTATATTGGCAAGTGGTTTAAAGGTAAATGCACAAGATGTAAAACAAGACAGTAGTTTTAAAAAATGGTTTGTCGGAAGTTCATTGCTGATGTTGGGCAATTTCGACAAAGTAAACAATCCAGAGTATATACAATTAAATGTTGGTTACAGGATAACACCCAAAGATGTTGTTTCTTTCAGATTCAAAAGATCCATTTATGCATGGCCATTAGGAATTCCATTTGGTTCTTCTTCATTTGATGCCCAGGGAGAAAACTATCCTGGACACGCCCGCATACTGGAACCAACCTTAGGATACCAGCGCTTTTGGTGGAAAGGCGCCTACTCATCCGTTTATGCATTAAATGCTTTTGAAAAATATTTCGATTCAAATAAGCAGAAGATTGGAAATGGGTACACTTTATACCTGGACTTCTACCTTGGTTACCAGTTCAAATTTTTCAAAAACCGTTTCTTTTTCGAACCCTCTATCGGAATTAGTTACTGGCCCATAAGATCTAATGTACCTGCATCATTCAAATCAGTAGAAAAAAAATGGAACAATTATTTTGTTCAACCCGGACTTGACTTTGGATTTAATTTTTAGACGACTAGTATGAGTACAGAAAAAATACTGCAAAGACAATTGCAAGACTTCACGATAAGTGTTAAACTGAAACTTTGCGCACTATGGGCAAGCTTTATGTTCCTCTATATTTATGTAGACTATTTTCACTTGTATATGCCGAGTAAAATAGAGGACATCCAGAAAGGAAAGGTATATGTATTTGATATTACGCAAGGATTCATTTTTACAGCAATTTTTCTGGCCACCATTCCAATATTGATGATTTTTTTATCGGTTACCCTTGCTGCCAAGGCAAACCGATTAACCAATATCATTGTGGCCATTTTGTTAATTCCTTATATGCTCTTTAACCTGGCTGGAGAGGCCTGGTTACACATGATCTTCGCTGCTGCAGTGGAAGTAGTGTTGCTTTGCCTGATCATCTACCATGCCTGGAAATGGTCAGAAACAGTCCCCACAAAATCTTAATTGATCATTCAAGGCTAATGCATAATCCGGTAAAATTTGTAGCCTAAAAATTACCTGACAGAAGCTGGGTTCAATGCGGCACATAAACCTGACCAATACATCACCCTTGAGAACCTCGTTTCTATATGATCCTGGTAAAAAAACACCGTTCCTTACCACTATCCTATGGCCCCTAACTAAATCAGTTCTCAAAATAGAAAATTACGAAAGTCGCATAAAACCATTCATCCGCATTTCAATATTTAAATAAGTCAAGAGAAAAAGCATTTACCTAAGTAAGACAAAATATGAAACCAAGAAAAGCAATCACTTCGCTGTTACTACTACTATTTTTCAGTTCGGGTTTAAAAGCCTTTGGACAAAAGAACTATACGATTAGCGGCAGTATTAAAAGTAAAACCACAGGCGAATACATAATTGGCGCAAGTGTTAAAGTGTTGAATAGTAATTCAGGTACAACTTCAAATGAATATGGCTTTTACAGCCTTTCATTGTCCCCGAAAACTTACCAAATTGTGTTTAGCGCAATAGGCAAAACTCCCGACACCCTAAGTATTACTTTAGAAAGTAACACCGAAAAAAACATCGGTCTATCTGAAGCCACCAACGAATTAGCAAATGTAACCGTTACCGGCAGCAGGTCTTCCGGCAGATCGGTAACTGGCTCTCAAATGGGCATTGAAAAACTATCAGTACAGGATGCAAAAAACATTCCGGTAATTTTTGGCGAAAAGGATCTTTTAAAAACCATTCAATTGCTACCTGGTATTAAAACTGCCGGTGATGGAAATAGTGGAATTTTTGTAAGAGGTGGAAGTACCGACCAAAACCAAATAATATTAGACGAAGCAAATATTTACAATGCAGCGCATTTGTTTGGCTTCTTCTCTACTTTTAACAGCGATGCCATTAAAGACATCTCCGTTTATAAAGGAGGAATGCCTGCACAATACGGAGGACGCTTAAGCAGCGTATTGGATGTAAGGATGAACGAGGGCAATAATCAAACCACCAGCGTAAATGGTAGTTTAGGACTAATTAGTGCTAAACTGAATGTGGAAGGGCCGATTCAAAAAGATAAGTCATCCTTTTTAATTACAGGCAGAAGAACGTATGCAGATGTATTTCTAAAATTGGATGAAGAATTTAAAAACAACCAGTTATATTTTTATGACCTAAACGCTAAGCTTAACTATGAATTAGGCAAAAAAGACAAACTGTACTTAAGCGGCTATTTTGGTAAAGATGTGCTCGGATTTAACAATCAGTTTGCCACCAACTGGGGCAATGGAACAGGTACTTTACGCTGGAATCATATTTTCAACAGTCGTTTATTTTTAAACACTTCAGCCATTTTCAGCAATTACAATTATGCATTTAAAGTAAAAAACGGCACTAACGATATACGCATATTTTCACAGATCAGAGATTGGAATCTAAAGCAGGACTACCAGTATAGCATCAATAATCAAAACAATTTACGTTTTGGTTGGTCAAGCATTTATCACATTATTCGCCCGGGAGAAATTACTAGCAATGCTACATCCAGCATCAATGATAAAATTCAGGATAAAAGATACTCATTTGAAAACGCCATTTATGTAAGCAATGTACTTAAGACAAGTAAGAACCTGAATATAACACTTGGGGCAAGACTTAGTGCTTTTAGCGTATTAGGTGGCGGAAAGTTTTATAATATAGATGGGAATGGGAATATCACCGATACCATCCGATATGCAAAAGGGGAAGTGATAAAAACTTATTACAACCTTGAGCCACGGATTTCTATTGGTTACATGCTGAGCGCTAATAAATCGATCAAAGCTGCTTATACCCGTAATGCACAGTATATGCATCAAATCACTAATTCAAATGGTTCTAATCCATTAGACAAATGGGCAAGTACCAGCAATATCATTAAACCCCAAATAAGTAACCAATATAGCCTGGGTTATTACGCTAATGTCTTACAAAATAAATATGAATTAACGGTTGAAACATATTACAAGGAAATGGATAATGTGTTAGACTATAGAAATGGCGCCGACCTTTTCTTAAACGAAACTGTAGAATCCCAATTACTTTTTGGTAAAGGGAGAGCTTATGGTATAGAGTTTATGTTTAAGAAAAAAACAGGGCGGCTAACTGGGTGGGTTAGTTATACCTTAAGTAAAACCGAAAGAAAAATAACTGGTATTAATAATGACAAATGGTACAATGCAACACAAGACAGAACCCACGACATATCTATTGTTGGGATATATCAGTTGAACAAGAAATGGACATTAAGCGGGAATTTTGTTTTTTACACAGGCAGTGCCGTTACATTTCCTGCCGGTAAATACCAGGTGAACGGACAAACCACCTATTACTACAATAGCAGAAACGCTGACAGGATGCCGAATTACCATCGCCTGGATTTTGGTGCAACCATGCAATTGAAGAAAACAAAAAAATGGACTAAAGAACTAGTATTCAGTTTATACAATGTTTATGGCAGAGAGAATGCCTTTTCAATTGATTTTAAAGACAACAAAGACAATCCAAACATTACGGAAATAAGACAAACCAGTTTATTTCGTTGGGTTCCATCCATTTCCTACAATTTCAAATTTTAAGCCATGAAAAAAATATATTCTCTTTTATACATCACATTACTCGTATGCTTATTAACAAGTTGCGAAAAGGTAATAAATCTCGATTTAGATACCACTGCTCCCATCATAATAGTGGATGGAAAGGTAACCAACAGTGCATCCATCGGCAGCATAGTTAAACTGTCATTTACCAAAAGGGTGCAATCTGATAATAGCATTGTACCATTAACTGGCGCTACTGTAACTATACAGGAAGATAATGGCCAGATTTATTCTTTACCCGAAACAACCAGTGGTGTTTATACAAATACAGGCTTAGTGGGTATTACGGGTAAATCATACCATCTAAAGGTAGTAGCAAATGGCAGCATACTTACAGCTAGTTCCAAGATGCCGGTAATGGTAAATCTCGACTCATTGGTAATCGAAGACTTTCCCAATTTTGGCAAAACAGTTAAGGTAGTAACACCTTTTTACAATGACCCAATCGGCTTGGGTAATAACTATAATTTTTCTTTGTTTAAAAATGGCAGGCTAATAAAAGATGCTTTTGCCTATGATGATTTATTTATAGATGGTAAAAAAATTACTTTTCCCCTGATCTATTCAAGGGAAAACGATGAATTTAAAAAAGCGGATATTATTGATGTAGAAATGAATTGTGTAGATCTTGCCAATTACAAATATTGGTTTAGTTTTTCGCAATCATCCACAGGCAGTCCACTAGCTGCTCCGGATAATCCTATAACGAATATTAAGGGGAATGCAATTGGTGTATTTGGTGCAAATACTTATCAAAAAAGAACTATCGTAATCCCATAAAAAAACTCCTCTAAAATGAGCTGCCATGATGCTCTACTGTTGAGAAATTCCTGAATTTCCCTTCAGTAGAGCATCACATTTTTAATCATCTGTCTTGCATATTAGCATCTCCATTTTAATAGTTCAACATCCCCCTAACTAGTTGCCTGCTATACTCATCCAAAACATATTGTTTCTTTTCGCTTAATTTTTCTACTGTTTGTAAACTATTTTGTACGACATTGTCGGGCATTATCATATTACCCAATGAGTAACAAAAAGAATATCCTTATTATCAATGGAAGCGCCAGTGAAAACTCATCGAATGAGCGGCTGATTGATAACTTACTAAATCTTTCCGAAGACTATTTTAACTTCACCATCTTCAATCAACTGAAGCTACTCCCCCATTTCGACCCTTTTGCTTCTTCTACTAAGACACCGAAAATAATTATTGAATTTCGGAATCAGATACAACAGGCAGACGGCATTATCATCTGCACACCAGAATATATTTTTAGTGTTCCCAGTGGATTAAAAAATGCTATTGAATGGTGTGTATCTACAACCGTATTCTCTGACAAGCCTCTGGGCATTATTACTGCTTCTGCAGATGGAAGAAAAGGGCATGAATCACTTCAATTAATCATGAAAACAGTAATGGCTGTATTTACAGAAGAAACTACCCTACTGATCCAGGGTATACGAGGGAAAATAACTGATAAAGGAATTATAACTGATGAAAAAACGAAGGAAGACCTGTATAATTTCACCAGAGCCTTTCAGTTGCTGGTAGAGACAACTGATTTTAATACTGAGCTTAAAAATTAACCGTTACCAGATTATACTTTACTCAATTTCGCTGCAGAAAAAATTACCGTAAACAGAACAAACTAGGAAAAGACACTCTTGACATTTATCACCATCGCCTTATCAGTCTTCTGTCATATTGGGATTTAAAAGTGATTTGAAGTTATATCCTTTTATAGTTTATTTAGGCATACTACGATTGAATATAACTCTGCAATTGATTAATCGTCTCCGCCTGGGTAAGAATAGTTTCTGTTACCAGATCATTAATAGAAATGATACCCACTAATTGTTCATCTTCTATTACAGGTAAGTACCGAAGTCGGTGTGAAGTCATCAGTTGCATACAGGAATCTACCCCATCATTTATTCCTACATAGGGAAAATCAGTGGTCATAATATCACCAACCGGTGTATCACTGGAGTGTCTCCCTTTCAAAATTACTTTCCGTGAATAATCTCTTTCGGTCATAATGCCGGCAAAACGATCACCTTTCATAACAACTACAGAGCCGATATTTTGCTCTGCCATAATTCGGAGGGCATCAATAACAGACATTTCAGGGGTAACAATTGTTACACGGTTCCCTTTTCTTTCAAGAACATTACTAACTTTTCGCATGGCAGGCTTTTTAGACCCTTAATATAGCAAGTAGAATTGGAAAATCCAAGTCTGGAAAAGGTATAATAACAGAAGAACAGAGGAATGTCCAACTTCCAAGTAGATGCTTAACTGGAAGTTGGACATTCCTCTGTTCCTCTGTTTCTCTGTTCTTAATCGACTTTCAGCGCTTTGTCAATCAGGAACACCAGATTGGCTCTATGCGCTTTGGTTTCTTCATTGGTTGAAACCGCTGCAGCCAGTTTGGTACGCAGCTTACGTAAAGTGTATAAAGTAGCTGCTTTAGAAACGTCATCAATTGGTGCCTGTGGGTTCAGGAAATTACTTGCACCTTTTACAAAAGAGGTCTGCAGGTACTGACGATACAGGTTAACATTTCCATTGATATCAGCATCAAAAATACCTTTTACCAGGTCGTTCATTACATCTGCCACACTGTACTGGTTGCCATACAAACGTGTATTGTTGATACGCTGTAAAGTAGCCGGATTCAGGATATGGGCCAATGTACCACCTACCTGGATGGCGGTGATATTATTTACGATTTTATAGTCTTCCCCATTATTAGGTTGGTTAAACCCACGACGCTGCATTTGCAGATAAGGGAATACCTGGGCATCAGCATCAAAAGCATTTGGTGCAAATACATATTTTGTAAGCACTTCCATGGCTTTTTTCTGTGTCGCTAAAGGAGTTGGGGTGTACGGTTTATTAGGTGAGTTTTGCTCAGGGAAACTTCTGTCAATATATACACCACCTACATAACGACTCACCGCATTGATCATACTATTGCGTTGTCCAAGTAATGTTCCATAACGTGAGCGCAATTCTGCGTAAGACTGCCCTGGCTTGCTGTATTTCTGAACCAGTTTGCCCATCAGGTTATTTACCAGTTTGAAACGTTCTTCAGCATATGCAATAGCATCACTTGTAAGATCATTCACATTTACACGTGGGTCCATGGCTTTACCTGGTGCACGCATATCATCACCATCATTACCAAATGCCAGTTTAGGATCAGTACTGCGCGATAAGATTTTAGTGATCCCCGCTTCTTCTGCAGACTCCGAGAATGGTGTATAACCAAATTCTATTGCCCACAAGTCATAAGGACCTGCTTTAGTTGTATAGTAGTCACCCTGTTTGCTTCTGTCTAAAGAAACGTTGATGGCTGGATAATCCATTACAGAACCAATCAGACCAATCTGACGGGTAATAGATGTATTATTGATCTCAGCAGGTGATAACATCTGGCTGGCTTTCATGTTATGGTTCAGACCCAGTGTATGTCCCATTTCATGCATGATCAGGTAAGTGAGGAATTGCTTATGCATTTCTTTAATCTCAGCTTCAGGAGCATCAATAGCCTGTAAGGTAGTTTGGCCAGTCATGAACTGTGCCTTAAGTTCACCAGCCAGTGTACAAGCTGTATGATTGGCCATATTCAACCCTGCTTGTTTTGCAAATGACTCCATTGATGGTCCATTATACAATTCATCTGAGATAGGAGTTGCACTTCCTGAGAACCACTCAACCGTTATATCTGCTCCGAGTATTTGACCAGTACGTGGGTTAACAAAGCTTGGTCCAATAGCTCCATAAGGAGGCTGTGCCGACGATACCCAACGGATTACATTGTAACGGATATCAGCAGGGTCCCATGTAGCATCATCGGGCATGATTTTCATTTGTACTGCATTTTTAAATCCTGCTTTTTCAAATGCCTCGTTCCATTTATGTCCTGCGTCCATTATGGTTTGACGGTACTCAATAGGAGTGGTATTCTCAATCCAGTAAACCAGTGGTTCTACCGGCTCACTAAGTGCTGCAGATGGATCTTTCTTCACTAATCCCCAACGGTTGATTAAATCTTTGTATGGGGTTGGACTAATACTTGTCTGATCGTTTCGCTGTTGGGTGAAATATCCTACCCTTGGGTCATCTCTCCTGCCACGAAAATCATTCTTTGGCATTTCAATAAAACTATGTTGCATACGCACTCGCACATAACGTGCATCGGTGATATCCGGCCCGGTAGCAGCTATCGTGCTAGGATTATCATAAGAAAGATCAACTACAATATCCGTATTGTTTGGGAACGAACGGATATTCGCATATTTAGATTTAGTAGGGTTTAATCCACCAAGGTTAAAGGTAAATGGTGTAGCCTGTCCTGGAGCAAAAATGGGCTTAACGGGGTCCATCTTCTCGCTAAGGAAAAGCTGATCAACATTAATCAAATAACCTAAAGAATCTTCAATACTGAACTTGTCGTTGTAAAAAACCGCCTCGGGTTTATCTACATCTTCGGTTTTGCTTACTGGATTTGATTTGTCATAAAAGAAACCAGTATTTACCACCTGGAATTCAATCTTATCGTATGCCCGCTTCATCGTAAACACACCCGTATTTCTATGCATACTCTGGTGAAGGAACAAAGAAGTTGGTCCATTAATGGAAAAACTCTGGTAAATGAATTCCTTGTTTAACTGGTCCTTACGCACATACATCTGAATACTACCTGTTGTAGTATCCTGATAAAGGGTAAATAAACCATCAATCTTTTTCTGACCTTTTGTTTTGTCTGCTACAGTAGGTTTTTTTGGTGCTGCCGGAGCTTTGGAAGTGTCGCCGGCTGGTTTTGTACCGGGAGGGGTACCTGGAGGCTGTTGCGCATAAACGCCTGTACCCAATATACCTGCACATAATAATGTGGCTATCAAAGGTTTTCTCATAGCGAGTGTTTTAGTTTGAATTCAAAATAATCAAAGCTGTTCAATTATTACTATTGGTTTGGATAAGTGGTAAAATTTAACAATAAGTGTTATAAAAAGACATCCCATAAACAGATAAAGTTAAATTTTAGCTTCAAAGGGGTTAGTCCTGAGAAAAAACATATATTAGAGTAACACAATATGAAAATCCGTAAATTCATTTCGCTAACCTGCCTCCTATTTGCACTGTCTGTAAACTGTATTCCTGCGCAGGAATCCATCCGGTTCGAGCACTTGAAGTATGAGGAAATAATCGAAAAATCAAAACGGGAAAAGAAACCTGTACTGATTTATTTTACCGGTACAGGTTGTTTTTTATGTGTAAAGATGGAAAAGAATGTTTTTCCAAAACCAGAGATCAGTCAGTTTTACAATACCAATTTTATCAATGTCGAATCATTTGATGACTTCAAAAAACCTGATTCTGCTACCAAACAATTAAGACGCAGATATGGAATTATCTCCAACCCTACTTTTATTTTCACAGACAGTACGGGTACCATCATACATAAATCAGGATATAAGGAAACCGAACAGTTTCTTCTTACTGGCAAACAGGCCATCAGTAATGATAATTACAAAGTTTGGAAGGAAAAAATAGATGCAGGATATGCGGATGCATCTTTAATGCTTAACTATTTATCTGCCGAGCAGAAGCCGGCATTGTATGCTAATGACAACTACAATTGTATGGCCCAAATTGCCTTAGATAGGTATTTCGATATGATTCCAGAGAAAGACTATGTTTTACCTCAAAACTGGCTTATCATCGAAAATTATGTAGCCAATCCATTTTCGAAAATATTTACTTATCTCCTAGAACACCAACCTTTATTTGACCAACAAAACGGACATGAGCGTGTCAATAAAGCTATTTATACTATTCTTAGAGAAGGGTTGATGATTAATGAAGATGAAGCACATCGCAAACGTGCAGAATTACTGGTTAATTCCTCTAACCATCCAATGGCGGCATTAGTTCAAAAGATCAGAACTTTAAACAATACCGATTTGAATAAAGCCATTAATGACAAAAAACAAATAGCGTATATGACCTTGCAATATGATAGTCTCATGAATCACTATAGCTATCTATTACCGGCATTACAGGTAAACAATTTTGTAAGAAACTTATGCGAATCTGCTGCTAAAATAAATACAGATATCCTGAATAAGTGCAACAAATGGATGAGTCTTATTATTAGCAAACCAGAAAATCAGGATTATGATTTTTATGACACGTATGCACTAAGTTGTTTTCTGACCAATAATTTCAAGGAAGCTGTTCAGGCTCAGGAAAATTCAATAGCGCTGGCCGTTCAGGATAAATTAGATAGCGAGGAGCTACTCCCTTATAAAAAGGCACTTGAAAAGTATAAAAAAGCATTACAATAAATCAGTAGAAAGATTATTAACTATTTTGTCAACTCTTCCCTATTCTATTAAGTCTCTACAGATTTTTAGGCTCTATTTTTGCACTTCGCCTTTCAACCATCCATTTCTAACTTTTATAGCAGTTGCATTTGCCGATGGATCAATAGTTAAAGCATAAGACCTTTCTTCCTTTTCGCCTAGCTTAAATTTCAGCACAATACTTTCATTTCCGGTAATAACATGCAACCTCAGTTCATCACCTGTTTTCATTCCGGCTACCACTTTATTATAGTCTGCTACTTTTTTTACAGGCTGGTCATTTACTGAGAGAATCTTTACCTGTCTCCTTATACCTGCGTTCCATGCCGGCGACTGCCAGTCTACCCCATTCACCATAACTGTATCACGTCGTTCAGACAATACTAAACCTGAGTAAGCCGGTACCATTATTGGAGTTTGATCAACCAGTAAACCTGCATAAGCAAAATATCGTGTGTAATCGAGTGGCTTTAGCGTATAAATGTATTCAAAGAAATCGTCCATATTCTCACCCGCTACTGCTGTAATTTCCTTTTTGAGTTCATCCTCTGTAAATCCTCTTCCTTTCTTTTTATAATATTCATAGTACAGCTTACGCATTACATCATCAAGCGATCTTTTGTTGTTAGTTGCATACCTGATTCTAAAATCAAGCATCACCCCTACAACAGGCCCTTTATCATAATAGGAAATTGTTTTATTTACTTCATCCCCGGTTCTACCGAATGGTCCGTCTGACCATGTTTCATAACTCGACTGAGCAAGGGTCTGAAATAACCTTCCTGGTTTGGCCTCATATGCCGCTACCTGCTGTTGAACAGTTGCTAAAGCTTCTTCATCCGTTTTTAATCCAGCTCTCCTAAGGATCAGGTTTTCATAATAAACATTTAACCCTTCTGATACCCACAATGAATTGGTGCGACTTCCTTTATTATAATCAAATGGTCCCAGTTCAATCGGCCGTATTCTTTTTACATTGAAATGATGGAAGTATTCATGCGCCAGAAAGTGATACATTCTTATACGTGCAGATTTATTGGTCGACAATCCCTGCCCGCTAAATGCAACAGATGTTGAATTCAGGTGTTCAATACCTCCACTACCCGGACCAATTGCTAAAAAACTATAATGCTGGTAGGGTATATCACCAATGATTCCTGAAGCAGTGTTTATTATTTTCTGCAGATCATTCATAAAAGCAGCTTTATCGAATTCCCCTGCTTTATAGGCGATAAAATAATGGGGTTTATTATTTACCATAAAAGACGGCAACTCTTCCAGCTTACTGCCCAATAAAAAAGGGCTATCGTATAAAATATCAAAATCAGGTGCTTTATAGGTAAAAATCTTATCTTTTACGAGATCCAGTCCGGTTGCAACTTTATTCCATTCTTTATATGGCTGGATTTCAATGGTTGATGAATAAGCTATACCGTTAACAGGATATATAAAAATGCCTGCAGGAGACAAATAAGCAACCTCTTCATCAATATAGTTTGAAGCTACGAATCGCCTGTTACCAAAAATGCGGTATCGTACTACAAATGGCTTACCATCACCGGAAACCTTCCAGCCATTTGCTTTAGTTTGCTTCCATTCAACCGTATCTCCCATTATATTCCGGACAGAAAAATCTTTCAAATCCTTAGAGAAATTCATCAATTGATAATATCCTGTTGTCCAGTTAGGCAGTTCAAAATCAATTGTTTTTTTCCCTTTTGGATCATAGTTCATTTCAACATCCAACAAATGTTCCTTTGCCTCAGGAAATGATACTTTAAAATATATGGTGGGAGTTTGTGCTGTTATCAGTAGAAAGGAGAAAAGACCCATGAAAAACAAACCTGTCTTTTTAACAGAGAAGCCCGTATCAAGTGATTGCATAGAAGGGGTTTTAAAGCCTAAGTTATCGACTTAGGATTAAAAGAACCTCTTTCCGATTAACTCAAACTTCCTGTATTTTAGCTCTGAGCCTGTTTTGCAATTGTATTTGCAGCCAGAAAGCCACTGGTCCATGCATTTTGAAAATTAAATCCTCCTGTAATTCCATCAACATCCATTACCTCTCCGGCAAAAAATAACCCAGGTAGTTTTTTACTCTGCATGGTACTTGGATCAATATCTGCCAATTCTATTCCACCACAGGTTACAAACTCTTCTTTAAAAGTAGTTTTACCTTTTACAGATAATTCCAGACCGGTTAAGTTTTGGATAAGTTTATGCTGCATTTTTGAAGTTAGCTCTGCCCAACGTGTTTCCGCTGATATATTTGAGGATTCCAATAAATAGTTCCATAAACGCGAGGGCAATTGAAATGGGTTTTTATTACCCATTTTTTGAGAAGAATACTCGTCTCTTATTTGCGACCAACGATCTCTTAATGTTGTCTCCGTTTCCTCACCAAGCCAGTTAACAAATACAGTAAATGTATATTGCTTTTCTGCAAGTATCCTTGCGCCCCATGCAGAAAGTCGTAGTATAACAGGTCCGCTTAATCCCCAATGAGTAATTAATAAAGGTCCTTTTTCTGCAAGCTTGGTTGAAGCAATTTTAACGGCAGCATTTGGCACACTTACACCCATCAAATTTGTTATTGGATGTCCGGGTATATTGAATGTAAACAAGGATGGAACTGGTTCAGCAATTTTATGTCCGGTAACCCTTAGCCATTCGAACATTGCCGACTTAGGATAACCTCCTGTAGCTACGCAAATAAAATCTGCCAGCATTGTTCCTTGCTGAAGTGCAATTTCAAAGCCTGATTCTTTTTTTTGAATCCCAATTACTTCTTTATGAAGTTGCACTGCTACATGATATGCATCTGCTTCACGTAATAAGCAATCAATAATTGTTTGTGAATTATCTGTTTCAGGAAACATTCTTCCATCTTCTTCTGTTTTCAGCATAACTCCTCGCTCTGCAAACCATGTAATGGTATCATTTGTATTAAACCAATGAAAGGATTTTTTTAGAAAATTTTGTCCCCGTGGATATCGTTTTGCCAATTCCGGAATTTCGAAACAGGCATGTGTGGTATTGCATCTTCCTCCTCCGCTCACTTTCACTTTTGAAAGCAGTTTGCCGGTTTTCTCCAACAAAACTACCTTGAGTCGAGGATTCATTCTCGCAGCATTTACGGCACAGAAAAAACCTGCTGCGCCCCCTCCTATCACTACAAGTGTCTGTTGCATGTATTTATTTCATTAGCATAATTGCAGCCATGGTTTCTATACCATCCCATAAGTTACGGATACGGATATTTTCATTTTCAGCATGCTGGTTATTATCATGATTGGCGATAGGAACAGATATGGTATTTGCTTTCAGGTATTTTTCAAACTTATACAAAGGCAGGCTTCCTCCTAATGAAGGAACAATCACAACGGGTTCTTTAGTTGTTGTTCTCACAGCTTCAACAATTTCTTTTGCGATAGGTAATTCCATGGAAGTGCGTTGTGCATTATATCCATCGTGTTTTATAACCCGGGCAATTTTGGGATATTTTTTTCTTTCATCAACTGTAGGTTCTTTGTCTGTAACAAAATAACCCTGTGCTTTAATATGATCTACCACATGCTGTTGCTGTACCTGGTAATCATTACCTTTTACCAGCCTGAGATCCAGTGTTGCATGCGCTGTTGAGGGAATAACATTCGCCGCTAGTTTACCTGCATTAGCACTTTGTATGCCGTTAATATTTAAAGAAGGCAGCATCAGTGATTCCTGTAAGGAAACCCCTTCCATTTCAGGCATAATAAAGCCTAATTCTTTTTTCATTTGTTCATCAGCCTGTGGCATTCGTGCTATGGCTTCTTTCTCAGCAGAAGATAAAGCAACAACATCATCATAAAAACCTTTAATCGTTACTTTCCCTTTTTCATCTTTCATGGAAGCAAGCAATTTTACCAGCATCATTGCCGGATTTGGCACCCAGTTGCCGTAATGTCCACTATGCAGGGGCCGTGTAGGACCATAAACGGTAATATCCATGTTCGCATCGCCCCGTACGCCAAAGCAGATGAGCTTCTTGCCAGACTGGTGTACTGGTCCGTCAGAAATTACCCAAATATCCGACAGAAGCTCCTTTGGATATTTCTGCAAAATTTCCTGCAGGTGGCCAGATCCTTGCTCTTCCTCTCCTTCAAAAAAGAATTTAATATTGCAGTTTGGTAACTGGCCGGATTTGATGATTGCTTCATAAGCCCAAAGTATAGACATTACTCCTCCCTTATCATCAGATGCACTTCTCGCAAAAATGCGCCATTCCTCATCGATAAAATTTCCTTTAGCTGGAAGAGAAATCACTTTTTCAATATCCGGGTTTGTTCCTTTTACCAATACAGGTGTAAATGGCTGAAACCCTTTTGCCCATTTGGATGGGTCCGTCGGTTGTCCATCGTAATGCGCATAAAAAATAATGGTCTTAACTGCGCCCGGCACTTTTATTTCTCCATATACTGCTGGTGCTGCGTCTTTTGTATCAGGTAATAATAGTTTTACATCCTGGATATTACGTTTACGCATCATATCCATAATAGATGATGCATTGCGCTGAATATTGTAGGAATCAGCAGCTAAATTGGGAATAGCAAGAAATTGCATGAATTCACTAAGCCATTCATGCTCATTTGACTGCCTGAATTTCCTGACTTTTTCAATAGAAGGTGATTGTGCGTTAAGCATTAAACACTGCACAGAGAAAGTGAAAAGAAACAATAGTGTTTTCATCATTGAGCAGTTTTTATGCAAGACTTTAATGTCTAGTAATAGGCTGCATTAAGGTTTGCATTAGCTTTTTCAGCAGCTTCGATAATACTATAATCTGAAAGAATTAATGCTTTTCCACGCTTCACACATACATCGTGTTCAAAATGACAGGCTACTTTACCATCCTGTGTTCTTATAGTCCACCCATCATCATCTGTATAAACATCTTTGGTGCCCATATTGATCATAGGTTCAATTGCCAGCACCAGGTTTTCTTTCATTTTAGGCCCATTGCCTCTTTTACCATAGTTAGGTACCTGTGGATCTTCGTGAAGGCTTTTTCCCAAACCATGTCCAACAAGTTCGCGTACAACACCATAGCCATGCTTTTTTTCTGCATGTTCCTGGATGGCATAAGAAATATCTCCTACGCGGTTGTTTACAATAGCCTGCTCGATACCCTTGTATAATGATTCCTTGGTTACTTTAACCAGTTGCAGAACAGATGCATCTACTTCTCCTAGTATAAAAGTATAAGCATGGTCTCCATGCCATCCGTTCAAAATAACACCCATGTCTATGCTAACCAGATCTCCCTCTTTTAATGGCACTTCATTTGGGAACCCATGTACCACCACATCATTTACTGATGCGCAAACATTATGCGGGTAGCCTCTGTAATTATAAAAAGAAGGTATGGCCTTATGATCCTTAACGTAATCATGACAGAGCTTATCAATCTGTAAGGTAGTCATGCCAGGCTTCAATACTTTAGCCACTTCTGTGAGTGTTTTACTAACCAGCATTGCAGCTTCCTTCATCAATACCAGTTCCGCTTCTGTTTTATAGATAATCATATTGTTTCGTCTCGTCATGATAAAAAAAGAAACCTGCCGTTCCGCTTAATGGGAAAGACAGGTTTGCAAATATCGTATTTTCTACCCATAGTCCATGGACCATGGGTAGATACTAATTTATATTAGATGGTTGTTGTTGAAACAGTTTGTCTGCCTTGAACACGACCGCTTTTCATCAAACCGTCGTATTGGCGCATTAACAGGTATGTTTCAATCTGTTGTAATGTATCGAGAACAACACCAACCATAATCAGCAGTGAGGTACCACCGAAGAAAGTACTAAAACCTTGGGTAACACCCAGACGCTGGGCAAAACCTGGCATAATACCAACCAATGCAAGGAAGATAGCACCAGGTAATGTGATTTTATCCATCACAGAACCTATGTAATCAGCTGTTGGTTGACCTGGTTTAACTCCGGGAATAAACCCATTGTTACGCTTAAGGTCTTCTGCTATTTGTTTCGGATTAAAGATCAATGCTGTATACAGGAAGGTAAAACCAATTACCATTACCGAATAGATCAGCATGTACCATGCATTACTATGGTCGTTGAAGATCTTTACGATACCTTGAGCCGAATCGAGATTAGTAAATGATACAAGTGTAGGCAGGAACATGATAGCCTGCGCAAAGATGATTGGCATTACACCAGCACTGTTCACTTTGATCGGCAGGAACTGACGTGCACCACCGAATTGACGGTTTCCGATGATTTGCTTAGCGTAGTTTACAGGTATTTTACGAACACCTTGAACCAATACAATCAAACCAAGGATAACTGTAATCAGGATAGCTATTTCAATCAGGAAGATCAATAAACCACCACCGGCTCTTTCACCTTTGGCGCTGAATTCCTGAATTAAAGATTGCGGCAAACGTGCAAGGATACCAACCATGATGATAATAGATGTACCATTACCAAGTCCTTTATCCTGTATTTTTTCGCCCAGCCACATTACAAACATGGTACCCGCTGTTAAAGTGATAACAGTAGAGAACCAGAAGTATGGTGCATAAGCAGGTATAATAGCTTCTGCATATCCAGGGCTATTTAAATAGGCTACATAAGCTCCAGCCTGGAAAGCCGTAACGATTACGGTGAGGTAACGTGTCCACTGGTTAATTTTCTTACGGCCGCTATCTCCTTCTTTCTGAATTTTCTGCAATTGAGGAACGAGGATCGTCATCAGTTGCATAAAGATGGAAGCAGAGATATAGGGCATAATACCCAGGGCCAGAATAGACGCCTGTGAGAAGGCTCCACCTGCGAACATATCAAAAATACCTAAGAGACCACCACCTTTCTGAGCAGTAGCTTGTGCTGCTTCGATTCTGGCAGGATCCAATCCAGGTAATACAATCTGGGTACCGATACGGTATGTAAGAACAAGCGCAAGTGTTACGATTATTTTATTACGAAGCTCCTCTATCGTCCAAATGTTCCTTAATGTCTGAACTAATTTTTTCACTTGAATGCAATTGTAAGCGTTAATAGTCTTAAACCAAAAAAAGACGCACTTTGTCGATGTGCGTCTGGCAAGTTACGATAAAATTATTTTATAATTTCAACGCTACCACCTGCAGCTTCGATAGCAGTTTTTGCTTTTTCGCTGGCCGCATTCACTTTGAAGCTTACTTTAGCTTTTAACTCGCCATTTGCCAGTACTTTAACTTTATCAGTACGGCTGATTAAACCATTTATATAGAGGTTTTCAAGGCTAAATTCAGTGAAACCGTATTTTTCAACCAGTTGGTCGATCTGACCCAGGTTAAATACTACAAACTCGATGCGGTTATTGTTTTTGAAACCACGTTTAGGAACACGACGCTGGATTGGCATCTGACCACCTTCATGGGCCATTTTGCTTTTATAACCGGCGCGGCTCTGACCACCTTTATTACCTTTTGTAGATGTACCACCTTTACCAGATGCTTCACCACGACCTAAACGTTTTTCTTTGTGCGTTGAACCTGCAGCAGGTTTGAGATTGTGTAATTTCATACTTATGTGATTTTGAACTTTCGGGGAATCACCCCTCGCGTGTTAATTTGAAAATTTGAAAATGTACTAATTTGAAAATGAAGAAATCTGAAATTTTATAAATAGAAAATGAATCAAGTGTAATGACTCATTTTCAAATTTTCAAATTCAATAATTTTCAAATTAATTAAGCTCTTCTACTTTCACCAGGTGGCTAACTTTATTCACCATACCCAGGATTTGAGGAGTAGCTTCTACTTCTTTTGAAGCATGCAGTTTCTTCAGGCCTAATGCGATCAGGGTTTGTTTCTGACGCTCGGGTCTGTCGATACCACTTTTAATCTGTGTGATCTTAATTTTTTTCATAACGAGTTATTGAGTCAGTCCATAGTCCATAGCCCATGGACCATGGACTATGGACTATCTACCAATGATTATCCATTAAATACTTTACTCAGCTTCACTGTACGTGTTTTAGCAACCTGTACAGGCTCACGCAACAGGCTAAGGGCCTTAATAGTTGCTTTCACCACGTTATGTGGGTTTGCAGAACCTAGGCTTTTTGCCAGTACGTCTGTTACACCTGCACTTTCCAGTACTGCACGCATGCTACCTCCTGCGATTACACCGGCTCCATGAGCAGCAGGTTTAATCAACACTTTAGCAGCACCTTCTTTCGCCCACTGATCGTGAGGAATGGTTCCGTGCATTACAGGAACTTTAACCAGGTTCTTTTTGGCATCTTCGATACCTTTAGTAATAGCTTCCTGAACCTCTTTTGCTTTACCCAGACCTTGTCCAACCACACCACTTTCATTACCCACTACTACCAGTGCTGAGAAGCTGAAGGTACGACCACCTTTAGTGGTTTTCACCACACGGTTAATGGCAACTACTTTTTCTTTCAGTTCCATGTCGCCACCAGCTTTTACCTTATTTACGTTTACTTTAGACATTTATCTAACGATTAATTGTTGTTAGCAGATTAGAATTGAAGACCACCTTCTCTAGCACCATCAGCAACGGATTTAACGCGGCCATGGTACAGATTACCACCACGATCAAATACAACAGTATTCAATCCCAGCTCAGTAGCTTTACGTGCGATTGCAGCACCCACCAGTTTCGATTTTTCGATTTTGGTTACTTTCTGTGCAGCGATGTCTTTATCGCGAGATGAAGCTGCTGCCAGTGTAAGACCATTCACGTCATCGATCAGTTGAGCATAAATATCAGCGTTGCTTCTGAATACAGATAAGCGGGGCTTTGCAGCCGTACCTGCCACTTTCTTACGAATGCGGTACCTGATCTTTTGCCTTTGAATTAATTTACCCATTTTGTTTTATTTGTCACTCCCGATTCGGCCGGAAGTTTGTTTTACATTTTATTTAAGTCCATAGACCGAAGTCTATGGACCATAAACTATTTACTATTTACCGGCTGCTTTACCTGCTTTTCTTCTCAGGATTTCACCAGCGTATTTCACACCTTTACCTTTGTATGGTTCTGGTTTACGTAAGCTTCTCAATTTAGCAGCAACCTGACCGATCAATTGTTTGTCAATACCTTCCAGCATAATCTTTGGGTTCTGACCTTTTTCAGTTACGGTGCTTACTTTTAGTTCTTTAGGAACTTCGAAAATGATATTGTGAGAATAACCTAAAGCAAGATCCAACAGGTTACCGGTATTTGCGGCTTTAAAACCCACACCCACCAGTTCCAGTTCTCTTTTAATTCCTTCAGTTACACCTTTAACCATGTTGCTAACCAGCGCACGGTATAAACCATGCATAGCGCGGTGGCGAATCTGGTCGGTTGGACGAGAGAAAATAACTTCATTGTCTTTGATCTCAACGATGATATCTCTGTCGATCAGTTGTTTTAATTCACCTTTAGGTCCTTTTACAGTAACCTCGTTCTCCTTACTAACGGTGATGGTAACACCAGCAGGAATTGTAACAGGTTTTTTTCCAATACGTGACATAGTCGTTTCATTTTTATTGTTCAACTAAAATCCTGACCGTGTTCAGCTCCGACTAAAAGCTTAATTGTCAGACAGGACAATTTCAATTAAGAGATGTAGCAAAGTACTTCACCACCTACATTTTGCGCTTTTGCTTGTTTATCGGTTAATACACCTTTAGATGTACTTAAGATAGCAACACCCAGACCGTTGATTACTCTTTTGATTTCAGCGGGTTTAGCGTACTGGCGCAGACCTGGACGGCTTACTCTTTCGAGTGAGCGGATTGCAGGTTGTTTAGTAGAAGGATCGTATTTAAGCGCGATCTTGATAAGACCTTGCTTGTTATCATCTTCAAATTTGTATTTCAGGATATAACCCTGTTCATACAGGATCTCTGTCATACGTTTTTTCAGATTAGAAGCAGGAATTTCTACCAGTCTGTGACCAGCCATCTGTGCATTACGGATTCTGGTTAAGAAGTCTGCTATTGGATCAGTTACCATTTTTATTAGAATTAATTCGTGTTCAAATTGTTTTGTTCATCTCCCCGATTTCAAACCGGGAAAAAGTGTTTACCAGCTTGCTTTTTTAACACCTGGAATTTTACCATTCAGTGCCATATCACGGAAGATTACCCTTGAGAGACCGAAGTATCTCATATAACCTTTCGGACGTCCTGTAAGCTGACAACGGTTCTTTAAACGAACAGGTGACGCATTTTTAGGTAGTTTGTCCAATGCTGCGTAATCGCCTGCTGCTTTTAAGGCTGCACGTTTTTCAGCATACTGGGCAACTAATGCCTCGCGCTTTCTTTGTCTGGCTTTAACTGATTCTTTTGCCATTTTTTTATGTTTAGATTTGAGTAGGTTCCGGATTTGCTTATTACAAACCGGCTGCTACCAGTTACTTTTTAGTTATTGTCTTTTTTAGCTCCTTTGAAAGGCATTCCCAGTTCTTTCAGTAACTCATAAGCTTCTTCGTTAGTTTGGGCTGTGGTTACAAAAGTGATATCCATACCAGTAATTTTATTTACTTTATCGATATCGATTTCAGGGAAAATGATTTGTTCAGTAACACCTAAAGTGTAGTTACCACGACCATCAAATGCCTTATCGCTGATACCTTTGAAGTCACGTACACGTGGTAATGCCACAGATACCAAACGGTCAAGAAATTCATACATCTTCTCTCCTCTCAGCGTAACACGTGCGCCTATTGGCATGCCTTTACGCAATTTGAAGTTTGAGATATCTTTCTTAGACATCGTAGGAACTGCTTTCTGACCAGTGATCATGTTCAGTTCATCTACAGCGATATCAACCAGTTTTTTATCTGTTACCGCACCATTAAC
Organism: uncultured Sediminibacterium sp.; assembly: GCA_965650685.1. Taxonomy (GTDB): domain Bacteria; phylum Bacteroidota; class Bacteroidia; order Chitinophagales; family Chitinophagaceae; genus Sediminibacterium. Next base: position 103,788 of record CBFGPM010000007.1, read on the forward strand.
GCCACGGTTGATACAGATTTTTTCCAGTTTAGGTGCCTGCATTACAGTTTTGTAAGCAAACTTTTTCATTAAAGCAGGTACAACTTCTTTGCTGTACTTATCTGCTAATCTCGGAGTGTATTTTGTAGTACTCATTACTTGATTACCTCCCCTGATTTTTTAGATATACGAACTAATTTTCCTTCTACGCGTGTACGCTTAGCTTTGGTAGCTGCGCTAGCTTTAGCATCCCATAACATAACATTGCTGATATTGATAGGAGCTTCAACTTTCACGATACCACCCTTGGTATTTTGTGCCGAAGGCTTGGTATGTTTTGTTACGATATTTACGCCTTCTACTACAACACGTCCTTTATCCACAATTACTTCCAACACCTTACGAGGCTTTTTCAAGTCCTTGTCATCACCGGCAATTACCACTACGGTATCGCCTTTTTTGATGTTGAATTTGGGTTTGAATCTTGTACTCATTTTTTGAGCTTTTAGCTTTTAGGGGCTGGCAAATGCCAACCATGATTTATTATGTCGATCGCTAATAGCTGATGGCTAATAGCTAATGGCTTATTTTCTTAAAGAACCTCAGGAGCCAATGAAATAATTTTCATGTATCCTTTATCACGCAATTCTCTCGCTACTGGCCCGAAAATACGTGTACCACGAGGCTCGTCTGAGTTGTTCAATAACACTACTGCGTTATCATCAAAACGGATATAAGAACCATCCTTACGACGCAGTTTATTTTTGGTACGAACGATTACCGCTTTTGATACAGTACCTTTTTTGATACCGCCGGCAGGGATAGCGTCTTTAACAGTAACTACGATCTTATCTCCGATCTTAGCATAGTCTTGTCCGCTGTTACCAAGTACCTTGATACAAAGTACTTCTTTGGCACCACTGTTATCAGCTACATTCAATCTACTTTCTTGCTGAATCATTGTTTTAGCTTTTTAGCTTCCGGCTTCGTTTTCCTCGGCCGAACTTTTTATCAATTTGTCAGAGGCTACAGCTCAAATTCTTGCAGCTTGCAGCTTGAATCCGCCTGAGGCGGAAGATTATTTTGCTTTCTCAACTATTTCAACCAGTCTCCAACGCTTTGTTTTGCTCAGGGGACGAGTTTCCATAATTTTCACTACGTCGCCAATTCCGCATTCGCTTTTCTCATCGTGCGCATGGAACTTAGTGGTTTTCTTTACGAACTTTCCGTAGATAGGGTGTTTTACTTTTCTTTCAACCGCAACAGTAATGGTTTTATCCATTTTATCGCTGGTAACTACCCCGATCCTTGTTTTACGTAAATTTCTTACTTCAGCCATTGTTATGTTTTTTTAGCTATGAGGTCTGATCAGCCTAAGGCTGATTCGAGCATTTTGGTTTAGTACAAGCTCGCAGCTCCTGGCTCGCAGCTCGTAGCTGTATTATATGCCTAATTCTTTTTTCTTCAGTTCTGTTTTCAGACGTGCAATATCTCTGCGAAGTCCACGAATATTCATTGGATTTTCCAGGGGTGAAATTGCATGTGCGAATTCCAATTTTTTCAGACGGAGCTGATCTTCCTGGATTCTCGCTTTAAGATCTGCAACATTCATGTCTTTCAGATCTTTATTGAATTCAACTTTTTTATTTGCCATTATCTTCAATTTGAAAATTTGAAAATTTGAAAATTGGGAAATCGCTTTCCGGGTTTAGCAATCTGAAAACATTTTCATCTGCCTTAGGCAGATCAAATTGCCTCATTTTCAAATTATGCTTGCAAGTCTCTTCTTACAATGAATTTGGTTTTGATCGGTAGCTTCTGAGCAGCCAGTTCCATGGCTTCCTGAGCAACTTGCTGTGATACACCATCGCATTCAAAAATGATACGTCCTGGTTCAACCACTGCAGCCCAGAATTCAGGGTTACCTTTACCTTTACCCATCCTTACCTCAAGAGGCTTACGGGTAATGATCTTATCAGGAAATACACGGATCCAAACATTCCCTTCACGTTTCATAGCACGCGTCATAGCCTGACGGGCAGATTCGATCTGGCGGTTTGTTAACCAAATTGGCTCCAGCGCTTTAAGAGCGAATGAACCAAATGAAATGGAAGTACCACGCTTAGCCACTTCACGAATGCGGCCCTTCTGTTGTTTCCTGTGTTTACTTCTTTTAGGCTGTAACATTTATTACAATTTGAAAATTTGAAAATTTGAGAATTTGAAAATGATTGGAATTTTACCGGGCTTTCTGATCATTTGAATCTGTTTTCATTTTCAAATTTTCAAATTGCCCCATTTTCAAATTAACGTCTGTCTCTTCCGCCTCCACGGTTATCTCTTCTATCACCGCCGCGACCACCACGATCATCTCTTCTGTCTCCACGTCCGCCACCGCTTCTTTCTTCACCACCTCTTCTCTCGCTCATATCATTTTTACCGCCAACGAAATTGGGGTTGAGTTCGCGTTTACCCAGAACTTCACCTTTACAGATCCATACTTTGATACCGATTTTACCATATACAGTTTGAGCGTATACGTTAGCGTAGTCGATATCCATACGGAATGTATGCAAAGGCACACGACCTTGTTTAAATTCTTCGCTACGAGCGATCTCCGCGCCACCCAAACGACCACTCAACTTAATTTTGATACCTTCTGCGCCCATTCTCAGGGTAGAAGCAATCGCCATTTTAGTTGCACGTTTGAAGTTGATACGGTTTTCGATCTGACGAGCGATGGTATCACCAACGATATTTGCATCCAGTTCCGGACGACGGATCTCAAGGATATTGATCTGCACGTCATCTTTACCGGTTAATTTCTTCAACTCTTCTTTGATACGGTCTACTTCCCCACCGCCTTTACCGATAATGATACCTGGTTTAGACGTGTGAATAGTAACGATCAGCTTACCCAGGGTACGCTCTATTACAATTTTGGCAATACCGCCCTTGTTGATACGGGCGTTCAGGTAAGTACGGATTTTATGATCCTCAATTAACTTAGTAGCATAGTCTTTCTTACTACCATACCAGTTACTTTCCCATCCGCGGATGATACCTAACCTGTTACCAATTGGATTTGCTTTCTGACCCATATAGTGGTTTTACAATTAGTTTTTAGAATCTACGATTAATGTTACATGGTTACTGCGTTTGCGAACCCGGTAGCCACGGCCCTGGGGTGCTGGACGCATACGCTTAAGTACACGACCTCCGTCAACAAATACAGTTTTTACCACCAGGCTGCTGTCTGCGGCACTGGCGCCATTGTTTTTCTGCTCCCAGTTGCTGATAGCACTCTTCAGCAGTTTTGCCAGGGGCACAGCATTGTGCTGTGGGTGGTGCTCGAGAATAGCCAACGCCTTCTCTACTTCCATTCCACGGATCACATCAGCCAGCAAACGCATTTTGCGCGGCCCTGTAGGATAATTGTTCAGTTTAGCTACTGCTTCCATTTCTTTATTTGTTTCTGGTGTAATCTGTTCCTTAACCATTAACTATGGACTATGGACCATGGACTACAACCTAATGATTACTTTTTAGTTCCTGCGTGTCCTCTGAAGTTACGTGTAGGAGCAAATTCACCTAATTTATGTCCAACCATGAACTCGGTTACATAAACAGGGATAAACTTGTTACCATTGTGTACCGCAAATGTGTGACCAACAAAATCAGGGGTAATAGTGCTACGACGGCTCCAGGTTTTAATAACACCTTTCTTTGATTTACCATCGTTCATTGCCACTACTTTACCTTCTAGGTTGGCATCTACATAAGGACCTTTTTTAATCGAACGACCCATAGTAATGAGTTAATTTGAAAATTTGAAAATTTGAAAATTGAGAGTGTTTGTTTTGACACTTTGAGAATTTGAGGTTTTCATTTTCAAATTTTCAAATTGCCACACTTTCAAATTATTTTGCTAATTTTTTTCCGTCTCTTCTCTGGATAATCAGTTTATCACTTGATTTTCCTTTGGTACGGGTTTTTTCACCTTTTGCATACTTACCAGTTCTGCTACGTGGGTGACCACCTGAAGCTTTACCTTCACCACCACCCATCGGGTGATCTACCGGGTTCATAGCTACACCACGAACGCGAGGGCGGATACCTTTCCAACGGTTCTTACCAGCTTTACCTGCAGTTTCCAGGTTATGGTCGCTGTTTGATACCACACCAACTGTTGCATAACAATTGATCAATACTTTACGCAGTTCGCCAGAAGGCATTTTTAATACTGCATATTTCTCTTCTTTGTTCGCAAGTTGTGCAGATGCACCAGCACTTCTTACCATTTTACCACCCTGACCAGGCTGTAATTCAATATTATGAATCATGGTACCAAGTGGCATGTTTTTCATGGTGAGTGCATTTCCAATTTCAGGAGCTACTTCATCACCAGCGATAACTGTTGCACCTACCTGTAAACCTTGTGGTGCAATGATGTATCTTTTCTCACCATCTGTATATTGCAACAATGCAATAAACGCAGTACGGTTTGGATCGTATTCGATTGATACTACTGTAGCAGCAATATCTCTTTTGTTTCTTTTGAAATCAATGATACGGTAGTGTTGTTTGCTACCACCGCCCATATAACGCATTGCGCGGCGACCCTGGAAGTTACGTCCAGCAGTCTTTTTCTGAGGCTCCAATAAGCTCTTTTCAGGCTTGTTGGTGGTGATCTCAGCATAAGCGTTTCCGATTCTCCAGCGTGTGCCGGCTGTCATCGGTTTGTACTTCTTAAGTGCCATTTTCTATTTGTTTAATTGCGGAATTCTCAGCTCCGCGTACTATAAATTAAATGTTTGCGTACAGATCAATTGCTTCTCCTTCGGCTACAGTTACGAAAGCTTTTTTATAAGCCGGTTTCGCACCTTGAATAAAACCAGCTTTTGTGTAGCGGGTTTTGTTTTTACCTGGAGCAACTGCAGTATTCACATCAATCACACTAACACCATAAAATTCTTCTACTGCTTTTTTGATCTCGAGTTTGTTTGCCTTACGGTTTACTTTAAAAGCATATCTTCTCAGCTTTTCTTGCTGGGCATTTGCTTTTTCAGTTAAAATAGGCTTTACTAATACTTCACTCAGTTTCATTGTATTTCGGTTGAAACGTTTCTAATTGGTTAAGCTACTGCCTCTTCTTCTGCGAAGATTTTGGCGGTATTTTCTGTAATTACCAGTACATCTGCATTCATGATTTCATAAGTGTTGATGTCGGCCAATAAAGTGCTGGCAACATTTGGCACGTTACGAGTGCTCAGGTACAGGTTATCATTGTACTCAGGTAATACTACCAGTGTTTTCTTGTCGGCAATATTCAGGCTCTTCATCACTTCAACCAATTGCTTGGTTTTAGGTGCATCCATCTGAATATCTTCAACAACTACAATGGCACTTTCTTTAGCTTTATAGCTCAGTGCAGAAATCTTCGCCAGATCCTTCACCTTACGATTCAATTTGAAATCATAAGCGTGTGGTTTTGGTCCAAAGATGGTACCACCACCCTTATATAAAGGGTTACGGATATTACCTTTACGTGAGCCACCAGTACCTTTTTGCTTATGCAGCTTACGGCTGGCACCCTGCACTTCAGCACGGGTTTTAACTTTGTGCGTACCTTGACGGCCTGCAGCCAGGTACTGTTTTACAGCCAGATAGATCACATGATCATTTGGCTCGATACCGAAAACCTCAGCAGGTAATTCTACCGTTCTGCCGGTTTTCTGTCCTTTTATATTTAATACATCTACTTGCATGGTCAATTCAATTAAGTTGTGATTACTTCTGGATTAAAACGATAGAACCGTTATGACCAGGAACAGATCCGCTGATCAGGATATAATTCTTTTCAGGGAAGATCTTCACTACTTTCAGACCTTTCATTTTAACCCTGTCGCCACCCATACGGCCGGCCATTCTCATACCTTTAAATACACGTGAAGGGTATGAAGAACCACCAATAGAACCAGGTGCACGCTGACGATCGTGTTGACCGTGAGACTGTTCACCCACACCAGAGAAGCCATGGCGCTTTACAACACCCTGGAAACCCTTACCCTTGGTAGTACCAACTACTTCAACGCTCTCGCCTTCAGCGAAAATGTCTACAGTAACAGTTTCTCCCAATGCTTTTTCTATGGAATAATTACGGAATTCTTTTACGAATTTTTTGGCGGCGGTTTGAGCTTTTGCGTAGTGATTAAGCTCGGCTTTAGTGGAGTGTTTTTCTTTTTTGTCGCCAAATGCCAGTTGAAGTGCGGTGTAACCGTCAGTATCCTGGGTTTTCACCTGAGTTACGGTACATGGACCAGCTTCAATGATGGTACAAGCTGTTTGCTTACCATCTGCCGAGAAGATGCTGGTCATCCCGATTTTTTTACCAATAATACCTTTCATCGTTTTGCGGTTTATGCCCCGCAAGGTTAAAGAGGACATCCCACCGATGAAGCGGGATTCAATCCTTGTTTGCTGCCGACCTTTTCCCTTTACCCGCCGTAGCTTTACCGAAGGAGGGTTGCCTTGTAGCTAACCACCTTCGCTAAAGCTTCGGTGGTCGTTGGAAGTACCGGAAGTAAACAAACCTCGAAGGGCCTGTTTATATGTATGATCGCGGATGGCGGATGTCTGATTTGAGGCAGAATCTGCTGTCTTTGACCGTTTATTTATTCAGAGCTGCTTTCTTCTCCACCTGAGGCGGAGAGTTGGCAGATGATTAATTCATTTGTAAGAACTAGTGTTTCAAACCCAACTTGTAGCCTGTAGCTTGAAACTTGCAGCCTATTTTATCAGGCTTTAATCTCAACCTCAACACCTGAAGGCAGGTCTAACTTACTCAGCGCATCTACCGTTCTTGAAGAAGAAGTATAGATATCCAATAAACGCTTATGAGTAGCCAGTTGAAACTGCTCACGGCTCTTCTTATTTACGTGTGGTGAACGCAGAACAGTGAAAATTCTCTTGTGTGTAGGCAAGGGAATTGGACCAGTTACTACGGCACCTGTACTGCGTACAGTTTTTACGATTTTCTCAGCAGATTTATCTACCAGATTATGATCGTAAGATTGTAATTTGATTCTGATTCGTTGAGACATAGTCGAAACCCAATTTTCGTATTGGGGTTGCAAAGGTAGGGGTCTATATTGGAATGGTCAAGAATTTTGGAAATATTTTTAAGAAAAAAGCCCCTTTTTTCATTTAATTCGCCGAAAATAAGGCAAATCGAAGCTTTGTTGATCAGTATAAGTGAGTTGTGTGTTGTGTAATTTTATAAGTCAAAATGTCTAATCACAAATCAAACTAAACCAAAAAAACAAAACAATAAATACAAAAAACAATAAATT
>CBFGPM010000008.1:0-105334 GCA_965650685.1 uncultured Sediminibacterium sp.
TGAGGCAACCGGGACTATTTTTTAATCTGTCAACTTATTTACGGACGATTCAAAAAGCTAATTAAGCTTTTGCAGTTGTTTTCTTAACTGCTTTCTTTACTTCTTTTGTTTCTTTCTTAGCATCTTTACTGCAACAGCTTTTACCTTCTTTGCTGCATTCTTTTGCTTTGGCACATTTTTTTCCATCATGCTTATGATCGCCACCGGCAAATGCTGCACCAGAAACCAGGAAAGCAGCTACAGCGAGTACAAATACTTTTTTCATATGAAATCGTTTTAAAGTTTATATGTATTTACCAAATATAAGTATTTGATTGGTTAGATTCCTGTTAAAAGCGTTTTTGACGGGTTTTTACCTATAGGAAGATATTCATCGCAGAGGACCTGCAGCTTTGATAGCTACTTATAAGTGTAACTTTTAGCAGGGAGAAAGGGAGAAGGAGAGTTTTTTAGTGACGGTTAACAATGCGGCGAAAACCGTCTTTTAACAGAGGGGTATTGAAGTTGATAAGGTAGCCTATTTTATGCTTGGATAGTTTCAGATAAGTAATAAGTTGAGCTATATATACTGGGTTCATTAATTCAGTTGCTTTTACTTCTATTACAATCTTGTTTTCTACTAGAATATCCATCACATATGCTTTGCCGAGTGGAACTCCTTTGTAATTGAGTTCAATGGGTACCTGCAGTTTAATGTAAAGATTTCTTAGCCTTAACTCATGTGCCAAAGAAATTGCATAAGCAGACTCTAATAGACCCGGCCCTAATTCACGATGAACTGTTATTGCAGCATCTAATATAATGCCTCCAATTTTAGTAAATTCGATATCCTCCATACGACTCTACGCCAACTCCCTTTCTCCCTTTCTCTTTGTTAAAAAAGTTTCAGAAGTCAACGCAATAAAACTAAACAGTCGAAAGGGTAAAAAATAGCGTATAAATACCTGTTTTTACAGCTTCTTTTTAGCGAGGATGGAGAAATCTGTATCTTCTTTTACAATGGTATTTTCGAGGACGCCAATACCATCAATTTCCATTTTTACCACATCGCCAGGCTGCAACCATTGTTCCTGGTAATTGGGGTCGTTGAGTTTTCCGGTACCATTGAGTTCAAGGAAACAACCAGTTCCAACTGTACCACTACCAATTACGTCGCCAGGGTGTAATTGCACACCATAAGCACAACGTTCAATGATTTCAGCAAAGGTCCAGTCCATATCACCGACATTTCCATTACTTACCTGTATACCGTTAACCCAGCATTTCATACCCAGGTTCCAGTTTTTACCTATATGGCCGGGTTTTGCCGGAATTTCAAATGCTTCGAGTTCATCAAGGGTAACCAGACATGGGCCGATAACAGTAGAAAAATCCTTACCCTTTGCTGGTCCGAGGTTCAGCAACATTTCTTCCATCTGAAGCCTGCGTGCACTCATATCATTCATAATCATTAAACCGCCAATATATTGGTCAGCTTCATCTGCCGGAATATTTCTGCCGGGCTTACAAATAACAATCGCAGCTTCAAGTTCAAAATCAAGTTTTTCAAAATGATCAGGCATGCAATGAATATCTCCGGGCCCTTGAATGCTGAGGTGGTTGGTAAAATAAAAAATCGGATACTGGTCAAATTCTGGTATCATCTCTACTTTTCTGTTTCTGCGGGCAGCGGCCACATGTTGACGAAAAGCATACCCATCTCTGCAAGAAGTAGGAAAAGGAATTGGAGCAAGTACTTGCTGGTCTTCTATTTTAACACCCTTTTCTTTGCTGATTCGCCCGTCTTTAATAGCCTGATTTACCTGTTGCGCAATCGGAAACATATCATCCCAATATTGGAGAAACATCGTCATGGTTGATGGTAATTCAGGATGGATTAGGTCACAATCAAATAAATAACCATCAACAAGAAAAGCAAGTTGATCACGCTCATCAGATAAATAAGAAACCAGTTTCATAGTACAATCGTTTGAGGGGCGAAAATACTTGAAATCTTTCTGCTAAATGGATTTTCTCTTTCATGAAATGAAAGCCTAGTGTAAAAGTTGTATGTGGAGGCTGATTAAACTGGTATCTTTAGTCATAGAAAACAAGTATATGCGTAGGATATTATTACTGGCAGGAATAGCACTCATAATAATGAGTCAGGCATTTAAACAGACTGAAAAAGAAGAGAACTGGATACGCATTAACCAGCTAGGTTATACGCCGAAAGGTATAAAGGAAGCTGTTTGGTGTAGTAAATCAAATACACTCCCTGAAGAAGTGGAGCTTGTGGATGATGCCACAAAAAAAATAGTATATACCGTAAAACAATTAAAAGCATTTGGTTCTTACGGACCATTCAACCAAACATCCCGGATCAGGTTTACAGATTTTAAAGTAAATGGCCGTTATTTTTTGCGTGCCGGAAATACCAAGTCCCCTGTTTTTGCAATAAATGATACTGTTTATAAAGGTGCTGCAGATTTCTGTCTTCGTTATATGCGTCAGCAACGCAGTGGGTTTAACCCATATTTGAAAGACAGTTGTCATACAAGAGATGGTTATACTTTATACGGTCCAATGCCAGACAGCACCTATATTAATGTAAGTGGGGGATGGCATGATGCAAGTGATTATTTGCAATACACTACCACTTCTGCCAATGCTGCATGGCATTTGCTAAAAGCCTATAAAAACTTCGGAGAAGTTTTCGGGGATGAAAAACAGGCGAATGGATTAGAGGGAAAAAATGGTATAGCAGATATATTAGATGAAGCTAAATGGGGACTTGATTGGTTATTGAAAATGAACCCTGAAGATAATATCATGTTCAATCAGTTGGGTGATGACAGGGATCACATGAAAATGCGTATTCCTAAAGAAGATACCAACTATTATGGACGTGGAATTGAACGGCCTGTATACTTTGTTTCGGGGAAGCCTCAGGTAAGGGGAAAATTTATGAATGCCACTACCGGCACTGCCTCTACTGCTGCAAAATTTGCCAGCACTTTTGCCTTGGCTGCACAGGTATATCAGGAAAGAGATGCGGCATTTTCAAAAAAACTTATTCAAAAAGCAGAAGCAGCTTATGGATATGGTAAAAAATATCCCGGTGTTGCGCAAACAGCTTCGGTAAGGTCACCCTATATATATGCAGAAGGTAACTGGACAGACGATATGGAGCTTGCAGCTGCTACCCTTGCACAAACAAAAGGTGTAAAGGGTGAAACATACACTGAGGATGCATTTACTTTTGCGTTTCAGGAACCCGTTACACCCTGGCTGGGGAAAGATACTGCCAACCATTACGAATGGTATCCTTTTGTAAATGCTGGCCACTTTGTGCTGGCCTACGGTGCAGTAAGCAGTAACAAAAGAGATTCCCTACATGATTTTTATGAAGCAGGTATTAAAGCAGTATGGAATAAGGCAAAGCAAAATGCATTTTATCGTGGTATACCCTTTATCTGGTGCAGTAATAATCTAACCACTTCATTTGCCATTCAATGCTATTGGTATCGCATTATGACGGGCGATAAAACTTATGCAGCATTGGAACAGGCGAATATCGATTGGCTTTTTGGCTGCAACCCATGGGGCACCAGTATGGTATATGGTTTGCCATCCTGGGGCGATACACCAGCCGATCCTCATTCTGCATTCACACACCTCAAAAAATATCCGATTGATGGTGGTTTGGTAGATGGCCCGGTATACACTTCTATTTACAAAAACCTGATCGGTATTACCTTGAATGAACCGGATGAATATGCTGCATTTCAAAGTAATCTGGCTGTATACCACGACGATTATGGCGATTACAGTACCAATGAACCAACGATGGATGGTACAGCTTCACTGATTTATTTACTGGCAGCGAAAGAACATGAAACAAGACCCATAGCTGGTAATGAGTGGACAGCCTATCCTCCCGTAAATCCGGATTTCACCATGGAAGAGCTTGCGATTGTCAGAGGCGATGTTTCTAAAAAATCAATTGCACTAGTGTTTACAGCCGATGAATATGCAGAAGGCTTGCCAGCTATTTCAAAAACACTGGACCAACAAAACATAAAAGCATCTTTCTTCTTCACTGGTCGCCTTTATCGCAATAAACAATACCAGACTGCGATTAAACAATTGTTTCAGAAACAACATTACCTGGGGCCACATTCAGACCAGCATATATTGTATAACGACTGGAACAATCGCGACAGCATGCTTGTAACAAGAGATTCTTTAGAGCGGGATTATAATGCCAATTTACAAGCAATGAAAGATATTGGAGTGGAAAATAACAGCCCGTTCAGTTATTTTATTCCACCCTATGAATGGTGGAATAAACGCATTGGTAAATGGTATGCAGAACAACTCGTGCGGTTGTTTAGTTTTACGCCTGGCACCAGAACCAATGCAGATTATACCTGGCCTGAAATGGGGGCTGCTTACAAATCGAGTGAAACACTTATAAAACTGCTACGCGAATTTGAGGCAAAAGAAACACTGAATGGAGCCATACTTTTAATACATGCAGGAACAGATCCAAGAAGAAAAGACAAACTGTACAATCAGTTATCATCAATTATCAATGAATTGAAAGCGAAGGGGTATACATTCTGTACCATCGATAAATTATAAACCTTATTGGTTTTTTGTGTTAAAATAGTACACAGTATTATCGACATCTACAATATTGATGTTGTTTTCCGCAGCCCATAATTCCAGGTGGGGGTGCCCGGAAGCCTCCCAGTTTATATAAGTCTGAATAAGGTGAAGGCTGTATGTCAGTTTTTCTGTCCAACCTTTTTTTAAAGCAGGCGATATCAATTGCTCAATTTGCAGTTGTACCCTTTCTCCAACTGCTATGCTGTCGGCCGGATTGCCAATAAAGCATTCGGGGAAATGGTGAAGTGAAAAATCAATCAATGCCATCCACTCTTCTATCAGGTAACTCCTTGCAAGGTCATCTGTAGGGTTGATGGTAATTGCTTTCTCAAGGTGCGCTTTGCTCTTATAAAACCTGCCATACCAGCGAAATGGGTTGCTGTCGGAAGGTGAAGTTTTACACCATTTATCCAAAGCCGGTTCTACCAGTTTTTTACTGAGTGGTTGCGGGAAAGGTCCGTAATTAGCTTCTGGTATATTTTCAAACAAGGGAAAGATGAAGTTGAGAAAATCAATTGTTGCTTCGGTAGACCATCGTGAAGCGGCTTCCAAAAATTTATCCATTTCATGCAAAGCCTCTTTACGTTTCCCCTTTTCTTTTTCAAAGCAGTAATTGGCATAATGAGTCCATGCCTTATTTTTTGCAGCTATAGTGCCAACGGTAATTAATGCACGATTTTGTTCTGCTGTAATCATGTATCTCAAAATGTTTGAAAGAGTTGCTAATGCATTCGTTTCTGCTAGCTCTTAACCGAACGCATGCGAAGATGTCTGGTTTTGATTAAATAGATGCAAAAGCTAATCGGACCTAGTACCGGAATAAATATTAACACAATAATCCACTGCCATAATTGTTTCTTATCATGCGTATTTTTTCTGGTAAGCAAAACAACGGTTATTATTAAAAGTATCAGACTTATGCAAGCGAAAAAAGACCAAATAAGAAGTATGGGATCAAATAAATTAAGTTCCATTTTCAGGTAGATGATTGCAAGGAGTTGTACAACTGTATCACTAAAATACGAATAAGGTTTCAATCTTTACACTTCTTACCCAGGGGGGATCGAGGAGGGTAATGATATTTGCAAGTACGGATATGTGTTATGCAGGCTTGTAATTTCAGTAATGTTTTCCTGAATACATCTACAGGATAATAACAGTATTTCAACACTTCAAAACACTAATATGTGTTGTGCTGTGTTGTTGATGTGTTGATGGTGTGTTGATGATACGGATAAATCATTGATAATGTGCGAATTAGAATTGCATGTTTTATAGCGGAAATTGCCACGAAAGAGCTATTAAAGCCAAGCACGTAAAAATTCTCTTTTGCCGCACAGTATTGGCTTGCAGCTTTTTTTTACCGGATGACAATGGTCACCATCGCTCAACTTCCGATTCGCCCCAGTCTTTCTTACTGTATTCATCCCTGCTTTTACGTTTAGCTTCGAGGCGGTCAATAATCATTTGTGTAATCAATGTGCCTGTATGCGCATTTGGGTTGGTTGCAAGCATGTTTTTTAGCTTGGCTTCGCTGATATCCAGCCGGTAGAGTATCTGGATAAGCCTTGGGAAGTCTTGGCTGATCAGTGTTTCGATGTATATAGCCAAGTCTTCTTTGCTGAGTGATTCAAGCGGAATCAGTTGATTTCCCGGATCCATATATAAAATTACGACATTATCCGACGAGATTGGCATTGACAGTCAATACTTTGTAAAATAATTTATACAAAAAGTAAAATAAACTTGACAAAATGAAATGTTCATTTTACTTTTGTCAGATCAAATCATTTAAAATGAAACAAATCAAATTATTTCCGCACAGGTTTCAGCGAATAGGATACTTGTTGCTGGTACCTTTTCTGGCTCTGGGTATTGCTAACATGTTTTTTGAATACAATGCCAGCTGGCTTCAGTTTAGTTTCTTTAAAACACCCAAGCTCGAGTTTTTTGGCACGCACAATTTTACCGATGAACTGGCAGCTGTGGGCCTGATTATCAGTCTGGTATTCATTGCTTTTTCAAAGGAAAAAATTGAAGACGAAGCCATCCAGTTTTTTCGTCTCGAAGCCCTGCAGTGGGCAGTTTATGCCAATTACCTTGTTTTGGTGATCAGCATTTTAACCGTTTATGGCAGTGAGTTTTTCCAGGTGATGACTTATAATATGTTTACCGTACTCATCATTTTTATACTTCGCTTTCGTTATGTATTATTTCAATATAATAAAGCCAGTTTATGAAGAACAAGATTAAAGTGCAGCGGGCCATTCACAACCTCACACAGGACGATCTGGCCAGAAAAATTGCGGTGAGCAGGCAAACCATCAATACCATGGAAGCCGGAAAATATGTGCCATCTACAGCCCTGGCCCTTAAAATGGCCAAACTTTTCGGGGTTCCGGTAGAAGAACTTTTTGAACTGGAAGAAGGAGATTAAAAAAAACCACCATTTTTTCCAACCTTTTGCTGTAACATATCTCCTTATATGGAGTTTAGTAAATATCATATACCTCAGTGTACATGTTAGGGTCTCTTTTTGCTGTATTACCTGATTTCTACCCTGGAATCTGGTTGCAATAATGGAGAATGGCTGTATCTGGGTAAAAGAAAATCAAATGCTTAATATTAGAAAATGGATCCCGCTCTTGATGCTGTTGTTTACAGCCGCTACAGTGGTTGGAGCTATTACGCTATGCAAGCAGCCTTCCTGCACCGGAAAAAATAGCAATCCGGAAACATCAAGATTTGAATGGATGGGTTTGCCCTCAGTAGCATACCTAAGTATTTGAATGGATGATTTCCTATTAATTAATTGTTTAAGAGAAATGCATCATCATGCGTAACAGGATTTTCATGCTTATACTTAGCATGTTGTTTTCAGGCATCTTATCCGCTCAGACGAATTCAACCGGATCAATTAGTGGAAAGCTGATTGACTCAGCTTCAAAACAACCCATGAACCTTGCTACCGTTTCTGTATTCAGGGCTGTTGATACGGTTTTAATTACCTACAGACTCAGCAGTGAAACAGGAGAATTTAAAGTATCCGGATTACCATTGGATGTTGACTTGCGCATGGTAATATCCTATTCCGGTTATACTGTATCACGCAAGGAATTTAAACTAAGTGCGGATGGTAATAGTTTAGATGCAGGTACTATTTCAATGGCACCGAATAGCGGACTTACACTGGATGATGTATTGGTTATTGCAGAAAGACCACCAGTTGTGGTAAAAAAAGATACCATCGAATTTAACGCAGCATCTTTCAAAACACTTCCTACCGCATTAGTTGAGGACCTTTTGAAGAAATTACCCGGTGTACAACTCGACGCAGATGGAAATATCACCGTGAACGGAAAGAAAGTAAACAGGATAATGGTGGATGGGAAAGACTTTTTCGGCGGCGACCCTAAAATGGCAACCCGAAACCTGCCTGCTAACCTGATCGATAAAGTACAAGTATCAGATGATAAAGATGAACTTGAACTCAACCCCGATAAAGCGAAAGCGGATGTTGGTCAGGTGATTAACCTCAAATTGAAAAAAGCGATTAAACAGGGTATGTTCGGTAAAGCATATGCTGGTAAAGCAGATGCAAACCGTTATGAAGCAGGTGGGATAGTAAATATGTTTCGCGATACTTTGCAGGTGAGTGTTTTGGGTTTTAGTAATAACCTCAATAAAGCTGGCTTTGGTTTTAATGATATACGATCATTGGGAGGCTTCGACAGAAGCGGCATCAATTCTATCTCAATCAATGGTAATGGAGGTTTAAACGTAAATGGTATCTCCTTCGGTGGAACAGGTCAAGGCATTCAGCAATCTGGCGGAATTGGTTTTAACCTGAACAATGAATTCAAAAAAGGACTTACACTCAATACCCAATATTTTTACGGTAGCCTAAGGAACGATATTGCTGAATTAGAAAACAGACAGCAATTTTTCGGCGATACTATTTTAACCAGCCGTACCAATAAATCTGAAGTAGCTTTTTCTAAAACACACAGACTTGGATTTGGACTTCGTTGGAAAATTGATACTACTTCAAGAATGGAATTCCGTCCGGTATTAACTGTGGCAAATAATACAAGCGACAGACTTAGTGATATCAGTACAAACAGCAGTGTAGATGGCTTATTGAATACAAGTTCAAATCTGCAGACTTCTAAAGCAAGAGATCTTGGATATAGCCATGTATTGAGTTATTTTAAAAGCTTTAAAAAGAAAGGGCGCTCGTTCAATTTTGTAAATTCTGTACAATTGAACGCTGTAAATACAGATCAGTTTAATAATGTAGCCAATATATTTTATCCAACAGGCTCAAGTAATATAGATCAGTTGCGCGATCAGGAAAGGGCTAATTTTTCAACAAGCACTAACCTGAATTATGCAGAACCACTTCTGAAAGACCTGACTCTGCGTCTTGGATATAATCTTACCTTTTTTGAAAACAAAGATGCATTAGCTACCTATAATAAAGATGCAGGAAGCGGTAAGTATGATGTTATCAATAGCCTCCTTACCAATCATGTAGAAAGAACCAGTTGGAGAAATAATTTATCGAGCGCCCTGAATTTCAGGTATAAAAAACTTAGTATAACAGCCAGTTTAAATTTTCTTTGGTTAGATCTGTTCAATCGCTATGTATCTATTGGGCAAAAACTTGATCAGCATTATAATTATATTTTACCCGGAGCAAATATTAGCTGGAAAGAATTCAACCTCAGCTATAATGCCAATGTGAACCCTCCTGGTATTAGTGATATACAGCCAGTGCCAGATAATAGTAATCCCCTGTATATTGTAAAAGGTAATCCAAACCTTAAACCCGGTATATCTCATGGTTTTAACCTGAACTTCTTTAAGAATGTTACCCAAAAACAGATGTTTATCAGTGCTTATTTAGGCGGGTATATAGGTAATAATGGTGTAGTCAGAAGCAGGGATATTGCGCCAAATGGTGTGCAGACTACTACTCCTTTAAACGCAGATGGTATCCATAATTTTTATACTAATTTGTATTTCAACAAACAACAAAAAGTTAATCAAAAATTTTCGTTCAATTATGGTACTGGATACAATGTGAACTATACAAGGAATTTCCTGATCATCAATTCTAAAAAGAGTTATGTTAAAACCGTTGATTTCAATCCTTTCATCCGTACCGGTATAAACTTGAATGATAAATTTGAATGGAATATCAGCTATAGCAGGAATTATAACAACTCTTACTATGAAAGCAACGAGTTCAAAAATTTGAATGTTGAACGCCAAAGTCTCAGTTCTGATATGGTAATCCGATTACCTAAAAAATTTGTATGGGAGCTGACACTTGATCATCGTTACAATTCTCAGGTAGCACCGGGTGTTCAAAAAACGATATCATTACTGAATGCCGGACTCACCTATCTTTTCCTGAAGGATGATAATGGCCAATTGAAGTTCTCTGTATCTGATTTACTCAATCAAAACAGATCAGTTTATCGCTACTCATCCGAGAATTTTATTACCGACAAACAGGTGAACATTCTCCAGCGTTATTTTATGCTTACGTTTACTTATAATATCAGAAGCTTCGGTGCGGCAGGAAAGGGTGGAGGAAATAAAGTAGGTGGAAGACAAAGTTTATTCTTCTTTTGATGCAACGACCCCTGCGCTGAACCAAATTTCGGAGCAGGGGTTTATTTAATATTTCTCTATAACGCCTAAACCAAAAAGGGCAAAATCATATTTCACAGGGTCAGCAGGGTCAAGTTCGCGCAGATAATTTGTTAGCTCAATGGCTGCCTGCCAGTCCATCTGCTTTCTGTCTAATAATTGAAATCGTTTGGCAACCCTTGCCACATGTAAATCAATGGGACAAATAAGCTCAGCGGGTTTTATTTTCTGCCAGAGGCCAAAATCAACCCCATTTTTATCTTTTCGAACCATCCAGCGTAAGAACATATTCAATCTTTTGCAAGAAGAGCCTTTGTATGGTGTGGCAATATGCTTTCTTGTTCTGTTTGGTGCATCTGGTAATGAAAAGAAATAATCATGAAATACGGTTAACCTGATTTCCATCGAATCTCCTTTGGTCGTTACAAAAGCATCTTCGAGCGACTCGTATTGGTTGTAATGAAATTTCAGGAAGGCAATAAAATACAACAGATCGGTTGTATTAAAAGTC
This sequence comes from uncultured Sediminibacterium sp., assembly GCA_965650685.1. Classification (GTDB taxonomy): domain Bacteria; phylum Bacteroidota; class Bacteroidia; order Chitinophagales; family Chitinophagaceae; genus Sediminibacterium. The sequence goes on from CBFGPM010000008.1 coordinate 10,826, forward strand.
CGGTGTTTAAATTGGAGTAATTGTTGAAGATCTTGCTCGCTATGATGCATACAGAAATGATAAGGCTCATTTCCCATTAATTGCATCAGCTCAAATGATTTTTGGATTATAGTTGTGCGGTTACCCCAGGCAAAAATGGAAGCAAAAAAACCTGCGATTTCAATGTCCTGTTTTTTTGAAAAATAATGGGGAACAACTATAGGATCATCTTTGATAAAGGAGGGCTGATTGTATTGCGCAACCTTGCTATCAAAGAAATCTTTTAAAGATGCTTCGCTGTTAACTTTCATTATTCGCTAAGATAAAGAGAAATGCTTCCGAGATGGTGGTGCTGGGCTGTGAGTGGAGTTCTTAGTCCATAGTCCATAGTACATAGACCATGGACTATGGTCTATTCCTCACCTCCATCCATCCCCATCCAAAATATTACCAATACCTCCTAAAATACTTCCCTCTTCTTTTCTACTATAAGTGCCGTAGGCGAGGATACGACCGGCAAGGCGGCTGATTGGCAGGGTTTGAATCCAAACTATGCCTGGTCCTCGGAGGGTAGCGAAGAACAATCCTTCACCTCCGAAAATGGTATTTTTAATGCCTCCAACGAATTGTATATCGTAGTCGATTCCTGAAGTAAATCCAACAATACAGCCTGTATCTACTTTCAACATTTCACCTGGTTGTAACTGTTTTTGCACAACATGTCCGCAGGCATGCAAGAAACACATTCCATCACCTTCCAGTTTCTCCATGATAAAACCTTCACCGCCAAACAATCCTGTTCCTAGCTTACGCTGAAATTCTAGTCCTACACTCACACCTTTGGCAGCACAGAGGAAAGCGTCTTTTTGGCAAATCACTTTGTTTTGAAACCTGGACAGATCAACCGGAATAATTTTACCCGGATAGGGGGAGGCAAAACTTACGGTTTTAATTCCACCACTGATATTGGTAAATGCAGTCATAAAAAGGTTTTCACCAACAAGAACCCTTTTTCCGGCATTGAGTAGTTTACCCAGCAAGCCACCTTGTTGTTTACTGCCATCACCAAACAGGGTTTCCATCTGGATACCATCTTCCATCATCATAAACGCCCCAGGTTCAGCAATAGCAGTCTCATTCGGATCGAGCTCAACCTCTACATACTGCATTTCCTCCCCGTAAATTTTATAATCTATTTCGTGGTTTTGTTTCATGAGTCAATTTTTATTATAAGTAGTATATTTTAAAAAAATCTTACAGTAATCTGTGAATCTGTGGCTTAATTCATTTGCCACAGATTCACAGATTACAACACTAGTCTTTTGTATTGCAATGATTTTTCATGGAAGTTTAATAATAAACCCAATTTTAATTTGGAAACAGCCAGATAGTTTAGCACTTGTGCCTGGTGTTGTTCAATTATTCCAGCTTTTGATTTGATTTCTAAAATAATACAGTTGTCAATAACAAAGTCGGCAAAAAATTTATGTGGTAATATGATGTTTTTATAGGTAACATTATATTCCTTTTCTCTTTCATATAAGATGCCTTTGCATTGTAATTCGTATTCAAAGGCATCTTTATAAACGATTTCTAAAAACCCTTTACCCAGCAAGCGGTGTATTTCCATTGCAATGCCAATAATCCTGTAAGATAATTCTTGTTGTGGGTAAGCTAAATTGTTGTAAGTATTCATATTATTTTTCTTGGAAAGCACAGAGTTACACAGAAAATAGTAAGTATATACCGCAAAAAAAACCGCCCCTGAGAGCAGGGGCGGCGTGGATTATTACCAAAACCAACTGTAAAGACTCTTTAGAACCAGCTACCTGTAAAAGCCTGGTTAACCGTTGCCACATTTTTCAATCTTTTCTCACGTTTCTTTCTGGCAATCCTGTTTCTGATCAGTGCTGCAACCATCAGGAACAAGAAGATAATTGTCAAAGGTGGTATACCCATAAAGCTGATCCACTTACCTCCAAACATTCTGCGCATTGGTCTGCGTAAACGTTCTGCAATAAGGTACATAGCCGGTACAATAATCAACGTCATGAAGAAAGCGAATGCAAGACCAAAGATGATGGTCCAGCTTAATGGCTTCCAGAATACAACGTTATCACCACCAAAGAAAATTCTTGGATTCAACTCTGAGAACAGTGTAACAAAGTTGATGTTGAAACCAACAGCAATCGGAATAAAGGCGAGAATAGCAGCAAGAGCGGTTAACAATACCGGAATGATACGTGTTTTACCTGCTTCAATAACAGCTTCCCTGGTTTTCATACCCCTTGCTCTCAACTCATCAGCAAATTCAATTACGAGGATACCGTTTTTAACTACGATACCTGCAAGACCAACAATTCCCAATCCTGTCATCAATACCGATACTTCCATTCCAGTGATGGTAAACCCGATGAACACACCGATCACACTGAATATAATTTCAGTTAAGATGATGACTGGTTTACTTACACTGTTGAATTGTAGTACAAGGATCAACAGAATAGAAGCTAATGCAATAAGTAGTGCTTTGAAAAGGAATGCACCTGTTTCTGCCTGTTGCTCACCCTCACCTGTTTGCTTAATAGTTACACCATCCGGTAAACCTTTAAAAGCAGTGATGTGTTTTGCAAGTTCCTGGTTTACGGCAGTTGCATTATAGCCCTCTGTTGTTAAAACGTTTGAACGTAGGGTGATCAGTCGTTTCTGGTTCTTTCTTTTTACACTTCCTAATGTACTGGTAGGTTCTACCTTAACCAGCGCACTGATAGGAATATGCTTAACCGCACCACCAGCAGCCATATCACGGAATGAAATACGCATGTTTAACAGATCGGTTAAACTTTTACGTTGCATTTCATTGTTACGTAATTGAATTTTATATTCTTCTTTTCCTTCTTTTATTTTAGATACTTCCCTTCCAAATAAAGCCGTACGTATTTCCATGCCAATCTGTGCGGTAGAAACACCTTCAATTAAAGCACGCTGTCTGTCAACTATCAAAGTAATCTCCGGATTTTTCAAATCAATATCCATCTTCAGTTCCTCAACTCCGGGCACCTGAATAGAATCAAGATAGTTTTTCATTAAGCTGGCACCTTTGATAAGGGCATCAAAGTCCTCACTGGCAATTTCAATATTGATCGGAGGATCAGTGGGAGGCCCACCATTTTCCTGATCAACACTGATTTCTGCACCAGGAATTCCTTTCATTTGAGCACGAATCTGATCAAGGAATGGCCTTGTAGAAACACCATGTCTTTTTTCAAATTCCACAAAAGATACCTGAATTCTTCCCAGCTCACTTCTTGTACTTCTATCGCCCGCGGTAGGGTCACCTGCGCCAACAGCTACGTTACTGATGATACTTTCAACAATCGGATTATGTTTTCCGTTTTCTGTACCAAGCACTTTATTTACACGGCCCTCTAAAATTTTAGTGATAGAATCTGTGTATTCAACATCCGTACCTACGGGTAATTTGAGGTACACAAAAATCTGGTTAGGATCACCTTTCGGGAAGAAAGTAACAGGGATACGACCACTGCCAATAGATCCCACAAATAAGAACATTGAAATAAAGAATAAAGCAATCGTACCTAACAATAAATGTACAGGTCTCCATCCATTCAATGCCCAACGAAGAAGGCTTTCATAATGACTCATGATCCATGGTAAAGCCTTGTTCTGGAAATTATGAATAGCATCATCCAGTATATAACGGTTTAATACCACCAGTATCATGAAGAATAATAAAAGATTACCCCAGAAAGTAGCGCCTGCAACGTCTAGTAGAATACCTAAAACAATGGCAATCCAAAAACCTTTCTTTCTGAAAATCGCACTTTTGGCTTCTTTCACATCGCTTTCAGGATGGTTCATGAAGTCAACAGCGAATATGGGGTTCATGATAAATGCTACCACCAGTGATGCTGCAAGTGTAAAGATGAGCATGGTAGGGAGGTAAACCATGAATTTACCAATGATACCTGGCCAGAAGAGTAGCGGGAAAAACGGTGCCAGTGTAGTAAGTGTACCTGCTAATACAGGAATAAATACCTCACCAGCAGCAATTCTTGCAGAGAATGCTGTGCTAAGTTTACCTTTTCCTTCAATAAATATCCTGTGTGTATTTTCTATCACCACAATGGCATCATCCACGATAATGCCCAATCCAAATAATAAGGCAAATAGTACGATGAAGTTTAGGGTAACATGGGTGCCAACAATCAGATCGGCTCCCGGTAGAAATACAAATGCCACAAACATACTCAGTGGAACAGAAAGGGCCACAAAGAAGGCATTAACAACACCCATAAAGAACATCAATACAATCAATACCAGCACAAAGCCAATGATGATTGAGTTAACCAGATCGTTGAATGAAGTACGTGTTTGTATACTCTGATCACCTGTAATCACCACTTTCATATCTGTGGGATAAATCACGCTCTTACCTTCTTCTACTATCTTCTTTACTCCATCACTTGTTTCAATCAGGTTCTCACCACTTCTTTTGATGATATTCAGTGTTACCACATTTTTACCATCTAAGCGGGCATAACTTTCTTTCTCTTTGATGGTATCAATGATATGGGCTATATCTTTTAAGTAAATAGGGGCTCCATTGGTATTTCTTACGATAATTTGCTGGATATCAAAAGCTGTTTTGAGCTGACCTTTCAGTTGAAGGTTTCGTTTCATGTTGCCAACTTCCAATAAGCCACCAGAAATATCAACATTTTCACGCTGTATAGCAGCATTAATGTCATCGAATGTAATGCCCGCGCTTTGCATGCGATAGTTGTCTACATTTACCTGAAATTCTCTTTCCGGCGCACCAACGAGGTCTACCCGATTAATTTGAGGAAGATCTTCCAGCTTGTCTTTCAGGTCATCCGCATATTTTTTCAACCTTGGCAGGTCATAATCACCACTAAGGTTTACATACATGATCGGCTGCTCACTAAAACTTACTTCAAGAACGGTTGGTTCCTGCGTAAGGTCTGTAGGCAGATCCTGCTTAGCTTTATCAACCGCATCCTTTACTTTCTGTAAAGCAATATCTGTTTTTACATCCGTATCGAATTCTACCATGATGGCAGAAAAGTCTTGCTGGGATGTACTTGTAAACTTTTTAATTTTCGCACCTGTGATACCTTTAATCTGTTTTTCGATCGGTCTGGTAACCAGGTTTTCTATGTCTTTCGGAGAGTTACCTACATGTATGGTCTGAACATAAATAGTAGGGATAACAATATCCGGAAATTGTTCTTTAGGTAAGGTTACGAATTGGAATATACCCGCAAGACTCACAAACAACATCATCAGGTAGATGGATGTTTTATTTTTGATACTCCAGGTAGTCGGCCCAAATTCTTTGAACTTACCTTTTATATTTTCTAATGCACTCATACAATTAGTTTAAATGATCTTCAATCTTTCAAAAGGCATTAAGTTGATTACTTAGTGCTGCTGATTATAACCTGTCCATCGTATAAGCTCTGGTAGCCATCAATGATCACAAGGTCTCCGGATTGTAATCCAGACTTGATTTCAAGTTTATCACCATAAAATTCACCTGGTATTACCATTTTCTTTCTGGCAACCATTTTACCTTTTTCATTGGATGCAACCATTACATATTTACCTTTCTCATCATTTTGCAAAGTATTCAGGGGAACTACTATTACATTATTAACAGCATAATCCTGAATTTGAACCATTGCAATCTGATTTGGTCTAAACTCTTTGTTATTAGGCACTTTTGCTTCTATGAAGAAACTACGGCTGATAGGATTAATGATTTTACCAGAAACACCAACACTCGACTCAACTGTTTTTTGGATATCAGGTAAAGTAATACGGAGTTTAGTTCCTTTACCAACCCTGTCAAGGTAATTCTCCGGTACTTCTGTGGTTACCTTAAGGTTGCTGGTATTCACAATTTTAATCTGGCCAGAGCCAACAAAAAGTTCACCCACACGAATGTTTACATCTTCTGCCACACCACTTACATCGCTGTAAACGGAAGTGAATTGTAATTGTTCTTTAGATATTTTAACCTGCTCCTCTGCACTTTTCAATTGGTTCTCGAGGGTTTCAACATTATTTTTTGCGGTAATCAGTTGTACTTCAGTACCAATATTCTGATCCCAGAGGTTTTTTTGTTTCTGGTACAATGTTTTTGCAAAAGATAACTGGGTTTTCAAGGTTTCGAGTCCTTTTTCAGCGGCTAATAAACTTTGGCGGGGTAAAGCGTCATCAAGTTTTAAAATGAGCTGACCTTTTTTCACTTCGTCGCCACGCTTAATAAAAAGTGCTTTTACCTGGCCACCACCACCTCGTGGGGTTACGAAAGAGATATTTTCAGATTCGATTTTACCCTGTAAATCAATATAGTGGGTAAATGATTCTGGAGCAATAGCAGCAAATGCAACCAGTTTTGCATTTTCAGGTTTAGCAGAAGAAGGGTCTAGTTTTACAATCAATGCTTCCAGCTCACTGATTTCACCTTCAATTTTTTCTTTTTGCTTTTTTAATTCAGCAAGCTTTGCTTTCTGTTCTTTTGCTGCTCCGGAACCTTCCGAAGTACTTGCACCACAGGAGGCAAGGGTAACAGTAGCAGCCAATACTGCAATAGAGAATATTTTTTGCATATAGTTAGGTTTATTGGTCATTATAATTTTCCAATTGCTTTTAAGTAATCTACCCTGGCAATAATTGCACTGTACAGGGCACTGATATAATTTGTTTGTGCTGTTACGAGGTCGGTTTGAGCGGCCGTGATCTCCGTATTTGATCCGGTACCGACTTCATATTTCTTCTTTGTTTGATTGTACACGCTTTCTGCCAGTTGCATATTTTTCTTTTGGAAATTCATGGTAGCAATAGCAGTTCTGAAATTCACACGTGATTGAGCTACTTCGTTATCAATAGTTAATTTCAGGTTGTCGAGCTGGTTTTCGGTTTGCTTCAATTCGAAACGGGCTTTTTTGATGCGTGCATCTTTTCCGAATCCATCAAAAATGGGAACGGAGATATTCAATCCGATGAATGATGTAGTAAACCAATCGCCTTTACCAAAAAAGTCAAACTTATTACGCTGAGCATTCTTGGTATAAGAACCTGATAACGAAACGGTAGGCAGATAACTTAACTGGTAACGCTTAATATTGAATTCATTTAATTTTTTACCCAGACTCAGGTATTGAAAATCCTTTCTGTCTGTGTAATTATAAGCTGTATCCAATGTAAAATCACGGCTTATCTGGTCTTCGGTTAGTTTATCAACTAAAACCAGGCTATCAGTAACAGGCATTCCCAGTAAGGTTTTTAGTCCCATGTATCCAAGGTCAATACTGTTGAGTGCTTTTAATTTCTCTGTTTCAAGATTAGCCACCTGTACAGCTATTTTATCCAGATCCAGTTTTTCGGCAAAACCGTTTTTGTAAAGCTCTTTAGTGTCGTGTTCCAGTTTGCTTAACCTGCTGATATTAGCATCGAGTAAATCAATCTGGGTTTTACTAACAACCAGTTGGTAATAGATTTTGTAAATATTGGTCTTGATCATTTCTTCGGTTACTTCTTTGTTCTTCGCCTGGAATTCCATAGACGTTTTTCTTGCCTGAAGTCCGATAAATACCTGACCATCAAATAACAACTGCTGGAGTTGCAAAGTAGCGGAGGCATTGTATTTAACCCCAAACCGAACGGGAATAAAAGTACCGGGTGCACTACCAAAAAATTCACCTGGTAGTAAGGATACTGGTAGTTGTAAGTAATCATTACCAGATAAGGTACCACTTACGGTAGGCAGTGCTGCCGAAGTAATGTCGCGATTGGTTTGCTGTTGTACCTGAATATTTAACAAGGCATTTTTAACCTGCACATTGTTTTTATAGGCATAATCTACACATTGCTGAATGGTAAATTCATGGCGTGTAGCATTTTGAGCAGATGTAATTGTACTAATTACCAGCCCCAACAGTAAAACCATGTTTTGTATTTTTCTTCGTTTACTCATAGTTTACTTTTTAGTCTTTGTTGCTTGTATTTTTGAATCAGTTTAAGTCCTTTGGCTGATGCCATCCCATAAAGAAAATTATCCGTTATTTCTGCGATAATCTGTGCGGCAGTGAACTTTGAGGGGGGGAAGCTTTCTGTGTCGAACATCAGGAATATCGTAGCAAGTCTGAATCGGGTTAGTATTTCTACATTGATGTCATCTCTGTATAATTCATCTTTAATTCCCCATTCAAGATTCGATTTTATGAGGTCATAAAAGAATTTGTTTTTATGATCAAGAAATTTACGATAGGCCTTCGGATGATATTTTTCAAGATCAAACATCACGGAAGGGTTCATGTGTTTCAACATTTCGAGTGCGCGGTCGATTGTCATAAAAAGTTCATGGACCGCATTTTCACTCGATTCACGAAAGCAAGTGCAATCCGTTTTACTTTTTTCAATTTCAATTCCGATTGCTCCTTCAACCAGTGCATCTTTATCGGCATAAAACTGGTAAATGGTTTTTTTGCTCATGCCCAGGTGGTTGGCAATCTCATCCATACTCACACTGCGCAGGCCATAACGCATGAATAATTCATGTGCTTTGGTTAATATTCTTTCTTGTGTTTCCATACGCGTAATTCGGGCGCAAAACTATGGAAACTTTAAACGTAACCAAAGTTTCCATGTTTTTTTTGGATTAAATCTGTGTTAAACGGTCACAAAATCTGATGAATGAAATGCTTATAATCGTTAGTTTTTTGCCTTTCCCAACCGTTTAAAACGGTTGATTTGTATAATTCTTAGTTATTTTACATTCTAATAAGACCCAATGAACTTTAAAACGATCATCCGTATTTACGGAAAAAAATTGCTACAATTTTTCTTCCAGGGACTTATTGTACTGGCTCCAATCGGTATTACGCTATGGGTGGTAATTGGACTTTTTACCTGGATAGATGGCATTTTACCTAATCTTATTCATGCACTGTTTCCGAGTTTATTAGAGAAAGATGCGGCTGGTAACCTAAAAAGCTTGCCTGGACTGGGTTTTGTTGTAGTAATAGCACTGGTATTGTTGGTGGGTTGGATATCTTCTTTATTTGTTGTTGGAAGGCTGGTTACCCTGCTTGATACGGTGTTGGAGAAAACGCCGGGTATAAAATTTATTTATTCCTCTGTAAAAGATTTTCTGGAAGCTTTTGCGGGTAACAAAAAGAAATTTGATAAACCTGTACTTGTGAATGTAGATGCTCCTGATGTTTGGAGGGTTGGATTCATTACCCAGCAATCAGCAGCAGACTTTGGTATGGAGGATCATGTAACTGTTTATGTGCCACACTCGTATGCCATATCCGGCATTACTTATATAGTATCTAAAGACCGCATTAAACCGTTGCATGATGTAAGTGCAGCTGATGCCATGAAATTCGCAGTATCTGGCGGCGTAACGGATGTACATGAGTAGCTATGGTCCATAGACCATAGTCCATAGACCATGGTCCATGGTCCATGGTCTATGGACTATTTCCTACCTTGCGGCTTCAAGCAACCGAAATGAGCGTACATAATTTTAATTCCGGGCCTTCTGTACTGCCTAAAATTGTTATGGAGCAGGCATCACAGGCCATTCATGATTTTAATGGTACTGGTTTATCTATTCTGGAAATAGGTCACCGCACCAAACATTTTCAGGCTGTAATGGATGAAGCAATCTCTTCTGTTAAACAACTGATGGATTTAGGTGATGACCATGAAGTATTATTCCTTCATGGTGGTGCCACTACCCAGTTTATGCAGGTGCCGATGAATTTGTTGGATGATGCTGCCACAGCGGCCTATCATATTAATGGTATATGGGGTAAAAAAGCGGCCACTGAGGCAAAACTCTTTGGGAAAGTGGAAATTGTTGCAGATAGTTCAGACAAGAACAATACTTATATACAGAAAGATTTTGCAATTCCAGCGAATGCGGCTTACCTGCATTTAACCACTAACAATACTGTTGAAGGAACTCAGTGGCATCAATTTCCTGATACCAATATTCCCTTAGTGGCAGATATGAGTAGCGATATTTTTTGCAGACCAGCTGATTACAAGCGTTTTGGGTTGATATATGCCGGCGCTCAAAAAAACATGGGAGCTGCAGGTGTAAACCTGGTAGTGATTCGTAAAGACCTGCTCGGTAAAGTAAAGCGTACAGTGCCAACGATCATGGACTACCAAAAACATATTGCTGCCGGTTCTCTGATGAATACCCCGCCTGTTTTTGCTGTATATGTAAGCATGCTAACCCTGCGATGGATAATACAAGAAGGCGGTCTTGCAGAAATGCAAAAAAGAAATGAAGCAAAAGCAAACCTATTATACCAAACCATCGATAGCCTTCCCATCTTTAAGCCAACGGTGGAGAAAGAAGACAGAAGCTTGATGAATGCCGTATTCTTCCTGTCAGACCCAACTTTAGAACCTGAATTCCTTGAAGTATGCAAAAATGAAGGGATGATTGGTGTAAAAGGCTACCGCACAGTGGGGGGCATTAGAGTAAGTATGTACAATGCTTTGGCATTGGAAAGCGTAGAAGCTATCTGTGATCTGATGAAAGACTTTTCCCTAAGAAAAGGCTAATATTTTTATAAGCGGTAGAAGTGGCATTCGGATTTTTCCTAATTTTGGACCGAAAAACGATTTTGGTCGAAAAATGATATTGTCCGCAAAAGAAGAGATCGTTAAAGACGACATCCTTAAAGAAGCACAGAAACTATTCCAGCAATTTGGTCTTAAAAAGACCACCATGGAAGATATTGCCCGTTCCATGGGAAAAGGGAAAAGCACACTTTATTATTATTACTGCAGCAAAGAAGAAATTTTCGATGCGGTAATCAGTAAAGAAATGAATGAAGTGTTTAATGAGGCTAAAGAAGCCACTGAAAAAGCCAGATCGGCTGAAGAAAAACTACGGTCGTTTACCATTACAAAAATCAGGGCACTTCAAAAAAAATCAAACTTATATAAAGTAGTTAAGGGTGAAATGCAGGAGAATATGCGCTGTATGAAACACCTGCATACCGAATATGACCAACAGGAAGTAAAGCTGGTAACAGATATCCTGGCATTTGGCGTAAAGAGTGGAGAGTTTGCTACATCCCTAAAAAAAGAATTGGGTATCCTTCCTTTAATTATTGTGAGCTCATTGCGTGGATTAGAGCGTGATCTGTTTGCGGGTAATAAATACCCCAAAATGGAAACCCGTATCGATTCTATTGTTAATATAATGGTGAAGGGGTTAAAAAAATAAAATTGGTTCTGAAACGTCCCGTCACAGACGGGACTATTTTAATAATTGAGAAAAACGATTACATGAAAACACAAATACAACCCGCAAGCGGAAAATTAGGCATACTGCTGCCGGGGTTAGGAGCAGTCGGAACCACCGTAATTGCTGGTGTAATGGCTGTAAATAAAGGAATTGCACAACCAATCGGAGCATTGACCCAAATGGGAAATATCAGGTTAGGTAAGAGAACAGAGAACCGTTACCCGCTTATCAAAGACTTTGTACCCCTGGCACCATTATCGGGTGTGGTTTTTGGAGGATGGGATGTGTATAGTGATAATGTGTATGAAGCTGCCATGAATGCAAAAGTGCTGGATCCATTATTGCTTAATGCTATCAAACCCGAACTGGAATCAATTAAACCCATGAAAGCGGTGTTTGATAAATCCTATATCAAAAACCTGGATGGCACACATATTAAAGAAGCTGCCAGTAAATGGGATCTTGCCAATGAAGTAATCAGTGATATTGAAAACTTTAAATCGGCTAATGGATGTGACCGTATTGTTATAGTATGGTGCGGTTCAACAGAAAAATATATAGAACCTTCTGCTGTTCATGAAACCATTGCTTCCTTTGAAGAAGGCTTGCGTAATAATGATCCTGCTATATCACCAAGTATGATCTATGCTTATGCTGCCATTAAAATCGGCGTTCCCTATGCAAATGGCGCACCTAATTTAACCTGTGATATCCCTGCATTGATAGAGCTTTCAAAAGAAACGAATACACCTATCGGAGGAAAGGATTTTAAAACAGGCCAAACATTGATGAAAACCATACTGGCACCAGGTTTACACGCAAGGGCGCTGGGCGTTAAGGGTTGGTTCTCTACCAATATATTAGGTAACCGCGATGGTTTAGTATTGGATGATCCGGATAATTTTAAAACCAAAGAAGTATCTAAACTAAGTGTACTGGAAGATATATTCCAACCTGATATTAATCCTGCATTGTATGGTGATCTTTACCACAAAGTGCGCATCAATTATTATCCGCCACATGGCGACAATAAAGAAAGTTGGGATAATATCGACATTTTTGGTTGGCTAGGTTATCCGATGCAGATTAAAATCAATTTCCTGTGTCGTGATTCAATTCTTGCTGCACCAATTGTACTCGACCTGGCTATTTTTATGGATCTCGCAAAAAGGGCCAATATGAGTGGTATCCAGGAATGGTTATCCTTCTATTTTAAATCGCCACAAACAGCACCTGGGTTGAGACCTGAGCATGATATCTTCAAACAACTCATCAAATTGCAGAATACATTAAGGCATATTATGGGAGAAGATTTGATCACGCATCTTGGACTTGATTATTACCAGGATTTGGTAGAGGCTTTATGATGATTAAGATGCATAAAACAATTGCCAGTCTCTTTGGTATTGGTTATATAAAAGGAGGTGGAACAATTGCTGCGGCAGTTTTCTGCGTGCCTTGGTATCTGCTCCGTGAATCGGAATCATTTGGAATTGTAAGTATTATACTTACGCTAATGGTTACCGTGATAGGCATTTGGACGGCGCAGTCTGTTGAGAAAGATTGGGGTAAAGACAGCGGAAAGGTGGTGATAGATGAAGCAGCAGGAATGATGATCAGCCTGCTTTTTGTTCCACCAACCTTACCTTATATAATAACAGGATTTGTACTGTTTCGAATATTGGACATAACAAAGCCATTATTGATCAGAAAAACAGAATCGCTGCCGGGTGGATGGGGTGTAATGTTAGATGATGTGATAGCTGGCATATATGCAAACCTGTTATTACACACAATTATGTGGTTAAATATTTTTTAATTGATGGTTACTTTTGTAAAAGCACAAGCTGCTTCACTGGCAGCTACCATTGTTGATTTTACTGTTTTCATTTTATTGACAACAGTGTTCAGTTGCTGGTACCTGGCTGCAAGTATAACTGGAACCATCTCTGGAGGTATTGCTAATTTTTTACTGGGTAGGGTATGGGTATTCGAAGCCAGGGAAGGCAGGGTTCCTATGCAGGCATTTAAATACCTGCTGGTATGGGCAGGTAATTTGTTACTGGTTACAGGAGGCGTATTTGTAGTAAAAGAATATATTGGCCTGGCACCCCTAACCTCAAAAATTATCGTATCTCTAATTGTAGGGTTCACCTATAATTATATGTTACAAAAAAAATTCGTGTTCAAATAATAACAAAAAATGAAAAGTAAAAGAGCAGTTGTAAGGTGGGTGTTGCCGGTTATACTGATGCTGTTTGGATTTATGCAGGGTATGGCTCAAACTGTTATCACCGGAAAAGTGGTAGATGCGGTAAGCAAAACACCATTACAATATGTAAGCGTCGTATTTAAAGGAGGAAGAGGTACTGTTACGGATAGTCTTGGACAATTTACACTCCGTTCAAATGGTAATATCAATATCATTATTGCTTCTTATGTAGGATACCTGAATGTTCCAAAAACCATTATTCCTGGGAAGGAGCAGACCATTGATTTCGAATTAGAAGTTGATCCTAAGTCCATCAATAACGTTACTGTATCAACCAATAAAAGAGCCAAATACAGAAACAAAAACAATCCGGCAGTAGACCTGATCAGGAGAGTGATTGATAATAAACCCCTGAACAGACCGGAAAAGTATGACTATGTTGAATACGACCAGTACGAAAAACTGGAAGTCTCACTTAGTAGTGTACCAGAGAAACTGGCCAATAACCGAATGCTTCGTAAATACCAGTTTCTTTTTGAAAACAGGGATACGGTTAAACTGAAAGGAAAAACTTTGTTACCTGTTTATCTTGAAGAGAAACTAACCCAAAAGTATTATCGTAAAAAACCGGAAAAAACAAAGTCGATTGTAAGAGGAGAAAAAAAGGTGAATTACGGTGAATACATCGATAATGATGGTGTAAGCCAATACCTGAACAGGTTAATCATGGATGTAGATATCTATGATGATAATATACCATTATTCACCTATCAGTTCCTGAGTCCGATTGCAGATCTTTCCCCAACATTTTATATGTTCTATATCCGTGATACCATCACAGATGATAGCGGAAAGAAACTCATTAAAATGTATTTCACTCCAAGAAATACCAATGACCTCCTGTTTCGTGGTAATATGTATATCACATTAGATGGTAACTATGCGGTACAAAGGCTGGATATGTTCCTCAGTAAGAATGTAAACCTCAACTTTGTTCGGGAATTACATATCGATCTTGATTTTGAACAAAACCCGGATGGACGTTATCATTTAAGCAGAAGTAATGTAATGGCAGAAGCCGCTGCCACCAAAGGTGCAAGTGGAGGATTCTTTGGAGAAAGGACGGTTTCTTTTAAAAACTATAAAATCAATGAAGCAAAACCTGATACATTATACGACGGACCTTCATTGGTAAAAACTGATAAGGTAGATAAACTCCCTGATAGTTTCTGGGAGCAGAACAGGCATGATACACTTAGTGGAACTGAATCGAAAATTTACTCCAATATTGATAGCCTGGAGAAAATGCCCTCATTCAGAAGAACCATGGCAATCGCAACTTTCTTATTTTCAGGGTATACTTCATTAGGGCCGGTAGAAATTGGTCCAGCCGCTGCATTCTATGGATTTAATCCCATAGAAGGTTTTAAACTAAGACTCGGTGGCCGAACTACACCTAAACTGAGTAAACGTATTTATTTTGAAACCTATGGTGCATATGGCTTCAAAGATGAAAAGTTCAAATACTTTTTTGGAACTACCTATTCTTTGAACAATAAATCAATTTATACGTTCCCGTTAAAATTTATCCGGGCCAGCTATCAGCATGATACAAAGATTCCTGGTCAGGAACTACAGTTTGTACAGGAGGATAATTTCTTCCTTTCTTTTAAAAGAGGTAACAACGATAAATGGATTTACAACGACATATTCAAGTTAGAGTATGTTCATGAACTCCGGAACAGACTTTCCTATACACTTGCTTTTAAAAACTGGCGACATACTCCTGCTGGATCTATTATTTATAATAAAATAGTGAATGGTAATGTGGTGAATGTACCATCTATTAATACCTCAGAATTTTCTGCCCAATTGCGCTGGGCACCAAATGAGCAATTCTATCAGGGTAAAGTGTTCCGTATTCCTATCATTAATAAGTATCCCATTTTTACCTTGCGTTTTACAGCAGGTGTAAAAGGTGTATTTAAAAGCGAATACAATTACCAGAACATTAATCTGAGAGCAGAGAAAAGAGTATTCATGTCTCAGTTAGGATATAGCGATGTAGTATTAGAAGGTGGATATACTTTCGGAACTGCACCATATCAGTTATTAACTGTGCATAGGGCTAACCAAACTTATGCATATCAACTGAATTCTTATAACCTGATGAACTTCCAGGAATTTGTAAGTGATCGTTATGCTACTTTATTGGTAGATCACCATTTTAATGGTCTCATCTTTAACAGGATTCCTTTATTGCGTAAATTGAAACTAAGAGAGTTACTGTCGATGAAGATTATTTATGGAGGCATTAGCGATAAAAACAATCCCGATAAAAATCCGGATCTGATTAAGTTCCCTACCGCTGCAGGTGTGCCTACAACCTTCTCACTCAGCAAGAAACCATATATTGAAGGAAGTGTGGGTGTTGGTAATATCTTTAAACTTTTCAGGGTAGATCTGATCAGAAGATTTAATTATAAAGAAAATCCAAATATCAGTACATGGGGAGTAAGGGCACGATTTAAATTTGATTTCTGATTTAGTACTTAATTTGCGTCATCAAATAAAGCATGGAAAAAGTTCCTTTAAGAATTAAACTTCAAAAAGCCATTTATGTTGTTATCGACCCCTTCGTTAAGGGGTTGATTAAACTGGGCCTTACCCCTAATATGGTAACGCTTATTGGGTTTGTATTAAATATTGGTGTTGCTATAATATTTATTGAAGGGGGTGAAAGAGGCCACAGAGGCGATTTATCTTATGTTGGATGGGCTGGTGCATTGGTGCTATTTGCTGGTTTATTTGATATGCTTGATGGACAAGTAGCCCGTCTTGGGAAAATGAGTTCCTCTTTCGGTGCACTGTTCGATTCAGTATTAGACAGATATAGTGAATTGGTCATGTTCCTTGGTATTTGTTATTACTTAATTGCCCATCATTATTTCCTGAGCTCATTATTTGCATTTATTGCCATGATCGGGTCAATGATGGTCAGTTATACAAGGGCAAGAGCAGAAGGTTTGGGTATTGAATGTAAAGATGGATTAATGCAACGTCCTGAGAGAGTTGTATTAATAGGTGTATCTGCAATTGCATGTGGTATAGCCGGTGAATATATTGGCGGCGACTGGAAATGGTATGTTAGTGGAATAAAGTTTCATGTGCTTGAAACCATGTCAATCTTTACTCTTCCACTTACACTAATGGCTGTATTAACCAATATAACTGCAATTAATAGGTTACGTAGTTCAAAAAAAGCATTAGATGCAAAAGATGGACTAGTGAAAGCATCCCAAAAAATGGGAGCCCCTGCGTTGATCATTGCTATTGCCTCAATTTTTATGCTGGCACCCCTTAGTGAAACAAAAGCACAGGGAGAAACACCAGGTGCTAATGCTCCAACCCACCGCACAGCTATTGAGCCTCAGGATACCTTCCCGGTGCCTAAGGGGAATAGTAAACAATTATTTTACCTGCAGCGAACTTCAAACACAAACACTATTGTTTGTGAACTGAGGTATAATAAACAGGGTGAAGTAGACGAAGATGATCCTGTGCATGTATTTTGGATTCGTTATCCGGAAGGCGGACAGAAAAAGGAACTATCTTATATACAGCGTGTATTTGCCTATGGTATAAAATCACAGGCGGTCGGAAAGGATTCCTATAAAATACATTTTGTATCCTATAAAAAACGTCCGCTATACCTGATGCGTTCCCCAAAAGATAACCAGTTCAAGGTATATACTACCATTAATAACCAGCAGGCAGTGCTTACACGTATTTTTATCAAGATTGATGGAGGTACTTTCTGGTCGCCGAATGTAGTGTATATGGAAATGAAAGGGATAGACGAACAAACTGGTAAAGAAGTAATGCAAAGATTTAAACCCTGATATGACAGGTAAGTCTACATTAAATGAGTCTTTTTTTTCGGTAAGGCATGTGCTGGCAACTACCCTGGCATCGCTGACTTATTTAGTACTTAGTTATTGGTTGATTGGTTATAAACAAGATCAGTTGACACTGGTGTTGTTATTTAATATTTGCTACTATCTCTCTCGAATAACCAGGAAATTTATTTTAGGGTTCTCCATTTTTATTATTTTCTGGATCATTTTCGATTTCATGAAAGCTTTCCCTAATTATCAGTATCAACAGGTACATATTGGAGATTTATATACAACGGAGAAAAGCCTTTTCGGTATTAATGAACATGGTAAATTACTTACCCCGAATGAATTTTGGTTGGCTAATCACACAACATGGCTTGATATAACAACTGGTTTTTTCTACCTCAGTTGGGTGCCGGTACCATTAGGTTTTGCTGCTTTCCTTTTCTTTAAAAACAGAAAATGGTTCTTACAGTTTTCACTTACTTTCTTATTGGTAAACATCATCGGCTTTATTATTTACTATGTGTATCCTGCCGCACCGCCATGGTATATCCAGGAATTTGGGTTTAATTTTCAAGCAAATACACCTGGTAATACTGCAGGTTTAGGCAGGTTTGATGCATACTTTAACGTACAGGTATTTGAATCGTTATATGCTAAAAGTTCAAATGTATTTGCGGCAATGCCATCATTGCATTCCGCATATCCTTTAGTCGTATTATTTTATGGATTGAAATTCCGGTTAAAGTGGATCAATATCATTTTTGCAATGATTATGGTAGGAATTTGGTTCTCAGCAGTATATACGAGTCATCATTATGTGCTGGATGTATTAGCTGGTATTTTATGTGCAATAACAGGAATAGCACTTTTTACCTGGCTTTCTGAAAAACAATCGTTTGTTAAACGGGCAATTGAAAAATACACGCTTAATATAAAGTAATGCCCCCGGCTTTCATAACTTTTCTTTTATAATTATTTACGGATATTTGCGCAATGGCAATTATTAAACCCTTTCGGGCATTACGTCCGCAACCACAGTTGGCTAAGCAAGTAGCCAGCAGACCCTACGATGTATTAAACAGTGCAGAAGCTAAAATAGAAGCACAAGGAAATCCAAGTTCTTTTCTGCATATCACCAAAAGCGAAATAGATCTGTCAGACAGTATCGATATTCATGCTCAGGAAGTATATGAGCAAGCGAAAGCAAACCTGGATGCATTCATGAAGCGTGATGTGTTGTTTCGCGAATCAAAGCCTTGTTACTATATCTATCAATTAATAATGAACGGACGCTCGCAAACAGGACTTGTATGTGTGAGTAGTATTGATGATTATGAAAATGATATTATTCGTAAACATGAATTTACCCGTCCGGAAAAAGAGCAGGATCGTATAAATCATATCCGTATTTCCGGAGCACAAACAGGCAATGTTTTCCTGGCATACAGAAGTAACGCATCCATGGATGAATTAATTTCAAAGTGGAAAGAAACTAAGTCTCCCGTTTATGATTTTACTGCCGACGATGATATTCAACATACGATCTGGATTGTAAATGATACGACTGTATGTGATCAGATTACCCAGATTTTTCAAGAACAAATACCCTATACCTATATTGCTGATGGTCACCATCGCGCCGCATCTGCAGCAAAAGTTCGTAAGGCATTAGGAACCAATGCAGGTCCTGAAGCGGATTATTTTCTTACCACATTGTTTCCTTCCAATCAGTTGCAAATAATGGATTACAACAGGATTGTTAAGGACCTTAATGGGCTTTCAACCGCTGATTTCATCAAGGCATTGGAAAAGGATTTTGATGTTCAACTTAAGGGTGCCGATGCTGTTAAACCAGCAACATTGCATGAGTTTGGCATGTATTTGGAAGGTAACTGGTATATATTAAATGCAAAACCGGGAACTTACGCTGATGATCCTATAGGTGTACTTGATGTAACCGTTTTACAAAATCATGTATTGGATAAAATATTAAACATAAAAGATCCAAGAACCGATATCAGAGTTGAATTTGTAGGGGGAATCAGAGGGTTATCTGAATTAGAGAAAAGAGTAAATAGTGGCGATTTTGCTGCAGCTTTTAGTTTATATCCGGTTACTATTGAACAACTTTTTGACATCTCAGATAGTGGTAATGTAATGCCACCCAAGAGTACCTGGTTTGAGCCAAAGTTGAGAGATGGTCTGCTTACCCACCTGATTGGTGAATAAATTATTTTAAAAAGAGGGCTATGCGTATTGTTATACTGTTTGTTTTTTTGCTTTCAAGCTGGAATTTAATGGCACAGGAACCTGGAAAAAAACTTCAGGAAACCGCCAAATCCATGCTGATGCAGGGCGACTTTGAAAATGCTGTGGCCGTATTAGAATCAGCAGCAAAACAAGCTCCTGGTGATATTTCCATCCAGAAGGACCTTGCCTATGCCTGCTACCTCAAACGCGATTTTGGCAAATCGATACAGGTCGGTAAAATTTTGGCAGAAAGGTCCGATGCCGATGAGCAGGTTTTTCAAATACTAGGGTTGTCATATAAAGCCATTGCTGCCTATAAAGAAGGAGCACGTTTGTATAAATCAGCCTTGAAAAAATTTCCAAACAGTACCATCATCTATAATGAGTATGGAGAGCTGCTGGCAATGGATAATGCAGTAAGTGAAGCAATTGAACAATGGGAAAAGGGTATTAAAGCAGATTTGAACTATAGTAGCAATTATTATAATGCCTGCATTTACTATACAAAAACTAGTAATTGGTTGAAAGTAGCACTTTATGGGGAAATCTTTGTAAACCTGGAAAGTTTTACGGAAAGAACTGCCGAAGTAAAAAAGGCACTGCTGAATGCATGGCAAAAAATGTTTTTACCAACGGTTGTGTCACAGTTATTGAAAAACAATTCTACTGCATTTGAAAAAGCTGTGTTGCAAACAATTGAAAAAATAGTTCCTTCAACAAGTGCAGGTTTTCAACCAGAAACAAGCACATCTATCCGCTCTAAATGGATGCTCGACTGGTTTAAAACTTATACAAATTACCCTTTTGCACTTTTTGACCAGCAACAATATTTTATTCGGGAAAATATGTATGAAGCCTATAACCAATGGTTATTTACCGAATCTGTTAACCCAGATGCCTATAAAATTTGGAAAGAAACCCACGCAAAGGAAGCAGCAGCATTTGAGGCTTACCAAAAAACAAGGTTATTTAAATTGCCTGCCGGGCAGTATTATTTCTAAATAGGGGCACAAAATTGGCAAAGAAGCCTGTATCAAGCGATACGGGCTTTTTTATTTGTTTGCTTTTACTTAAATTACTCTTATAAACTAACTACCATGGAGAATCAAAAAGATGAAAGACTTTGGCGAATTGCCAAAAAACGGGCCTCCTTTAAAAGAAACCTATACGGATATATTGTTATTGTAGCTTTTTTGTGGGCCATTTGGTGGTTAACCTATGGGAAGGAGCATGGATTTAAAGGCAATATATGGCCAATTTGGGTGATGTTGGGTTGGGGTATAGCTTTGGGCTTCCAATATTTTAATGCATACAATGGTAGTGTAACAGATATTGCCGAAGAGGAATACGAAAGATTGAAAAAGAAGGAATGATTATCAGGGTTTGATTTTTGAACTTTATTGAAAGATTGCCATATGACTGTAAAACGACTTTTTGATTGTCTTGAACACCAGGCAAAGCATTTTCCTAAAAAAGATATGCTTGCAGCCAAAGAAAATGGCGAATGGGTTTCTTATAGCACTGAGCAGGTAACTGATATCGTAAATAAGTTTAGTGCAGGGTTATTGCAATTGGGTGTAAATGCTGGCGCTATGACACCCGAATCGAGTCATAAAATTGCTATTATCAGTAATAACAGACCAGAGTGGATATTTACCGACCTGGCTGTTCAGCAAATCGGCGCAATTTTAATTCCTGTATATCCTACTACCAGTTCACATGAATTGGAGTTTATTCTTAATGACGCCAATGTTCAATACCTTTTTGTAAGCAACGCTGAATTACTTGAAAAAGCGAAAGCAGTAAAAGAGAAAGTACCTTCTATAAAAGACATTTATACTTTTGAGAAATTAGAAGGGGCAAAATATTGGAAAGAAGTTACAGCGTTGGCAAATCCCGAGCTAATCGCTAAGGTAAAATCAATAAGTGCGTCAATTCCTGTTTCGCATCTTGCTACAATAATTTATACCTCAGGAACAACAGGTACGCCAAAAGGGGTGATGTTGAGTCATAAAAATATTTATTCAAACCTTCAGTTTTCAAAAGAGAGTTTTCCTTTTAATGATGCGCCAGACTCAAAAGTATTAAGCTTCTTGCCGCTAAACCATATTTTTGAAAAAACAGTTACCTATATCTATTTATACAGTGGTATTAGTATTTATTATGCTGAAAGCCTTGAAACCATTGGAGATAATTTGCGTGAAATAAAACCAGATGGATTTACCACTGTACCACGACTTCTGGAGAAAGTATTTGAACGGATTATGCTCAAAGGAAACGAGCTGACTGGAATCAAACGCAAACTGTTTTTTTGGGCAGTAGCACTCGGTGAAAGATATGATAACTTAAAAAGCGGTGGATTATGGTATAATATCCAATTGTCGATCGCCAATAAACTTATTTTCAATAAATGGCGGGAAGCTTTAGGTGGAAATGTATCATTTATTGTAACAGGTGGAGCCGCTTGTCAGGTAAAATTGTTGCGCATTTTCAATGCTGCAAGAATACCCGTGTATGAGGGCTATGGACCAACAGAAAACAGTCCGGTGATTAGTGTAAACAGACAAGCGAAAGGGCTAACCAAATTCGGAACCGTAGGTCCGGTAATCAATGGTGTAACCTTGCGACTCGCTGAAGACGGAGAAATTTGTGTATCAGGTCCCTGTGTGATGGAAGGCTATTATAAAAGACCCGATCTTACAGCCGAAACAGTTATCGACGGCTGGCTACATACAGGTGATATTGGTGTAATCGAAGACGGCAAATTTTTAAAAATTACCGACCGCAAAAAAGAATTATTTAAAACAAGTGGTGGTAAATATGTAGCACCACAACCCATTGAAAACAAACTAAAAGAAAGTGCCTTTATTGAACAGGTAATGGTCGTTGGTTCTGAAAGAAAATTCGTAGGTGCATTAATTGTTCCGGCCTTTGTTACCCTAAAAGAATGGATGAAAGAAAAGGGTATTAATTATACAACAAACGAAGATACCATACATCATCCCCGTGTTTTGGAATTATACCGGGAAATCGTAGAGAGCTATAATGCTAATTTTAACCATGTAGAGCAAATTAAAAAGTTTGAATTACTACCACAGGAATGGACAATAGATACCGGAGAAATGACACCGAAGCTTAGCTTAAAAAGAAAAGTAGTCATGGAAAAGTTCAAAACTGCTATAGAACATATCTATTCCTGATATACTTTTACGACTTAAACTTCGCGATTGATCCCCGATTTAGAGGGGTCATGTTTGACGATATATTGTCCTTTTTAAATAAAGTTGTGCCCAATGATTGAATCAGGTGTTTATCGAGCTATGATTGAGAATGCGCTTGATGCTTTCTTTCTTACCGACATAAATGGTTTTGTTTATGATGCAAATAGTGCTGCCTGTGAAATGTTCGGATATACCCTGGAGGAAATAAAAGGGGTGGAACGAAAACAAATTATTGATCTCGCTTCCCCTGGATTAGAAGAGTACCTTAAAATAAGGGAAGAAAAGGGAAAAGTTACCTGTGAATTGATTGGAATAAAAAGTAATGGTGAGAAATTTCCAATCTGGGTTTCTTCAGTGTTATTTAATGAATCCTCCGATAATCCTAAAACATTTACCATTATTCACGATATCACAGAGTTAAAGAAAAAGGAAAAGCAGTTAGATGAATTAGAGATGAACATGCGGGTGGTGATGAATAATACTGACGAGCTTTTTATTGTTCTGGATAAAGACCTCAAGATTATTAATTTCAATAAAGCAACAGAAGAAAAATCCAAAAAGCTACTTGGAGTTCCTTTTGAAAGAGGAAAATCAATTCTTGATAGTGCAAGTCCGGAGCGGGTAGCATATCTAAAGGAATTATACACTGATGTTTTAAATGGAGCGGTTCGTAACAACACGGTTGAAATTCCGCCTACAGATCAACATCCCAAGGTTATTGTGGAAATCCGTTATGCGCCTATTTACGATAATGGAAAAGTCACCGGCATTATCATTAATATTCATGATGTAACAGCTGCAAAAGAAAAAGAAGCAGCCTTATTAAAGGCAAATGAACGATTCTTCTATGCAACGAAAGCAACAAATGATGCTATTTGGGACTGGGATATCGAAAATGATAAAGTGTTTCGGGTGGGAGATGGATTGAAAACGATGTTCGGGTATGAGTTAAGTGAAGCGGAAAATGACCAGCAATTTTGGACCAAGAGGGTTCATCCTGATGATCTGGGAAACATGATTGAAAAAAGAACGGCTATTCTTTTCCAGACCAGAGAATTATACTGGGAGGATGAATATAGGTTTCAAAGGAAAGATGGCACTTATGCATACGTCTTTGATAAAGGCTATATCATTCGCTCTGAAGATGGAAAGCCGGTAAGAATGATTGGCGCAACACAGGATGTGTCTCAACGTAAAGAATCAGAAGCTTTGTTGCTTGAATTAAACAACCGGATGAAGAAAAGGGCAGAGGAACTGGCTAATTCAAATGTTGAACTGGAAAGGTTTGCTTATGTGGCATCGCATGACTTACAGGAACCCTTGCGAATGATTACCAGTTTTTTACAGTTGTTTCAGAAACGCTACAAAGATAAAATTGATGCCACTGCCGATCAGTATATTCATTTTGCCATTGATGGTGCCGAGCGAATGAAAGTGCTGATAATGGATTTACTCGATTATTCAAGGGTAGGATCAAGTGTGGAAGTATTTCAGGAAGTAGATCTTAATGTATTGCTGGGTGAACTACAGGAAATGTTCACCAAAACCTGTGAAGAAACCAACGCTATCATACGGGTTAACAAAATGTCGGTTGTAAAAGCCAACAAAACCCAGCTGTTTCAACTTTTCCAGAACCTGGTATCCAATGGCTTAAAATACCATAGCGATCAGGCTCCTGAAATAGAGATAAGCTACGAAGAAAAAGAAACAGATCATCAATTCGTCATAAAAGACAATGGTATTGGAATAGACCCTATGTTTCATGAAAAAATATTTGTTATTTTTCACCGGTTACACAGTAGAACCGAATATGGGGGAACGGGTATTGGTTTGGCGGTATGCAAGAAAATTGTTGAACGACATGGTGGCAGAATATGGGTGGAATCAGCGCCTGGAAAGGGAAGTTCGTTTTATTTTACCCTGGCCAAGCGAATATAGCCCTGGAAAATATTTATTTCTTAAAATGTTTAGTATCTTGTTTATTCACCGTGTTCATCGTTTAGGAATTTGTACTCATCAATTGAACGCTCATGTCTGAAAGCAATCAAGCATTGACCATATTGATCGTAGAAGACAACCCCGGCGACCTGTTCCTCCTGGAAGAACTGTTAAAGTCATCTTCAATACCTATTGGGCGATTAATCAAAGTTTTAAATTCAACTGATGCAATTAAAACCTTACAAAATGAAAACGTCAACCTCGTTTTATTGGATCTGAGTTTGCCAGATAGTAATGGACTACAATCTTATGAATCCATTAATGAATATGCGGCTTCAATACCTATAATTGTACTTACGGGCCTTATTGACATGGAAGTTGCTCTTGAAACCATGGCAAGCGGCGCACAGGATTACCTTATAAAAGGCGAGTTTGATGAAAAACTACTCGATAAATCAATACAGTATAGTATTGAAAGGAAAAAAAGTCAGGAAAACCTCAGGGAAAGCAATGAGCGATACAAATTTGTTACAAAAGCTACAAACGATGTAGTATGGGATATGAATCTGGAGACCAAAAGAATATTATGGGCAGGTGAAAGTCTGAAAAGACTTTTTGGGTATGAACTACCAGATGACGAAAGTGATTTTGAATTTTGGTCTTCTAAAATTCTGGAAGAAGAACGAGATAGTGTAGTACAAAGATTATTGACGGCTTGTAATGGTACCGGAAACGAATTGTGGAATGATGAATACAGATTTAAGAAGGCCGATGGCACTTATGCTTATATACTGGATAAAGGATACCTGATATACAAAAACAATAAGGCCATCAGAATGATTGGCTCAATGCAGGATATTACTGAAAGAAAACTAGCTGAGTTACAGGTTGTAAATAGTGAAAGAAGGTTTCGTTCATTAGTTCAGAATGGATCAGATATGATTAAGATTCTGGACAAAAAAGGTGTGTTCACTTTCGCAAGCCCGAGTGTTGAGCATGTACTTGGCTTCTCTTTAGATTCAATTGTTGGGAAAAGTACATTTGAATTTATTCATCCTGATGAAATTGAGGAAATCAGGAGGCAGTTTGAGATTATTAAACAAACTGATTACCATGAAATTCAATATTTCCGTTTTAAAAATAAAGAGGGTGAATGGCGCTGGCTCGAAACCAAATTAACCAATTTACTGGATGATCCTGCAGTAAAAGGTATCGTATCTAATTCAAGGGATGTTACAGAAAAGAAAAAAGCAGAAGAAGCTATTCGGGCTTCAGAAGAAAGATACCGTAACCTGTTTTTTAATAACCCAATGTCAATCTACATATGGGATATTAATACTTTTGAAATCCTGGAAGTAAATGATACTGCACAAAGGGAATATGGTTATACAAGAGACGAATTCCTGAAATTATCTACGCTCAACCTCAGAAATGAAGAAGAAATACCCGGTTATAAGGAGTTTGTAAAGAAGTTTGCTTTTACAGGTAATGATACGATTATGCGTATTATCTGGAAACACCTTAGAAAGAATGGTGAGCAAATTTTCATGGAAGTATTTTCCCAAAAAATTGAGTTTAAAAACAGGAAAGCTGTAATTGCACTGGCTAATAACATTACAGATAAAATAAAACTTGAGAAAAAACTTGAGGATGAACGTAATGCCAAGCAAAAGGAAATAACAGAAGCTGTAATCCGTGTACAGGAGAAAGAGCGTTATGAAATTAGCCGTGAACTACACGATAATGTAAACCAACAGCTTACCGTTGCTATGATGTATATAGCAACAGTTGAAAAAGGTAGCGAGAATGCAGAGGCCTTATTAAAACAATCATCCGGATTTATTTACAATGCTATTGAAGAAATCAGAAAATTATCTAAAGCACTTGTTACACCACTGATCAAAGATTTTGGTTTATGTAAAGCTATAGATGGCCTGCTCGAAGACATACTCGTGACTAATACCATGCACCTTGATTTTTTCTACAATGATTTTTATGAAGAAGATATCAGTTATGAGTTTAAACTGAATATTTTCCGGATTATACAGGAGCAAATGAATAATATTATTAAGCATGCCAATGCAAAGCAGGTGGTTATTGAACTATATCGCGATACCGAGATTAAACTTTCCATCATTGATGATGGAGTAGGTTTTGATCCAACCTCAAAAAGAAAGGGTATTGGTTTAAATAATATCCAAACCAGAACAGAATTATATACGGGAGAAATGGAAATTAAATCAGCTCCAGGTTCAGGTTGTACCGTACGTATTAAATTTCCTGTATCAAACGAAATTCTTTTGTACAAATAAAAAACCTGTAGAAATATCCTTGGCTAATTGTATATAATACAAATCTAGGGTTGAAGCGATCAGGGGTATGGTCCATGGTCGATATTCCATGGACCATAAGAGCGATCCTTTTATTCTATTCCTGGTTGTTTAAGTTTCCAGCCATTTTTAGCTTTTTCAACATCAACCATTTTCTTAACATCAGACAGAAGTTTCTTTGCATCATATACTATCCCATCCTTAATAGTAAACCGTACACCTCCTTTTCGTACAATCTTATTATCCTTTGTCAATTCAATAGCGCCAGTACCATATAATACCTGTAGATTTTTTAATGGATTAGCATCAACGATTATTATATCTGCAAGTTTTCCAACTTCAATGCTGCCAATTTCTTTTTCCATGCCCAATGCTTGTGCGCCATATAATGTTGCTGAACGAATTACCTCTAAAGGATGAAACCCGGCTTCTCTTAATAATTCAAGTTCACGTATATAGCCAAATCCATAGGTTTGATAAATAAATCCATTATCTGAACCTGCTGTAACCCTTCCTCCCCTGTTTTTATATTCATTAATGAAAGTCATCCACAACCTGTAATTATTTTTCCATTCCACTTCCTGTTCTGTTCCCCATTCATGCCAGTATGAACCATGACTTTGGTAGCTTGGTTCATAGAATTTCCAAAGAGAAGGTAATGTATAATCTTCATGCCACTCCGCTCTTCTGGCCCTATGGAGGTCTCTATTTGCTTCATAGATGTTGAAAGTAGGATCAAGCGTAAAGTCAAGTGAAATGAGTTCATTCATTACTTTGTTCCAATGATCAGAATATGGCGCAGCAGCCTGTTTCCATAATTTACCCGCCTCTTCAAAGCGATGTTGCTCATTGTTATAATTATAGTCAGGCGGATAATTTTGAATGGTTTTATCTGTGAATAAAGCCTCTGGCAAACCATACCAGTGTTCCATACTAGTCATACCAGCCTTAGCTGAATTCAACACATTCCATCTTGCTACATCTGTTTGTGCATGGTGGGCAGTAGAGCGAAGTCCAAGAGCTTTATTTTCACGTATCGCCGCATCCATAACTTCCGGAGATGCACCAAAAAATTTAATGCCATCAGCGCCTTTTTTTGCATTCTCCCGAACCCAGTTACGCGCTTGCTCCGCATTGGTAATCGGGCCACGATTACCTTGTCCGAATGCCGTATAAGCAAGTATTCTTGGAGCGGTAATGGTATTGGCTGCACTTTTTCTTTTATGTTCCAGTACCCATTCTAATCCATTTCCAGCTGAAGGGTCGCGGATAGTAGTAATACCATGGGCCATCCATAACTTAAATACATATTCCGCAGGTGTACCTTGCGCGGTTCCTCCGATATGACCGTGCATGTCAATTAAACCAGGAAGGGCGTACATGCCCTCGCAGTTCAATTCTTTTCCACCCGCTTTTAGTGCAGGCCTTCTGTTCTGATTAATAGGCAAGCCTGGACTTCCTACTCCCTGAATTTGCACAATACGATTGTTTTCAATTACAATATCTATTGGGCCCATGGGGGGAGCACCAGTTCCATTTATAAGTGTAATTCCACGAATAATCAACTGTGTGTAAGGCCCATCTCCATCTTTAACTTCAGGAGCTTTGGTTATTTGAGCCTTAGCTGAAATTAAAATAAGCGGAAGGGTAAAAGCAAGCAGTAGTAGTTTCTTCATAAACGGCAATTGAGTATGAATATAAATTTAAGTTTGTGAAATCAAATACTTCTCTCTGATAACTTGTTGTACCGGTATTCCCTCAATCTTACTTTCCAGCCATGATATAACATCCAGATACATAAATGCTCTGTTCTCCAGGTTGTTTTTCTCAAGGGGCTTTAATTTCTGAAGCAAGTTTTCAAATTGGGGCTTTAATTTTCTGGGCGTAAGTTTAAAGGACTGTTTAAGAAAGGAAAATATTTCAACCTCTACAGTGCTGAGGTTTTGCATTTTTGCCATAAACCGGTAAACAGATTTTAGCAAATATTCTAATAAGTCGAAATTCCCTAATTCATAATGTGCAATCAGGTGCAGCAAGCGGGCATAACATTGTAAATCGGTCCGAAGATCAACTTTAAGGTTGATGATTTTATTCAGGTAATCAATACTTTTTTCATGATTTCCCGAACCAAAATACAAGGAAGCGAATTTGTAATAGAAAACCAGGATGCGATGACGGTCGAGGTAAATCTCGTATTCTTTTAATTTCTCCTCTATTTCTGGTACAAGCGATAAGCCTTCTGTAAATGTGCCCTCCATAAAATGTTTATTCAGCTTCGCCGTATAGAGGTATAGAAAGGTTTGTATAAGGTTATTATGGTTATGCTGAACAACAGGTTCCAGGGTAAATCTTTCAAACTGAAGAATTGTTTCTCCGAATTTTTTATGGTTCCGTAAATCAAAATGTGCGCTCAACAGGTTATGCATACCTTTGATATAATGAGCGGTCTCAACTTCGATCATCTTTGGCATGGCGTTGAAAAGATCAACCCATTTCTGGCAATACCTGTAATACAGCAAGAAATCCTGTACAATAAAACCATACCAACAATAACATTGATAACGGTATAATTTTTCATAAAACCCATCGCAGCTTTTAACCTGTTCTAATAAGCCCTGATCAAAAATATGGTCAACTTCAGCTCTGTCCTGGTCATTTCTAACATGTCCGTTTTGTATATACCAACTATATAAACGAAGGGATAGATCAGATAACTGTCCGATCAATTTTAGTCTTCCATTAATTTCTTCTGATTCCGCGCTTAGTTTTTCTGCCCTGTCTTGCATACTTCTGGTAATATGCAATGCCTCTATTTTTTTCTCGAGTATTATTACTTGTAGTATATAAGTAACCTGCTGATGGTTACGGGCCATGTCTTTTATTTTGTCCAGCACTTTCAAACTCTGCAGGTATAAACCTTTGTTGTAAAGTAGTCGGGCAAAATCTAATTGCTCATGTAACTGAAGATCAATATTTTCTTCTTTTTTTAATGAGCGGAGAGAGGTTAATACTTCCTGGTATAATCTGGCTTTCAAATTTGAAAGCTGCTGTTTTTGTATGCCGGGGTGTTTTTTTAACAGCAAATCTTCATCATACTGCTTCATTTTATCCAAAGCATCGAACAATTGCACCACTTTTAAATCTCCAGAACCGGTGGAATGGCTTTTCATATGGAGCTTAAAATGCCTTTTTTCGGCCGTTTCGAGCGACTGAATCAGTTGAAAAAGCGTATCTGTACTTCGGTTAGGCATGGTAATTCGTACTTACAAAAATCCTTTATTATCAATGGTTTCGATCGATTATAAGCCCTTTATACAGTGTAAAATAACATCAATTTTGATCTGTTTGGCCTTTATAAGTCTTATAAATTCGAAGATAAGCAGGCTGATGGTTTGTTAATACAGGCAATCGTTAACAAAATCATACAGCTTGCTTTTTTATCCAAACTATAAAAAGAACAGGGAATGGGTCAGCAGGTTTATATTTTCGATACCACATTACGCGATGGTGAGCAGGTTCCAGGTTGTAAACTCAATACAAAGGAAAAACTGGAATTGGCACTCAAACTGGAAGCATTGGGTGTTGATATAATTGAAGCCGGTTTCCCGATTTCTTCTCCAGGCGATTTTGAATCAGTAGAACAAATAGCAAAAGCAGTTAAAACAGCTACAGTTTGTGGGTTAAGTCGTGCAGTTCAAAAAGACATTGAAGTAGCGGCCCAGGCTTTAAAATATGCCAAACGTCCACGTATACATACCGGAATTGGTACTTCAGATTACCATATAAAAGCTAAATTTAATGCTACCCAGGATGAAATACTGGCAAGAGCAGTACAAGCTGTAAAATGGGCAAGGAATTTTACCGATGATGTTGAATTTTACGCTGAAGACGCAGGCCGTACTTCTAATGAATACCTTGCAAGGGTAATCGAAGCTGTAATAGCTGCTGGTGCAACAGTGGTAAATATTCCTGATACTACTGGTTATTGCCTGCCTCACCAATACGGTGAAAAAATAGCTTACCTGAAAAACAATGTATCTAATATCGATCGTGCAGTAATATCCTGTCACTGCCATAATGATCTTGGACTAGCAACTGCAAATGCCATTGCTGGTGTAATTAGTGGTGCCAGACAAATAGAATGTACCATTAATGGATTGGGAGAAAGAGCAGGAAACACTTCATTGGAAGAAGTAGTAATGATTCTTCAACAACATAAAGACCTTGGCTTTTATACAAATGTTCAGTCGCAACAATTAAATCCTATCAGCAGAGAAGTGTCTGATGTTATGCGTATGCCAGTTCAGCCAAATAAAGCGATTGTTGGTGCTAATGCATTTTCGCATTCTTCAGGTATTCACCAGGATGGGTTCCTGAAAGATGCACAGACTTACGAAATTATTAATCCGGAAGAAGTAGGAGCTGAAGGAAGTAAAATTGTTTTAACAGCAAGAAGTGGAAGAAGTGCCCTGGCACACCGTTTTCAAAAATTAGGTTATCAGTATAACAGAAATGATATTGATGTTTTGTATCAGTCTTTTTTACAGGTAGCAGATAGAAAAAAAGAAGTAGAGGAAAGTGATCTGCATGCAATGGCTCAGGCATATAAACAAGAGCCTGCAATAGCATAGGATTTTCTCATCAGCATAGTTTTAGTTTTTCAGCCTGGCATATTAATGCCAGGCAATTTTAAAAATTGTATGGCAAAGACATTATTTGAAAAAATTTGGGACAAACATGTTGTCAAACAAATTGACGGAGGACCGTCTGTATTGTATATTGATAAACACTTCATTCATGAAGTAACAAGTCCCCAAGCTTTTAAAGGCATCGAAAAAAGGGGGCTTTCTGTTTTCAGGCCAGACCAGGTTGTAGCAACAGCAGATCATAATGTGCCAACCCTGAATCAACACCTTCCTATAAAAGATGAGTTATCTCGTATTCAGGTGCAGCAGCTTATTGAAAACTGCAAAAAGCATCATATCGAATTATACGGACTTGGACATCCATTTCAGGGTATTGTACATGTAATCGGGCCGGAACTTGGCATAACCCAGCCAGGTATGACGATTGTATGCGGCGATAGCCACACTTCTACACACGGCGCATTTGGTGCTATTGCGTTTGGTATAGGAACCAGTGAGGTGGAAATGGTATTTGCTTCTCAATGTCTGATGCAAAGCAAACCTAAATTGATGCGTATTAATATTGATGGGGCATTGAATAAGGGGGTTGTATCAAAAGATATTATTCTGTACATCATTTCAAAAATATCAGCCAGCGGAGCTACTGGATATTTTGTTGAATATGCAGGATCGGCTATAAGGGATTTATCCATGGAAGCCAGGATGACGATCTGTAATATGAGTATTGAAATGGGCGCACGTGGCGGAATGATTGCCCCTGATGAAGTTACATTTAACTACATGAAAGGCAGACAGTTTGTACCCTCAGGTGATCAATGGGAAGCAAAACTGTTGGAATGGAAAGAACTATACAGTGATGCTGATGCAAAATTCGACCTTGAAATAAATATCAATGCCGGAGAAATTGAACCTATGATTACCTATGGTACGAATCCTGGCCTCGGTATCGCCATCAATGGCGCTGTGCCAGTTGCGGAAACTATTCCGGATGAAGGAGAAAGAAACAATATAATCAAGGCTTTGCAATACATGGGTCTGGAAAGTGGTAAACCATTATTGGGAATGCCTGTACAGCATGTTTTTATTGGTAGTTGTACCAATTCAAGAATTGAAGACCTCCGTATGGTAGCTTCATTGGTAAAAGGTCGCAAAAAACATGAACAGGTGCAGGTAATGATTGTACCTGGTTCACAACAGGTATCCAAGCAGGTGCAGGCTGAGGGATTGGATAAAATATTTAAAGAAGCTGGTTTTGAAATTCGTCAGGCAGGATGCAGTGCCTGTCTTGGTATGAATGAAGATAAAATACCAGCAGGAGAATATTGTATCAGTACCAGCAACAGAAACTTTGAAGGAAGACAAGGAGCAGGAGCAAGAACCTTACTGGCAAGTCCGCTTACAGCAGCAGCAGCGGCCATTACAGGAGTAGTAACAGATGTTCGGGAATTAATATAAGCTTTTGACTGCCGTTAACTGGTAGTAAGAAACGCAAAATTTAAAAATGAATAAAGTAACAACCATACATAGCAGATTCGTTCCGGTAACTATCGAAAATGTTGACACGGATCAGATTATTCCTGCACGCTTTTTAAAAGCTACAACAAGGGATGGATTTGGTAAGAATTTATTTCGCGACTGGCGTTATTCAAATGATGATGAACAACAACCCAAAGCAGACTTTGTGTTGAACCAGACGATATATTCAGGTGAAATTTTGGTAGCCGGTAAAAATTTTGGTTGTGGTTCATCCAGAGAGCATGCAGCATGGGCCATCAAAGACTATGGATTTGCAGCAGTTGTTTCCAGCTTTTTTGCTGACATTTTTAAAAACAATGCCCTGAATAATGGATTGCTGCCTGTTACAGTAACAGAAGCATTTCTGCAACAGATTTTTGCACAACCCGCTACTTCAACTTTAACGATTGACCTTGCAGCCCAAACGATAACTATTGATGGTACCGGAGAGACAGCATCGTTTGATATAAACAATTACA
This sequence comes from uncultured Sediminibacterium sp., assembly GCA_965650685.1. Taxonomy (GTDB): domain Bacteria; phylum Bacteroidota; class Bacteroidia; order Chitinophagales; family Chitinophagaceae; genus Sediminibacterium. The sequence continues at coordinate 44,630 of CBFGPM010000008.1, forward strand.
AAAAAACATGTCTGTTGAACGGATATGACGATATAGATTACCTGATTAGCATTAAACAGGAAATCGAACAATTTGAAAAGGAACGCATATAAACTATAAACTACCCGAGCCATGAATAAAAAGATTGCCGTAATTCCAGGAGATGGTATTGGTCCAGAAGTAACCAACCAATCCGTAAAAGTATTGGACGCAATAGCCAAACGATTTGGTCATCAGTTCGATTACCACTATGCCGTAATGGGCGCTATTGCTATTGACCAAACAGGAAATCCATTACCTGACACCACCATTGAAACCTGTTTGCAAAGCGATGCAATATTATTTGGTGCAATCGGAGATCCAAAGTATGATAATGATCCGGCAGCGAAAGTAAGGCCAGAACAAGGATTATTGAAACTTAGAAAAGTGCTCCAGCTGTATGCTAATATAAGGCCCATCGATACCTACAAAGCTTTGCAACACATGTCGCCACTTAAGGCAAAACAATTGGAGAATGTTGATTTTGTCATCTTCAGAGAACTTACAGGCGGTATTTATTTCGGGAAAAAATCAATACAGGAAGATGGTAAAGTTGCAGTAGATGAGTGCACTTATTCAGTAGAAGAAATTGAACGAATAGCGCAACTTGCATTTCAATACGCAAAAAAAAGAAGGAATAAACTTACACTGGTAGATAAAGCCAACGTCCTGGAAACATCCAGACTTTGGAGAAAAGTAGTGCAAGAGATAAGTGCCCAATATCCTGAAGTAAGTGTTGATTATATGTTTGTAGATAATGCTGCAATGCAGATTATTCTAAATCCGGCGCAATTCGATGTGATACTGACTGAAAACATGTTTGGCGATATCATCAGCGATGAGGCAAGTGTATTAAGTGGATCATTAGGATTATTACCCTCTGCTTCAGTTGGTAATACGGTTGCATTGTTTGAACCTATTCACGGATCATACCCGCAGGCAGCAGGAAAAGATATCGCAAACCCTTTAGGATCAATACTTTCAGCAGCAATGCTTTTAGACCATTTTGGGCTTCAACAGGAAGCAACGGCGGTTAGGCAGGCTGTAGAGTGGACACTGGTAAATGGGTTTGTTTCAAAAGATATAGATCCAATTAATAATTATTCAACCACTGCTATTGGCGATCTGATAGCAGATCATATAGAAAGAAATAAGGGAGCTGAAATAGAAACAAATACCAGCCTAAATAAATCAACGATTATTTAGTAGTTAAATAAAAAGGTTAAAGAAGTGCGGCAAAATACCCATGGTATGCGCCGCACTTGTTGTTTATGAACCAGTGATAACAAACGCTTGTTCGCTAAATGACAAATGGTTTTAAAAATAAATAACAGAGTTCTTTGTTTTTTTCGAGAGGTGGGACTATCTTCGTTTTTCAAGAGTACCACTCTATGTTAAGAAACGGAATCAATATTGTCAACAGCATCAACACGATTATTATTGTGGTTGTCATTATTATTATTCCCGCACTAACTGGAGGAGGAGCCCTTATGTAACTATAAAAAAACGAATAAGCATACAGCCCCGCCTCCAAAAGGCGGGGCTTTTTTATTTACAACAAAACAAACAATATGTATTACGGCGAGTCTACGGTACTTTACTTTAATGGGGAATTCCTGAATGCAAAAGATGCAAAGATCGATCTGTATAGTCAATCGCTCCATTATGGTTATGCCGTATTTGAAGGTATCAGGTCTTATAAAACAGAAAATGGCACAAAAATTTTCAAAGCTAAAGAGCACTACGACAGGCTTCGATACTCCGCAGAAGTTATGGGAATACCATTCGAAACTTCTACAGATACTTTAACGGAATTAACCTACGAAGTACTTAGGCTTAATAATTTCAGTGATGCTTATATACGACCTGTTGTGCTATGCTCACCCAATATGTCTCTCTCTAAAGGGAAAGAAAGCTATTTGACAATAACAGCATGGGAATGGACAAATGGCTACCTGAGTAACCAGATGCGCATCATGACCTCCTCTTACCGAAGACCAAATCCTTCAGGATTCAAGATAAATGCAAAAGTATCCGGCCACTATGTAAATTCTATTCTTGCCTGTCAGGAAGCAAAAGATAATGGCTACGATGAAGCATTGTTACTAGATATAGAAGGCAATGTAGCAGAAGGCCCTGGTGCTAATGTGTTTTTTGAAAAAGATGGCGTATTGTATACACCAGCCGCAGGAAATATTTTACCCGGCATTACAAGAGCAACGGTATTGGAACTGTGCCAGGAACTACAAATACCGGTACAAGAAAAGAAATGTTCACCAGAAGAAATGAGAGGAGCTGACAGTGCATTCTATTGCGGAACGGCTGCTGAAGTTGTTGCATTGGAATCAATGGATGGAGTACACTTTAAACAACCATGGGAAAATAGTTACGGAAGCCTGTTACAGCAGGCTTATAAAGCAAAGGTTTTAGAAAAATCATTTACAAGAGAAACAGTAGAAGCATAATAGTATGAAGGAACTCAACAAATATTCCAAAACAATTACACAGGATGTAACACAACCTGCTGCTCAGGCTATGTTTTATGGCATTGGTCTTACAGAGGAAGACCTGAAAAAAGCACAGGTAGGCGTGGTGAGTATGGGTTATGATGGTAACACCTGTAACATGCACTTGAATGATCTTGCCAAACTGGTAAAACAAGGTGTTTGGGATAATGATCTGGTAGGCCTCATTTTTAATACTATTGGTGTAAGTGATGGAATGAGTAATGGAACCGATGGTATGCGTTATTCATTGGTAAGCAGAGATATTATTGCTGATTCAATTGAAGCTGTTTGTGGTGCACAATATTATGATGGTATTATCGCTCTGCCAGGTTGCGATAAAAATATGCCCGGTTCACTTATAGCAATGGGTAGATTAAACAGACCTGCCATAATGGTATATGGAGGAACAATTGCACCCGGTCATTATAAAGGACAAGACTTAAATATCGTTTCTGCTTTTGAGGCACTTGGTCAAAAAATTGCTGGGGACTTATCAGAAGCAGATTTTAAAGGCATTGTGCAACATGCTTGTCCTGGTGCAGGAGCCTGTGGCGGCATGTATACCGCTAATACCATGGCATCTGCTATAGAAGCATTAGGAATGAGCCTTCCTTATTCTTCCTCTAATCCTGCATTAAGTGACGAGAAGAAACAGGAATGTCTTGAGGCAGGTAAAGCAATTCGCCATTTGCTTGAACTGGATATCAAACCAAAAGATATCATGACCCGTAAAGCTTTTGAAAATGCTATTACGGTGATCATGGTGTTGGGTGGAAGCACCAATGCTGTATTGCACTTAATAGCAATGGCAAAAGCAGTTGATGTAGCACTTACCCAGGATGATTTTCAGCACATAAGCGACCGTATTCCTGTATTGGCAGATTTTAAACCAAGCGGTAAATACCTGATGCAAGACTTGCACCAATACGGTGGTTTGCCTGCCGTGATGAAATACCTGTTGCAAAAAGGGATGTTACATGGTGATTGTTTAACCGTTACCGGGAAAACATTGGCCGAAAATCTGGTAGATGCACCTGAATTAAATTTTGAGGCACAAAAGATTATCCTGCCACTCGAAAATCCTGTCAAGCAAACAGGTCACCTGCAAGTATTATATGGTAATCTGGCTGAAAAAGGAAGTGTTGCAAAGATCAGTGGGAAAGAGGGAGAATTATTTGAAGGACCTGCAAGGGTATTCGATGGAGAACATGCTTTGATCGATGGCATTAATACTGGAAAGATCAAAAAAGGAGATGTGGTTGTAATACGATATGTTGGTCCAAAGGGTGGACCGGGAATGCCGGAAATGCTGAAACCTACATCAGCCATAATCGGTGCAGGATTGGGGAAATCTGTTGCATTAATAACAGACGGAAGATTTAGTGGCGGCACCCATGGTTTTGTGGTAGGCCATATTACACCGGAAGCTTATGACGGCGGACTTATTGCATTGGTGCAGGATGACGATATGATAGAAATCAATGTAGCCACAAAAAAGATGACACTAAAAGTGACTGAATCAATATTGACAGAAAGAAGAAGGCAGTGGACAAAGCCTTCATTGAATGCACGAAAGGGCGTATTGTTTAAATATGCTCAGGTAGTAAAAGATGCGTCCGAAGGTTGTGTAACTGATGAACTATAATGAATAACATTTATAACTGAAATAAAATGGAAGCAGCCGAATTGGTTAAAACCTCTGCAAAACAAACAGAAACCACCACATTAAGTGGCTCTCAGGCAGTACTGGAAGCATTCATTGCTGAAAGTGTGGATACTGTTTTTGGATACCCGGGTGGAGCGATAATGCCTATATATGATGCGTTATACGACTACCATGAAAAACTAAAGCATGTATTGGTCAGACATGAACAAGGCGGTATTCACGCAGCACAAGGATATGCACGTTCCTCGGGGAAAGTAGGAGTGGTATTTGCTACGAGTGGTCCTGGTGCAACCAATCTGGTAACAGGATTGGCTGATGCGCAAATTGACAGTACACCTTTGGTATGTATTACCGGGCAGGTATTTGCTCATCTGCTAGGTACCGATGCATTTCAGGAAACAGATGTGATAAACATTACTGCTCCGGTTACTAAATGGAACTACCAGATTACTGATGCGGAAGAAATTCCCGAAGTATTGGCTAAAGCATTTTATATAGCAAAAAGTGGCAGGCCTGGCCCTGTATTGATTGATATCACCAAAAATGCACAGCTCCAAAAATTTGTCTATAATGGTTATAACAAGTGTAATCATATTAGAAGCTATCGGCCAAAGCCAATCGTTCGGAATGAATTTATTGAAGAAGCAGCTAAACTTATTAATGCAGCAGAAAAACCTTTTGTGGTATTTGGTCAGGGTGTGATACTCGGAAAGGCTGAAAAGGAATTTAAATGCTTTATCGAAAAATCAGGAATACCTGCAGCTTGGACAATACTAGGACTTAGTGCTCTGCCAACAGATCATCCGTTGAATATGGGGATGTTGGGTATGCATGGAAACTATGGTCCAAATGTTATGACGAATGAATGCGATGTACTGATTGCCATCGGTATGCGTTTTGATGATCGGGTTACTGGACGTCTGGATAAATATGCAAAACAGGCTAAAATAATTCACCTCGATATCGACCCCTCTGAAATTGATAAGAATGTAAAAGCAACAGTTGGCGTTTGGGGTGATTGCAAAGAAACCTTGCCATTACTTACGAAACTGGTACAGGCCAAAGTGTATCCGCAGTGGGTGGAGAAATTTAAAACCTTTCAGCAGGAAGAAGAAACACAGGTAATATTTGATGAATTACATCCCGATACAGAGCAGATGACGATGGGTGAAGTAATTCGGGTGCTTAATGAACTAACCGGCGGAAATGCTATCGTTGTAAGTGATGTTGGTCAGCACCAAATGGTTGCATGCAGATATGCACGCTTTAATGAAACAAGAAGCAATATTACATCCGGTGGATTAGGTACCATGGGGTTTGCGCTACCTGCAGCGATCGGGGCAAAATTTGGCGCACCATCTCGTACCGTAGTTGCAGTAATCGGAGATGGGGGTGTACAAATGACTATTCAGGAATTAGGCACCATCATGCAAACAGGAATCGATGTCAAAATATTGATCCTTAATAATCAATTTCTGGGTATGGTTCGTCAGTGGCAGCAATTATTTCACGATAAACGCTACTCTTTCGTTGATATAGCCAGCCCAGATTATGTAATGGTAGCTAAAGGATATGGAATAGCTGGTAATTCAGTGAATCAACGCGAACAATTGAAACCCGCACTCGAAGCAATGTTGCAACATGATGGATCTTACCTGCTGGAAGTAATGGTAGGAAAAGAAAACAATGTATTCCCAATGGTGCCACAGGGTTGTAGTGTAAGTGAAATCAGATTAAAATAATTGTATGAATAAACAGGAATTTACCATAACCGTATATACCGAGAACCATATTGGTCTCTTGAATCGTATTGCTATTATTTTCTCCAGAAGAAAAATAAATATCGAAAGCCTGAATACTTCACCTTCTGAAGTAGAAGGAATACATCGATTTACTATTGTAATTGATGAATTGGAGGAAGTAGTTAGAAAACTTGTTCGACAAATTGAAAAACAGGTTGAAGTTTTAAAAGCATACTACAATACCAATGACGAAATCGTTTGGCAGGAGCTTGCCCTGTATAAAGTATCAACCGATGAAATTGCGGAAAAAGTAAAAGTAGAACGATTACTGCGCGAGTATGGTGCAAGGGCGGTGGTAATCAGGAAAGATTATACCATTTTCGAAACCAGTGGTCATCGGGAAGAAACCAATAAGCTGATCGCTGTTTTAGAACCCCATGGACTGATAGAATTTGTAAGAAGTGCCAGGGTAGCCATTATTAAAGCAAGCAGAGGATTCCATGAAAAAATAAAAGAGTTCGAAGCCCGTGATCCGGGTGAGGAAGTCATTGAGAATGAGTACCTGGGTAAAAGAGAAGAAGTATTTACAATGTAATAATAATAACCACCATAAAAACTTATAAAACAAACATCATGGCAAAATTAAATTTCGGCGGCGTAGAAGAGAATGTAGTTACCCGCGAAGAGTTTCCACTCGAGAAAGCACAAGAAGTTTTAAAAAATGAAACTGTGGCCGTAATTGGTTATGGTGTTCAGGGTCCTGGTCAGGCATTGAACCAAAAAGAGAACGGCATCAATGTTATCGTAGGACAGCGTAAAAATTCCAAAAGCTGGGATAAAGCTGTTCGCGATGGTTTTATACCGGGAGAAACATTGTTTGAAATTGAAGAAGCACTGGAACGCGGAACAATTATTTGCTACCTGCTCAGTGATGCAGCACAGATTAAATTATGGCCAACAGTACAAAAATACCTTACACCCGGAAAAGCCTTGTATTTCTCTCACGGCTTTGGAGTAACCTATAAAGAGCAAACAGGAATTGTTCCACCTGCAGATGTAGATGTATTCCTGGTAGCACCAAAAGGATCAGGCACATCATTACGTCGTATGTTCTTACAAGGGCGAGGATTAAATAGTAGCTACGCTATTTTTCAGGATGCAACGGGTCGTGCGTTTGAAAGAGTTGTGGCGCTTGGTATAGCCATCGGTAGTGGTTATTTATTTGAAACAGATTTCAAAAAAGAAGTATACAGTGATTTAACAGGAGAAAGAGGTACACTGATGGGTGCTATTCAGGGAATATTTGCAGCTCAATATCAGGTGCTTCGCTCAAAGGGTCACTCACCTTCTGAAGCCTTTAATGAAACGGTTGAAGAACTTACCCAATCCTTGATGCCATTGGTTGCTGAAAACGGAATGGATTGGATGTATGCAAACTGTTCAACCACTGCACAACGCGGAGCATTAGACTGGTGGAAAAAATTCAGAGATGCTACCCTGCCTGTTTTCACTGAATTATATGAGAGTGTAGCAGCAGGAAATGAAGCAGCAAAATCTATTGAAAGCAACAGTAAACCAGATTACCGTGAAAAACTGGAAGAAGAGCTGAAAGAGCTACGAGATAGCGAGCTGTGGCAGGCTGGTAAAACAGTAAGAAGCCTTCGTCCGGAAAACCAGAAAGTGGCAGAAGTCGCAGAAGCTTAATAATTGAATTCACAAGGTCCTCTTCTAAAAAGAAGAGGACCAATTATACTGGATATGAGTACAGTAACAGCATTTAACCTTGACTATCAGGCAGCAGCGGATCGGTTAAAAAAAGTAGTGAATAGAACACCGCTTACATTTAACCAGGCACTGTCGCGCAGATATGGTTGCAATGTATATCTCAAAAGGGAAGATTTACAGGTTGTACGCTCCTATAAGCTCCGTGGTGCGTATAATATGATGAGTACTTTAACTCCAGAGCAACTGGCACAAGGAGTTGTTTGTGCAAGTGCCGGCAATCACGCACAAGGATTTGCATATAGTTGTAAACTGTTAAACGTGAAAGGCGTTGTATTTATGCCCATCATTACACCTAACCAGAAAGTGAGTCAAACAAAAATGTTTGGGGAAGGTTTTGTAGAAGTGAAACTGGTGGGAGATACTTTTGATGATTGTGCAAATGCGGCCAAAACGTATACGGCTGCTCATCAAATGACCTTTATTCCTCCATTCGATGATCTGCGGATCATTGAGGGACAGTCTACAGTTGGCATTGAAATACTGGAAGATCTTTCTGATATCGACTATTTATTTGTTCCGGTAGGTGGTGGCGGATTAAGCGCTGGCGTGGGGAGTTATTTTAAAACATTTTCACCCAGAACTAAAATAATTGGATTAGAACCAGAAGGGGCTCCTTCTATGACAGAAGCTTTGAGAAACGGGCAACCTGTTTTGCTTAATGAAATTGAACGTTTTGTAGATGGAGCTGCTGTAAAAAGGGTAGGCGATATCACTTTTAATATCTGTAAAGATGTTTTAGATGATATGAAACTGGTGCCAGAAGGAAGGGTTTGCTCAACCATTCTTCGTATGTATAATGAAGACGCTATCGTAGCTGAACCCGCAGGAGTACTATCGATAGCTGCACTTGATGACTATGTAGATGAAATCAGAGGTAAAAATATTGTTTGTGTAGTAAGTGGCAGTAATAATGATATTGACCGCATGCAGGAAATAAAAGAAAGATCACTTCAGTATGAAGGACTGAAACATTATTTCCTGATCAGCTTTGCTCAAAGACCAGGTGCCTTAAAGGAATTTGTAAACTTTGTGTTAGGTCCGGATGATGATATTACCCGGTTTGAGTACATGCAGAAACATAATAAAGAAGCAGGTCCGGCATTGGTAGGCATTGAATTGAAATCAAAAAAAGACTACCATTTACTTATTAATAACCTGGATAAACATCAGATTAATTATACTGAGCTCAATAAAAACGATCATCTTTTTGGATACCTTGTTTAATTTCCACAAAACTATACTATCTTTATAGAGTAATGCAGGCGCAGTTATCATATCATCACTTCTCACAAACAGTTTCACTGTTTGCTGCTGCTATTATTACTACAACAACAACCCTGTAAAGGGTTAACTATTTCCATATCATACCTTGGGTCTTTTGACTGTTTTACCTAAAACAGTTCTGTCATTTTCTTTTTTCATTTTCAAAATATTTTATGAAGGTTCTCAAATTTGGCGGTAGCTCAGTAGCAAATGCAGCGAATATTGAAAAAGTAATCAATATAGTATTTGATCAATCTGCAACAGAGAAAAAACTGGTGGTAGTTTCAGCATTGGGTGGAGTTACAGATAAACTGTTACAACTTGCAGCTCTGGCATCGGTTGCCGATGAGGGGTATAAAAAGGTTCTGGAAGAAATAGAACAAAAACACCTTGAATTGGTAAGGGCATTGCTGCCGATACAACAACAAAGTGCTACATTAAGTCTTGTAAAACAACAATTAAACGACCTGGAAAGTGTTTGTGATGGTGTTTATCTCCTGAAAGAATTATCACTCCGTACACAAGATAAAATTGTAGGATATGGCGAGCTTCTATCTTCACTGATTATTGCTGCGAAATTTCAAACACTTGGTAATCAGCAGTTGTGGGTTGATTCAAGAAACCTCATCGTAACAAATTCAAATCATTCAAGTGCCTTGGTTGATTTCACCATCACTAACGAAAGAATTGTTTCCTGGTTTAAAGCAAATGAATCAAATTATTATATAGCGCCAGGTTTTATTGCAGCAAACCTTGCTGGACATACTACCACATTAGGTAGAGGCGGTTCTGATTACACAGCCGCTATTTATGCAGGGGCACTTGATGCTTCAACACTGGAAATTTGGACAGATGTAAGTGGTATGATGACTGCGGATCCCCGTATGGTTTCGAATGCAAAACCTATTGCCCAGATCTCTTATCAGGAAGCAATGGAGTTATCTCATTTCGGCGCAAAGATTATTTATCCGCCAACGATTCAACCTGTTATGCTGAAGAATATTCCTGTCTGGGTAAAAAATACTTTTGAACCGGAAGCACATGGTACATTAATAGAAAGCCGTTCATCTTCTACAGGGGAATTTATCCGGGGTATATCAAGCATAACAAGTATTAGTCTTTTAAGTTTGGAAGGTAGCGGCATGGTAGGAATACCCGGTTTTTCAAAACGATTGTTTGAATCACTTGCGAATGAACAAATCAATGTAATCCTTATTACACAAAGTTCATCTGAGCATTCTATTTGTGTGGGTATTAATGAGGCGGATACCTTAAAAGCAAAAAGAGCAATCGACAACGCTTTTAGTTTTGAAATACAGACAGGGAAAGTAGATCCTTTAATCGTTGAAACCAATCTTGCTATTGTGGCACTCGTGGGCGAACAAATGAAAAGTCATCCGGGTGTAAGTGGAAAAATGTTTGGCTCACTTGGGCGTAACGGTATTAATATTCGTGCTATAGCACAGGGCTCATCAGAAAAAAATATATCTGCAGTAATAGCCACGAAAGATGTTCGTAAAGCTATCAATGTATTGCATGAAGCATTTTTTGAAACCAGTTATAAACAACTCAATGTATTCATAGCTGGTGCCGGTAATGTTGGAAGCAAGCTGCTTAACCAAATAATGCAGCAACAAGAGGTGTTAAAGGAGCAACTGAACTTACAGTTGCGGGTTGTTGGGATAGCTAATAGTAAAAAAGCCCTGTTTGCAGAACAGGGTATTGAGTTGAATCAATGGCAATCATTATTAAATGACGCGCCTGCTTCTACCATTATGGATTTTGTGCAGCAGATAAAGGATAAAAATTTAAGGAACAGTGTGTTTGTAGATGTTACTGCAAATGAATCGGTAGCTAGCGTATATGGCAATCTGTTAGAGAAAAGTATTTCCGTAGTTGCTTGTAATAAAATAGCCTGCTCTTCAGATTATGCAGCCTACAAAAGACTGAAGTCATTGGCACGTGAATACAATTCACTTTTCCTGTTTGAAACAAATGTAGGTGCAGGATTACCTGTTATTGGCACACTGAATGATTTATTAAGGAGCGGTGATAAAATTAATAAGATCAAAGCGGTTTTATCCGGAACATTAAACTATGTTTTTAACCATTACGATGGCACAAAACCATTTGCAGAAATCGTTCGACAGGCACAGACCGAAGGATATACTGAACCAGATCCGCGTCTTGATTTAGGCGGAACAGATGTAATGCGTAAAATAATGATACTTGCGCGAGAAGCTGGACAGGTTCTGGAAATGGATCAAATTAATAATGAGTACTTCCTACCAGCGTCATGTTTTGAAGGATCAGTTGAAGATTTTTATGCAGAGATGGCCAATCAGGAAATGCATTTTAAAACATTATTTGAAAAAGCTTCAGCAGAAAATGCCAAGTTGAAATTTGTGGCAACTTATGAAAATGGCAGAGCGGGTGTAGGACTTGAGCATATTCCGCCAACATCTGATTTTTATCACTTGTATGGGAAAGATAACCTGGTATTGTTTTACACTGACCGCTATCCTGAACAGCCTTTGGTAATTAAAGGTGCTGGTGCGGGTGCCGATGTAACTGCATCTGGGGTTTTCGCAGACATTATTCGTGTAGCAAGAATATAATTTATGCAAGTAGGAAAACAAATAAAAGTACATGCTCCGGCAACTGTAGCCAATATGGTATGCGGTTTTGATATCCTGGGTTTTGCAGTGAAAGAACCATATGACGAAATGTGGCTAAGTCTAAAAGAAGAGCCCGGGATTACTATTATCAATAAAGATCCATTCGGTTTACCAGTACATCCCGATAAAAATGTAGCAGGAGTTGCCTTACAGGCTATGTTGTCAGTTTTAAATGTTTCGGTTGGCTTTGAATTAGTGATAAACAAACACATTAAACCCGGTAGTGGCGTTGGATCAAGTGCAGCAAGTTCAGCAGGGGCAGTAGTTGCCGCGAATGCTTTGCTAGATAATATGTTTACCAAAGAAGACCTGGTAAGATTTGCCATGCACGGTGAAAAACTGGCTTCCGGAGTAAAGCACGCCGATAATATTGCACCTTGTATTTATGGAGGTGTAACCCTGGTTAGGTCAATTCATCCGCTTGATATTATACCACTTACTTCCCCTCCTTTATATATCACTATTGTACATCCGCAGATCGAAGTACGCACTGCCGATGCGAGAAGTATTCTAAAAAAACAAGTGTACCTGAAAGATGCAATTAAACAATGGGGAAATATAGCAGGGTTGGTAGCTGGATTATTACAGAGCGATTACTCTTTGATAGGACGTTCGCTGGAAGATGTATTGATAGAACCCGTAAGAAGTATACTTATTCCCGGCTTTGATAATATAAAACGGAAGAGTAAAGAAGCTGGCGCATTGGGTGGCGGTATATCCGGATCCGGCCCATCAATATTTATGCTAAGCGAAGCGGAATCAACCGCCCATCAGATTGCAGAACTGATGCAGGACGAATACCGGCTATTAGACCTGGATAATCATACTTACGTAACAACACTAAATACTACCGGAGTAGAAATGGTGAATTTATAAAAGAGAATATGTATGCGTTATTATAGTTTAAACAAACAATCAAAAGATGTTGATTTTAGAACTGCTACCATCCAGGGGCAGGCACCTGATAAAGGACTCTATTTTCCTGCAGAACTACCAAAGCTGTCGCCATCGTTTATTGCAGCTTTGCCTGATTTGGACCGGGAAGAACTGGCTTATGAAGTGATGAAGCCTTATGTGGGAGAAAATATTCCTGCTAATGAACTGTATTCGATCATTAAAGAAACAATCGACTTTCCATTTCCACTGGTTCAATTGAATGAAACATATTATTCGCTTGAACTATTCCATGGACCTACACTGGCATTTAAAGATGTTGGGGCAAGGTTTATGAGTAGATGTCTTGGTTATTTTTCAAAAGACAGACAAACAAAAACTACGGTACTTGTAGCAACTTCCGGTGATACTGGCGGAGCGGTTGCAAATGGGTTTCTTGGTGTGGAAGGAGTAGAAGTGGTTATTCTATACCCATCCGGTAAAGTTAGCAATGTGCAGGAATTACAACTAACTACCTGCGGCCAAAATATTACGGCCTTAGAAGTTCAGGGAAGCTTTGATGACTGCCAGGCCATGGTAAAAGAGGCATTTATGGATTCAACGCTTCAAACCAGCTTAAGTCTTACCTCAGCAAACTCTATTAATGTTGCACGCTGGCTTCCGCAACAACTGTATTATTTCTTTGCCCTGCAACAGTGGAAGGATAAATATACCCCCCCTGTTATAGCCGTTCCCAGTGGAAATTTTGGCAATATCTGTGCAGGCTTATTAGCCCGTTATTCAGGATTGCCGGTTAATAAATTTATTGCAGCTTGTAATATTAATGATACGGTTACTCCATACCTTGAAACAGGTGTATTTAAACCTAAGGCTGCTATTCAAACTATTTCAAATGCAATGGATGTGGGTAATCCAAGCAACCTGAGCAGGATTATTGAACTATTCAAGCAGGAGGGTATAGCCATTCAGGACATAGTACAAACAGCCTGTGTTACGGATGCAGCAACCATGACTTGTATGCTGGATGTATATAAAGATTATGGTTATACCCTTGACCCGCACGGTGCTGTTGCTTTTGCAGCGTTACAAAAATTATTGAAACCTGGTGAAAAAGGGATATTCCTTGAAACTGCGCATCCTGTAAAATTTCCTGATACGGTCACCAGGACTATCGGCAAATCACCGGAACAGCCTGCCGCGATAGAACCACTGTTTAAAAAGGAGAAAAAAAGTATTCTAATGCATGCATCATTTCATGCCTTAAAAGATTGGTTGACGGACAGATAAAAATTAGTGATGCTTTGCGTTGAAGTAAACAATGAAAGTGCTTCCTTTATCAACGTCACTTTCAACTGTAATGGACCCACCCATGGCTTCAACCTGTGTTTTTGTAATAAAAAGGCCAACTCCTTTGGCTTCTTCGTGACGATGGAATGTTTTATTAAGACCAAATAATTTGTCACTATGTCTGTTGAGATCAATACCAAGCCCATTGTCTTTAAACCTGAGTATCAGTATGCCGTTTTCAAAGAGTGTTTCAGCAAATATTACAGGAGTACGCTGTGGCGATCTGTATTTAAGTGAATTAGACAGAAGGTTTTGCAAAATACTTTCCAGATAAAGTCTCGGATATTCAATGGCCGGAGCTTTGGTAAAATTGTAACTCACCACAGCTTCTGTTTCCATGATCTTCCCGATCATACTATCCCGTACTTTTTTAAATATATCTTCAAACAGTAATGATTCCCTTTTTCTGCCTGTGTCTTCCTGTATTTTTAAGGCATCAACCAACTCATTCAATGTGGCGGAAAGATTATGGATAACCGTTTCGAATTTTTCGAATAAAATTGCCCTTTCTTCTTCTGTCTGGCTTTCTTTATACAACCATAATAATGAGTTAAGGTTGCTTACGGGAGAGCGTAAGTTGTGTGATGTGATATGAGCGAAATTCAGCAATTGCTGGTTTTTTTGCTGTAATTGAAAAGATAGTATTTCCTGATCTGTTCTTGATTTTCTTATATCAGAAAAATCAGTAGCCATACCACAAATTGCGAAAACCTCATTGTTTTCATCAAATAAAGGGAATTTGTTAATCAGGAGTGTCTTTGAACTTCCGTTAAATACTGCAGTTGTTTCAGCCGTTTGCGATTCCTTTGAAGCTATAATGGCTGATTCGTTGCTGACCAGTTTGGAGGCAAAGTCTTCCGGAAAAATTTCAAAGGATGTTTTACCAATGATCTCATTAATTTGCATATCAAAATCTTCAGCAAAACGTTTGTTGACCAGTAAATATATTCCTTTGATATCCTTAACAAAAATTGCAGCATCTGCATTATTAATAATACCTTTTAGGAGTTGCTCACTTTTCCATAGTTCATTCTTACTATCCTGGAGTGCATTTACTGACTCGTGAAGCTCGTCGGTCCTTTTTTGTACAATCAGCTCAAGATTTTTATTAAGATCAGATATCTGGTCTTCCGCTATGTTTTTTTTGATATTGATTTTATTAAGCTGTTTTGCAGATAGTGCAATGCTTATTAATCCTATAAGAATAAATACTGTGGTTAATGATATGAAGCCAAGTTCTACGCTTAGAATACCCTTTTGAAATAAATATACCCTGAGTGCACTGATTAATATTACCGTGATGGTTAAGGCGGGAAATAATTGGCGGGCCATGATATTTCCAACCCCATTTCCTGTAAATAAACCGGTGAACCCTAATTTTTCATTCCATAGCGAAGCAGCAATTGAGCTTATAAAGAATATAAGCGCTGTGTGAAAAGACATTGTTTTTAGGGTTGGTATTTCACTAAACACAGGAACTTTTAAAAGAAACCCAATGATCACAAGGGAGGATATCAATGTAATTGTATGAAAGCAATATTGGGCGAATTTTCTCAATGACTCTCGATGTGACTTCATTATTAAAAAACCGATCCCAAAAAGTATAAAAGAAAATGAAGCACCATGCGCCATTCGTCCGGGTGGATAATTAGTTGTTCTGGTGATAAAATTATCTTTTACAAAAAATTCGTCGATGCCCAGATCGGCAGCTATAAAAACTTGTAACAGGGTTGTAAACCCTGTTAATATTAATATAAGACTGAATACAAGTTTGAGTGTATGCCATTTTTCAACTGTAATAGCAATTAATATAATATTCGTAAGTATGAATAGTAAAGCTGCATTAAATTTCATTTCCTGATGTCCGGGCAAAAAGCTGGTAAGGGTTGGAATGCGCAGAAACCAGCCTAAAGCTACGATGGTGCTTAGTATAAGACCAAGAACTGCTGCCAACCTGATATACTTTTTTTTGTCGGCTAAATTCATGAGAGAGAAAGCGTTTGTAAAGTGATTTTAAAGGTAAAGTAATAAAAGTATTGCAAGAATTTTAATCTGTTATGGCCTCACCTTGCCCATTAATAAGCCAACAGATCATTTTCAGCAAGATTTGTAAGGATAATATTTAAGTCCCGTCCATTAGTTTTTACCATCATCAAGAAATTAAAAGTAAATTATATGAAGCCGTTTAGCATGAAGCTTAAATATGCATTAATAATTACCGGCCTATTTAGTATAGGAATTCTATTTGGTCAGGATCAAGCTGTTAGAACAAAAAACTTTAATCTGTCGGGTCAGGGAATTGCCATTGAAGGATATGATCCGGTGTCATATTTTTTAGAAAAAAAACCTGTAAAAGGGAAAAAAGAACTGGCTGTATATTACCAGGGGGTTAGCTATTGGTTTAGTACTCCTGAACACAAGGCTTTATTTCTTAAAAATCCAACTACTTATGAGCCGGCTTATGGAGGTTGGTGTGCTTATGCGATGGGTGCAAAGGGTGAAAAGGTAAGTATTGATCCCGAAACGTATAAAATAGTTAATAATAAGCTTTACCTCTTTTATAACCGTTTTTTTAATAATACCCTGAAAGAGTGGAATAAAGATGAAACTAACCTCAAATCAAAAGCTGATCAATCCTGGAATAAAATCATTCAACAATAATTTATGCAACCAAAACTACAAACAATTTTACAGTGGGTTCTAAGGTTTATTGCCGCCATTATAATGCTGCAAACCTTATATTTTAAATTTTCTGGTGCTGAAGAATCGGTTTATATATTTACCCAAATGGGTATAGAACCTTGGGGAAGATATGTTACTGGTATTGCGGAACTTATTGCCTCTATCTTAATTTTATACAAACCACTTACCGCATTTGGGTCACTTATGGCAGTGGGCATTATGAGTGGAGCATTGGTTTCTCATATTTTAGTACTGGGAGTAGTGGTAAAGAATGATAATGGCTTGTTATTTTCCTATGCCCTGATTGTTTGGCTTGCCTCAGTAATACTTGCCTGGTTAAACAGGGCTCAACTAGTCGATTTTCTTAAAAAATTTAAAAAAGGCAATTGATTTACTTTATATTGCTATAGCAGGTATCATTAAAGTGTCGGCAGGATTTGAACTTTAGTCGGTGAAAATAGGCGCTTCAATAGAAAATTGCCTGGAAAATAGGGTTTTCATAAAAGAACACTATTTTCACCGGAAAGATGATAAATACAGCAGGCAAAACCTAGTTGTATAAGAAATCGTATCTAACTTATAAACAGTTGAAAGAAAAAAACTGATTCTACCAATTTTAAAAAGATAGAACCCGTTAATATGCAAATTGCCTACGCTATTAAAAATGTATTTGTTCAGTTACATGAAACATTAGATAAGTTAACCCCTGAGCAATATACTGCCTGCAGTAAATCTCTTTTTAATGCTACTATTGGACAGCATGTAAGGCATATTGTAGAGCTTTTTCAATGTCTTGAATCAGGGTATGAAACAGGCCTGGTTAATTATGAAAAAAGGAAGAGAGATAAAGCCATTGAAACTGACAAAGATCTGGCCATCTCATTATTGCACCAGATCAGTAACAATCTTATACGTGCTGATAAACCCATTCAACTCGAAATGAGTTATGATGATGTGTCGAATGAAACAATCAATGTAGAAAGTAACTATTATCGGGAAGTTGTTTATAACCTGGAACACACTGTGCATCATATGGCCCTGATCAGGGTAGGTGTTGGTGAATTATCAGATATTATCCTTCCTGAAGGCTTTGGTGTAGCCACTTCTACTATTAAACATAGGGAAGCATGTGCACAGTAACCTATATCCCGCTCCAAAATAAAGTACTACTTACCTCTAATCGCGATGAAAAAGGAACACGCGAGAAGGCCATTCAACCTGGCATTACCAGTTATGGCAACAAAAAACTTCTTTTCCCAAAAGATGCTCAGGCAGGTGGTACCTGGATAGCGGCATCTGATGCCGGATCGATCATGGTATTGTTAAACGGTGGTTTTATTAAACATGAACCTGCTGCACAATACAGGAAAAGCAGAGGCCTGATATTCCTCGACATTTTAACGGAAGAGAAAGCGATTCCCGCCTTTAAAAAAATACATTTATTAGGTATTGAACCATTTACACTGGTAATTTGGGAGGACGATAAACTATTTGAATGCAGGTGGAGCGGCGAGGAAAAATATATCCGGGAAATGGATGCAACAAAACCCCATATCTGGTCGTCGGTAACATTATATACATCTGATATCATACATAAAAGAGAACAGTGGTTCAATGAATGGTTAACACAATTTCCGCAACCAACTGTTTCAGATATTCTTTCATTTCACCTATTTGGCGGAGAAGGAGATAAAGAGAATGATATTCGAATGAACCGGAATAATACCATGTTTACGGTAAGTGTAACAAGTGTTGAGTGTAATCGAAATAAGGCAGTAATGCATTATGAAGACCTTGTTAGCCAACAAAAAACGGAAGCTTCAATTGCATTTGTTCAGGAACAACCGGTAGCCTAACTTTCCCTCATGTTATTGATCAACAAGCTAAAGGATCATCCATTATTTATAAAAATATTTCATTGGGAATATTGGCCTTTTGCGGTGCTCTATGCACCTATGTATCCCTATTGGTTTTGGCTTTGCCTTAAAGCAAGGGCATTCTTCTTTATAAATGCCGCAAACCCAACTATTCGAAATGGAGGCTTTCTAATGGAAAGCAAAAAAGAGATCTATGATCTTCTTCCTAAAGGCACTTATCCGGAAACCTTATTTTTTGCTGTAGGCACTGAAGGTAATATCGTATTAAATAAGGTAAAGAATGTCGGTATCGCTTATCCTGCTATTGCAAAACCTGATATTGGAATGCGTGGAATGAGTGTAAAAAAGATCGAAAATGACCAGGAGCTACTTGAATATGCAAAAAACAGCAAAGTAGATTTTTTGGTTCAGGCCTATATACCTTATGAAGACGAACTAGGGATATTTTATTGTCGCATCCCTGGTGAGGAGAAAGGAAGCATTACGGGTATCGTTGGAAAGGAGTTACTGGCGGTTACCGGAGATGGTTGTTCAACCGTAGAGAAATTATTACTACAAAACACCAGATTTATTCTTCAGTTGCCTGCATTAAGAAAAACAATTCCAACTGAATTATCGGTTGTACTACCAAAAGGGGAACGAAAAATATTGGTTCCTTATGGCAATCATGCCCGGGGGGCGAAATTTTTAGATGTCAGCTATCTCGCAGATGAACAGCTAAGTAAAACAATTGATCAACTGGCAAAAAAAATCAACGGATTTTATTATGGCAGAATGGATGTCAGGTACGATACAATTGAAGCATTGAGGGAAGGAAAAAACTTTTCAATCATTGAATTAAACGGATCTGGCAGCGAACCAACCCATATTTATGATCCGTCACATTCTGTTTTCTTTGCGTGGAAGGAAATTATCAGGCATTGGAATATAATGTACCGAATAAGCAAAATCAATCATAAAAATGGGGTGCCTTATATGACCAGAAGCGAAGGATTGGCAATGCTTAAAGCCAATCGTCAGTTGGTAGAAGATATTTCCTGATTTTCTTACTTACCCTTTCCCAAAATGATTTTCAAGATCTATCATGATAAATCCTGAAAATCATGAAGATCTGTGTTCCATCATACACGAACTTATAGCTCGCGCACAAATTTCTCCAGTCATTAATAATTTACATGGCAAAGTTCCCCCGATAAAGTAATTTGCGCGCACAAAGTATCGAAGCTATATGTTACAAAATGCAAAGGCTTTTCTGTTCGATTTGAATGGAACCATGATTGATGATATGCATTATCATAAACAGGTTTGGTTTGATATTCTCACCAAAGACCTGGGTGCTGATTTAAGCTGGGAACAGGTAGCTTCTCACATGTACGGGAAAAACGTAGAATTATTAATCCGCATTTTTGGTCCAGATAAGTTTACACCAGAAGAAATGGATC
The DNA here is from genome assembly GCA_965650685.1 of uncultured Sediminibacterium sp. Classification (GTDB taxonomy): domain Bacteria; phylum Bacteroidota; class Bacteroidia; order Chitinophagales; family Chitinophagaceae; genus Sediminibacterium. The sequence continues at coordinate 64,531 of CBFGPM010000008.1, forward strand.
GGCTATCAGTAGAGAAAGAAAAAAGATACCAGTCACTTTACAGACCTCATCTGGCACTACTACCCGGGTTAGATATTTTCCTTGATCAGGCAAAAGCAAAGAACATTAAAATGGGGATCGGTTCTGCTGCTATTTTATTTAATATTGATTTTGCGATAGACGGGTTATCAATCCGACATTATTTTGATTCTATAGTTGGAGCCGAAAATGTAAAAGACAGTAAACCCGATCCTGAAACCTATTTAAAAGGAGCTGCTGAACTGGGGCTCAATCCTGCCGATTGTATTGTATTCGAAGATGCACCTAAAGGGGTGGAAGCCGCTTATAATGCCGGAATGAAAGCAGTAGTATTGACTACGATGCATACTGCGGATGAATTCAGTGAGTATCCGAATATCCTTACATATGCAAATGATTATAAAAGTTTAATCCCGCTGCTGGGTTAACTTTCAAAATAAAAGGGGTTCTTTTCGGAACCCCTTTTATTTTGAAAGCTGGTAATCAATTACCAGAATCTTACATACAATGCGGTAAGCAGTAACAATGTTATAATGATTAAAACTAAAACGGAGTTACTTACTTTAAACATACCTTTCTCGAAAATGAATGCTTTCGGATTAATTTTTGGTCCGCCAAGGCTAATACCAATCATTAATGCCATGGTAAAGAAGAAAGACCAACCCATGTTAATGAGGAATGGTATTTCAAATCCACCTTTTCCATTTGGATAAGCTGTATACAGAATGGTTTCATTACCCAACAATGCTGGAGCATAGTTGTTGAAGAATACAGAAAGTACAAAACCACAGATTACGCCCGCGATGGCAGCAGCACCAGTGGTTCTTTTCCAGAACATACCCAGTATAAACATTGCGAATACACCAGGACTAATAAAACCAGTGTATTTCTGAATAAAGGTAAATCCACCTTCACCACCAATACCTAATGTATCGTTCCAGGTAAATAAAACACTCACAATCATTGCAATAAAAATGGTAAGTCTTCCTGTCCACACCATTTTCTTTTCGTCAGCGGAAGGTTTCAGGTATTTTTTATAGATATCCAGGGTAAAAATGGTTGAGATGCTGTTAGCCTTACCTGCAAGGGAAGCAACAATTGCGGCAGTTAGTGCGGCAATAGATAATCCCTTTAATCCACTTGGCAAGAAGCTAAGGATAGCAGAATAGGCACCGTCTTTACTACCTCCTTCAAGTTGAGGAAGGTGACCATTTTTATATAAAACATAGGCTGCAATACCAGGTAACATTACAATTACCGGCATCATCAGTTTTAGTAAACCTGCAAATAAAATACCTGTTCTGGCGGTTTGCAGGTTAGCGCCAAGTGCACGTTGTGTAATATATTGGTTACAACCCCAATAATTTAGGTTAACGATCCATTGTCCCGCGAAATACATTGCTATACCGGGAAGTACGAGGTATTTATTAATTTCTTCCTGAGTGGCATTTGGACCAGGTTTATCAAGAATCATGTGAAAGTGATCGGGAGCTTCCTTGAGCAATGTGTTAAACCCAGCGATCACATCTTTACCCAAACCAAATTTTTCACTCACGATCAGTAATGCCATATAGGTTGTAGCCAGACCTCCGATGATTAGTACTGCAACCTGTATTACATCTGTGTAACCAATTACTTTCATACCGCCCAGGGTAATTACCAGTGCAAATACTGCCAGTAATACCATGATCAGGTGAAGGTATTGCCCACCAACCAAACCATTGATAGCAACTGCTCCGAGATAAAGAATGGAAGTGAGGTTTACAAATACATATAAGAATAGCCAAAATACCGCCATGATCAAGGCCACCGTTTCATTATAACGGTTGGTAAGGAACTGGGGCATGGTAAAAATCTTATTCTTAAGATAGATTGGCATGAACCAGATGGCAATAATGATTAATGCCAGGGCTGCGATCCATTCATAGGCAGCAACTGCAGTTCCTACAAAAAAGCCCTCTCCGCTCATTCCAATAAATTGCTCCGCAGAAATATTGGAAGCAATCAATGAAGCGCCGATGGCCCACCAGGTAAGTGAACCTTCTGCAAGGAAGAAATCCTTGGTATCGGTTGTTGCTTTCTTCTTTCGAAGGTAAATCCAGTACCCATAGCTGGCTACAATGATAAAGTAGAACAGAAAGACAATAATGTCAATGGTGGCAAGTCCTTTCATTGGTTTTTGGTTTTCGTAGATTGTAATTTCGCTTTTTATTGATAAAATTTATCATTCCAGCGTAATTCATTTTTAAATTGATACAGTTTGGTATTATTATTTATGCATACAAACTCAATTCCAGCCATTCCTGCAAAGTCTTCCATTTGCTCAGCATTGATATTCTGGGAGTAGCAGGTATGGTGAGCGCCTCCGGCCAGAATCCAGGCTGCGCAGCCATTATGCATGTCTGGATAAGGCTTCCAGAGAACCCTGGCCACTGGTAGTTTCGGTAGACTGCTGATTGGAGCCACTGCCATTACATCGTTCACCAGTAAACGGAAACGATTACCCATATCAACAATAGAAGCATTAATGGCAGGCCCTGATCCGGAGTTGAAAACAAGTCTTACAGGATCAGCTTTACCCCCAATTCCCAGAGGATGTATTTCACAGCTAGGCTTACCATCGGCAATTGATTCACAGATTTCAAGCATGTGGGCGCCAAGTACGAGTTTATTATCCGGGTTAAAGTGGTAAGTATAATCCTCCATAAATGAATTGCCCCCTTTCAATCCACTACCCATTACTTTCATGGCACGAACAAGTGCGGCAGTCTTCCAATCGCCCTCTCCTGCAAACCCATAACCCTTACTCATTAAACGCTGGGCTGCAATACCAGGTAATTGTTCAAGTCCATGAAGATCTTCGAACGTGGTTGTAAAGCCTTTAAAATTCCCTTGCTTGAGGAATCGTTCGATACCCAGCTCTATTTTGGCTGCCGCTTTTAAGGAAGCATGTTGGGCCGCCCCCTTTTGCAAGCTATCCATTAATGTATAACTGGCGATGTATTCTTCTACGAGCGAATTAATATCACCTTCGGTTACTTCTTCCATTACCTGTACCAGATCACCTACACCATAAGTATTTACTGAATAGCCAAACTTTATTTCTGCTTCTACTTTATCGCCTTCAGTAACGGCAACAAAGCGCATATTATCTCCGAAGCGAACAAAGCGTGCACCCTGCCAATCATTCCAACCGGCTGCGGCTCTTATCCAACCATTGATTTTTTCTATGCATTCAGGATCACTCCAGTGACCCACTACTACTTTCCGCTCAATACGCATACGACTCATGATAAAACCGAATTCTCTGTCACCATGTGCACTTTGATTCAGGTTCATGAAATCCATATCAATGGTAGCCCAGGGAATATCACGGTTAAACTGTGTATGAAAATGCAACACAGGTTTACGTAATATTTTTAGACCACCGATCCACATTTTAGCCGGAGAGAAAGTGTGCATCCAGGTAATAATACCAATACAGTTTTCGGTATTATTTGCTTCCTGGCATATTGCATATATTTCTTCTGATGATTTTACAGTAGGCTTATAAACTATTTGAACCGGCATGCTAGGCGTTTGGTTCAAGGCGTCGGCAATAACGGTAGAATTTGCTGCTACCTGCTTAAGAGTTTCTTCACCATACAAATGTTGGCTTCCTGTAACAAACCAAACTTCCAGTTGCTTCAGATTAATCATGTTGATTGTCTTTGTTGATATAAATATTATTGGCCATAGTAAGAATCGGGGCCATGTTTTCTTTCAAAATGTTTTTTAATAAGTGCGTCTTTTAAAACAGGTGCTTTGGGGTTAATCTGCAAAGTGAGGTAAGCCATTTTTGCAAGTTCTTCCAATACTGCTGCATTATAAACTGCTTTGTGAGCTGTTTTACCCCAGGTAAAAGGCGCATGATTTCCAACCAGCATCATTTCAGTTTCAGCCGGGTCGAGCGATTTTTCTTTGAAACAGTTAAGTATTTGAAAACCGGTTTCGGTTTCATAGTCACCCTTAATCATTTCATCGCTCATAGGTGCTGCACAGGGAATCGATGCTGTTGTATGATCAGCATGAGTAGTACCAAAAACCGGGATATCCATTTGTGCCTGGGCCCATGCTGTTGCATAAGTAGAGTGTGTATGAACGATGCTGCCTATTGCGGGCCAATGTTTATATAATACCGCATGGGTTTTGGTATCGGATGAAGGACGCAGGTCTCCTTCCACCACATTGGCATCAAAATCTACGATGACCATTTTATCAGGACTTAATTCTTCATAAGGAACGCCACTGGGTTTTATAGCAAAAACATTGAGCTGTCTGTCTACCACACTTACATTACCAAAGGTGAATAGTACCAATCCAAGTTTTGGTAATTGCATGTTGGCATCGTAAGCTGCCTGTTTTAAATCATTGTATTTACTCATGCTATTCTATTTAAATACAGTTGCCTATTGTTTTTGTGTATGTGCTTCGGTAAACGCACCGGCTTGCTGATAACGCTGATATCTTTGCTGGTAGTAGTCAATTTTATCTGCCTCGGGAGTATAGGTAGCGTCGAAACCCTGACCCATGGCTTCCATGGCCTCTGATACTTTTTCATAAACACCGGCTGCTGTTGCTGCGAACATAGCAGCACCCAATGCACATGTCTGTTCGCTCTTATGAATTCGAATCGGCATATTCATGATATTGGCCATCACCTGCATGATATATGGTGAACGTTTAGCAACGCCACCAAGACCAATCAATCCTTTAACCGGAACGCCTTCACTGATAAACCTGTCGACAATCATTTTTGCGCCAAAGCAGGTGGCTTCAACGAGTGATTTAAAAATGGCAGGTGCATCTGTTCCTAAATTTAGTCCATGTAAACTACTGGTTAAAAACTGATTGGCGTCTGGTGTTCTTCTTCCATTGAACCAGTCCAAAGCAAGTTCATCATCTGCCTGTAAGGGTAGTTTGGAAGCTTGTTCTGATAAATAAGGTATTAATTTATCTGCTAGTTCCTGCTCCAGTAAGGCAGCAGTTTTTTCATCTAGTAAAGCGGAAGATGCGATCAGTGTCTTTATAGGTTTTAGAATTAATTCCCTGAACCATGCATAGGTATCACCAAATGCAGACTGGCCAGCTTCAAGGCCAAGCATGCCAGGAATTACAGAGCCATTTACCTGTCCGCAAATACCTTTAACGGTTTTATCGCCCAGGTCTGCGCCCGGCGCAACTAAAATATCACAGGTTGAAGTACCCATAACCTTACTGAGGTGATATGGTTCTATTTGTCCGCCAACCGCACCCATATGTGCATCAAAAGCACCAACAGCTACTATAACTGTTTCCTGAAGACCTAGTTTTTCTGCCCATTCTTTTGAAAGGGTTCCTGCAGATTGGTCAGATGCATAAGTGGCAGTGCCAAGTGTATCGGCATATCCATCTAATAATGGATCGAGTTGCGCAAAAAAGCTATTGGGTGGGTATCCATTAAAAGCCTCGGCCCATAAGCCTTTATGTCCTGCAGCACACACACTTCTTTTCAGGTTTTCAATACCATTACCTCCTGTAAGGAGGAAAGGAATCCAGTCGCAATGTTCAACCCAGGATACACAAGCTTTTCGAACAGCTTCATCTGTTCTTAAGATATGCAAAAGCTTGGCCCAAAACCATTCGGAGGAATAAATACCTCCAACGAACTGAAGATAGTTTGTCGTAATTTTTTTCGCGTGCAGATTAATTTCTGCGGCTTCCTGAACGCTGGTATGGTCTTTCCATAATACGAACATAGCGTTCGGATTTTCTGCAAATGCAGGGTCCAATGCCAGTGGTTGACCTTTAGCGTCAACCGCAACAGGCGTAGACCCGGTGGTGTCGATACCAATCGCAACAACTTGTCCGGCAATTTCAGGCCCAGCTTTCTGAAGGCAACTGGTAATAGTTGCGGTAAGTCCTTCTATATAATCCAACGGGTGTTGTCTGAATTGACTTTCAGCCGCATTGCAATAAAGTCCTTTTTTCCAGCGGGTATAATGGTGAACAGCAGTGGCAATTTCTTCACCGGTAGTAGTGTTAACAATAATCGAACGAACAGAGTCGGTACCGTAATCTACACCAATTACGTAGTTATCTTTTTTCATTTGCAAGCAATAAGCGTTGTCTAATTCGTGTCAAATTAACACTTAAAAATTGAAAACAAAAAAAACAGGAAGAATTTTTCCTGTTTATTTAAGATTGCCCGGGTTTGGTATCAGGTTCAAAAAGGCATGAAAATTAGCTGCATAGCGCCTTTTATCTAGCTTATAGTAAAATGCGCCTTTTTTGGAACTTTCCTTGTCTTTGTCTTTTTGTTTGATAAGTAATTTAGTAGACTGTAATTTTCGGCTAAAATTGCGTTTATCGAATTCATAGTCGAAAATGCCTTCATAAAGACTTTGTAATTGAGGAAGGGTGAATTTCTCTGGTAAAAGCTCAAACAGGATGGGATGGAAAGCTGCTTTATAGCGCAGTTTTTCCTTTGCCATATCTACCATTTGCTGGTGGTCAAAAATGAGTTTGGGTGTATTATTTATCGGAAACCATTCGGCGTGATAGTCTGCATTTAATTGTTTTTCATATTTATGAATATCAATTAAAGCAAAATAGGCTACTGAAACGGTTCGCTCAATCGGGTCACGGTTTACATCACCAAAAGCGTATAGTTGTTCCATATAAACGCCTTCAAGACCGGTAAGTTCATTCAGGATACGGGCAGATCCTTTGGCAAAATCTTCATCTTTTTGGATGAAACCACCCATCAGACTCCATTTACCTTTCTCGTATTCCAAACCACGTTGTACCAGTAGCAGTTTTAACTCGGAACCATCAAAACCAAAGATGATACAATCTATGGCAACCAATATGCGTGTCTGTTTGTGATACCTGACCATATTAATAAGCTATCTCAAAAGCGTTAGTACTTTCATCCAAAATAACAAATCTCAGGATAAAATATAAGTATTCCGCAAAAAATAATAAGTGTTTCTTTTACAATTAATATTTTTTGGCTATTTTGGTTCAAGTTTTAAGGATATTTACACCGATTGCAAACCAACCATCTCCGCCATATGAAAAAGATACAATTCTTAGTCGCTATTTCAGCCATTATTCTCTTTACCTGTTGTAAATCTGGTTCAACTGAAACCGAAGCCAGTAAAGACTTTCCAATTGATACTACAGCATTGAAAGCTGCTTATGAAGCTACTGTTGACGGAAAGCAGGTAAAGTTATTTATCCTTAAAAACAGCAAAGGGGTTGAAGCAGCAATTACCAATTTTGGCGGAAGAGTGGTAGCATTGGTTGTTCCGGATAAAAATGGTGTAATGACAGATATTACACTTGGCTACGATAGTTTGAACCATTATCGCACAAGGAGTGAAACCTATTTTGGGGCTTTAATCGGACGTTACGGAAACCGTATAGCCAAAGCAAAATTTTCGCTAAACGGCAACAGTTACCAGCTTGCGGCAAATAATGGTGTAAATAGTTTGCATGGTGGTCCTACAGGTTTTCATAACCGTGTATGGGATGCTGTGCAGCCAGATGAGCATACCCTTGAACTAACTTATGTATCTCAAGACGGAGAAGAAGGATACCCAGGTAACCTGACTGTTAAAGTAACTTACACATTAACTGATGCTAATGAGTTAAAGATAGATTATGATGCAAGTACGGATAAAACAACCGTAGTGAATCTTACCAACCATGCCTATTTTAATCTGAATGGACAAGGCAATGAAACCATCACCGATCATATGTTGATGATTAATGCGTCAAACTATTCTGCGGTAGATGCAACCCTTATCCCGGATGGAAATCCTGTAACAGTGGAAGGCACTCCATTCGATTTTAGAACAGAAAAACAAATCGGCAAAGAAATCGGTGCAGATAATGCCCAGATTAAAAACGGACTTGGCTACGACCATAATTTTGTTTTGGATAAAAAGCAGACTGATGCTATGGAAAAAGCTGCATCTGTATATGCACCATCAACCGGCATTCTTATGGATGTATATACAACCGAGCCAGCTATTCAATTCTACAGCGGTAATTTCCTGGATGGGAAACTCATTGGTAAACACCAAAAAGTATATGGACATCGTTCCGCTTTCTGCCTTGAAACGCAGCACTATCCTGATTCTCCGAATCAGCCATCATTTCCTTCAACCACATTAGAGCCCGGAAAAAAATACCAGACAACTACGATCTATCAGTTTGGAATCAAGAAATAACAAAATAGATTGAGGATTGGTTAATATCTGAAAATAACAACCCCGCAAGGGGTTGTATTTTTAAGTGATTGTCATACTTGGCAAATCAAACACTGCATGTACATCGGATTTTATATAAATACCGGTAAACAGATCATTCATAAATTTTGAACAATGCTTAGCTCCAAAAGTAAATTCTTTGTTGCTGGATTTTTATTGTCAGTAGGTAACCTGAAAGCGCAGGTGAAAGACTATCCAATCCAGCCCGTAACATTTAATCATGTACATGTACATGATCAGTTTTGGGCACCACGTATTACTACCAATGCTGAAATAACCATTCCTTATGTTTTACAGAAATGCCGCGAAACAGGAAGGGTAGATAATTTCCTGAAAGCAGCTGGTAAAATGGCTCCAGAAAAATTAACAGAATATCCGTTCGACGATTCAGATATATTTAAAGTAATAGAAGGTGCGGCATATGCATTACAGGTAAAATTCAATCCGGATTTAGATAAGTCGGTTGACTCACTCATTGCTATAATTGCCGAAGCCCAGGAACCAGATGGATACCTGTACACTTTCCGCACAATGAAGCCCGCGAAGTTACATCCCTGGATCAGTCCAAAACGCTGGGAAAAAGCACCGGACCTAAGTCATGAGTTATACAATGCCGGGCATTTATATGAAGCAGCAGCAGCGCATTATCTTTCAACAGGAAAGAAGAATCTCCTCAATATTGCAACTAAAAATGCAGACCTGATTGTGAAAGATTTTCTGCATGATAAAGCACCTTATTTTCCAGGTCACCAGGTAATTGAAACCGGCTTATCAAGACTGTATCGTGTAACAGGAAAAAAAGAATACCTCGATCTGGCTAAATACTTTTTAGATATCCGCGGTAATAATGAGATTAAAGGTTCACAATATAGTCAGTCACACAAACCAGTAGTACAGCAACACGAAGCTGTTGGTCATGCAGTACGCGCTGCATACATGTATACCGGTATGGCAGATGTGGCCGCACTTACAGGAGATGCATCTTATATAAAAGCCATCGATGATATCTGGTCGGATGTGGTAACAAAGAAAATGTATTTAACTGGTGGCATCGGTGCTACAGGAGCTGGCGAGGCATTTGGGGCTGCATATGAACTGCCTAATATGTCGGCTTATGCAGAAACATGTGCTTCCATTGCCAATGTTTATTGGAACATCAGGATGTTTTTATTACATGGTGATGCCAAATATGTTGATGTAATGGAACGTGTGCTTTATAATGGAGTGCTTTCAGGCATTGCACAGGATGGAAAAAAATTCTTCTACCCCAACCCATTGGCATCGATGGGGCAACATCAGCGTAGCGCATGGTTTGGTTGCGCATGTTGTATTTCAAACGTAACACGTTTTATGCCTTCTGTGCCAGGTTATGTATATGCGCAGGATAAAAATAATGTTTACGTAAACCTGTTTATGACCAATGAAGCAGATGTATCATTACCGGCAGGTAAATTGAAAATTGCCCAGGAAACTGCCTACCCATGGCAAGGTGGTGTAAAAATTACTTTAAATCCAGAGAAAGCATTAGAGTTTGCCCTGAGGGTAAGGATACCGGGTTGGGCCAGGCAGGAAGCAGTTCCCGGCGACTTATACAAATTCGCTGATCAGCAACAAAAGGATATTCAGATAAGCATCAATGGGAAACCAGTAAGCTATTCACTTGAAAAAGGCTATGCGGTGTTTAACCGTACATGGAAAAAAGGGGATGTTGTAAGTTTTAATTTACCCATGGATATTGAAAAAGTTCTTGCAAATGAAAAAGTAAAAGATGATCAGGGAAGATTTGCATTACAACGCGGCCCATTGGTTTTTTGTTTAGAAGGTCCTGATCACTCAGATAAAGTAGTACAAAATATAGTAGTACCTAAGGAGGCATCACTAATGGAAACCTTCAATCCAGATATGCTGAATGGCGTTTTATTGTTGAATGGAAAAGGTAGCGCAACAAGCAGGCAACTTAATACAGACGCATTACTTAAAAAAGAAGAACCGATCAAAGCCATCCCCTATTATTCATGGAATAATAGAGGTGCCGGCGAAATGGTAGTCTGGATTCCTTATGTTGAAACAGCAGCACGTCCAAAGCCAGCACCAACAATTGCTTCAAAAAGCAGGGTGAGTAGTTCTATTAATAATCCAAGAATGTTGAATGCATTGAACGACCAGTTTGAACCATCCAGCTCAGAAGATAAGTCGGCATTATACCTGCATTGGTGGCCTAAGAAAGACACGGAAGAATGGATTCAATATGATTTCGATGGGGAGCAAACTATAACTGAGTCACAGGTGTATTGGTACGATGATAGTCCCTTTGGCGGTTGCAGAATACCAGCTTCCTGGGAAATCTTGTACAAGCAGGGTGACAAATGGGTTCCGGTAACAACTACTACATCCTATGAAATTGCTAAGGATAAATACAATACGGTAAAATTTAATCCAGTTAAAACAACCGCCGTTCGTATGAAAATTCGCTTGCCGAAAGAACATGCTACCGGTGTACATGAATGGATTATAAAATAATTTCAAGCAAATGACTATGGGTGTGATTTCATCTTTACGATTAACGATTGCAGGAGTTTTTTTATTACCGGTTGTATATAGTAATGCGCAGCAAAAAGCTTCCATGAAAATATTCACAGATAAGGTAAAGAATACCGTATCACCAAACCTGCATGGTATTTTCTTTGAAGAGATTAGTCATGGTGGAGAAGGAGGTTTGTATGCGGAGATGATTCAGAATCGTGGATTTGAAGAAAGCCGGATTCCTCCGGGATCAATTGTAGAAGATGGAATACTGAATGCCAATCCGGAAAAAAAACCTCATTATAACCTGAATGGCAAAGCAAGTGATTGGAGAATGCCTTGGCCTGTAAAAACGACAATGCCCTATTGGAAGTTAAGCGTAGGTGAAAATGCTAAAATAAATGCAACTATTTCAACTGACCAGCCACTTACTTCTGCAACACCACAATCCGCACTTTTAAAAATTGACCAGCTATCTGGATCGGGTAAGGATTATTTTGTGAATGAAGGGTTTTGGGGTATGGATGTGAAGAAAGGAGAGTCATATCTGCTGAATTTTTATGCGAAAACAAATATTGATTACAATGGTCCATTAACAGTGGTATTGCTATCTTCTTCCGGAAAGGAAATAGCTGCCTATACTTTCCCCTCTGTTAAAAGTGATCAATGGAAAAAATACAGTTGTACTTTAACCGCTAATGAAACGGATGGTAAATCAAGCTTTGCATTCAGGCTTGGATCAACAGGAACAATTTCATTTGATTTTGTATCACTGTTTCCTAAAAAGACCTTCAAAAACAGATCAAATGGCTTGCGTGCAGATTTAGCACAATACCTTGCAGATTTGAAGCCTGCATTTGTACGTTGGCCGGGAGGTTGTTTTGTGGAAGGAGTAAATGTGGAGAGTGCTCCTAATTGGAAAAATTCAATTGGTCCTTTAGAGAACAGACCCGGAACTTTTAGTGTATGGGGTTACTGGTCGAGTGATGGTTTTGGATACCATGAATACTTGCAATTTTGTGAAGACATACAATCTGATGCCCTCTATGTTTTTAACGCAGGAGTATCCTGTGAGTTTAGGAGTGGAACATTTATCAGCGATGATAAAGTACAGGCTGTAATTGATGATGTTTTAGATGCAATTGAATACGCTGTTGGCCCTGTTACTTCTAAGTGGGGTAAAATACGCGCACAAAATGGTCATCCAAAACCCTTCCCGCTTAAATATGTTGAAGTAGGCAATGAACAGCATGGTTCCTGGTATGCAAAGAGGTACAACCGTTTTCATGAAGCCATAAAAGCAAAATATCCAAATATTAAAATAGTATCCAGTATGGGTATCGGCGATATCAATCGTCGTACGCTAGATAGTATTAAAACAACAGATATAGCAGATGAGCATGCATACAAAAGTGCATTCTGGTCTTTCACCAACTACGATCATTTCGATCAATATAAGCGTGGCGATTATGAAGTATATGTAGGTGAATATGCAACCAATGCAGGTGTTGGAAATGGTAATATGCAGGCTGCATTGAATGATGCAGCATATATTCTTGGAATGGAAAATAATGGTGATCTGGTAAAAATGTCGAGCTATGCACCCTTATTTGAAAACGTAAACACCCGTCATTGGCCGGTAAATCTCATAAAATATAAATCTGACAGCAGTTTTGCTCGGATATCCTATTACACGATTCAACTGATGAACCAACAGCGATCAGATGAAAACTTTGTTATATCGTTAAAAGAAACGGAAGCTACAGTTAAAAAACCCAAAAACAAAGGGGGTATTGGATTGGCAACCTGGGATACACAAACGGAATACCGAAATATTACTGTTGCACAAAATGGTCGTACTGTTTACCAAAGTGATTTTATCAATAAACCCGAAGAGTGGGAATCTATCAGAGGCAACTGGCTGGTGAAGGATGGGGCTATGGCACAAACAGCGCAGGGACCACAGCGATTAATGATATTGAAAAATCAATCATTCGATACCTATACGTTAACACTGGAAGCAAGAAAAACAGGAGGAACCAATGCCTTTATTATTCCTTTTGCAGTAAATGGTACTGGTTCTATGTTAAGGGCTCATATCGGGGCACTTGTAAACAATAGCACCATATTTGAAATTGTAAACGAAAATTCGGTTGCGAATATATCACAGGCTAAAAGACTTGCAAAGCCCATTGAGACAGGCAGGTGGTATAAAATCAGGTTAGAAGTAGGTTACGATAAAGTAGACTGTTTCCTTGATGATGAATTACTCTTGTCTTATACAGAACCCAAAAAACTGATTGGTATAGCAGGCCGTGATAAAGAAACAGGAGACCTGATTATTAAAATGGTGAATGGCAATGAAGAAGATTTTGAAACAACCATAGAACTTGATGGTGCTGTTAATGCAACAGGGGTCTATACCAGCTATACCATCTCATCAGATCAAACAAAAGCAGAGAATTCTTTCGCAGAACCTAAGAAATATATTCCGGTAGCTATGAAGAGTAAAATGCAGACTACCAAACAGGTAGTGCATAGTTTCCCTAAATATTCAATAACGGTATTGCGAATCCCCACTAAAAAATAATATCATAATGAAAAAGTTGTTGCTATTTACTTCTTTGTTAGCTGTTACAGGTCTACAACTGAATGCACAACAAAAATCACTGGCTGCTTTTGCTCCTTCCCGTGATGAAATGCTGGTTAGGTATAAAGCAGCTAATGAGAGAGATAGCTTGGCAAGAAGAACCGCATTTAAGCTGAATGTAAATCCAATTTGGAGTGGACCTTCTGCATTTTGGTATAGAAATGCATTGCCAGACAGTCAATCAGAATATATTTTTATCGATCCCGTTAAACAAGTAAAACGCCCTTTGTTTGACCCTTCAAAAATGGCTGAGGCAATAAAAATAGCGGAGGGGAAAACAGTAGATGCCAATCGTCTTCCAATAAGGAATGCCTATTTATATCCTGACGGAAAAAAATTGGCGATATCCTTAGGTAATAAATTTTATGATGTAGACCTGGCATCCTATCAGGTGTCGAAAATAGATTCATTGCCTGTTGATAAAACTGAATATCCATCCTTAACAAGGGTCGCAGGTCGATGGCAACGTAACCGGGGAGCAAGAACATCTCCTGATAAACAATGGAATGTATCGGTAAAGGACTACAATATTTATTTAGAGCCTGCATCCGGAGGTGCGGCTGTGCAATTCACAACCGATGGAACAGCAGCCTTGCCTTATGGAGACATTACCTGGTCTCCGGATAGCAAGTACCTGGTAGCTTATAAAATTAAGCGGGTAGTTGATAAACCAGTATACTATGTACTTACATCAGTACCTGGCACCACCCGTGGAGAAATGAAAGAGCGTCCGTATAAACAACCTGGTGATGATTTTTCAACTTATGAAATGCATGTAATAAAAGTTGCAGATAAGTCGGTAGTAAAAGTACAGACAGACATCATCGATTTTTTTGATGCACCAAAACTAAACTGGAATAAAGGAGATAACGATCATTTTATGTACGAAAGAGTAGATCGTGGTCACCAAAGATTCCGGATCATCGAAGTGAATGCCAATGATGGCACTACTCGGAACCTGGTTGATGAAAAGACCAACACATTCATTTATGAACAACGCATTTTTACTTATTATTTACCTGAAACAGCAGAGATAGTATGGGTAACGGAAAAAGATGGTTGGAGACATATTTACCTGGTTGATGCCAGGAAAGGAACGGTAAAGAACCCAATCACAAAAGGCGAGTGGGTGGTACGTTCAATAGATAGCGTAGATGTGAAGAGACGGGAAATCTGGTTTCAGGCGAGTGGTATGAATAAAGAAGAAGATCCTTACTTCCTCCATTATTATCGTATTGGTTTCGATGGAAAGAATATGGTAACCTTAACTAAGCCTGGATTTAATCACCGGATTACCTGGTCGCCGGATAAGCAATATTTTGTGGATACCTATTCAACAGTTGATCAGCCTCCTATTACTGTACTGGGGCGGGTTGCAGACGGAAAGCAACTAATGGAAATTGAGAAAGCGGATATCAGTAAACATCGTGCAGCGGGTTTCAGGTTACCAGAGCCGTTTTATGCAAAGGGAAGGGATGGTGTTACCGATATCTGGGGAATAATTTGCAGACCATCAGATTTCGATCCTTCAAAGCGTTACCCTATTATAGAAAATATTTATGCCGGACCACAAGATGCGTTCGTGCCTAAATCGTTTAGTGCTTTTGGCGAAATGCAAAGTATGGCAGAACTAGGTTTTATTGTTGTGCAGATCGATGGAATGGGTACTGCAAACAGATCCAAAGCTTTTCATGATGTGTGCTGGAAAAACCTGGCTGATGCAGGCTTCCCGGACAGAATCTCGTGGATGCGCGCACTGGCGGCAAAGTATCCGCAAGCCGATACTACGAGAGTGGGTTTATATGGAACATCTGCTGGTGGACAAAATTCGCTGGGTGGTTTATTGTTTCATCCTAACTGGTATAAGGCTGCTGTGTCTGCCTGTGGTTGTCACGACAACCGGGTAGACAAACAATGGTGGAATGAGCAATGGATGGGTTATCCGATAGGCAAACATTATGAGGAACAATCAAACATTACCAACGCGCATAAATTAAAAGGTAAATTATTGTTGATTGTAGGTGAAGCTGATACGAATGTGCCGCCTGAATCAACTTATCGTGTTGCAGATGCTTTGATTAAAGCAAGAAAGACATTCGATTTTCTCGCGGTACCCGGAATGGGACACAGTGATGGCGGACCTTATGGCAGGGTCAAGAAAAGAGACTTCTTTGTGAAAAGCTTGTTGGGTGTTGATCCACCAGATCGTAATACCGATGAACTGACAGTAGAAGACTAAATAAAAAAAGCAGCGACTCCATTTGGGTCGCTGCTTTTTTTATACGGTGGTCGTTTCTTCGTAAGTACTTCGGAAATAATCATCAACATATTCGCTGGGCGATTTGCCGATTACTGTTTTGAATACCCGGTTAAAATTGGTAACAGTATTAAAGCCACAATTATACGCGATGGTTGAAATGCTTACACTATCGTTATCTCCAGTTGTTAGTTTTTTGCACGCTTCATTGATCCTGACTTCATTCAGGAAGGAAACGAAAGTGTGTAAGGTTCTTTTCTTGAAATAACGACAAAAAGCTTGTGGGGTCATGTGTGCCTGTTGGGCCACATCTTCAAGGGTAATATTTTTAGCATAATTTGCCATAATATAATGGTATATATGGCTTAACCTGATTCCATCATGCTCACTAACTGTGGTGAGGTTTGAAATACTCGATAATT
This sequence comes from uncultured Sediminibacterium sp., assembly GCA_965650685.1. Taxonomy (GTDB): domain Bacteria; phylum Bacteroidota; class Bacteroidia; order Chitinophagales; family Chitinophagaceae; genus Sediminibacterium. The sequence goes on from CBFGPM010000008.1 coordinate 80,698, forward strand.
CTTTTAACCTTGGTATGCTGGTAAATTTTTTGAATAAATCGATGAAGGCAAGCATCTGATCTGTCCCCGAGTTTTTACTTACCTGCTGAATTCTATGCGAGATATCGGATACCTGTTCTGAAGGAACAACAAACCCGTTATTGTGTTTTTGTAGGAATGTTTGAATATGTTTCATTTCCGCCAAATCAAAAAGCGAAGCGAGTTTTCCATTGGGATTAAAGTGAATAGTAATGGCTTGCACTTTGCGTTTGCTTTTCGGAGAAAAATACATGGGGTCGCTCTTGAAAACATGTGGCTGATTCGCACCCAGGTAATAAATTTCGTTAGGGCCAAATGAATACATGTTATTATCTACCACTAAAGTGCCTTCGCCTTTTTGTATCCAGGTTAGCTGGATCTCATCATGTCTGTGCAGATGAGGATAGAAATAAGGCAGCAGGTCGTGTTGGACGATGATGTTTTTATCACCTGGAACAGGAATGGTAAATTGTAAAACTTTCATCAGAAACGGTTTTAAGTGTTTCAAGAAGAGAAATATCCTATTTTATCTCTTACCAGTACTTAAGTCTACTTAGACAGTTAATATACTAGATATGCTGCGTGTAATTCAGATTTAATAAACCATTACATATAAGCTACTGAAAAGACTGGGAAAGATTAAATTTTATTTAAATTCATCCTTAAATCCAATACAGGTATATTTAGTGTCAAATTAACGCTTAATATTAATATATTTGAAAAGGATAAAAAGCGGTTTTTTTCGGGAAGATAAAATATGCGGAACAGTGCTTCTTTAGACTGAATTAAGCTTTTTATAGAACGATCTTCTAAAATGACCGCTCAGGTAGTAAGAAAAGGTGAAATACAGGGTTTGTGTTAAATAAACGGGAGATAGGGAGGTTTTGTTTTATAAATTTAAACAAGGAACAACTTAACGCATTTAAACATCCTTTTCAACAGAGATGCTGTGGAAATGAAGTGAGCTGAATCTGAAGTAACCAAATATGATTAAAAATTGTATGGGCATAGTAAATAAAAGATGAGATAATAACCGGTATCATAAGCGTAAATAAAAAAGCAGTTAAAATCTGTATAGAATTTATTAATACCGAAAAACAGGCACGCAAAAGTTCCTGTTAGTTTTGCAATAATAAAATAAACTGTATGGCTAAAGTAACATGGAAGGGTGTTTATCCTGCACTCCTGACTCCATTTAAAGCAGATGATTCTGTAGATTTTGAAGTGTATAAAATCAATCTACAGGCACAGATGGATGCAGGTGTTGATGGCATTATTTTAGGTGGTTCACTTGGAGAGGCAAGTTCTTTGTCTAATGAAGAGAAAAGGGATTTATTGTTTTATTCCAAAGAAATGATCCCCGACGATTTTCCTGTAATCATCAACATCGCAGAGCAAACAACCAAAGCTGCCATACAATTGGCAAAAGATTCAGAAAAAAATGGTGCAGATGGACTGATGCTCCTGCCCCCAATGCGTTATAATGCTGACAGCAAGGAGACGCTGGAGTATTTCAAAGCTGTGGCTAAAGCTACTTCTCTGCCAATTATGATTTATAATAATCCGGTTGACTATAAAATCATGGTTACACTGGATATGTTTGAGGCAATGACGCCGTATGAAAATATACAAGCGGTGAAAGAATCTACACGTGATATATCGAATGTTACACGTATGATTAATCGTTTTGGTGATCGCTACAGTGTTCTTACAGGGGTTGACCCATTGGCAATGGAAAGTCTTTGCATGGGAGCCCATGGGTGGGTCGCTGGTCTGGTTGACGCATTCCCTGCAGAAACAGTAGCGATTTTTCATTTGGTAAAAGCAGGCAGGATCGAAGAAGCACTCAAAATTTACCGGTGGTTCCTGCCAGTACTCGAATTGGATATTCATCCAAAACTGGTACAGTATATTAAACTGGCAGCCCAATATACAGGTATTGGCACAGCACATGTTCGTGCACCACGCTTACCACTCGAAGGAGAAGAATTAAAAGCTGTATCAGCGGTAATTGAAAAAGCATTGGCAAACCGTCCTATATTGCCTGATTATTTAAACCTGAAAACTAAGAAGGATGCTGCATGGGCATAATATAATCGGATATGAATCAACCAAAAAGGGAGCTGAAACATTTGAATCTTTCAGCACCTTACAAGGAACTTTACTCCCTGGTTCGTTTCATATAGCAACAGAAGAAGAAGTTGAAGCAGCTATCGCCAAATCGGTAGCTGCTTTTGACATATACAGTAAAACAACTTATCTGCAACGCGCCATATTTTTAGAAACCATTGCAGAAGAAATTTTATTGATTGGAGACAATTTGCTGGAGCGTGCAAACCTTGAAACAGGCTTGCCACTTGCCCGATTAACGGGTGAGAGAGACAGAACCATGAATCAATTAAAACTTTTTGCCACTCTTTTGCGTGAAGGATCATGGGCCGATGCTGTTATCGATACTGCTTTACCAGACCGAAAACCACTCCCAAGATCTGATATACGCAGATTATTACAGCCAGTTGGCCCAGTAGTGGTTTTTGCTGCAAGTAATTTTCCTTTTGCATTTTCTACTGCAGGCGGTGATACCGCCTCTGCACTCGCTGCAGGCTGTCCGGTAATAGTAAAAGCACATAGTTCACACGCGGGCACCAATGAGTTAATGGCAACTGCAATACAGCAAGCTGCTAAAAAATCAGGAATGCCTGATGGGGTGTTTTCTTCACTTAATGGAGAAGGGGCCACACTTGGACAAAAACTAGCTATGGAGCCGGCTGTTAAAGCCATTGGTTTTACCGGGTCCTATCGTGCTGGTATGGCATTGTATGCTACGGTTACACAAAAAAGAAAACAACCAATCCCATTATATGCTGAAATGAGTAGCATAAATCCGGTTGTATTATTACCAGAAACATTGGCAGCAAGAATAAGTGAAACGGCAGCCTCTATCGCAGGTTCGATGACACTTGGTGTTGGTCAGTTTTGTACCAACCCCGGACTTTTATTCCTGATCAAATCCGATGCTTCGGATGCATTTGTTGAATCACTCATTGCTGCTCTTTCTAATGCAGCCCCGGGAACCATGTTAAATCAGGTAATCTGTAAATCCTATTATAGCGATCGAAATAAAACAGGTGGAGCGAAAGGGGTTAAACAGTTGTACGCTGGTGAAGACCTTTCTGCTAGTTATAAAGCTAGTCCTGCATTGTTATCCGTAAATGCTGCTGATTTTATAGCTGATGAAAACCTGCAACAGGAAGTGTTCGGTCCATGTTCAACAATCGTGGTATGTGATGATAAAACACAACTTAACGCTGCTTTGCAATCTTTACATGGACAGTTAACCGGTTCTGTATTCGGTAACACCGAAGAATTACTACTATTTAGTTCAACGATCGATATTTTGCAACAGAAGGTTGGAAGACTAATCTTCAACAATGTACCAACGGGTGTTGAAGTATGTCATGCTATGGTACATGGTGGACCATTCCCTGCAACCACAGATGCAAGAACTACTTCTGTAGGAACTGAAGCAATCAGAAGATTTGTGCGCCCTGTATGTTATCAGGATTGTCCACAAAACCTTTTACCCATTTACTTACAGAATGCAAATGAAGCAGGCATAATGAGAAAAGTAAATGGCGAATTTACCAGAGAACCAATTGTTTAGTTTTTGAACCTGATGTTTGCTAATGGCGCATAAGAAATTTTTCTGCATTGATGCTCATACCTGCGGTAATCCTGTTAGACTGGTAGCCGGCGGTGGTCCATTATTGGAAGGGAATTCCATGATGGAAAAACGATTACATTTTCTTGCTCAATACGACTGGATAAGAAAAGGACTCATGTTTGAACCCAGGGGACATGATATGATGAGTGGGAGTATACTTTACCCGCCTCATGATCCTCAAAATGATATTGGTGTATTATTTATCGAAACAAGCGGCTGCTTACCTATGTGTGGTCATGGTACAATCGGTACTATAACCATTGCTATTGAAGAAGGACTTGTTATTCCCAAACAACCAGGTCAGCTTCGCATTGAAACACCTGCTGGACTTGTACTGATTGAATACAAACAAGAGGGGAAAAAAGTACAATCTGTAAAACTTACCAACGTTCCGGCATTTTTATATGCCAGTGATTTGGAAGTTGAATGTCCGGATCTGGGTCCGATAAAAGTTGATGTGGCTTATGGGGGTAATTTTTATGCAATCGTAGACCCTCAGACAAATTTTCACGGGATAGAAAACCATACGGCAGATCAACTTATTTCATGGAGCAGGGAGTGTAGGAAAAGATTGAATGAAAAATACAGTTTCATTCATCCTGAAAATGAAAATATCAAAGGATTGAGCCATTTATTATGGACAGGTAAAACATTATCGCCTGCATCAACTGCACGTAACGCTGTTTTCTACGGAGATAAAGCGATTGATCGTTCACCTTGCGGCACAGGAACTTCAGCGAGAATGGCACAATGGTATGCAAAAGGTAAATTAAAGAAGGGGGACGCGTTTATTCATGAAAGCATTATCGGCTCAACTTTTACCGGAAGAATAGAAGCAGAGACAACCGTTAACGGACAGCCAGCTATTGTTCCAAGTATTGAAGGATGGGCAATTGTAACTGGCTATAACACCATCATCATTGATGATGAAGACCCCTATGCACACGGTTTCCAGGTTATATGATTATTGAACTGATTTATTTATGAAAGTTGTTATTATAGGCGGAGGCATTATCGGACTAAGCTCGGCATACTACCTGGTTCAGGAAGGTTGTGATGTTACCATTGTAGATAAAACAGACCTAAGCGATAGTTGCTCATATGGTAACCTGGGAATGATTGTTCCCAGTCATTTCGTGCCTTTAGCCGCCCCGGGTATAGTAGCTCAGGGAATCAGATGGATGTTTAATTCAAAAAGTCCTTTTTATGTAAAGCCGACATTAAGTGGACAATTGATTAACTGGGGTTTAAAGTTTATCAAATCGGCCAATGAGTCGAATGTAAAAAAAGCAGAAAAACCACTCACCGATATTAACCTGCTAAGCAAACAACTTTATGAAGCACTGAGCAAGGAACCTGGTTTTGATTTCGCTTTTGAAAAAAAGGGAATCATCATGTATTATAAAACAGAGAAAGTAGCAGAAGAAGAAATTCATCTCGCTGAAAAAGCAAGATCAATGGGGTTGGATGTTGAGGCACTTTCTGCTGAACAGGTACAGCAACTCGAACCAGATGTTAAATTAGATGTATTGGGTGGTGTTCATTATCGTTGCGACGCACATTTGTATCCAAATAAACTGAATGAACAATTGATCCATTATCTTAAGGAGAAAAGAGTTCGTTTTGTTACTGGTAGTGCCGTAAAACAGATTAACCGAAAAGGGAATAAAATAATATCCATACAGGCCGGGGATCATTTACTAGATGCAGATGTATTTGTAGTGGCAGCAGGTTCATGGATGCCGCAATTATTACAAATGGCTGGTTTGCATTTACCATTGATGCCTGGCAAAGGGTATTCATTCACCCAAAAAATTACCAGTAACCAGTTACAGGTACCTGCGATCTTATGTGAAGCACGGGTTGCCATAACACCGATGGGTAAAGATCTTCGCTTTGGCGGCACGATGGAAATCGGGGCAATTAATGATAAAGTGAACATGAACCGGGTGAAAGGCATTGTGGAATCAGTACCCGCTTATTTGCCAGGTCTGAATTTAAGCATGCCTGAAGAGAAAGAAGTGTGGTATGGGTTTAGGCCTTGTTCGCCGGATGGACTTCCCTATATTGGCTATGGAGCGAAATATGACAACATGTTGTATGCGGGTGGCCATGCAATGATGGGACTTAGCTTAGGTCCTGCAACCGGTAAACTGATTACAGAATTAGCATTAAGAAAACCTACAACTATTGATATAAAAGCTTTTGACCCTGCAAGATTCGATTAATTGTCAAAACCAAAAATGCTATATGAAATACGCCATTACGATTGCTAATTCAACTGCGATGTTAATGGGCTGAATTCATGTGGCTAAAATCAACAAAAGGTTAACCCATGAAAAAACACACCTACTCTTTACTGCTATTGCTAACTGCAGGCACAATGTGTACTACAGTACAGCCAACAATGGCACAGGTATCAAAAGAAGCTTATGTTCCTTGTCAGGAAATGCCTTCCCTAATACAAGGCTTTGCAACAGATAACAGAACATTGAACAGGTTTTACACCCCTGCTGTAAACAGCCGCGGTGGTGGTGGTTTTGGTGGCGGTGGCAACGATGCAGTAGGCTCACCTGAAAGAAACCAACGTTTACAGCAACTGGTAAAAGATTACCAGAAAAAACTGGCTGCGGTGAATTTTAAAGGACTTTCTCAAGAATGTAAAGCAGATTATATTCTATTTAAAAGAGACCTGCAGGCTAAGTTAGAACAACTGGTAGCCGAGGAATCAGAAGTAAAAAAAATAAGCAAGTGGATGCCCTTTGCAGATAAAATATATGCACTGGAGCAAACACGTAGGAGAGGACACCAAATCAATGGAGAGCAGGTGGCTAAAGAATGGGCAGCTATCATCAAAGAACTGAAAGAACTGCAGGTAAAACTGAAAGCAGAAAAAGTAATTGATCCAGAATCTGTCTATACTGCCGGTGAATTGATCAGCAATATAAAACTGGCTGCACAGAGTGTATTTGAGTTTTATAATGGATACGATCCCATGTTTAGCTGGTGGGTACCAACTGTTCATAAATCGCTTGATGAGGCCCTCACGGCTTATGCAGGAGTATGGAAAAGCAAAGCCAACAGCGGACTTACCGCTACCGATAACAGTGGTATTGTTGGTGTACAGGCAGGTAGAGATAACCTGGTAAAGCAATTACAGCATGAAATGATTCCTTATACACCTGAAGAATTGATTGATATTGCGAATAAAGAATTTGCATGGTGTGATGCGGAATTGTTGAAAGCATCTAGGGAAATGGGTTTTGGTGATGACTGGAAAGCAGCTCAGGAAAAAGTAAAGAATGCTTATGTACCGGCAGGTCAGCAACCGGAAGCTATTTTGAAGTTATATAACGAATCGATTGATTTTCTCAAAAAGAATAACCTGATCACCATTCCACCATTGGCCGAAGAAACATGGGGTATGATGATGATGTCGCCCGAGCGTCAATTACAGAACCCGTTCTTTTTAGGTGGATCAGATATCATCATTTCTTATCCTACCAATACCATGGCATATGAAGACCGAATGATGAGTATGCGTGGCAATAACCCACATTTCTCTAAAGCTACCGTACACCATGAACTGATTGCCGGTCATAACCTGCAACAATTTATGAATTCACGTAACAGAACCTACCGCAATTTTGGTACGCCTTTCTGGACCGAAGGATGGTCGTTATACTGGGAGTTGATTTTATGGGACATGAAATTCGCAAAAACACCGGAAGATAGAATCGGTATGCTTTTCTGGCACATGCACCGTTGTGCAAGAATTATCTTCTCTCTTAATTATCATATGGGTAAATGGACGCCACAGCAATGTATCGACTTTCTGGTAGACAGGGTTGGACATGAACGCGCCAATGCAGAAGGAGAAGTACGTCGTTCATTTACAGGTCGCTATCCGCCATTGTATCAATTGGCTTATTTAACAGGAGGCAGACAGTTTTATGCGCTTAAGAAAGAGTTGGTAGATAGTGGTAAAATGACCTACAAGCAATACCATGATGCTATTATTACCATGAATGCTATGCCGGTTGAAATGATACGTGCTATTCTTACCGGACAGCCTTTGACGGAAGAGTTTAAAACAAACTGGAGATTTTATAACGAAAAATAACACCAATCATAATCCATTTAAAAGCATCCACCTTATTCTGAAACCCTAACTTTCAGCATTAAGTGGATGCTTTTCAAATATTTTCTGGTTCAAGGAATGCTTAAATGAGCAATCCATTACTGCCTAAATATTTAATGAATGTTCGGAAAAAGATGGGTTGTAGTTATAGGTTGCCTGGTGCTTGCAACATTCCTGTTTCAATTTTGTATGCAGGCAAAACATGCCATGCCTAAAGATCCTCGGGGTATTGGTTATGCAGGTTCATCATCCTGTGGTAATTGTCATGCTGCAATTGTAGACGCTTATAAGCAAACAGCTCATAATCGCACCACAAGTTCAGCTACTGCAGAAAATATAGCGGGTAGCTTCCAAGCTGGCGAAAACCAGTTTCATTATACAACTGATGTAAAGGTTTTAATGGAAGCACGTGAAGGAAAATTTTTCCAGACAGCTTTTGAGGCTGACCAACAAAAAGCCTCATTTCCCTTTGATATTGTAATTGGATCAGGAAGAAAAGCCCAGACTTATTTGTATTGGCAAGACAGTAATGTGTACCAACTGCCCGTTAGCTATTCGATTATTGGTAAATGTTGGGTGAATAGTCCAAATTACCCAACCGATAGGGTTCGTTTTGATCGCGTAATTCCGGTCGGTTGCTTTGAGTGCCATGCATCTTTTGTTGAGCGTACAGGAATGCGCGAAGAAAAGGGATACCGGGTAGATCAGTTAAACCCTAATTCGGTTATATATGGAATAGACTGCGAACGATGCCATGGTCCGTCTGCTGCACATGTTGCTTATCAACAGGAACATCCAGCGGAAAAACTGGCTAAATATATTTTGACTTATAAAGAACTTACCAGTACACAGAAGATAGAGAATTGCGCTACCTGTCATTCAGGGTTGCGGGAACCTATTCGTTCTCCTTTCCTTTTCAAGCCAGGTAACTTGCTGAAAGATTTTTACCGACCCGATACTGTTAAACAGGAACCTGCGAAGTTAGATGTACACGGAAACCAATATCAATTATTGATGGCGAGCAAATGTTACAAGGGAGCGGTAGAAATCATGTCGTGTAATACCTGCCATAATCCACACAAAACAGAAAGAAACGATCTCAAAGTTTTTTCAACACGCTGTATGAGTTGTCATCAGCAGAATAGTAAGCAGTTCTGTAAAATGGCACCCAAACTGGGAGCAACTATCGTAAATAACTGTATCGATTGTCATATGCCGGCAACGCCCTCTAAACTTATTAGCCTGCAAACAGAGCAGGCGGGTAATATTGCCAATTTGGTTCGCTCGCATTTAATAGCGAAATATCCTGATGCTACAGTAAAGTATTTAAAAAGTGTTCGGGATTAGTCTGCGAAAAAATAAACCATAAAACTTTGTAAGAAATCGACAAATAGTGATTTTAAAAATCGCTGCATCAAAATGTTTGCAAAAATTAACCTTCCCTTTTCCTTTATTAACCAATAATCCTCTTTTGTGTAAAACATCGTACAAGCCAGTCATATAAGTGTTCATTTGACACAACCCTTGTATATCAACGCTTTCAGATGTATAATTTAAACTGGTTAAAATACGTTTAGGATTAGTTAAAATATTAGCCGGAAGCGTGAAACTTAAAAAATAATTTTAAGTGTCAATTTGACCTTTAATAAAACGCTTGCGTATGAAAAATCTACTTGGATGTTTTCTGCTTCTTTCGCTGCTGTTTACAAATGCAGCGACTGCCCGTTTGGGAGGACCCCCAAAAACAGTTACGGGTGTAGTTACGGACGCTTCTTCTGGTGCACCTCTTCAGGGTGCAACGGTATCAGTAAAGAATACTGCTACAGTTACCAGTTCAGATGCAGATGGTAAATTCAGTATTACAGTTCCTTCAGATGATGCTGTTGTGGACATCAGCTTTGTTGGCTATGTTACACTTTCATTGCCTGTAAAGGGAACCAATTCCTTATCCGTAAAACTTAATAAAGACATTAATAGTCTTGATGAAGTAGTTGTGGTAGGTTATGGAACACAAAAGAAAGGCGACCTAACCAGCGCCGTTGCCAGTGTTAAACAGGAAAGCTTTGTTAAAGGGTTTGTGCGTGATGCGGCCCAGTTAATTCAAGGTAAAGTAGCCGGTTTATCCGTATCTACTTCTTCTGGTTCTCCTACTGCTGGTACACAAATTCAATTACGTGGTATTACAACGCTGAATGCTTCAACAGCGCCATTAGTATTGATTGATGGAGTTCCCGGAAACCTAAACTCGGTTTCACCGGAAGATATTGAGTCAATTGACGTTTTGAAAGACGGATCTGCAGCCGCCATCTATGGTACACGTGGTACCAATGGTGTAATACTAATTACTACCCGTAAAATACAGGGTGGTGGAAAATCAGTGGTGGAATACAATACCTATGCAAGTATTCAAACAATCGCAAGACGTCCACGCTTCTTGAATGCAGAAGAGTTTCGTCAATTCAGCAAAGACGGCTATCCATTTATAGATTATGGTCTGAATACAGATTGGTTCAAAGAAATTTCAAGACCGACTCCATTCAGTCAAACCCATAACCTTACATTCCAGGGTGGTAACAGACAAACCAGTTATACAGCGAACATTAACTACCGTAACTGGGAAGGTATGTTCCTAAAATCTGTAAACCGTCAGTTAACACTAAGAGCAGACGTTAACCATACTATGTTAGATGGTAAGGTGAAAGTAAACCTGAATGTTATCAGCCGTCAGCGTAATGATGATGGTGGATTCAATAGCTATGTTTACCGCCAGTCTGTAATCCGTAACCCTACGGATAGTGTGTATGATTATCAGGGTAACTGGAAAGAACGTAATATCTATTTCTATGATAATCCACTGGGATATATCATGGAAACACTCGCTAGAAACGAATCACAGGAAACCCGTTTGTCTGCAAGCGTTACAGCAAATATTGCTCGTGGGTTAAATGCTAAATTATTGGTTGCTAATGTTAAAAGCGAGTCGCTATCTGGTTTCTCAGAAACCAAGAAACACGTTTCTACTACAAAAAATGGCAGAAATGGTAATGCTTCCAGAAGCACTAGTGCAAGCGAGGATAACCTTTTAGAGTTTACTTTGGATTACACCAAAAGCTTTGGTAAACATCGTTTAGTAGCCCTGGCTGGTTATAGCTATCAGGATGCTCAGGATGAGGACTTCTCTGTATCGAACTGGGATTTTCCTACAGATGAATATTCTTACAACAGACTTCAGGCAGGTAATGCTTTAGGAAGAGGTGAAGCTTCTATGAGCAGCTTCCAGTCATCAAGCAAACTCATTGGTTTCTTCGGTCGTATCAATTATAATTTCAGCGATAGGTATTTATTGTCTGCAAGTGTACGTCGTGAAGGTTCATCTAAATTTGGCGCCAACCATAAATGGGGTACATTCCCGGCTATTTCAGCCGCATGGCGTGTAAAGAACGAGTCGTTCCTTCGCGATGTTAAGTTCATTCACGATTTGAAAGTACGTGCTGGTTTTGGTGTTACAGGTATTGCTCCGGGAAGTTCTTATCTGTCTCAAACAAGTTTGAATTATGGCACACGTTTCCTTGATAACGGTGTATGGATCCAATCTCTCTCACCTGTTCGTAACCCTAACCCGGATTTAAGATGGGAGAAAAAAGAAGAGGTGAACTTTGGTATAGACCTTTCTATCCTGAAAGGCCGCCTGAGCACTACTATCGATATATACAAGCGTACTACCCGCGATATGTTGTATAACTACAGTGTTCCTGTACCTCCTTATTTATTTAACAGCATCCTTGCAAACGTTGGTGTGATGGAGAATAAAGGGGTGGAAGTATTGATTAATTACAATGCTATCCAGAAAAAGGATTTCTCTTGGGAAACAAGTGTAAACTTTTCTACCAACTCAAACAAGCTGGTTAGTTTATCAAACAATCAGTTCAGAACTACTGCTAACTTCTTTACTGCAGGCGGTACTGGTGAGCCGGTTCAGGATTATACCCACCGCGTAGATATCGGAGGTCCAATTGGTAATTTCCATGGATACAGATCAGTAGATATCGATGCAAATGGTTTATGGATCATTGAAGGTGCAGATGGTAAACCTAAGCCGTATAGCCAGGCGCGTCAGGAAGATAAAAAAATCCTGGGTAATGGATTACCTAAGTATTATGCAGGTTGGAACAACACCGTTCGTTATAAAAATTGGGACCTGAGTGTATTGATGCGTGGTGCTTTTGGATTCCAGATCCTGAACTTCCAGCGTATGTTCTACGAAAACTCTCAACCTCAGATTCTTGGCAACTACAATGTGCTCTTATCTGCCTTTGACAAAGTATATGGCAAAACCAGACTTACCAACTCACAGGCTTATGTAAGCTACTATGTAGAAAATGGCGATTACTGGAAAGTAGATAACATCACTTTAGGTTATAACGTAAACCTGAAGAGTAATAAATATGTAAAATCATTGCGCATTTATGCATCAGGATTGAACATGTTTACCATAACTGGTTATAAAGGAATCGATCCTGAAGTAAACAGAAGTGGATTAGCTCCAGGAAACGATGAGCGTGATAAATATCCAACAACACGCACATTCACTTTAGGTGCATTGGTAACATTATAATCTGAAAAAAGAAACGCTAAATCATGAAAAGAATAAATAATCATAAATGGTTCCTTGCAGCAGCGCTTGCTGGTACCATGTTAATGAATAGCTGTACAAAGCTAGATGAGGAAGTATATTCTGAATTGCTCGCACAGAATTTCCAGGCAACTGCTAAAGATGTTCCGGCATTGATAGCTCCCGTTTATACTGTACTGCGTGCTAATACAGCAAGCTGGCAAGGACTTTTTGACCTGCAGGAAGAAGCAGCCGATCAGATCGTAACTCCAGCCCGTCCTAATGGTTGGGTTGATGGCGGTACCTATCGCCGTATGCACGAACATGTTTGGACACCAACCCAGGGTCAGCCAAATGGCTTGTATAATCGCTGTTACTCAGGTATCAACAATGCGAACAGGGTATTGTTCCAGATTGAGTCAGGTGAAATACCTGTTCCTACTGGTAAAGAAGCCATTATCGCAGAATTGAAAGCCGCACGTGCTTACTATTATTACCTGTTACTCGATAACCATGGCAATGTGCCTGTTGTAACAGACTTTAAAGACACGAGTCTGCCAGTGCAAAAAACACGTCAGCAGGTATATGATTTTGTAGTGAAAGAATTTACTGATGCAATTCCCAATCTGTCGCCTGTTGTTTCTAAAGCAACTTATGGCCGTATGACACGTTGGGCGGCAAAAGCATTCCTGGCGCGTGTTTATCTTAATGCAGAAGTTTATACCGGTACAGCTAAATGGGCAGAGTGTATACAACAATGTAATGATATCATCGCAGCAAATGCATATAGTCTTACAACACGTTATAAAGACAATTTTGCTACCAACAACGACACTTCTCCAGAAATCATTTTTGCCGTACCTTATGATGAGATTTTTGCAACGGAGAATAACATGCACATGAAAACCCTCGACCCACTTATGCAATTGGTTTACCCAATGCAGGTGCAGCCTTGGGGCGGTAACTGTGCAGTTCCACAGTGGATTGATACTTATGATACCGATGACCAGCGTTTAAAAGATACCTGGATCATGGGACCTCAGTACAATGCTACAACAGGTGCGCTGGTAATCAACTACGTGAAAACAGTAACCAGTATCGCATCCAGTACCTCTAACCAGGGTTTCCGTATTGGTAAATACGAAATCAAAGCAGGTATGCGTGGTGGTTCTAGTGTTGATTTTCCGCTGATGCGTTATGCAGATGTTCTGATGATGAAAGCTGAATGTTTGCTCCGCACAGGTGATGCAGCACAGGCAGCAACTATTGTAACACAGGTACGTCAGAGAAATTTTGGCGGCAATCCGGCCAAAGCAATTGTAACTGGTGCCCAATTACAACAAGGCAGTAGCTACTCTTATGGCGAGTGGGCCAATGGTGCACAGACAACTGTAGAAGGTGGTGCAGATATTCCTTTCGGAAGAATGCTGGATGAGTTAGGATGGGAATTTGCCGCAGAAGCAAAACGCAGACAAGACCTGATCCGTTTTGGTGTATTCCATAGAAAAAGCTGGTTCTCTCATAAACCATCAGCTACATTCAGGAATATCTTCCCAATACCGGCTAACTCTTTGCTTACAAATACAAATTTGAAGCAGAACCCCGGCTACTAATTAGTTTTTTTTCTCATAGTCTAGGTTTAGGTTTTAAGCAATAGCAAGGCCTGCAAAATATTGCAGGTCTTGCTGTTCAATACCTGAGTATCTTCACGAGAGAAAAGCATATTATATGAAATACCTAATCTTATTTGCATTTGTTTCGATTTTTTGTGCTACAACTGTTGTTGCACAAAACCAGCGTTCTTTAACCAAGGTCGATACACTGAGAGGAACTATTACCCCCGAAAGAGCCTGGTGGGATATAACACGGTATGATCTGGAAATACAACCAGACTATACCACTAAAACTTTAAAGGGTTCCAATACCATCAGTTATACAGTTGTACAAAAAAATGCAGGTAAAAAAATGCAGATCGATTTAAAAGAACCACTGCAGATTAATGAAGTAACCGATCAGCAAGGAAAGAAATATAGTTTCAATAAATCAGGCTCTGTTTGGTTGATTGATATGCCTAATCAGCAAAAAGGATCAAAAGGGAAAATCACCATCCGCTATAGTGGCAAACCACATGAAGCCATCCGTGCCCCCTGGGATGGTGGGTGGACTTTTACCAAAGATTCGCTTGGTCGCCCATGGATGACAGTTACCTGTCAGGGAGGAGCCGGCGCATCAATCTGGTATCCCTGTAAAGATCACCAAAGTGATGAACCCAATAATGGAGCGTCATTAACCATGCGTGTGCCTGATACACTGATGGCAGTGGGGAATGGTCGTCTTAAAAAAACAACACCGCATGGCGACGGTACTACGAGTTACAGATGGGAAGTAACCAACCCGATCAATAACTATAATATCATACCCTATATTGGTAAATATGTAAACTTCAAAGAAGAATACCAGGGCGAGAAGGGCAAGTTGGACCTTAACTATTGGGTGCTTGATTATAATGAGCAAAAAGCAAAAAACTATTTGCCGAAGGAAGTACACAATACCATGAAAAGTTTTGAATACTGGTTCGGTCCTTATCCTTTTTATGAAGATGGATACCAATTAATAGATGTACCACATACTGGTATGGAACACCAGAGTGCAGTTGCTTACGGAAACTGGTACCAACCAGGTTACAGAAAACGCGATGGCTCAGGAACCGGATGGGGATTGAAATGGGACTTTATCGTTATTCATGAAAGTGGCCACGAGTGGTTCGGAAATAATATTACATCAAATGATCTTGCTGATATGTGGGTGCATGAAGGTTTTACCAATTACAGTGAAACATTGTTTATTGATTATATTTTCGGTGAGCAGGCAGCAAATGAATATAATGTAGGTATTAGAAATGGCATAAGAAACGATAAGCCAATCATACCTCAAACTTATGGCGTAAATGCACAAGGAAGTGGCGATATGTATCCGAAGGGAGGTAATTTATTACATGCAATAAAACACAGCCTCAATAACAATGAAAAATTCAGACAGATACTTCGCGGATTAAATAAAGATTTCTACCACCAAACCGTGAATTCAACACAGGTAGAAAATTATATTTCAAAAAAAGCAGGTTTTGATTACAGTAAAGTATTTGACCAATACTTAAGAAATACAGCAATTCCAAAATTTGAATTTCAGGTAAATGGTAATGCAGTGAGGTATAGGTATACCAACTGTATTCCTGGATTTAATCTTCCAATCGTATTAAAGAGCAATGAAACTGTATTAAAGTTATTGCCAACTGATGAATGGAAAACAACAACAATGCCCGCTAATGAGCTTTCGCTTTTATCAGCAGATGCAGTGAAGAAAATGTATTATGTAGACCCTGTACCAATAAAATAAATCATCAAAATTCGGGATCAATGAAACACATTCGAATCTCTTTTACAAAATTGTTGCAGGCCATCTTATTGTTTGGTGCCGTAACTACTGTAAAAGCGCAACAGTCAATAACCAGCAAACCCAACCTTGCATTGGTAGCTAAAACAAGCTCGAGTCGCGGAGGGTTTGGGGTCGATGCATTGAATGACCAGAAAACACCTGTTAATACTGGTAATAACCGTGGTGGATTTAACAATAACAATAACCGTCCTCCCCGTGCCAATATCTGGGTGCAATACGAATGGCAGGAGCCGGTTAGTACAAGTGAAATAGGCTTATTCTGGTGGAACTTCAATAATAATGTTCGTTTACCTGAACAATACCGTATTTCTTATTGGAATGGATCTGCTTTCGTTCCTGTTGAAAATGCACAGGGAATGGGTAAAGAAAATAATCAATACAATACAACTACTTTCAAAGAAGTAACCACAACGCGTATGCGTATTGAGCTCGATTCAGCAGATCGTGGGGTTACTACTTTATTAGAGTGGGTGGTAGCAAAATCGCCGAACTCAGCCAATCCAAAACCACTTGTTTCGGCTGGTATAGACAGAGACCTGATCATTAATGGTAAAACATACCTTGATGCATCGGTTAAATCTGTTTCTCCAGTTTCTAAAATTGAATGGAAAAAAGTATCAGGACCAGGTAATGTTCAGTTTAGTGATGCGGGTTCTCTTAAAGGGACTGCAAGTTTTAGTGCAGTTGGTGATTATGTTCTTGCTATGACCGCAACTGAGGGAAATCTCACACAAACTTCTTCGATTAATGTAAAAGTACATAACCCACCACCGGTGAACAGACTGGATGTGGTCTACACCAAAAAATATAAAATCGATAATAAACTCTGGAACGATCGTGCAAAAGCCATGATCGTAAACTGGATTCCTTATTGTATTGCACAGAATGAACGTACAGATTTAACCATTGGTCAGGGTGGACTCGATAATTTTATAGAAGCGGCTAAAGCAATACGCGGAGAGCCTCATGCCCGTCATAAAGGATATGTATTCTCTAATGCATGGGTACACCAAACAGTTGAATCAATCTGTATTGCTTTGATGGTTGATCCTCAGGGTGATAAAGAAATTATAGCTGCTCAAGCCAAAATGAAAGAAGCATTGGAAAGATGGATACCCATCATCCTTGCTGCACAGGAATCAGATGGATACTTGCATACAGCTTACACTTTGCGTGATACCACACGTTGGAAAGAACGCTGGGCGCCTCGCAACCGCGGTGATCATGAAGGATATGTAGCGGGTTATTTTATTGAATCTGCTATTAACCATTATACATTAACCAATGGTAAAGACAAACGCTTATACGATGCTGCTAAAAGACTAGCCGATTGTTGGGTAAAAAATATCGGTACTGGTCCGGGACAAAAAGAATGGTATGATGGTCACCAGGAAATGGAGCAGGCATTGGTTCGTTTTGGACGTTTTGTGAACGATATGGAAGGCAACGGCAAAGGCGACAGTTATGTGAAGCTGGCCAAGTTCCTGCTCGATAGTCGTAAAAACGGCTCAGAATACGATCAAAGTCATGTTCCCGTTCAACAACAGTATGAAGCAGTAGGTCATGCGGTAAGGGCTACTTATAACTATTCTGCTATGGCAGATGTGGCGGCTGAGACAGGCGATGTGGATTATCAAAGTGCAGTAATGAGTTTGTGGAATAATATGATCAATAAAAAATATTATTTCACCGGAGGTATCGGAAGTGGAGAAACATCTGAAGGTTTTGGTCCGAATTATTCATTACGCAACAATGCTTATTGCGAATCCTGTTCAAGTGCCGGCTTAATTTTCTTCCAGTATAAAATGAACCTGGCATACCACGATGCGAAATATGCCGACCTCTACGAGGAAACCATGTACAATGCATTGTTGGGCTCATTAGACCTGGATGGCAAGAATTTTTATTATACCAACAGGTTATCAGAAGCTCAGCCAAGAGACCCATGGCATGTATGTCCTTGCTGTGTAGGAAATATTCCACGTACATTATTGATGGTGCCAACCTGGACCTATGTTACTGACCCTAAAGCTATTTATGTAAACATGTATATCGGAAGTACCATAAATGTTGAGCGTGTTGCAGGGACAGATATTGAGATGATACAGAAAACCAATTATCCCTGGGAAGGTGCAGTAGCTATTACGGTGAATCCTAAAGTAAGCAAAGAATTTACGGTATATGTTCGTGTTCCAAACAGAACAACCAGTGAATTGTACACGCCTGATAAAGAAGTAAAGGGACTGAAATACCTGAAAGTGAATGGCAAAGCTGTTCCTGTGGTAATAGAAAAAGGATACGTGGCAATTAAGCGAGTTTGGAAAAAAGGGGATAAGATTGAACTGGAAATGCCAATGGAAGTACAGAAGTTTTATGCCGATAAAAGAATCGAAGCCAACCAGGGTCGTGTGGCACTGCGTTTTGGGCCATTGATTTATAATGTGGAAACTGCAGATGGACAAGACATTAACAAAGCCATTGATACCAAAAAACCTTTGGCGATCGAATGGAGAGATAATTTCCTGAGAGGAATGATGGTGATTAAGGGACAGTGGGAAGATGGTACACCATTGGTGGCTATTCCTAATTATGCCCGCACTAACCGTCTTGATGGTAAAGAGCCAGCAGCAGTAACTACCACCTTGCCTGTAGAAGCCAATGAGCCACCGCAGCGTATACAAAACAGACCACTGGCTTCTCAGATATGGATTAAAGAGAAAGGAAAGAACTAATTCTCATACACATTTTGTTTTGGCGTTTTTCGTTAAGCCTGTATTCGTTAGAATGCAGGCTTTTTTAATGCATTTATGGTTGAATGTAAAATTGCAGTTGTTGTTAGTAGGAGCTCTCGTGCTTCTGAGTCTAATTGCAGAACCAACACAGGCAATTCGATATAGAAAATTCAAAATCGAGTAAAGTTTTTCGAAATTTTATACAGGCGGTCTTTTTAAGTGCATCTTGGGGGTTAATTTCAACAGGTATTATTCATCATCAACTCAAGTAATTTCAATGGCATACGATACAAAACTGGCAGACAGGGTACGGGAATACCTTGCACAGGTTACCTCACTTAATATTGAAGAGAAGGAAATGTTTCGAGGAATTGCGTTTATGGTTAATGATAAAATGTGTGTAAACGTAAGTGGTGACAATCTGATGTGTCGTTACGATCCGGTTTTAACGGAAGAACTGGCAGAGCGAAACGGATATTTGCCCATGATCATGAAAGGAAAAGAAATGAAGGGGTATTGTTATGTTGAGCCAATCGGTTTTAAAACTAAAAAAGACTTCCAATTTTGGATAGGGATCTGTCTCGACTTTAATGAGAGAGCAAAATCATCAAAGAAACGATCCAAATCCTGATATACTTTAGATAGAACAGAACCTTTCCGCGCAAGATGTATTTCATGTTGGCGGTTACGTGCATCTTTTCACTTATTAGGCAACAACCGTATCTTTGGCAAAACAGCTAAATGACGATTTACTTAGCACTAACCGTACTTATTTGCCTATCTGCAGCATTTGCCTATATCAATCAGCGGTTTTTAAAACTGCCCTTTGTTATAGGGTTATTTTTTCTATCAACCATTTTGTCAATTGGTGTAATCAGTTCAAAACTTTGGCTCAATATTCAAACAGAACAAATTCAAACCTATATTGAACAGGCGCATCTTGATAAGATCATCCTCAATTACCTGTTAGGCTTTTTATTATTTGCTGGTGCTTTACATACCAACTGGAACAACCTGAAACAGCAGATTAAACCCATTGCCGCATTTGCAGGTGGGGGCGTGTTGCTGTCTACAATAATTATTGCGGGACTTTTTTATGGGATCACCCAGGCATTTGGTCTGCAGGTAAGTTTTATTTACTGCCTACTCTTTGGCGCATTGATTTCTCCTACAGACCCCATTGCCGTATTGGGTATTCTTACCAAAGCCAATGTGCCTAAAAAAACAGAATACACTATTGTAGGTGAAAGCCTGTTTAACGATGGTGTTGGAGTAGTGGTATTTATTGCTTTATTAGACACGTTAAATACCGGGGTATTCAGCTTTGGTCATTTCGGCTGGCTCTTTGTACAGGAAGCCATAGGCGGTATTGGTATGGGATTGGTATTTGGTTATTTTCTGCACCTGCTGTTAAAATCAATAGACCATTACGAAACAGAAATTCTGCTTACACTGGCATTTGTAATGGCTGGCTATGGATTGTTTAACTATTTCCATATTTCCGGTGCATTGGCCATGGTGGTAATGGGTTTGATGGTGGGTAATTTCAGGCAGGAAATTGCCATGAGTGATACCACGCAGGAATACGTGCATAAATTCTGGGAACTGGTAGATGTAATACTCAATGCCATTTTATTCATCCTCATTGCATTTGTATTGATTGTGATAGACTTTGAAACCAAATATGTACTGGTCGGCTTAATCTCCGTATTTATTGTATTGGGGTCCAGGTTCATCATCGTTTACTTACCACATCTGGTTTTCCCCAGACTCATGAAACTAACCAATAAGGAAGCTAAAGTAATCAGTTGGGGAGGTCTGCGTGGCGGACTTTCGCTGGCATTGGTGCTTTCGTTACCGGATAGTGAAACCAAAAATATTTTATTGATCACCACTTATTTCTGTGTGCTCTTCAGCATCATCATTCAGGGGCTGACGATAGAGAAAGTGGCGAAGCAGGGTTAAAACAACCTTCTGCTTTGGATAGGCATCTACATTTTACTTAAGGTTTACGCTAGGTTAAACCTTTATGGAACCCAACCATTCTCCCCTTTTACTGTTAAATTTGTACCTTATTTACAGATTATGCAGGCATATTGTCACTCACTTACGGAATATAAACGCTTAAAGACTAGGGAAGTACGTATCGGAGACTTGTTGATGGGTAATTTTCATCCCATCCGCCTACAAACAATGACCACCACGGATACCATGGATACGTTGGCAACCGTGGAACAGAGCATCCGTTGTATTGAAGCAGGGGCTGAACTGGTAAGAATAACTGCCCCCAGCAAAAAAGAGGCAGAAAACCTGCTACATATTAAAAATGAGCTAAGGAAAAGAGGATATAACACACCTCTGGTGGCCGATATTCATTTCACCCCCAATGCCGCTGAAATAGCTGCCAGAATAGTAGAAAAAGTAAGGGTGAACCCGGGTAATTATGTTGATAAGAAGAAATTCGAATTGATTGAATATACCGATGCAGATTACGCCGAAGAGATAGAAAGGATTCAGGAAAAATTTACGCCACTGGTTCGTATCTGTAAAGAACATGGTACCGCCATGCGTATCGGCACCAACCATGGTTCTTTGAGCGACCGCATCATGAGCCGTTATGGTGATACACCGATGGGTATGGTAGAAAGTGCGATGGAGTTTTTACGTATAGCCCGGTATGAGAGCTTTCACAATATTGTACTGAGTATGAAAGCCAGTAACCCACAGGTGATGGTACAAGCCTATCGCTTACTGATTCAGCAAATGGATGCTGAATTTGGCGAATGTTATCCTCTGCATTTGGGTGTTACAGAAGCTGGTGATGGTGAAGACGGTCGTGTAAAAAGCGCTGCAGGTATTGGTACTTTATTAGAAGATGGAATTGGTGATACTGTTCGTGTAAGTTTAACAGAAGACCCCGAATTTGAAATACCGGTTTGTAAAGACCTGGTTAAGAGGTATACAACAAAAACAAGTACGGCATCCCCAATACCTGCTATTGAAAAAATACCTTACGATCCGTTTAATTATAAGCGCAGAATATCCATCGAAGTAGGCAATATAGGAGGTAAACAAGTGCCTGTTGTAATAGCCGATCTGAGTAAAGCAGGGGAGATCGTTCCGGCTACTTTGGAAAGGGTCGGGTACCAATACGATGCAGCTACCGATAAATGGAATATCAGTGATACTGCTGCTGATTATATTTTCACCGGCGATCAACTACTCGATTTTGCTTTGCCAGGCACATTAAAAGTGATTGTTTACCCTCAAGCCTGGAAACTGGCAAAGGATCAGTCCAAATATTTTCCTATAGATGGACTTGACACTTATCTCTCCGGAAATATCAAAAGTGATTGGCTGAATTTTATAATGATTGATTGTTACAATGATGGAACAACTGTTTCAACAAATGCTCTGGAGCAAATCGCTAAAGATACCACTGCTGTTCTTTGTTTAAGCAGTACCAATAACCACGCCATGCCATCGGTGCGGAGAATGCTGATGGAACTGGAGGAACAAAAAATAAACAATCCGGTGGTATTGATAGTAGACAGCAACTGGCAAACAACGGATGAGCACTTAATTCATTATGCAACCGAAGCAGGAGCATTATTATTAGATGGGTTTGGAGACGGTGTATGTTTTGGTATGACCACAAACAGCTACCAGCAGGCTTCTTCAGCCAGTGCAGATACAAGTGGCAGGAATTATATCTCTAATACATCCGTAGAACAATTCATTAATTCAACCGCATTCAGCATATTACAGGCAACACGTACGCGTATTTCTAAAACGGAATATATATCCTGTCCAAGCTGTGGCCGAACTTTATTTGATCTGCAGGAGACCACTGCAAAAATTCGTTCTGTTACCAACCATTTGAAAGGTGTGAAGATTGCCATTATGGGTTGTATTGTAAATGGTCCGGGTGAAATGGCAGATGCAGACTTTGGCTATGTAGGTAGCGGTGTTGGAAAAATTACCTTATATAAAGGCAAGGAAGTAGTAAAAAGAAATGTAGCCAGTGAGGTGGCGGTAGATGAGCTGATTAATATTTTAAAAGAAAACGATGCCTGGGTTGAGCCGGCATCATAAATAAGAACCCTGCGTAATCTCTTTTTCTCTTGTTCTCTGCGGTAAAATAGCTTATATTATTATCGTAAGTTTTTCTTCACCGCAGAGAAGTGAGAGCGCAGAGATTACGCAGAGCGAAAGAAGCGATTATGCAAACAGATTTTTTAGTTATAGGATCAGGAATCGCAGGTTTAACTTATGCACTTAAAACGGCGCGTCAGTTTCCTGATAAAAAAGTGACCGTAATCACCAAAACCCAGGCCGATGAAACCAATACCAAATATGCCCAAGGCGGTATCGCAGGTGTTTGGGATGAGAACAGAGACAGTTACGATAAACATATTGAAGATACCCTGATAGCTGGTGATGGCTTATGTAATGAAGCTATAGTAGAAATAGTCGTAAAAGAAGGTCCTGAACGCATCAAAGAAATAATTTCCTATGGTGCGGAATTCGATAAAAACGAAAGCGGCGAATATAGTTTGGGTAAAGAAGGTGGGCATAGTGAAAACAGGATATTGCACCATAAAGATGTAACAGGGCAAGAAATGGAGCGGGCATTACTGGAAGAGCTTGCTCAGGTAAAGAATATTGAATTGATCAATCATTGTTTTGTCGTTGATATACTAACTCAACACCATTTGGGATACCTCGTTACCAAATCAACAACAGATATTACCTGCTATGGCGTGTATGTGTTGAATCTCCATACCAATCAAATTGAAAAGATACTCGCAAAAGTTACCTTACTCGCCACTGGTGGGTGCGGACAAGCATACCGTACCACTACCAATCCTAAAATTGCCACGGGAGATGGTATTGCAATGGTTTATCGTGCGAAAGGGAGGATAGAGAATATGGAATTCATACAGTTCCATCCAACTGCCCTATATGAACCAGGTATATCCCCATCTTTTCTGATTACAGAGGCAGTAAGGGGTGATGGGGGTATTCTCCGAAATAAATACGGTGAAGCATTTATGGAAAAATATGATTCCCGTAAAGATCTTGCACCACGTGATATTGTAGCACGCGCTATCGATAATGAAATGAAGCAAACAGGTACTGAACATGTTTACCTCGATTGTCGCCACATGGATAAAGAGAAATTTATTCATCATTTCCCCAATATTTATGAAAAATGTCTGAGCATTGGAGTAGATGTTATGCAACAAATGATACCTGTTGCTCCTGCGGCACATTATAGTTGTGGTGGAATTAAAACGGATGAATGGGGAAGAACTTCTATCAGAAACCTTTATGCATGCGGAGAATGTGCCAGCACAGGCTTACACGGCGCAAATCGTTTAGCAAGTAATAGTCTGCTGGAAGCAATGGTATTCGGACATCGTTGTTACCTGGATAGTATAGAAGCAGTTGTAAATATTTCTTTTGAAACTACCATTCCCGACTGGAAAACAACCGGTACAACAGACCCAAGAGAAATGATCCTGATAACGCAGAGTCTTAAAGAATTACAACAAATCATGAGCGATTATGTCGGAATCGTTAGAACTGATGTGCGTTTGGAGCGTGCTATGAAAAGACTCGATTTATTATATACCGAAACAGAAGCATTATACCGGTCAACAAAAGTGTCGCCCCAATTGTGTGAATTACGAAACCTGATAACAGTGGGTTACCTGATAGTAAAAGGTGCGCAATTCAGAAAAGAAAGCAGGGGCCTGCACTATAACACTGACCACCAGGGCAAAAGCGAACTGCTGCAGAATATTATTTTGTGATCGTTGATTTTTTGATCTTTGATTTCTTGATTTGAATTCAAAGGCCAAAAATTCAAAGATCAAAAATTAAAAGATCAAAAATTCACCGAATGTACCCCATTGTTTACGGACTATTTTACCTTTTATCGTTATTGC
>CBFGPM010000009.1:0-104074 GCA_965650685.1 uncultured Sediminibacterium sp.
TCCAACTGTCCTATCCCCTGAGGTATTTGCAAAAAAATATAAAAGCAGAAACAGGCAAGTGAAGGGCGGCTCACTTTGCTTCTGGGGACACTGGTTCGGCAAACCACTCGATAATTATCATGAGATCATTGATGTACATTATAACCATGAATCAAATGAGTTAAAACTTTATTTTGATGAGGAAGAAATATTAACAATAGAATATCCAGAAAAAATTGAAGAATATGAAAACAGCTTCAAAATAAATTCCGCTACCAGGATACTATTTGAGTGGTACTTATACGGCAAACCACATGCAGAAGATTATTACGCTTTTATAAGTATTTCAAAAACAGCCAATGAACTTAAAGGACAAACTAACTTTATGGCAGATAAAAAAACGTTTCACGATTTAGATATTCTTAAACCAGCATTATTGTTAGTATAGAAAAGAAGTTCCACAGAGGAGCTGCACCTAATTGAATACACTTCACCAGTCATGCAGTAAATTGCTTGTGTCTTTTAAAAACAAGGGTTAAATACGGCAATAAAATATCAGTTTGAATTTGCATCTTGCCCGATTAATTTTTAATCTGGTTTATGATTTTATATCGTGCAGTTTCTGATGCCGAACAAGAAGATATACAATTACATAACTGTTTCCGTACCCAAATTAATACGCTTGAGGCGAAGCAATTCTTTTGTAATGAAGTTGCCGTAAGGGAATATGTAGTAGCAAGTATTAAGCGGAATTTTGTGCCTCCATATACCTATTTATTAACCGTATCGGTTGATGATCAGTTTTTTTTACAGGCAACAGATATTCGGCAGGAATTAGATGGTTATGACGCCATAAATATCGACCAGCAACATTTAAACTGTTTCAACAAATTTAATACCTTTATTCAACCAAATGATATCAAGGACAGCCTATAATATTAAAGCAAAAATTTCACTTCTTCCCACTAGTTTGGGTGGAAGACAAAACCCTGTTGCTACAGGTTACAGACCTGCCTTGGCATTTAATACTACGCAATATTTTTGTGGTGAAATAGAACTGCTGGATCAGGCACAATTAAACCCTGGTGATTCCGGCACCGTATTTATCCGCTTAATTCCCGCCAAACATATTCGCAAGAATCTTAAGTCTAATGATGCTTTCACCCTGAACGAAGGAAGCAAAGCAATTGGATCAGGAATTATTTTGAGTGCAGAGAAAGTGAGTTGTGAATAGTCAATAGTGAGTAGTGAGTAAAAATTGATTTGAATTTTTACTCACGCATATTCATCGCCAACACTATTTAAAGATCATTTATGAGTGATTTTAAAAAAACAACGCTTTTACAGAAATATACCATTTTACAAGCTACGCTTGATTATATGATTAAACATCATAGCAGTACTGTTGTCTGTGATTACGAAGACCCGGTAATGGAAATGTTCCAACGGGGGAAAATGCAGGCTGAAAAAGATTATCAGGAAAAGAACGCTTCCAAACTAAAATACCAACTTGACCGTTGGCTGAGAATGCTGGAGAGAATGATGGATACGAATTATGCTGCTTTTATTAAAGAGCAAACAGGATTTACAATCGACTTATTCCAAAACATAAGAACACTCGCTGAAACATTCAACAATAAGACGGAGCTAAACAGCCAGCAAGATCTATATGATTGCAATTGTCTGATGCAGTATTATGAAAAAACAAATACCAATACTGGGAAAAAAAAGAGACTGGAACAATTAAGCCAAGACTATGTTGAAAAAAACTTTCCACCTCATACATACGAGGATTTAAGCCAGTATAGTACTGAACTGTCTAGCATACAAAATGATGATAACAGTGTAGTGGTAACTTTAACCTATATAACAACGGTTGGTGGGCCAAAACCCAAAGACTTTAAATCCTGGGCAGTCGCATCTCCGGATCACCATAAGCAACTGATTGTCCAACAAGAAACATTCGCTAAAACTGCTACTACATCAGTGCAGATTTATACTAAAGAAAATCTAACTCCTATTTATTCAATTGAAGGCATTCATAATATAAACGTTAGCTGGAAAGACGATTCAACGATTCTCTTACAAACCAAAAATGAATACCACCCTACATTAGCCGTCAAGAAAGTATCCTACCCCACGGAAACAATCTACATAGAATACCTGACCTGACAGCGTTCGCAACTCACTGTCCATAGTCCATGGACCATGGTCTATGGACTATGGTCTACAACTAAATCTCCACCATCTCCCTTCTCTTTCCAATCAACGCATTCATCACCAGCCAGCCAGCCAGGTATGCGAAACCACAGATGAAGAACATGATATAGTAGGCCACTTCAATTTTATCAATGCTGCGGTAGTAAACAAACATATTTTTCTGCACCAGTAATGAAAGTAAGATTCCTCCCAGTGATCCGAACATACCACCGATTCCTGTAACAGATGCGATGGCTTTTTTGGGGAATGAATCACTTACTGTTGTAAATATGTTGGCACTCCATGCCTGATGAGCAGCGGCTGCTAAGCCAATGATCAATACTGCAAGCCACATATTAATACTTCCCAACACCTGCGCAAACACAATAGGTAATACGCATAATGCATAGATCAGCATGGACGTTTTTCTGGCTTTGAAGACCGTCCAATTTTTCTTTATCAGCCATAAAGGAACCCATCCACCCAATATACTTCCTAATGTAGAAATAGTATATACTAATGCAACAGGAACAGCTATTTGTGTTGTAGTTAACTGATATTGCCCCTGAAGGAAATCTGGTAACCAGAAAAGATAAAACCACCAGATAGGGTCTGTCAACAATTTACCGATAGCAAAAGCCCATGTTTGTCTGAAGCCCAATAATTTAAACCAGGATACTTTCTCAACAGGCCCTTCTTCAGTTGCCACCGTGGCATCATCATCACTATGTATATAATCGTATTCTGCTTTAGATAATTTTTTATGCTTGCGGGGTACTTCATATAAAATGAACCAGAAGATCAGCCAGATAAAACCAATCAATCCGGTTAAGATAAATGCCCATTTCCATCCCCACTCAGCCGCAATAAAAGGTACGGTTAATGGAGCAATGATGGCTCCGAAATTGGCACCTGAGTTAAATATACCAGTTGCCAATGCTCTTTCTTTTTTAGGGAACCATTCTGCTACACTCTTAATAGCTGCCGGAAAATTACCTGCTTCTGTTACACCAAGGAATGAACGCACCACTGCAAAACTTAATACGCTCGAAGCAAAAGCATGACACACAGCAGCCAGACTCCATAAACCTGTTGCCAAAGCATAACCCAGTTTTGTACCCAGTTTATCGATCAGACGACCTGCCCCCAACATACCGAATGCATAAAATAGCTTGAACGCTATTTCTATATTGGCATAATCAGCATCGTTCCAGTTCAGTTCAGCAGACAAAGTCGACTTTAATAAACTGATTACCTGTCTGTCGAGGTAGTTAATCGTAGTAGCAAAAAAGATGAGTGAACATATCGTCCACCTGTATTTTCCTATGGCTGCATTCATGATTATCGTTTAATGCGTTGAATGATATCGAGTACTTTTTTCGTTTGATCGTTGATTGTGGCGTAATCTTTTTCTTCAAGCAGTTGTTTGGTAATAAGCTTACTGCCCATGCCCACTGCTTTTACCCCTGCACTAAACCATGCCTGAATATTATTCTCATCGAGCTCAACGCCTCCGGTTGGCATAAAGGCAATACCAGGAAACAATTCTTTAATAGCCGACACAAAACCCGGACCCAGCAAATTGCCCGGGAATAATTTGATGAACTTTGCGCCAAGCTGTTCTGCCATCATTATTTCAGTAGATGTCATACAACCCGGTACCCATATTTTACCTGCCTTATGTACATATTCAGCAACGGCTGGAATCATACCCGGACAAATAATAAAATCGGCCCCTGCATCTATAAAACTTTGGGCATCCTGTATGGTTTTGATGGTACCGATACCCAATAACATATCTGGCATTACGCTTGCCCTTTGTGCAAGCAGGTATTTAAAATTGTCTAGCGCATGCTCTCCTCTATTGGTATATTCTATCACCCTAACCCCTGCATCATAAAGTGCTTTTGCCACCTGTAGCGACACTTCACTATCTGGATGGTAATACAAGGGCAACATTCCCTGCGCAGTAATTGATTGTATGATTTGTTGATTACTCATTGCTTGCAATAATGTTTTGAATATGACTTACAGAATTGGAAGTTGTATCACCCTTTTCCTGCAATTTTCCAAAAGCCGCTGCTGCGGCATAGTTTATCGTTTCTGTTGCTGAATAATTACTTAATGCAGCGTGAATTAAGCCGGCCATAAAACAATCTCCACTACCTACTTTATCTATTACAGTAGCTGTGCGGAAAGTTTTTGAGCGAACTTGTGTCAGGGCGTCGTTCAAGATAGCGAAATACCTGATACCAACCCCTTCATCAAATCGAAAAGTATTGGCTACTTTTTTACAGGCTGGATATTGCTGCATGATTGCGCCAGCCGTTTTTGCCGCATGAGCCTCATAATCTTCGGCATCAATAAGGCTTTGGTCCAATTCAATCCCCAATAAAGTATTAGCAGCCCAAATATTGCCCATTACCAGGTTACAATAAGGCAATAATGTTTTCATTACTTCAGCCGGCTGTTTACCATATTTCCACAGCAAAGCCCTGTAATTCAGATCAACAGAAATGGTAATGCCTTTGGCGCTGGCGGCTTTCAGCACTTCCAGACAAAGTTCTGCAGCAGATGCGCTTACTGCCGGGGCAATAGCACTAAAATGAAACCATTGTACGTCTGAGAGTACTTCATCCCAATCAACCACTCCGGTAGACAACGTAGCAAATGAAGAACCTGCGCGATCGAAAACCGTACCTGCATTTTTCATGTCTGTTCCCTGTTGCAGAAAATAAAGTCCGATTCTATTTCCTGAATAATGAACAGAAGAGGTATCGATCTTTTTCTTACCCAGATAACCAGCAATATCTTTCGATAAAGCATTATCTGGCATTGCCGTAAAATATTTCACCGGATGCCCCCAAACGGCCAATGCAGTGGCTGCATTCAATTCGGCTCCGCCCATAAAAACAGGAAGCTGGTTTTGTTCCAGCCACTGTCCGTTTGCAGCGGGCGATAAACGCAGTAATATTTCACCAAAACAGAGTACTTTCTTCATAGAAGTTTGCTTACCTGATTTCTGCTATTGCTACAGGATCCATATCCGTAAATGTATAATTCTCACCTGCCATTCCCCAAATAAATCCATAATTGGATGAACCAGCCCCGAAATGCATCGACCAGGGCGGCGAAATCACTGCCTCGTGGTTGGCCATCAGGATATGTCTGGTTTCTGTTGGCTGTCCCATAAAATGAAATACCCTGTGTTGCTCCGGCACATCAAAATAGAAATACACTTCCATTCTTCTGGTATGTGTATGCGGCGGTACCGAGTTCCAAACACTACCATGATTCAGCATGGTAAGTCCCATCACAAGTTGACAACTCTGTATACCATCCTGGTGAATGTATTTATAAATGGTGCGTTGATTGGATGTAGCAATATCTCCCAGGTTCACCGGAGAAGCCTCGTCTTTTGTCATACTCCTGTTTGGGTATGTATGATGTGCCGGTGCCGACAATAAAAAGAATATTGCGGGTGAATTACCATCTGCACTTGTGAAACTTACTTCCTTTGTGCCCTTACCCAGATAAAGTGCATCCAGTTTATTCAATTCATACTTAACTCCATCTGCCACTACTACCCCAGCTTCACCAGTATTAATGATTCCCAGCTCTCTTCTCTCCAAAAAATATTCCGCACGCAGTTCTGCTTCATTATGAAGCACCACCGTCTTGTGTACAGGCTTTACACCTCCAATAATCACGCGGTCGTAATGCGAATAAACCAACTTAAGTTGATCATCCTTCATCAACTCCCCTACATGAAAGTTTTCCCTCAGCGAAGCAGTATCCATACCCTTCACCTCATTCGGACTGTTTTGAAATCGTATTTGCATTTTTGTGAATTGTCAATTGTGAATTGTGAATAGTGAGTAGTGAATAAAATACATCTCAAATCCGACATCAGACATCAGACATCAGCCATCAAAAATCTGACATCTGCGATCTGCCATCTACCATCTACTACCGTCCCATCCATCCCCCATCTACTGTTATGATTGTTCCGTTTACATAGTCTGATGCTTTTGATGCCAGAAATACAACGGGGCCTTTGAAATCTTCCGGTTGTCCCCATCTTCCTGCAGGAATACGGGAAAGAATCGCTGCATTTCTTTCCGCATCTTCTCTTAAGGCCGTTGTATTATCTGTTGCAATATATCCGGGTGCAATACCATTTACCTGTATGCCTTTACCAGCCCATTCATTTGCCAGTGCTTTAATCAGGCTGCTTAATGCTCCTTTGCTTGCGGCATAACCCGGCACATTAATTCCTCCCTGAAAACTCAGCAGCGAACAGGTAAAGATAATTTTACCGGAACCTCTTTGCAACATACTGCTGCCTATTTCACGGGCAAGGATAAAGGGAGCGTCGAGGTTAATAGACATCACTTTATCCCAGTATTCATCAGGATGCTCTGCAGCAGGCATACGCATGATGGTGCCAGCATTATTAATGAGAATATCGATAACAGGATGTTCCTGTTTTGCCTTTTTAAGAAAAGCATAAATACTACCCCTGTCTGAAAGATCAGCCTGATAAGCAAAAAATTGACGTCCCAATGCTTTCACTTCCAGTTCAATCGCACTACCACTTAATTCCAATGATCCTGATACACCAATGATATCCACACCTGCTTCCGCTAGTCCAAGTGCCATGCCTTTTCCTATTCCTTTATTGCACCCTGTAACCAATGCGATTTTACCTGTTAAATCAAATGCCTGCATATCAGAATATATATTTTGTACTTAAAAAATTAGATTCGTGTGTATGCACTATCTCATTTATCAGGTGCCTGTTTGCATCCGTTAGTTTAGCAGCTACCAGTGATCGAATTGAAAATGCCCTTAATGCATCTACTACAGACAATGTGCCCTCTGCACTATCTTTTCTTCCGGTAAAAGGAAACACGTCTGGTCCACGCTGGCACTGACAATTAATATTTACCCTACTCACCTGGTTCACCAGTGGATCAATCAATGATGCAAGTTCTGTTGTGTCATTACTAAATAAACTTACCTGCTGACCATGTGTTGAATCGATCAGGTATTGAATGGGTTCATCAATATCTTTAAAAGGAATAACTGGTATCAACGGACCAAACTGTTCTTCCCTGTATAATTTCATTTTTTCATTTACAGGATATAATACAGCCGGATAAACAAAAGACTCATACTGTTTACCGCCATTTTCATTCATGATGGCCGCACCATGCTGAATCGCATCGTCGATACAAGACTGGAGATAAGCAGGTTTATGTGGCTCTGGTAATGGTGTTAACATTGCACCACTTTCCCAGGGCATACCAAACTTTAGTTTACCTACCGCTTCGCTGAGCATGCTGGTGAACTGCGTTGCAAGACTTTCATGTACAAAAACAATTTTTAAAGCTGTGCAACGCTGACCGTTGAAGCTAAGGCTACCTAACACCGTTTCCTGTACTGCCAATTCAAGATCGGCATGCTTGGTAATCACGGCTGCGTTTTTTGCATCGAGACCCAGTATTGCCCTTAGGCGGTTTACTTTGGGGTGAAGTTTTTTTAATTCATTGGCTACTTTACTTGAGCCGATTAAAGTAAGCACATTGATTTTTCCTGATTGCATCAAACCAGGTACAATTGTATTACCTCTTCCATAAATGGTATTTACTACTCCTTTGGGAAAACAACTTTTAAATGCTTCGAGTAATGGATAGTGTAATAAAGTACCGTGCTTTGGAGGTTTAAACAATAAGGTATTCCCCATGATTATAGCAGGAATGAGGGTAGTGAAGGTTTCATTCAACGGATAATTGAATGGACCCATACATAATACCACCCCTAATGGTGAACGTCTGATCTGTGCAGCAATTCCCTGCTCTATCGTAAAACGTGAAGAATCGCGGTCGAGTTCTTTTAATGCATCAATGGTTGCATAAATGTATTCCACCGTGCGGTCAAATTCTTTTACAGAATCGCCCCATGATTTACCAATTTCCCACATGATCAGTTTAACCACGATATCTTTTTGCTCGAGCATTTTTTCAATAAACTGCTCCACGCAGGCAATTCTTTGGGCCACACTCATTGTGGGCCATTGACCACGGCCATTATCATAGGCACGAACAGCGGCTTCAAGTGCTTCATTGGCTTCCTTTTCAGTACACACAGGGTAGGTGCCAATCAGTTTACGTTTTAAGCCTTCTGGTGTTTGAATACAAATAGGAGAATATACTTCATGTACATTTCCGTTCCATGTTTTCATGGTACCATCCGATAAATATTCGCGTTGGTGTATTTCACCAGGCAACAGGTATTGCGCTGGTATGTCTTTTTCTTCGACGAAGAGTTGATTGAGTTTTGTTTGAAAATCCATTCGATTGTTGCTTGCTTTAAAAAAAATAATTTCAGTGTATCTCTGTGGTTTCAGTGGCAATTAAAAAATTAGTATTGCCACTGAAGACACAGAAGAGCACTGAAGGATTGTGCTTAGAGGGCTTGGGGGGTTATACCCTGCCAGCCAAAATATTGTTGTGCGTTACGGTAACAGATATCTTTAATAATCTTCCCCATCCATTCCATATCTGCAGGCAGCTCTCCTTTTTCAATTTCTTCTCCAAATAAATTACAGAGCAGTCTGCGGAAATATTCATGACGAGGGAACGACAGAAAGCTACGTGAGTCTGTGAGCATGCCGACAAAGCGACTCAGTAATCCCATATTAGACAAGGCATTCATTTGCTTGATCATACCATCTTTCTGATCGAGGAACCACCAGGCAGCGCCAAACTGTATTTTACCAGCAGCAGAACCATCATTAAAATTACCGATCATTGTTGCCATCAATTCGTTATCTGCGGGATTTAGGTTATAGATGATGGTCTTGGCCAGTTTATTATCACTATCCAATTTATTCAGGAATGCTGCGAGGGGTCTTCCTTGCGCGAAATCACCTATTGAATCCCATCCTGTATCAGGACCAAGCTGATGCAACATGCGGGAATTGTTGTTGCGCAAAGCACCCAGGTGAAACTGCTGAACCCATCCTTTCTCCCAGTCCCACTCAGCAAAATGTACCAGCATAGCCGATTTGAATTTGCGTTGCTCAGATTCATTCAGTTGTTTTCCGGCATGTATTTTATTGAAGATGCTGTTGATTTCGGAACCGGTAAAATCTTCTGCATAAATTTCTTCCAGTCCGTGGTCGGATACGGAGCATCCGGCGGCGGCAAAAAAATCATGCCTGTTTTGTAAAGCATAGAGGAAATCATCAAAAGAAGAAACGGAGATACCAGTAACAGCTTCCAGTTGAGTGATATAATTATTGAACTTTACCGCATCAGTTACATTCATCGCCTGATCAGGACGAAATGCAGGCAGGATAGGCACTTCAAAACCATCTGATTTTATTTTTGCATGGTATTCGAGTGAATCAACAGGATCATCGGTGGTACAAACCAGTGCAACATTCATCTTACGCAACAGGTTTCTAACCGTATAATCATCAGCCTGCAACATTTCCGTGCACTTATCAAAGATTGCATCGGCAGATTTTTCATTCAATATTTCATTCACCCCGAAATATCGTTGCAGTTCAAGATGTGTCCAATGGTATAGCGGATTGCGCAGGGTATAAGGAACCGTGCCTGCCCACTGTTTAAACTTATCCCTGTCGCTGGCATCACCTGTACAGTATTTTTCTTCAACACCATTCGTACGCATAGCGCGCCATTTATAGTGGTCGCCATATAACCATACTTCGGTTAAGCTTTTAAACTTCTTGTCTTCAGCTATCTGTTGTGGAGAAAGGTGACAATGGTAATCGATAATCGGCATTCCTTTGGCATAGCCATGGTACAATTCCTGCGCTGTTTTATTATTCAGCAAAAAATTTTCGTCTAAAAACTGTTTCATAAGCTGTTTTACTTATTGTTGATGATCAGAGGCTAACACCTCGTTTCCATGGTATAAAATCGTCTTGTCCGTTTCGTACGGCACTAACTTTAATCCTTCCACTGGCAACTTCAATCACATAATTCAATATCCTTTCTCCTGCTTCTTCTATTGTTTCTTTTCCTTCAATAATAGATCCCGTGTTGATATCAATGATATCTTCCATCCGCTCATACAAAGCTGTATTGCTGGATAACTTAACAACTGGCGCAATCGGGTTACCTGTCGGTGTTCCTAATCCGGTGGTAAATAAAACCACAGTAGCTCCTGAACCAACTTCTGCAGTGGTAGACTCAACATCATTGCCTGGTGTACAGAGCAGGTTTAATCCGGATTGGGTCACTTTTTCCGGATAGTCTAACACATCTACTACGGGAGATGTGCCACCTTTTTTCGCAGCTCCTGCAGATTTTATGGCGTCGGTAATCAGTCCATCTTTTATATTACCGGGAGATGGGTTCATATAAAATCCACTGCCCGCTTCTTCTGCTTTTTGATTATAATGCTGCATAAGCTGCATAAATCTTCCGGCTTTGTTTTCATCGACACAACGATCACTGAGTTCCTGTTCTACACCACATAATTCAGGAAATTCAGACAAAATAACACTGCCGCCCAATGCTACCAAAAGATCTGATGTGTATCCGATAGCAGGATTGGCAGATATTCCTGAAAACCCGTCTGATCCTCCACATTCCAAACCTATACAAAGTTTGCTAAGTGGCGTGGGCTTTCTGCTGTTTTTATTTGCTTCCACCAATCCGGCAAATGTTTGCTTAATTGCAGTTGATACCAGTTTGGTTTCTGTTCCCAGCTTTTGCTGCTCCAGCATATATAATGGTTTCTGAAAATTTTTATCGCGCTTGTTGATTTCTTCCTGCAGCATTGCTACCTGGGCATTCTGGCAACCAAGGCTCAATATGGTCGCGCCAGCTACATTCGGATGGGTTATATATCCTGCTAATAATCCGCACAGGGTTTGTGCATCCTGTCTTATTCCACCACAACCACCATCGTGTGTTAAAAATTTAATGCCATCTACATTAGGAAACAAAGGGTTGTTAGTATTGGGTGTTTCCTCTTCAACAAAATCTGTTTCCAGGATCGCATCTGCGGCTGCTCCTGACTGGTATAAACGAGTCAGGTGTTTGGTGAACTGGTGGTATTTTTTTACCCGTGCATAACCAAGTTCTTCCAGCAGGGCTTCGCGAATTACTTCTATGTTTCTGTTTTCACAGAATACCAATGGTATCACCAGCCAGTAATTTGCTGTACCAACAGAGCCGTCAGCCCGATGGTATCCATCGAAAGTTTTTTGCTGCCAACTGCTGATATCTGGGATATGCCAGGCAGTTCTTCTTTCATGAAGGCTATAAGTACCTGATGCGTGGGTAATATTTTCGGTACTGATACGCACACCAACTGGCAGGTTTATTTTTGCTTTTCCTACTAATACACCATACATGGTAATGGCAGCGCCAGCTTCAATCTGTTCTGTGGTAAACTTATGTTTTGCCGGAATAGGTTCCGCTAATATGTAAGATTGTCCATCCCAAACCACTGCTTCACCAACAGCCAGATCCTGTAAGGCTACCAATACATTATCTGCCGGATGTACTTTAATTATTTTTCTCACTTCACTCATGCAACGGATTTTTGACTATTCACTGATTTCCATATATCCAATGGACTCTGCGTTTCCAATTGAAGATAATGTTCGGTAACTGCTGATACAAAATCTTTATACTGTGTTAGATCAGTTCCCCAAATGGAGGTATCGGCTAAAATTAAAAGAATGGTTTCAGCATCAGTTAATTGTTCTGACCAATAGGCATAAATAACGCTCATCTTATCATCGTTCAATACCAACCCATGTTCATTTACAAATGATTTACCATCTGCAGTAAGCTTAGGTTTCATGAATTGCAGGTAAGCCGCAAAACCAAGTGCCATTGTTGAATTTGCAACTTCTCCTTGTTTATATTTTGCTTCAATCAGTGGAACATTTCGCATGGCCATTTTTGAAGTATATTGTACGGCTATATGATGCCACTGGTGGTCTATAAAAGGATTACGGAAGCGGTCAATTACCTGTTTTGCAAATGCTTCAGCATCTGTTTTACTGATATCATTTTTTGCAATAAGTGGTGCTATTTCTTCCATCATGATGGCCGTGATGAAGCTTACAAAACTTTGATCTTGCATAGCATCTTTTACCAAGCGGAATCCTGCAAGACAGGCAAAGCCACAAGTAAAAGTATGGGTGCCATTCAGTAAACGCAATTTGAGTTCCCTAAACCGGTTAATATCTTTTGCAAGTACAATACCTTCATCAGCCATAGCGAATGAAAGTATTTGCCTTGTTCTTTCCTGATCCGTTTCAATGGCCCATAAGCGATAGGTTTCAGACATGATCATCAATTCATCCATGCAACCTAATTGCTGTTCTGCAATTGCGTGATCTTTTTCCGCGGGCTTTCCGGGAACGATCCTGTCGACAAGTGAACTGCAAAAATCATTTGCTGCATGCAACCAATAGATAAATTCGTCTGATAACCCTTTCAGTCTGGCCAACTCCGTAACAATGGCTTTTAGTTTTGCGCCATTATCTGTAATAAGTTCTGTTGGAACAATGACCATTCCTGCCTCTGTTGCCCCTTTGAAATATTCATATCGTTTTAAAAGAAAAGCGAGCAATTTGCCTGGGAAAGAAGCAGGTATCGCTGCTTTAGCATCGCTGGTAACCAACGTTATACCTACTTCAGTAGTATTGGAAATAATCAGTTGCATTTCAGGATTAGCTGCACAGGTAAGTATTTCTTCCCATTGACTATTCGCAGATAATACCCGACTGATAGATGCATTAACGATGAGCTTTTCTGTTTTAATGCCTGCTTCGTATCCCCGCTCTAATAGCGTATACAATCCATCCTGTGCATCGAATGCATCTGTGCCTCCTCTGTCTGTAGATTTTACCACGACAATTCTTCCATTAAAAATTCCCTGCTTGTTTGCCTTGTCGATAAAATAATCTGGTAAGCCCCTAAGCAATACGCCCGTTCCAAACTGAAGTACCCGTTCGGGCAATTGTAACAATGACTTATCAGGACATTCAACCTGTCTCGATTGTAGATTCATCAAATTGTTTGCACTGAGTTGCATTCGCTCTATAACTTTAATTAAGGTGATTTTTTATTTTCCAGGCCGGATACTCTTTCTTTAGTATTTTTTCCGGCCAGGTACCATACCAGGCATATCCTGTTCTTCTTTCGTGTTCTATTTCTGAAACCTTATACTTTCTTACACTATCTCTTCCGGTAAAAAATGGCTTATTGTTTGGTATCTCATAAAAGCGTGCCCATAATACTGCATTGGGAGCAGGAGTAATTACCCTGTCTTTTCCGTTGGGCATAGATGGGTCTTCAATATCCTGGTAAACATATCCTTCAATCTTCACCAACTCAAACCACTCAACAGCCGCTTTCACTGCTTTAACGATTGCATCTGTCGGGTTCGGCAACCTGATTAAAAAAGAAAGTATACCAGCAGACTCCATTCCACTCAAAGAAACTAACTCGAATTTTCGAGCCATCTCTGGCTGCAAACTGTGTTGGTTATATTGCGCGCACCAGGCAGTTGGTTTTCCGTTTTCCAGTATCTGGGTTTTGAGAATACATTCAACTCCTTTTTCTACTGCTTGTTTTGCAAGCGAAACAAAATCCTGGCTTACCAGGTTAAAATTGTTTTTTTGTTCAACGATATCCTGCAACACATTCAAAACATTGACCATTGCATTATCGTTATAGGTAATCTGCCCGCGGTATAAACTTGAATCCGGATAATATTGTGGCCATCCTCCATTTTGGTATTGCGCCTTCAGGCAATAGCGTATTCCCTTCTCTGCTGCCAGCAGATAACGGGTATTACCGGTTTCTTTATATGCATTTACCAGGAATCTGATTTCTTTAGTAGTTGCACTGTTGTCGATGGTTGCGTCTTTGTGTAAAGAGTCTGCAATGATGCGTTTCTTCTCTGCTTCCGACAATCGTTTTGTATAATCCACTTTCACATTCTCCACCGCCTTGGGCCACCCACCTACTGCCCGCTGGTATACCAACATATTTTCCGCCTGCAACAACAACGACTCCAATTGGTATGTTCCTTTATTGGTTGATGTCTGTTGCTTTGATCCTTTATTCTTCGTTGTTTTTCCATTATACTGAAAAGGCAATACCGTAAGTGGGTTCCATTTACCTGCAAAGGTCCAGGCAGGTGTTATCATTTCAGGTTTAGGTGAGCCTTTGGCTTCATTTAGGTTGTCTTTATGCCAGTTGTAATCACCCCCTTTTCTGTGTGAATTATAAAAGTAAACACGGTGCCCCCACTGAATGATGTTCTGTGGGTTACTTGGATTAAGATAAACTGGTGCATCGGTCATGTTCTCTGGAAAACTGCAGTTGAGTAAATAGAACTGCGCATCTCTGTGGTACCTGCCTAGCTTAAAACCATCTTCGCCCCTGAATGTACAGTTTATCAATACTGTTTTCGAGTCTTCATATTTTGAACCATCATGCCAGATGGCTGCCACATTACCATGTGCTACAAACTCGCAGTTCTCTGCCCATGCCCATCCTCTTGGACAATAAAAATCAACCCCACCTTCCATCAAACAATCTTTGAAATAATACATACCTTCTTCGACGTTCCATGGACTAACCGTATCGCCTCCGTAAGCACGTAGAATACAGTTGCGAACTATGAGTCTGGTTGTATTAAAACTGCGTAAAGCCATCTGATGGCTCGATCTGCGTATTTGTTTAGTGATGGTACCTGTATCGGTTTTACATTCTACGTAAGTATCGTTTACCTGATCGAATCCATAACTGTTTATGATACTCAGGTTTTCAAGTACGATATCATTCCCTCTTAAATTCAAAGCCGCTACTCCCCAATCGTCTGCACTTTCACAGCGCCATACATCTCTCGATAAAGATATCTTCAGTATGGTTTTTGTTTTGTCCTCTCCGGCAAGTGTTATTTTATGTTTGGTGATAAAAACTTTCTCGGAATAGGTTCCATTCTTAATATAAATCACCCTTTGCTCTTTCGCTGTATCTGGTAAACTATTTACGGCATCCTGAATATTACTAAAATCACCTCTGCCATTTGCATCTACCACCAATACCACCTCTTGTGCCTGTAGAGAAACAGACAAGCATAGCAGCCACGATAGCCAAAACAGTTGTATTATTTTAGTTTTACCCCGCATGTTTATTTTTTAGCTTTCGCCGATTTTACTAACCATGTTGCCAGTTCTTTTGCTGCCTGATAATTATCAAAGTCGGGCGTAAGCTTTCTTCCATCAATGTATTCATTGTATAACCATGGATCTCCGATGGCAAATACTTTCCCATTACCATAAGTACTGATGGCCATAATGGTATTTCCCTTGTCGATTACCAATGATTTTGCAGGTGCCTTAATATTCAATGACGCCAATTCTTTAATAAAAAATCGTTCTGCGGTTTTAAATACCTCATTACCTTTTTCTGCTTTCACCACTCCTGTTTCAAATTCATTGTTCTTTACAGCGTTGAGGTTGTCTTTGTTAAATTGAATTCCAAAGCTTGCTGCCAGTTCATTAAAATGATCCAACTCCACATTCGCAGCATCATTTGCCATCAACACCAAAACACCACCTGCTTTTACCCAGTCGCAAATGGCTTTTATATGTTGAGGCAGAATAAAAGCTGGTTTAGCGGTTTCTTTTTCTGTATCCGGATCTACAATGATATAAACCGATGCATTTTTCAAAGCAGTTGCGGTTGGTTCAGTAAACAGATCTGTTGTAATAGCACCATGGTTTCTGAAGAGGTTACCCCATAAGGCAAAGCCGCTATTCATCCTGTCTTCCCAGGTATAATGAAAGGGTACGGTATTACCCAATTTGTTCTTTCTTGTTTCGTTATTAAAGTAACGATCTAAGACAACTGTTTTTCCTGTTCCGGGTTTTGGTTCGGTTAATGTTTCCATTTCAGTTGCTGCCAGTATAAATGCACCCAAACCTTTTGGATCATCTGTTACGATTGGCTCACTTATATAATACTTGAAACTGCCATCGCGATATGGATTACCACCCAACCCTGCAACCTGGCATACACGATTGAGGTGTGCTGTGCCATTTTCTTCGGTTATAAAAGTTTTCAGTAAACCCGCATATGCTTTTTTAACCGTGGATATTTCAGTAGCTGGTGATATACCCAGTCTGATTGCCTTAGCCATGGTATACACAAACATAGAGGAGGCGGATGCTTCAAGGTAATTACCAGGTTGGTTTGCTTTGTCTAAAATTTGCCACCACACTCCCGATTTGGTATCCTGTACTTTTTTTATTGCGGTGATATATCTTTTTAGAATTTCAACCAGTGCTTTTCTTTTAGGATGGTTCGCTGGAAAAACCTCAAGCACATCGGTTATCGCCATACCATACCATCCCATGGCCCTTCCCCAGAAATGGGGCGATTGCCCGGTTGCCTTATTGGCCCATGCCTGCTCTTTACTTTCATCCCATGCATGATATAATAATCCTGTCTTGGCATCTCTTGCATGTTGCTCCATCCATATAAACTGGTTGGCGATATCATCAAATGCTTCCAGCTCATTAAAACGGGTTGCATATTCCGCATAAAATGGTTCTCCCATATACAATCCATCGAGCCACATTTGCCAGGGATATATTTTTTTGTGCCAGAAGCCGCCTTCTTTCGTACGGGGATGATGCTTTAGTTGCTCACGAAGCGTTACAGCTGCTTTCCTGTATTTTTCATCTTCCAGTACATCGTATAACATAAGCAGATTTCTGC
The DNA here is from genome assembly GCA_965650685.1 of uncultured Sediminibacterium sp. Classification (GTDB taxonomy): domain Bacteria; phylum Bacteroidota; class Bacteroidia; order Chitinophagales; family Chitinophagaceae; genus Sediminibacterium. Next base: position 16,977 of record CBFGPM010000009.1, read on the forward strand.
CCGGTGTAATATTATCGATATTATAATCTGCCGGCTTATAGGTTCTTATTTGTCCATCTTTGTTTACAAAGAAGTCCATACTCTTTTTGATGTAGTTGAAGTAAGCACCGTTACCTGTGCGCATCCAAACTTTTTCCATTCCTTTTAGTATCAGTCCCTGGTCATAAATCCATTTCGCCGGTTGACCAGCTTTTAATGCCATACTATCAGGCCAAAGCTGCATAACTGTTGAAGCCATACGTTCAGACCATGGTTTTTGTGCACTTGTTATAAAAGGCTGAAATAAAATCAGGATCGCTATGGTACAGATGATTCTTTTCATGGGATTATTTCACTTCAAGTAAAGCAGGTGATGCGCCATACCTGAAGATGATTTTGTTTTTAAATGTTCCAAGGTCGCTTCCGGTCATTTTTATTTTACCGCTACGGTCACCATCAACAGTCATGATCATTTTAGGAAGGGCATCGAAACGGAGTTTACTGAAACTGATATCAGCACTGTTTTGAATACTTACAATCGGATTAGTATCGGAAGGTTGCAGGTAAACATTATTAAAACTTACACCCTGCGCTTCAATACATTCTACCCCTTTATCTGTTTTCATCACCATATTATTGAATACGAGATTACTCACCCTCATTTCCGGAATACCCCGTACAAATACGGCTTTTGCAGCACCATTACAGACTATATTGTTGATGAAGAAATTTCGGAATACAGGTGTTGCATCTGTCACCGGAAGTATTTCAACCTTCGGTAAAGCTCTTTCTTCACCCGCTAATGGAACCGGGTCTTTGGCAGCATAATACATATCGAAGGAAATAGCTTCACCAGGAATATCTATCATATTGATATTTGCCGCATAAATATTTTCCACCACACCACCACGCCCACGAACTGTTTTAAATCGTAACCCGATATCTGTACCGATAAAATTACAATCAGACACAAACAGGTTTCTTGCGCCACCACTCATTTCACTCCCAATCACAAAACCACCATGGGCATGATAAACAGTTGTATTCTTTGCAATTACATTTTCCGTAGGTATGCCTCTTTTCCTGCCCTCTTCATCTCTTCCTGATTTAATACAAATACCATCATCACCTGTGTCGAACTTGCAGCCATCTACCAATACATTTGCACAGGCTTCCAGATCAAGTGCATCGGTATTCTGACCATACCATGGATTTTTTACGGTTACATTTTTAATGGTGATATGCTGACTGGTAATCAGGTGCATGGTCCAGGCGGGAGAGTTTTCGAATGTTACACCTTCCAGTATTACGTTCTTACAATCGAGTATGCGCAACATATTTGGACGAAGAAAATCCCTGATCTCTTCAAAGTCTTTCAGTTCCATGCCCGGCAACAGTTTTCCGATATTATTTGTCAATGATCCTTTTAATGCTCCTTCCGATGAATACCAGGTTGATTTATCCTCCGTTACAACACCACCTCGCGCAATATGTTTTTTCCATTCAGAATCAGTGAGTTTATTTCTCTTCAGCGGACGCCATACATCTCCTGATCCATGAAAAATACCATAGCCCGTAATGGCAATATTTTCAAGGTTTTCTGCTGTGATCGGCGACTGGCAACGTGCCGCATACACACCTTCAAAAGAAGATTTCACCAAAGGATATGCTTTCCTGTCAGACGTAAACAATATCAGCGCATTCTTTTCAGAATACATTTCTACGTTACTCTTCATGGTAATAGGACCGGTAAGCCAGAGCCCCGATGGTATAACCACCGTGCCACCGCCATTTGCCGCACAGGCATCGATCGCTTTGTTGATGGCAACAGTATTTAATGATATACCATCATTCTTTGCACCATAGGTAACAATAGAAAAGCTGTCTTTTTTAAAATGAGGCGCATAAATCTTGGGCAACTCATACTCATATTTCTCCGGATGAACAGAAGGTTTGAGATATTGAGCGGCAATATTTTTTGCTTTCATTTCTGCACAAACCAGCGAAGCCACTGATATCGCACCATATTCAGAAAAATGGGTATCGTCTTTTTTTCCTTCGAACATTGTGCCGAAATGTTTGGGGTCGATCCACAAAAACATTTTCTTGGAACCTTCTACCCCATGTTGTTCAATTAATTTTTGGCTGCTGGCATGAAGATCAATTAAGGGAACATTCATTTGCTGTGCTATCTCTCTTACTACTCCAGGGTATTCACCATGTTGATCAACAAATGTTCCCTTCGTATCGAATTTGCGGCGCATAACTGGTGTTACGAGTATAGGATTTGCACCTTTTGATCTTGCTTCATTCACAAATCGAATAAGACTGGTCCGATAAGTTGTTTGTGGGGCAGCATAACGGTTGCTATCGGTAATTTTTGAATCGTTGTGACCAAATTGTATGAATACATAATCGCCTTCACGCAGTTGTTTCATTACTGAATCCCATCTGCCTTCTTTGATAAAACTTTTGGTACTTCTGCCGTTTACTGCATGGTTATGTACTTCTACTTCATTGGTAAGTAGCGCTGGGAATAATTGTCCCCATCCACGCTCCGGATTATTTGCAAGGGGTTTATTGGCCATGGTTGAATCACCAATCATAAAAAAGCGAACTTTTTTATCGGGTAAACCAAAACCAAGCATGGTTAGCAATAAGGTTACATAAAAAAGTGATTTCATACCATTGATTTTCTGCACTACAATTGATTCCATGTAAAAAAGCTATACAGGAAAACCTGTATAGCTGAATTGCCTGGCTCTCGCCAATATACCAATAAACAAAACAAGCATTTGAACATTCACTTTACTGCAACATTCAATCCATTTAACAGCAAACCATTTTGTGTTGCTGAATGGCACATATTTACTGTGGGTGAATCTCATGGCAAGCGCTTATTTAACAAAGGCCATTTTGGCCTCGCAATCAGGCAACAAGTCTACTCAGATATTCACTTGCATGGAACATATCTGGTCAGTTTTTTTACGCAATCGTTCCCGGTAACGAAGATCATTTTTGCTGATTTTAACAAATAGCTATTTCTTTTCAAAATCAGGCAGTTACAGCGGTTTTTCTGCTATTTATCCCGTATGCCAGAGCGCATCGGTTTTCATCATTTTGAAGGAAATATTTACATTCATTTTTTGCCCCCTCTATCACCAGAAAAATGGTCATTAGGAAAAAACGTACATTTAGTTCCTTCCAAGAATAAAATCATGAAATACGAAGCTGTAACGATAAAAGATATTGCCAAAGAACTTGGGCTTTCTACTTCCACTGTTTCAAGGGCATTACGCGACAGCTATGAGATTAGTCCCGAGACTAAAAAAATGGTGCTGGAATATGCGGAGAAGATCAACTACCGCCCAAACCCAATTGCGCTTAGTTTAAAAGAAAAAAGAACCCGCTCCATTGGCATTGTGGTGGCGGAAATTGCCAATAGCTTTTTCTCTCAGATCATCAATGGTATAGAATCTATTGCCTATGATAAGGGCTATAATGTAATCATTACCCAAAGTCATGAGTCGTATGAAAGGGAATTGATTAACGTACAATACCTTGCTTCAAGATCTATCGATGGATTGCTTATTTCACCAGCATCCGAAACGCAGGACCTCAGTCACCTGAAACATTTACATGACCGTGGTTATCCCATCGTTTTCTTTGATCGTGTACTAGATGAAATCGAAACCCATAAAGTTACGGTTGATAATAAAAAGGGAGGTTATGATGCCACTGCTCACCTGATAAAGAGTGGTTTCAAAAATATTGCTGCGCTCGCCAATGCAGAATACCTCTCTATTACCCGCGATCGAATAGGCGGATACCAGGCTGCGTTAGAAGAGCATAAAATAAAACCAAACCCCTCTTTGATAAAGTACTGCCTGCATGGGGGATTGGTATATGAAGAAGTAGAGCAGGCATTAGACAGCTTATTCAGGCAAAAGAAAAAACCAGATGCCATTTTTGCTGCTGCAGATAAATTAACCACAAACTGCCTGCGTTATTTCAAAGCAAAAAAAATTCGTGTGCCAGAAGATATCGCTATCATCGGCTTTTCAAATATTGACCTTACCGAATTATTATCGCCTTCATTATCCGTAGTACGTCAGCCGGCATTTGAGATGGGACAGGTTGCTACTGAACTTTTGTTAAACCTGATAGAGAGTAAACGGCCGGTGAAAGATTTCGAAACCAAAATGCTTCAGCCTGATGTATTTATCAGGGAATCAACAACCAGAAAAAAATAGCACCGTCTTTCAGTGTCCTTCTGTGTATTCAGTGGCAAATTGGTCCGGAAGTCGGAAAGACCGAAAGTCCGGAAGAGATTGCCACAGAAAAGCACAGAATTAGTTTGTTCTAGGTAGCCAGTCGCCGAATATATTTTTGAGGGTGTACTTTTTTACTTCCTCTTCGTTCAATTGTTTGATCCATGAAGGTCTTGATGCAGGCTGTGCACCGGGACCAGTATTTTTATACTCACTATAACGTACCGTTGCTTCATTAGCCGGGTTGCGCCAGTTGTTCCATCCTTCCGGAATAATATGATCGCCAATTTCGCAGCGTATATAGGTTACACTTGCATGCGGCTGCCATGGTCGGCCAAGGCTTACTTTTTTAAATGCTGTATCAGCAGTTAGCTTACAATCAAAAAAAACAAATCCATAAGGTACTTCACGAGGCGTGGATGCTGCTGTAACATGCGAGTTCTTCTTACTATGAATAAGACAGTTTTGAAATACTGCTGTAGCAGGACCAAAAATAAAATCGGTACTTCCTTCTATATAACAATCTTTATAATACTGTCTGCTTCCGGCACCACTGCAAAACAATACATCCTGAAATCCAAGAAATCTGCAACCGTTAAAACTAAGCCTGTCGCCATTCGCAAAAACAGCTACGGCTTGTCCAGCTGTAAATCCTGCATTATTTTCAAAGCTGATATTCTCTGCATAAAAATCATTGGCATATAAAAAGAAGCTGGCGGATGACCATGTATTAATTGTATCGCCATTAGGTAGTTTTTTACCTGCATGGTTATCGAATGTCAAAATTGTATTGAATTTATCTTCCCCTATCAGACTAACAAAATCTTTGCGAGTGTCTAGTACAAGTCTTTCTTTGTAAACACCTTTTTTCACAAAAATTATAACAGGCATCGTGTTGCCTGATGGAATAGCATCAAAAGCTGCCTGGACAGTATTGAATTGTCCTGTTCCGTCTTTTGCTACCGTAATACGTTTTGGCTGGGCAATAGAACATAAGGTCAGTAATAGAAAGGAAGATATCAGGAATAATTTTATACGCATAGACTAAACTTAAAAAATAAGGCCGAAATAAATCGGCCTTATTTTATCCTTTACTTGAGAGGTTAGTATCCTGGGTTTTGGCTAAGGTTAGGGTTTGCATCTCTTGCAGGTTGCGGTATTGGCAATAATTCTGATTTACCTGTTGTAAATCCGGTTGCATAGCGCGCCAATGCAGTTGTATTAATTGCTGCGCCGATCCAGTTAACCCTTGTTGATGCTGCCGGAGCTGTACCCGGTGTAGGAGCATAAAATGAATTTGCCCACAATGTTGCATCATCAGCTGATGAATTGTTTTTGTAATACATCGATACAGGTAAAGTGTTATAAGGAGCCGCGCCTGTTGACATTGCCAACAAAGCTGCTTTGGTTGCTGCTATTTTTGAAGCGAGCAGGTTCCACCTGATCAGGTCGAATTTACGTACACCTTCACCACCGAGTTCAAGTGATCTTTCTTTTACCACTGCATCGAAGAATGCAGTTTTAGATAAACCGGCAGGAAGGTCAACAGTAACATCTGGTGTACCCAGTGGTTTACCGAATCCTCTTCTTCTTACCTGATTTACGGCATTATAAGCGGTGGCAGTTGGGCCATTAATTTCATTTTCCGCTTCTGCCAGCATCAGCAATACATCTGAATAACGCAGTATCTGCCATTTCAATCCAAAATATTGTACTGCATCTGTTGGTGCAACTACCGGACTGCTGATCCAGTCTCTTCTGTACTTACCATCACAGATTGCTGTGATTGCCTGACCTACTTTAGTAGCGCCATTGGCAGCTACATTGTAAGGTGCACAGGTAACATCTCTTCTCAAATCATTTGGATCAAATGCATAGAAGTAAGTAGGTAACACGTTGATACTTTTATTACCAAAGTTATTTACGGTAGGACCATTATAATAACCCAGTTTGGTATCTGCTACTGCATTTCTGCCAATACCACTTGCCTGGAACATCAGTTCCCCATTAGGATCTGCAGGAACACGTGCGTTTACCTGGTCTTTCCATAATGCGCGGAAACTTGGGTTCAGTGAATGTTGGTTAGATGCAATGATCTCACTGCATTCATCTTTTGCGATCTGATAATAAGTAAGGTAATCCGTAGGACGTTTCATTGACGCATCGCTACGCAAAGCAAACCCTCCTCTGAACAATGCGATTCTTGCACGAAGTCCTTTTACAGTGCCTTTGCTAATACGCTCATCAACCTGATCGCCAATACCTGCTACTTCATTTCTCCAGGGCACAAGATCGGTTGCCACTTTTAAATCGGCAAGTAAGCGGTTGTAAATAGTATCTCTGTCTGTTCTTGCAGGGAAAGGATTGGTGGAAGCAAGGGTAGCTGCAGGTTGAAAATGTGCAGGCACATCACCCCAGTTTACAATTGCCTGAAAATAAAACTGCGCGCGTAAAGTCAACGCTTCGCCGTATAACCTCCGCAACTGTTTTTTCTCCTGTTCAGATCCATTATTGTACATATCCATCTTTGGAATATTAGCAATACAGATATTGGCATATTCAATACCAGTAAATAACTGGTTAAATGGATTATTGATCTGCGCATTTCCCGAAGTAGCTGCATAACGGGCTATATCTCTTCTGTCGTTATCTGCATTACCGGTAGGGCCCTGCATTTCATCGGTATCTACTGTATAATAAAGACTTAAACGAATACCAAAACCGGCATCTCCTACAAGCCTGCTGTATACACCCGCAAGTGCTTTACGGGTAGTGGTAACATCGGCGAACACCATTTCAGCACCTACATCTGTTATGGGTTGCTGATCGAGGTATTTTTTACAGCCGGTAGAAAGGAACATCGCCCCTGCTACCGCGATCACTGAAAGTTTTGCAAAATATTTATTGTTCATATAGCAATATTTGATCGATTAAAAAGATGCGTTTACACCAAAAATGAATGTCCTGCTTTTCGGATAAGCGGAGTAATCAAGACCTTGCGTAAGCGGACTATTACGTACACTCACTTCTGGATCATAACCACTATAGCTGGTTAAGATAGCCAGGTTGTTCCCTGTAAAGTAGAAACGCAGTTTGCTCATTTTCAAACCAGCCAGTTTTTTTACTGGCAGGCTATAACCAATGGTAAGGTTATTCAGACGAATAAATGACCCATCTTCTATTGCCCATGAATGTGGATAGAATGCACCTGCACTTTTCAATGGCTGCCAGATGGTTGCATTGGCATTCAATGCTGCCAATTGATCCGGAGCGATACCTACCACCTGGTTGCTTGAGTTTACATACTGCGCAGTTTTACCATCTGCCGTTACCACTCTCCAACGATTCTGCATCATATCGAGCATGTTAGAGTTGGCAGTGTAGCCATTGGTAAATTCAATTTTATTGGCATTGTACACATCATTACCATAAGAGAAGTTCATGAAGATGCTCATGTCCCAGTTCTTATAGGTAAACTGCTGGTTCAAACCTCCGGTGAACTTAGGTAATGGATTACCAATAACTGTTCTGTCTTTATCCAGTGAAATAACACCATCACCATCCAGATCCTTGAATTTAATAGAGCCTGGTTGAACAGGACCAATGATACCTGAATTATTCACCATACCTGCTTTCAGTGTATAAACACCTGTAGCTGTATTGTAATCGAAATCACTCACTTTATAGAAACCATCGGTTACCAGACCCCAGATGGCGCTTGTTGGACTTCCAATTCGGATGATATAATCGGTTGGTTGACCAGATACTCCCCAGCTTGCAGCAGGGAAGAATGATTTCTGGTTGAGACCCAATTGTTCCACATTGTTTGAGTTGAAAGACATGTTATAGGAAACTGTCCAACTGAAATCTTTCTTACGAATCGGTGTTGCGCTGATCTGGAACTCTACCCCTTTATTGGTTGTTTTACCCACATTCTGTAATTGGGTGGTATAACCATAAGTAGGGGCAATAGGTACATTCAGTAAGAGATCCTTAGAACTATTGTTGTAAATATCAACACTCAGGTTTAATCTGTTATTAAAGAGGCTAAGATCAACCCCAAAGTTTTTATTGAGTGTAGACTCCCAACGCAGGCTTTCATTAACAAGTCCTGCAGAGTAAAAAGCGCCTACTATTTCATTATTGAGTCCATAGTATAAACTACCATCGTTTCTGAAAGTGGTAAGGAAGAGGTAATCGGCAATACGGTTATTACCGACAGTACCAAAGCCTGCACGGAATTTCAGGTCGCTTAGGAACTTCACATCTTTCAGGAATTTTTCGTTCTTGGCTCTCCATGCAAATGAACCTGATGGAAAATAACCCCATTGTTTACCGGGTGCAAATTTAGAAGCACCATCTGCACGCAGGTTGAAAGAGAAATAGTATTTATCAAGGTAAGCATAGCTCAATGCAGTGAAGAACGACATGCTTGTGTACCTTGTTTTGTTTACACGGGGATAACCGGCGAATTTATTCGCGAGTGATGTTTTGGTTAATGCATCCTGTACCGAAGTAAATGTTGGATAGTCGCGGAACTGGCTGATATAACGTTCGGTGCGTAAATCATATGTTTCCTGTCCTACCAAAATGGTAAAATCGTGCTTATCCTTATAACCATTCACAGAATAAGTAAGTGTATTGGTATTTGTGATGGTGGTACGATTAGTAGTATCAAGCGTTACAATGGCTTTACGGCCACCTTGAATGATCGCAAATGGAGTGATTGAATCACTGAACTGACGATCAATGTTTTTGCCTTTATCGTAACCAAAAGTTGATTTAAAACTCAGGTTTTTAATGATGGTATAAGTAGCTGCTGCGGTAAAGTTGAATACATCTGTTGTTTTGCGTCTGTATTCTGCATTGGCCAGTGAAATAGGATTCACAAGGTTTAAACCATTACCCACATTCGGATCTGCGAGCGGATCGGCATCATCAATATCCTGGTTAGCAGACAAGAACGGACGGTATTTAACCGCATTACGCAGGCGGTTATAAGAAGTACCCTGGTCTGATGAAGTACCTGCACCATATACATTGGTATTGGTATAACGGCTGGTAACAGCGAGTTTCAGGTTACTGAGTATTTTATATTCAGCTTTCAGGTTAAGCAGGTGGCGGCGATAATTTGAATTGAGTACGATGGCTTTATCGTCGTTATAAGTGTATCCGAAATTGTACGTAATTTTTCTGCTGCCACCCATTGCTGAAATATTATGGGTTTGCATAACACCTGTACGTCCCATTACTTCATCCTGCCAGTTAACCGGACTCACGTTTTTATAATTCGATAAAGTATCCCAGGTAGTACCGAAGTTATTGGTGAAAGTGGTACTGTCGGTAGAACTACCCCTTGATCTTTCACTTTGGTAAATTACATAGTCATAAGGACTTAACACATTCAGTTTACGGGCCAGTTGTTTAACACCTACAAATCCATTATAGCTCACCTGCATTCTACCCGGCTTACCACTTTTTGTGGTGATAACGATTACACCATTAGCACCACGTGCACCATAAATGGCAGTAGCAGCAGCATCTTTCAATACATCAATGCTTTCAATATTCTGGGGTGACAGGGCAGACAATCCATTTTCAACCTGAACACCATCTACTATATAGAGGGGGGAGTTATCACCTGTGATAGACATACCACCGCGTACCCTGATACGGATATCGGCATCGGGAGAACCTTCTGCTGTGGTTGCGGTAACACCTGCCAATCTTCCGTTCAAAGCCTCCGCTGCTGAGTTAACAGGAATATCTTTCAGGTCTTTGGCACTCACGCTGGCAACAGAAGCAAGTAGGTTTTTTCTTTTAATGGTTTGATACCCTATAACTACTACATCGTCGAGTGTTTCTGAGTTTTGCTGAGCAAGGGAAGCATTGATGGTATTTTTTCCATTCACCGCTTCTTCTTTATCAGCGTATCCAACCGAGCTGAAGACAAGGGTAACTTTTCCGCTGGCTGCCAGGATGCGGTATGTACCATCTTTGGCGGTAGCTGTGGCGGTGGAAGTTCCTTTTACCTTTACCGTAACACCCTCCAGAGGCTGGTTATCGGCACCGGTAACACGACCCTTGATTTCAAAACTTGTTTGGGCATAGGTAAACATACCCGTTAAAAGCAGTATAAGCACGGTTAGTGCCCTCTGCTTCATTTTCTTTGGCATAAGCAAGCGATTTAAGCGACCCTCGGGTCGTTCCGTTTTTATGTTGGTTACAATAAAAGAAGATGGAAGGTTACCACAGGATGTGGCACAAACAGATGAATGTTTTTGGTAGCAATTCATAGCAAGCAATTTCTGCCGCTCCACACCCTTTAAATGAGTGATAAGACCAGCGTTTCGTAAACCAATTCTACGCTTAACTAAAGAAACCCCGAAGTATAGCCAATGCCTTTTTTTACGCAAACGTTCCCGGCAACGATCTCAAGGAATTTTGAATGATGAATATTGAAGAAAGGGATTGGGGATCTTTGAATTTTTGATCTTTGATTTTTTGAATTTGTGGGTTATGCTGGTAATTAGGACAGACTATGGACCATGGTCCATATTTCCTATAACTGTAAAGTTTTTTCAGTATAAGACACATGGTATCTCTATTGGCAGAGACAACTTCTTTGCCCTGCTTAAAAAGCATCAGTTATTGGTAAAAAGAAAAAAAAGGTATGCTGTAACCACCGATTCAAACCACCCTTATAAGAAGTGGGCAGATTTGGTCAAAGGCTTATCAATACAAGCACCTGAGCAAGTCTGGGTAAGTGACATTACCTATCTAAGAACAACCAGTAGTTTTATTTATTTGTCCTTAATCACTGATGCTTATTCCCGAAAAATCGTAGGCTATCATTTAAGCCAGAACCTAAGGGTTCAAGGCTGCTTAACCAGTCTGAATAAGGCCATTAAGACCAGAATAACAAATCTTCCCCTAATTCATCACTCAGACAGGGGAATACAGTACTGCTGCGAGCCATACGTGTCGACTTTACAGCAAAACAATATTGCAATTAGTATGACCCAGGATGGTAATCCTTACGATAACGCACTTGCCGAACGAGTCAATGGCATCTTAAAGTCAGAGCTGAATCTGAGCGATACTTTTGGCAGTTATAGTGAAGCAATACCCGTTGTTCACCATGCTATTGATGCTTATAACCGTTTAAGACCTCATATGAGTATCAGCAACTTAACACCAAATAAAGCCCATCATGTAAACCTAAAACTCCAAAAAAAATGGAAAAAGAAACAATACCGTAAAGCTAAAGCAGTACTATTGTAAAAAACTGTAAAGCTCTCTCAGTAATGATCAGAACACTTGTAAAGTTATCCTAGTAATATCCTACCCAATTGTAAAGTTTTTTCAGTACAAGACATAAGACACTTTCGTGTATCTGCCGTATCAGCTTCGGGGTTTCTTCGGTGCTTCTTCGAGGTTTCTTCGAGGTTTCTTCGGAAGCGCTTCGGGAATTACCGAAGAACCCTCGAAGCGGCTTCGGTAAATACCGAAGAAGCTATGAGGTAAATACGACTCAAACCACCAGTAAATTCGAACGTCTTTTCAGTGCCTTTCTGTGTCTTCAGTGGCAATAACAAATGCCTCTGAAGACACAGAAAGGCACTGAAGCAATGAATTATGGCTTGTTTCTTCCTCACTTTCCGACTCCCGGACTTCCCCCCAACCCCGTCATCCTGAGGAGCCTGCGGATCGCAGATCGGCAGATGCGACGAAGGATCCACCGAAAATTTCTCCACTTATGCAACCGATTGCGTAAATTGGCTTTGCATGTTATAATTACGGCTATGAAAAGACTCATTTCTACGATTGCTATTTGCCTTGGAGCCAGTATTTGCACTGTTGCCCAGGACCTGAAACTCAATGACCTCGAATATTTCGAAAAACAAGGGGTGAACTATCTCATCTACAGCAACCTGTTTACCGGTGGTTTTAATGATGAAAAAAATGCTGGGATAGAACTGATCCACCACGGTGTACGGACAGCGCAGGGCGGCGCCATTCGACTCTCCAGCACTCCCGAACAGTGGGACCTGGTGCCGCAGATATCCAACCGTAAAGTTGACCGCCTCAGCAAAACCATTGAAGCAAGTCTTCGTTATGCCGAATACGATTTCAACTCCCGCATTGTAGTTACGGCCAAAGGAAAGGGTATTGAAATTGCCGTGTATCTCGATAAACCTGTACCCAAGGCATTGGAAGGCAACGCAGGTTTTAACCTTGAGTTCCTCCCCTCTCAATACTGGAACAAAACCTACCTGGTTGATGGCCGTTTCAACCGGTTTCCACGTTATGTAGTGGGAAATACCCTTGCCAAACCCAACAGCGAAAAACCCAAACAGTTTAAAGGCTACAATACTTCTGACGACAGGGGCTCTGGAAAATTTATTGACCCGCTGCCTCTCGAAACAGGTCGGAGCCTGGTACTGGCACCCGATGATCCATCTCGACTCGTGAAAATAAGTTCGCCCGATGCTGACCTCATGCTCTACGATGGTCGCATACTGGCACAGAACGGCTGGTTTGTAGTGCGCAGTAAACTACCAACAGGTAAAACAGGTAAAGTGCTGAGCTGGACCGTAGAAGCCAATGCCATTGATGGCTGGATCAGAGAACCCAATATCGGTTTCTCTCAGGTAGGCTATCTGCCCTCGCAACCCAAAGTATCGGTGATTGAACTCGACAAAAAAGATAAACCAGCAGCCACTGCTTCACTATATAAACTGGGGGAAGATGGTAAAGCCACCAAAGTTTTCAGTGGCAATATTGTGCCATGGGGTGATTACTACAAATACCATTACGTAAAATTCGATTTCTCTTCAGTTACCACTCCCGGCATCTATTATATTCAGTATGGTGCTGTGAAGACCAATAATTTTTTGATCGCGCAAACTGTCTACGATCAAATTACTGAAGCCACCAGCGATGTTTGGATACCTATTCACATGAATCACATGACTGTGAATGAAGGTTACCGTATATGGCATGGTGAGCCTTTTAAAGAAGGTTATTTACAGGCTCCCCCCAACACAGATCATTTCGACCTGCACCGTCAGGGGCCAACTACCGATACCAAATACAAAGCACTCGAACTGATACCTGGTTTGAATATCGGCGGCTTTTTTGATGCCGGGGATTTTGATATTGAAACAGGTGCCAATATTGGCGTGGTACAAAACTTTGTAAAGACTTGGGAATATTTCAAACCACAACGCGACCAGACTTTTGTAAGTCAAAAGCAACGTTATGTTGACCTGCATCGCCCCGATGGTACACCCGATATATTGCAGTTTATTGAGCATGGTACTTTGAACCTGCTTGCGCAGGCAGAGATCATTGGTCATATGGCACAGACTCTTTCCAATTCGGTGCTGGATAATTATCATCATTTGGGTGACGCGGCTTCTATTACAGATGGCCTGCCCTATAACCCCAAACTGGGTGCACATGAAATTGCTGCTGATGGTAAATCAAGTGGGGTTAAAGATGATATGTGGGCCTTTACCAGTCGCAACCCCCGTCTCGATTTTCGCGCCGCTACCATGTTTGCCGCTGCCAGCCGCGCACTGAAAGGTTATAACGATGACCTCGCAGACAGGGCTTTGAAACAATCGAAAAGACTGCTAAAAGAAGCCAGTGATTTATTGGCCGGTCAGTCGCAGGATAATAATGCAGGTCCTTTTGGTGCGGCCAATATGGGCACTTACCTGCAATTGTTTATTGCCACCGGAGAACAAAACTATTCCGATGAATTCCTGAAATTATTATGGCCCTCTCTCGAACGCAATGTGAGCTTTACCCTTTCTACGGCATTGGATGCAGTGCCTTATATGAATGCTTCTTTTACAGAAAAGCTGCGACCTTATGTCGTGAAGTACAAAAGCTATTTAGACAGTCTGGAGAAAAACAATCCATACGGCGTACCCATTGGCATAGGCAACTGGGCAGGCAGTGGCGATGTGGTGAACTTTGGTACCACGGTTTGTTTTGCACATAAATTTTTTCCGGATATCATCGACAGTAAACAACTCTACAAAGCCAGCAATTATTTATTTGGTTGTCACCCGTACCACAATTATTCATTAGTGGCCACATTGGGTGCCACGCGTCCCAAAAATGTTTTCTATGGAAACAACCGCGCCGATTTCTCTTTTATTCCCGGCAATGTAGCCCCCGGTTTACTCTTCCGCAAACCCGATCATTTTGAAAACTACGATGACTGGCCTTTTTTATGGGGACAGAATGAGGGGACGATTGGGGGGAATACTGCTTACTTGATTTTTGGGGAGGCGTTTAGGAGAGGGGTGAGGTAGACTTCAGATTTAATCGAAAAACCCCATTTGAAAAGCTAAAGTTTTTCAAATGGGTTTTTGTTTTAGTATTATGAGACTAAATAAGATTTGATGTATAGTTAAAATTACTTCCTGTTTATGGGATAAGGTATTGCTTTTCAATAGTATAATTATTATGTATATGAGTAAGGAGTTGTGTACATGTATGGTATCGGTAATTATAACGGACCCATAAACATATGGCAGCATCAAGAAAGAAAGTTGTTCCAGCAACGTCCCAAATAGGGTTTTCATTGGACAGCAACATAAATGAAAGCCTAAGCTATTAACTTTCACAAAAAATGATAAAGGTTTATCTAAATTTCAAACATGAAAAATTCCCTTCGGTGTCAGAGTAGATAATATTTTAAAGCTATTTTATTGAAATAGTATATTTTAGGGAAGAAGATCCCTCCATCTAATCTTTATAAGTCTGATAATGATTAAATCAGGCTAGGTTTTCAATTATATGATAATAATCCTCTCCGACTATGATCCAAATCAGTAGCCAGGTAATGACAATATGCCAAGCTCAACCAATCATTTCACAGATTGATTGGAAATTAGTATTCATCGCAACTCTCACTTTTATAGCCTGTCTCATCTTCCCGCCTCGCAAACTCTCTAATGCACTATTAAAAGTATTACGTACAGCTTGGAAATACATAACCCTGTGTGTAAAAACAAATTGTATTCTACTTTTCCGAAAAATCCTAATTGGTATACAAAAGGCACTATATAGACTAGAGCCCCAAAATACTAATAATACATTGGGATTAACCGACTTGGCACCAACCAATATGATCACTACTGGGGTATCATACATAGAAGCCATCCGTTGGGGTATTGAAAATCCCAATGTAAAAAATATGGCGGTAACCGGAACCTATGGGTCGGGGAAAAGTAGCATTCTAGGAACATTTCGACACCAGAATCCTCAATACAAATTCCTTGCTATTTCACTAGCAAGTTTTGTTACCGGTAAATCAGAAGAGGTTGAACAAAATGGACAAAATCAAACACCAAGTCAACATAATCATTATACACCAATCGATTCAGACCAACAAAGGTTAATCGAAACAAGCATATTACAGCAAATTTTCTACCATGTCAAAGGTTCAACCATTCCAGATTCTCGATTTAATAGAATTAAAAGACTATCAAAAACAGCTATATTTTTTAGAACGATAGTCTTAGCTGCTACAATATTTTCCATCTTATTCCTTTTCAAACCATCCTTGATTACCGATTTAAACTGGGCTAAAGAAATATTAGGTCAAGAGTCTGCCGATGTCTTGGTTTATATCTGTCTAAGTATATTAACCTTATCAATGGCACTGATCAGTGGCTACCTGTTTCGGAATTTAAACCAACTAAGATTTAATAAGCTAAATGTAGTCCAAGGAGAATTGGAGATTGAAAGACAAACAGACTTTTCTATCCTAAATAATTACCTAGAGGAAATTCTCTATTATTTTGAAGCCACTTCCTTTAATGTAGTAATCTTTGAAGACTTGGATCGTTTTGAGCACCCTGAAATATTTACCAAATTAAGAGAGTTAAATATCCTTTTAAACAATGCAGAACAAGTAGGCAGAAAAATCGTTTTTATTTATGCCATCAAGGACGATATCTTTTTAGATAAAACAAGGACTAAATTTTTCGACCTGATCATCCCAATTATTCCCATACTCAATTCTACGAACTCTCTAGGCATACTAAGGGGAATGCTCGAAAATACCGGACTTTCAGCTGGCATTGGAGATGACTTATTAGCAGATATCACCTTATACATCGACGACATGCGTATTTTAAAGAATATTGTCAACGAATATATTCTTTACACAAAAAACTTAGCTGATATAGAATTAAAGCCGAATCAGCTTTTCTCTATGATAATATATAAAAACGTCTACCCAAGAGATTTTGCAAAACTAGAGAATAAGGAAGGTGTACTTTTTAGCATTTTTCAAAGACTACCAAAGCTAAAACAAGAGCTTGCTAGTGTGCAAAAAAAACGAATTGACGAAATTCAAAAATCATTAGAAGCAGCAAAGAAAGAGCATATACAATCAGTAATATCCCTAAACCGTTTGTATTTATTCATGCTGTTCACAAAACTTAAAGGGATCACTGCTATTGAGATAAACGGAGCTAAAATAAGTTTGGAAAGATTGTCTGAAGAAAATTATTTTAATCAATTAATAACACAAGAGAGTATTACTTATTATTATCTAGACTCTAGGTATAGTAGCCAGGAACAACATAGAAATGTAACATTTAATTTTAAAGAATTAGAAAAAGAAACTAACCCTCAAGTGAATTATGAAAGCAGAAAACAACAGGTTTTAGGCAGCTATGATATCGAAAGAGGTAAATTAGAGACAGAACAGATGTCGATACAATCATTTATGGCGGAATTAAACGACATGCCCTTACAACAAATTTTGGAACAATATCCTTCTGCCAACCATTTTTATGAAGAGGATTTCAAGAATCGGGATTCTCTCCGCTATTTGCTTCGCAGAGGATATATCGATGAAATGTATCCAACTTTGATTAGTTATTTCTATGAAGGGGAAATGAAACGAACTGATTTTAGTTTCATTAGGAAAATGAAAGATGAAGAAGAACTACCTTTTGACTACAAGCTTGAGAAAATAGATGGCGTACTGAAAAGATTTAATCAGAAGGAACTGGGCAAGCCGATATTAATGAATGTCTCCCTAACAGACCATTTATTTCAACACAAAAAAACTAAATCAACTGAATTAGCAGCTTACCTTAATGGGTTTAACGACAATCATCCAAAGCGAGTTGAATTCGTCATCCAATACTTGAGTGCAGGAAAATTCGGATCTTTATTTATTAGAGAAGTAGTTGATCAAATGCCGCTATTGTTAAAGTTACTGGAAGCAGATTCCAATGTGTTAGATATAGCCAGATCGAATACACTCGTATTTATATTGAAAAATTGCACAGTTGATTCCATCAAACGTTTAAATATTGATGGAATATTAAAATCATCCATCGAAAAAGACATTTTCTTTATAATGAATAATTTTTCAACGCCAACAACGACGATTGAAAAACTATTCCCCGAAATCCAGGTTCATTTCGTTGACATTACAATATTTATCAATGATAGTTGGTTATTCTTTGTCTATAAGTCCTGTTCATTCGAAATGACTATGGGTAACCTAGAACATATTGTAAGTGCAGAATTAACATCCAACTTTGAATTAAACAGCTTTAAATATATCAATTATTCCTATATACAATCCTTGGATCTACCTAGGTTAAAAGAGATAATAGAAGAGTCCATAGATGAATATGTCTCCTCCATCCTTCTTTCAAATGACGCAGAAAGTATGGAGCCAGAAGAGACCTATCTTTATTTACTCAATCATGTTGATATTAGTAACACAAATAAAGAAAGGCTAATCAATCAAGTAGATTCAACCATTAGGGAAATAACTAGAATAGAATCAATTGAATTATGGCCTATGCTCTTTTCGAAATTTCGCATTGAACTAAGTCTAGCAAATCTGGAGGCTTATTTCATTGAATATGGCATAGATGATTCTTTGATTGAATGCCTCAATGCTATTTTCAAAATCCCTCATAAATGGGGAAATTTATTTAAATCAGGCTTATCATTATCTAATGAAATTCAAGAAGCAATTGCAAAGTGTTATAAGTTAGAAGATAGTGTTTATACCGCCTTGCTGCACTCTCCTAATTTGAAATTTCAACGATTGGATCTTGAATATTTATCTGATCCTAAAATCGAATTTTTACTAGGCCGTAAAAATTGGCCAGTTTCTGCCGAGATGTTTGCATTGTTCAAAATTGATAAACCGAAGTATCGAATTCAATATTTATTACAGGATAAAGAAACATTGTTCCAAGAATTTGACTCAATACCATTACAAGAGGATGATATTATACTGATGCTAGAAAAAGATCTTACGAAAGAAGAAAAGATAAAAGTCATTGATTTATTTAAAGAAAAAACTATTGCATTATCACAGCATCTTCGACTTATCACCCTTAAAATGTGTCTTGAGGGTAAAGAGATCAATATTCCAGTTTCATTCTTGAGCAAAATCATACTCCCATGGTCTGGGGAATCGGATGAAATGGCAGTAGCACTTCTGTCTAGACAAATACACTATTATCATCCTTTTATAGATTTGAGGAGCATTTTTGATACCCACCCAGTATTGAGTGAGTTAAATGGAATCAAGAATAAAATCAACCTTCCGAATAAACAAGCGTATGCTGCATTGGTTGATACCTTAAAAAGGGCTGGCATGATTTCATCCATCTCATTCGAAGACGATAAGATTACTATTTGGAAAAGAAGACAAAAATAATCCTCATAAATCCATATGGTTTCATTCTCGGCAGATTCTGTGATTTCATTCTCCTCAGGGTCTTCCCCGCGGCGTCTCCCTCTATCACTGCAGGTGAAAGATTTGGGACGTTGCGGCGGAGGTTACACAGTCGGGGCCTACCATTTTTAGCCTCGGTAGTCTTATCTGAGCTTTTTTATTAGAAAAATAATTAATTTCAAGAAAGCTAAAACCATGAAACTATTAAATAATATGAAAAAGTTCTTTACGAGCTCAGTAACATGGCTGAGTGTGTTAGGCATTGGTTTAATTCTAGTTGGACAAACTGATTATATGCATCAATTAATACCCATTGTTTTCCACGAAAACTCTACATTTAATCCGGTAGTGAAATCAATTGGCGCCACACTTTTAGGCAGTGGTGTTTTTACAGCAATTATTAAGTCTAAAGCATACATGGATATTTTTTCAAAGGTAATTGGTGATCTTCTCTGGTCGAAGAAATTCCTTGCTAGCAGATCTGATAAAAAGGGTATTTGGAGTATGCTTTCCAAAATGATTTACAATGAAAAATTTCCTCAAATTAGTGACGAATTAGAGGAAATCATTACTTCAGAATATTTTCCAACTTCTCACACTTCGTATATAGAGAACTCATCACTACTTATTAATTTATCAGACCACAATGATTTCTTCTGGAAACAATCTGAAGTAGTACAGGCAACTATTAAACCATTTAATAATTTACAAATGGAGTATACGGTACGTAGTACAATTGATCTTCCCGATTCTCCTAGTGTTGAAGACAAAACAGAATATAGAGTTACTTCGGTTCAAGTTAATGGGACTGAGATTGACATAAAAAATCTTATTAAGGAAAAAAGGGAGGACAATTACCTTAAAAATGAGTTTACTTTATCGCTTGAGGGTAAGGATGAGTATAATATAACTGTTAACAGAGAGAAAATTGTGTGCAAAAAGACTAATCCTGATAAAAAAATATTTGCTCAGCGAATAATTCATGGATGTAAAGTAACTGTCATTTGTCCAGCCAATATGAATATCTCCTTTCACAAAATGGGTACTGTTAAAGAGTTCAAGGAAGAGCAAAATCAGATAAATGGACCTATTAAAGTCATGAGTTGGTCATATAAAGGGGTTATTTTACCTCATCAGGGCTATATTTTAATTTTCAAATAACAAATAAATTTGCATATTTGTATAGACAACAAACTGGCATACCGTTACATAACATTTAAAAACCTTGGTCTAAAACTTATTAAAATTCAGATTAGATGAAAAGTTTCACAGTTTATTCACAATTGTCATTATTAGATGACAATTGGGTTTAAAAAAACTACTTTAAGACTACTTCGGTAGTCTTTTTTAATTCTCCACAGGGTGTTCCCCGCGACGTCTCCCTCTATCACCGCAGGTGAAAGATTCATTTTCCACATTTTATCTTAAAAACCAAATTTTTCAACACCTTCTCTCCTTATGGGAAATCTATTAATTATTACCAATTTTTGGTAACCTTACTAAAAAGTAAATGGTATGGGACGTAATACATCTGTATCCTTAGGAGATTATTTTGAAGACTTTGTCGACAGCAAAGTCGCTTCAGGTCGTTTTAAAAATGCAAGTGAGGTTATACGTGCTGGCTTAAGGTTGCTTGAAGAGGAAGAAAGCAAAATTGTTGCCCTGAAAAATGCAATACAAGAAGGGATGAATAGCGGAACAGTTAAGAACTTTGATCCTAAAAAACATCTTACAAAATTAAAATCAGC
The DNA here is from genome assembly GCA_965650685.1 of uncultured Sediminibacterium sp. GTDB lineage: Bacteria > Bacteroidota > Bacteroidia > Chitinophagales > Chitinophagaceae > Sediminibacterium. The sequence goes on from CBFGPM010000009.1 coordinate 37,721, forward strand.
CAAAAGGAAAAATGGCTAATTATATTTTTTCAAATAAAGCGATTGAAGATCTTTCCAATAATTGGAATTATACTTTTGATACCTGGTCGGAAAAACAAGCCGACAAATATTAAACTGTGTTAGTTGAAACTTTCCAGGATTTAGCAACCGCAAAAGCCATTGGTAAACTTTACCAGATGTTGACGAAGAAATATTAGGTTATAGAATTGGACAACATATTATTTTCTACCTACCCTTAATAAAAGGAAAGATAGAGATTGTAAGAATATTGCATAGCAGTATGGATCTAAAGAATAGAATACTAGAATAACTGCTGATAACAAACGGCAGTTCATTCTCCTTATGGTCTGCTTTTAACATCTACTCCGCTGACTCCAAGCCACGAGGTTTATAGATTTGTAAAAACATTTTATATGATACAAATAGATGACTTTTTAGCAAATGGTTTTGCAACAGTTGATAATATTTATACGCCAAAGGAAGTTGAACTAATTTTGGAGCTAATAAGCCAGACTAATTCTACTAAACTAAATTTTAGAAAGTCGACAGAACTTTTTGCAATCAGAGAATTTTTAATAGAAGTTCCAGAAACGATTGACACAATATTTAATGACAATTTAAAATCAGTTCTGACGCAGCTTTTGGGTGAAAAATATTTTGTTGTCAAAAGTATTTACTTTGACAAACCGCAAACTTCAAACTGGTATGTTTCATATCATCAAGACTTAACAATTTCAGTTGATAAAAAATTTACATTAAATGGTTTTGATTTTTGGACGACAAAGCAAAATAATTTTTCTGTTCAACCTCCTCTTGGTGTTTTGCAAAAAATAGTAACAGTTCGTATTCATCTTGATGAAACAAACGAAAATAATGGAGCATTAAAAATTGTTCCTAAATCTCACTTAAAAGGAATTTATAGGCCCGAAACAATCGATTGGACGGTTGAAAAAGAAGTCATTTGCAGCGTTTCTAAGGGTGGAATTATGCTAATGAAACCCTTATTATTACATAGTTCAGGCAGGACAACAAATGATAAACAAAGACGAGTGATCCATATTGAGTTTTCTAACCAAGAGTTGCCAATGGAACTTAACTGGGCAGAACGCATGAATATGTATCAATAGAAAGTTGGGGGTATAAAAGGAAATTTATTCCCTCCAAAGTCTTGCTTTCTTTCAAGTTCCTTGTATTATCCCCGAGGTTTGAAAATGTCGCCAAGAGTTACAGCGGAGAATGAATATAGCTTTATTGATAATTTTACATCCATTAGCAAAGAGAACAAAATATCGAGCTTAAAAGCTTAACTTCATTAACACACTTAACACATATGTATTTGCACAGAATGGGTAATTCCTGATTCATTACCTGCTCATATACCTGAACATTATTACGCTCCCCAAATGTAATCACAACAATGAAAATCATCACATGGAACTGTAATATGGCCTTTCGCAAGAAAGCAGCATACGTTTTAGCCCATAATCCCGATATACTAATTATACCCGAATGCGAACATCCCGATAAGTTAACATTCACCGAAAATACTCCTCTACCTACAAACTGGCTTTGGCTGGGTGATAATAAAAACAAAGGCCTTGGTATATTCTCCTATTCACACTTTACATTCAAACTTCTTCGCAATCACAACCCGAAACTAAAAACAATTATTCCGATCACTGTAACTGGAAATGATGTACAGTTCACCTTATTCGCTATCTGGGCTAATAACCCTACTGATCCTGATGGACAATATGTTGAACAGATATGGAAAGCCCTTGCGCATTATAAACGGCAACTAAAAGCCACACAAACTATTCTTATGGGAGACTTTAACAGCAACACCATTTGGGATAAAAAATTCAGGATTGGTAATCATTCACATGTTGTAGAGCAGTTAGAAAAAAAGGGGATTCATAGTTGTTATCACACCCACTACAAACAAGAACAAGGCAAAGAAAAAGACCCTACTTTTTATTTATATAAGCATAAAGAAAAGTCATATCACCTTGACTATTGCTTTGCATCAACTGATATGATAGACAAAATTCAATCAGTCGAAATCGGAGCATATGATTTTTGGAAGCCATACAGCGACCATGTTCCGGTTATGGTAACATTTAATTGATTTTTCCTTCCATTTTTTAGAAGATTTACTTATTCTATGAAATTCTCCGCAACGTAGTCATTCTCTCACCAAAGGAGAAGGGCGATAGATTGCATTTACTTTGGGTTCACTCAATTCGTTAAAGAAAATTCGAGAATGATGATTACTAAATAACTAACCCATGCGAGAGTGGCCGCAACGTCCCCATTCTTTCACCTACGGTGATAGAGGGAGACGTTGCGGAGAACAGACCCGCCGCATAGCCCACGTGCTTTTACCAGCGGTAATAGCGGGAGATGCAGAGAACAAAAAAGCCAATACTACTTTCGTAATATTGGCTTTTTTATCATCCAAAGCTTATTAACGTGGCGCTGTTGGCTGCCTCAACTGATAATCAATTGGCGGCTCCACCCCTAACAGATGTCGCACAAAATAATCCCAGCGGCGACGCATCATATAAGGACCGTATTGACCATAACCATGGGCACTGTTGGGAAATAAAATTAGGTCAAAACTCTTGTTGGCTTTTTGCAATGCTTCTACCACCAGTAAGGTATTATACGGAGGTACATTATTATCCATCATACCATGCGCCAGCATTAATTTTCCTTTCAGGTTTTTGGCGATGGTCTGGTTGGCCTGCGCTTCATAATTTGAATTTTCTACCAAACCATTATAACGCTCACCCCAATCATCTTCATAATTCCTGTTATCATGGTTACCAGATTCGGAAATACCTACTTTGAAAAAATCAGGGAAACGGAACATGGCTGCAGCAGTTGCAAAACCACCACCTGAATGTCCCCATATGCCTACACGATTTGTATCTATCGGATATCGCTGCGACAACTGTCTGATGGTTGTGATCTGATCAGGTAATGTATTCTCACCCATATTACCATAATTCATATCATGGTAACTTTTAGAACGGTTAGGGTTACTGGTACCTTCTACCATTACCACAATAAATCCTAATTCAGCCAGGGCCTGGTGATCACCACGCGATGCAGTAAAGCCCCAACTACCAACACTACCACCCTGCGGACCAGGATAGATATAATCAATCACCGGATATTTTTTATTGGGGTCCATTTTGGTTGGTGTAAATGCCAATCCATAAATATCCGTTTTACCATCATGCGCTTTAACCGTAAAAGGTATTGGTGGTTTCCAGCCTGTAGCCACTAATCTCGACACATCAGCTTTTTCCAGTGTAGTGATAAGTTTACCATTCAGGTCGCACAACTGTGTAACCGGTGGTACATCAGGCTTTGAATAAGTATCAATGATATAATTGCCAGATGGAGAAAAACTTGCCTGGTGTGTACCTTCTCCAGGTGTAAGCAGGGTTAGATTCTTCCCATCAAATCCGATTTTGTATAATTCAGAAAAATAAGGATTAGACTGGTGACCAGTTGCTGTAAAATATAATAAACGGTTTTGCTCATCCACTTTAATCAATCTGCTTACTACCCAATTGCCTTTGGTGATCTGGTTTTTCAACTTACCGGTTGTAGCATCATACAGGTACATATGCCCCCAGTCGTCGCGCTCAGAATACCAGAGTATTTCATTTGACTTTGCGAGATAACGCCAGTTGATGGCACCTCTTCCTGATTCGAATTGTGTGGCCACTGTTTCTTCAAATACTTCACGAACAGCACCTGTAGCCGCATCTGCAATACGAAGTTTAGATTGTTTATGATCGCGTGAGGTAGAAAGAAAAGCGAGTTGGCTTGCATCTTCGTTCCAATCTACATCACCCAAAAATCCTCCGCTGGTGATATCATCGCTTAGTGATGACCTGTGCGGGTCTGGGGCCACTTGCAGCTTGATTACTTTAGCAGCATCAATATCAATGATTACCCGATGTAACATGGCTATTTCTTTATCACCAGGTAAAGGGTATTTCCAGGCACGTAAGGTTGGTTTGCCGACATTGGTAGTTACCAGATACATATCACTCACATTACGCTGATCCTGTTTAAATGTGGCAATCTTCTTTGAATCGGGCGACCAGCGCACAATTGCTCTATCACTCGACTTCCATCCAGCATTATCAGTTGCATAACCGAAATCTTTTTCGCCATCTGTAGTTAGCTGTGTTTGCTTACTGGTAGCCACATCGCGCATCCATAAATTCCAGTCTTTGATAAATACTGCCTTTTTACCATCTGGCGACATCACTTCATTACCCCCACCAAAGCCACGGTTTCCACCACCTCTGCCCTGATTTTCAGCAGGGGCGGCATTAGCTGGTGCTGAATCATCTGCAGCAATTGTTCCAGCCTGCAGGTTATATTTCCATCTTTTTCCAGCTACGGCAAAAGATATCGATTTGCCATCATCTGAAAAATTGATGGTTTGGAAAGGAAGTTTAGCAGCATCATATTTGGTACCACTGACAGTTGATAGTGCCTCTGCCAGCTTCTGGTGATCGAAAGCAGCAGCACGGGTTTTCTTTGCCGGGTCTACCAGCATAAATGTGCTTTGCTTTGCAGTAACAGAGAGGTACCAGAAACGATCGTTGGGTAGCCAGTTCGGACGCACTGTTCCTGCATCAATAAAAGGCTCCGTGTTATAACTCATGAACTTTTCAGCACGCTCATAATCTTTAGCAGTAAGCGCAGTGTTTTGCGCATGCACAGCCATGGTAAAAGTTATGGCTGCGATAGTATATACATACTTTCTCATGTGATAAAAATGTGGTTGAGGAATTGAAAATAAAAATACCAATATAAACTAAAATAGCGGTAGCAAGCTCCATGGTCGGTGAAAAGCCTTTCTGATGGTTTGAAGATTGTCGAAACGGGATGATCATAGTGTATAAATAGCACACGGATTATCATAATTATCAAGATTTATCATGATAATCCAGCGTGACATCCTCCCCATAATATATTCATTGAAAATATTCGGCAATGTGTAAATCCATTACTGTATTTTATTGAATATAGACGGTTCAGTCCGGCGCGATTTTCGTAATTTACATACAAGCCTAAGTGCAACAAGTAAATCAAAAGAAACTCCCATGCATTTCACAAAATTAGTACCGAGTGTATTTTACGCTAACCTTTCAGACGGACTTGCACTTTTTGTTGACTGCCTTCAGTTTACTATTGTACACAAGGAACTGCATACCGGACAACCTTATTGTGTACTAAAAAAGGGCGATATCGGATTAATGCTTTTTCAGGATGAACAATTGGCTAAAGAACATAACCCCGAACTTAGGCTTGTAACAGATAATATTGAAGAAGTTTATGCGCACATTTCTTCAACAAACCCACATCTGCTACATCCCAATCTTAATAAAGTTACCCTCAGGCCCTGGGGCGCTAAAGAATTTGCCATTGCAGATAATCAGTTAGGTATTCGTTTTCAGGAATGGTAAGTATGTAGCTAAAGAGATAGAGCAAAACACGTCACTCGTTATAACCTACAGCTTTGGCATAATAAACCTCTTTTTTGTCGTGATACTACCTCCCATAAGGTTTTCGAAGCAGTAAGTTTGGATATTGAAAATCAATGATAACTGCTACCCTTACAACCGGATTAGTGAAATGGGTTTAGAATGCATTGAAAAACAGGATCAGATCATAGAAATATCGCCAAACAAAAAGTATATTAGAAAACCTAAAATAACCAATTATGGCTTGCATTAACCCTTACCTCCATTTTAATGGAAATGCGGAAGAAGCATTTACCTTTTACAAATCAGTATTTGGTGGTGAATTTGTTACACTCATACGTTTTAAAGACATGCATTTTGAAGGTGCCCCTAACAATGAAAAAGAAGCCGACAAAATTATGCACGTATCCCTGCCCATCGGCAAACACAATGTACTAATGGGTAGCGACACCCCCGAACAAATGGGCAAACACAACGAAAGAGAAACGCGAAGTAAGATTTCGATTGGTACTGAAAGTAAAGAAGAAGCTGATAAACTATTCACCGGTCTCTCGCAGGGTGGAGAAGTAGAAATGCCCATAGCAGATAGTCCATGGGGCTCCTATTTCGGTATGTTCAGGGATAAATTTGGTATAGAATGGATGGTTGATTTTGATCCAAGACATAAAGGACAACCATAAATCTAGTTAAACGGCCCATACGGTAAACGATATGGGCCGTTCATTTTTAATCTGCTAAAAAACAGAAAATGTATAAACTAATTATTCTTACTGCAATAGTAATCGGTTTTGGCAGTAGCTGTAAAGACTCGAAACAGCCAGACCAGGTTTATAAAAGCATACATGATACCTCGACTGTAAGCAGGAATCCTATTACACAAAAAATTTCCCCCTATCTCTGGGTAGAGAAAGATGCCAAAGGGGTAGCAGATTATTACCTGTCCATTTTTAAAGATGGTAAGCTGAAAGACTTTCGTCGCTTCGATAGTACCGAAAGTGGAAATGCTGCTGGCATAGAAACCGCTGTGATAGAAATAGCAGGTATGGAATTTACCATATTGGCGGCAGGACCCCTTTTTAAATTTAATGAGTCCGTTTCTTTTGTAATTAATACAAAAGACCAGGCCGAAACAGATTATTACTGGGACGCGCTTACCAAAAACGGTGGCGAGGAAGGCTCATGCGGATGGTGCAAAGACAAATATGGGTTATCATGGCAGGTAGTGCCCACCGAATATTTCGATCTTATACACAGTGATGATCCTTCGGTAAGAGAAAAAGCCATGAAGAATACACTCAAACAGAAAAAACTAATATTGTCTGAACTGAAATAAAAACTTGTTCTCCTCTGGATAAAGGAAGTACTCGTAAAAATAAAGCCTGAATGTATATTTTCTGACACCTACCGATCATAAAAAATTATCAATAGTGGTAAGAATTATGGAGACATTTGCCTATACCTAGTATTACATACCCGATAATATATATATCGATGCGTTTCCTCCTTGTACTACTCATTAATTTATTGTTTGCCTGTGAAAACAAAACCAATAATATTACAAAAAGGCAGGCAGCAATTCAAGAGGAAATGAAACTGGTGAAACAACAACATTTTAAACAGGCAGATAGTTTAGATAAAATAAAGAAAGTCGATACCAGTTCAGCAAAACAACTGGAAATAGCCAATGCTTTGGTAGCGGCTGGTAATAAAAAAAATGTAACACTTATTCAGCTTCAGAAAGAATATGATTCTTTAACGGCGGTGTTACAAAAACAATAAGAGCGGGTGAAGCAGGCAGAGCATACCATCAATGTATTCAACAACTAATTTGCTTAATTTTAGCAGAATAACGCTATCCAATGACATTGATCGCTATACTTATTCCGTCCTTGTCTTTTCTGTTGAGAGGAAAGATATTAACGGCAATCATCTGCTTGATTTTGCAGATCACATTAATCGGCTGGATTCCCGCAGCCATCTGGGCAGTTATTTCCCTGCAAAATGCAAGGGCAGATAAACGCACCGACCGAATGATTAAAGCGATGCGAAAAAATTAGCGCTTGCATCTATTCTTTTTTCTTTCATTGTTTCAAATTTTCCTGCGCTCTCCTCAGTAAATATTCCACTTTCACGCTTTCAGCGTTATTTTTTTTCCCTGCAAACGTTTTCGAAAAAAATATCTCCTCTTCCCTGCTACAACGCTGCATGAAAGCTATTATCTTACAAGACACACCTAATTGCTTGTCATGTCATTTACCAAACCCAAACTGAGTTTCTGGCAGATCATCAACATGAATGTTGGTTTCTTTGGCATTCAATACAGTTTTGGATTACAGCAAACTGCTGTTAACCCACTGTATAGTTTTTTAGATGCCCGGCCGGAAGATCTTCCCTTATTAAATCTTGCAGGTCCGATGACAGGCTTATTGATTCAACCCATTATCGGCGCACTGAGCGATAAAACCTGGCACCCTCGCTGGGGACGTCGTAAACCCTATTTTCTGATTGGGGCTATTTTTTGTAGTCTCTGTTTATTTGCCTTTCCTTTCAGTCGCGCACTATGGATGGCTGTAGGTTTATTATGGATACTTGATGCAGCAAATAATACTGCTATGGAACCTTATCGTGCTTTTATCGCAGATAAATTACCTGCGAGTCAACGTGCCATGGGTTTTCTGACACAAAGTTTTTTTACAGGACTGGGCATTACACTCGCCAATCTGTCACTATTCTTTTTCCAAAAAGTAATAACTGGTCAGTCAACCACTTCCACGGGAGAACCGGGTATTCCTTATTGGGTATATGGATCTTTTTTTGTTGGTGCTGTTTGTTCTATTGCATCTGTTGCCTGGTCGGTTATTAAAACACCTGAGATACCTCCTACTGAAGCAGAGCTGGCAGCATTACGTGCAGAACACAAAGGTTTCCTCACGCCTTTTAAGGAAATATTTTCATCTATCGTTCACATGCCAAAAACTTTGTGGCAACTGGGGCTGGTTTACCTCTTTCAATGGTATGCCATGTTCTGTTACTGGCAGTTTATATCGCACAGCATCGCTCAATCTGTATGGCATACCACTGCTGAAACCAATCAGCATTTATATGAAGAAGCAGTAGGGTGGACCGGACTGGTAAACGGCTTTTATAACATCATTACTTTTCTTTCCGCTTTTGGACTCGTATGGATGGCGAAAAAATTTGGTGCTAAACAAGTGCATATTATCTGTCTCATCCTTGCATCTATATCATTGTTTATACTTCCTCATATAGAAAACAAATACTACCTCTTTGCTCCTATGATTGGATTTGGTATTGCATGGGCAAGTATGATGGGGGTACCATACATTATGGTAGTTGGTAGCATTCCGAAAGAAAAATACGGAGTGTATATGGGAATCATCAATATGATGATTGTGGTACCTATGATCATACAAACCCTTTCCTTTGGTTATATCTATAAAACCTTCCTCAACAGCAATCCTGCTAATGCCATCACATTTGCAGGTGGACTTTTACTGGTTGCTGCCTTTGCAACCATGCGAATGAATGTTGCAAAATCAGAAGAGGAAGTGGAAATGCCAGTGGGGGGAGGGCATTAAAATTTGAAAATTTGGGAATTTGAAAATTTGAAAATGAGGGTTAGTAAGAAAGAGTGATTTTAATGAGTAAACTCACCACTGACTACTCACTATTGACCATTGACCATTCACAATTCACGACTACAATGAAAATACTTTGCATTGGGGAAGCGCTTATAGACATGATTTGTACCGATAAGGGTAGCAGCTTATCGAAGGGCCAGCATTTCCTTAAGAAAACAGGTGGAGCACCTACTAATGTCGCGGCTGCCATAGCTGCTTTAGGTGCTGAAGTAGAGCTCGCCGCTAAAGTGGGTAACGACCCATTTGGCAAACAATTAATTGAAGTGATGCAGGAATTTGGTGTATCTACACGTTGGATGCTGCAAGACCAACAAGCTTTTACCACTTTCGCTTTTGTATCCTTGATGGAAGATGGGGAACGTGATTTTGTGTTTAATCGTGGTGCGGATGGACAACTTTCACGTGATGAAACCGATGCTATTCCGCTTGATGATATAAGTATTATTCACTTTGGATCTGCAACCGGCTTTCTTCCTGGACCCCTTCAGGCAGCCTATCAAAGCATGTTGCAGAAAGCCTTATTACAGAATCATATTTTCATCAGCTTTGATCCGAATTATCGTCACCTTCTTTTTCCTAACGATACACAAACATTCATCGATCAGTCGTGGAATTTTCTTCAGTCTTGCCATTTTTTTAAACTGAGTGACGAAGAAGCCATGCTTATTACAGGTGCTCATGCCATAACAGATGCAGCTTCAATATTATTGGAGAAAACAAACGCCGTATTCACCATCACCTTAGGCAAAGAAGGAACCCTGTTGGGCTATAAAGGGAATACATTTAATGTTCCAAGTATTGCTGTTAAACCTGTAGATACTACTGGTGCAGGTGATGCATTTGTAGGAGCCGTATTATTTCAATTACATAAAAAAACATTAGAACAGATACTTCAACTATCTGCTGATGAATGGAAACATATCATTCTCAATGCCAACAAAGCCGGCGCCCGAACTTGCGAATACCTTGGGGCCATGGAAGCTTTTAAGCATTTGAGTAGCAGCATATTTGAATAAGCTGCATGCTACTAGCTGCTAGCTGCTAGTAATTTTATCATAATAATCTAAACAACTGCTAGTAGCTAGTAGCTAGCAGCAAGAAGCTCAGATGTACCACTTCCCTCTCCATAAAAAAATTACCCAGATCTGCGAAGAGCTGGGGCTTTCAATGACGGGTGATGACCTGCATTTTTATACCAGGTTATCAGCCAATGCCTTTGCTGTGGATAGCTTATACCAGTCGATTTATAAAAGTCACCCTGCTGGTGAAACGATGTTTAACAAATTACTGGAAACACTGGTTAGAGCACACCAACAACGCAGCAAAGCTTTGCGCGAACGGGATGTAGAGAAAGCTAATAAAGGCAACTGGTTTCTTAGTAACGAGATCAATGGCATGAGTTTATATGTTGATCGATTCTGCGGAACATTAAAAGGCCTACCCACACGCTTGCCTTATCTTGAAACACTAGGTATTAATTTTCTTCACCTGATGCCGATTTTTGAGAGTCCGGCAGGAGAAAGTGACGGCGGTTATGCAGTATCTGATTTCAGGAAAGTAGATGAGCGTTTTGGTACGCTTGAAGATTTAAAACTGGTGCAAAAAAACATGCAGGATAAAAGCATGTATCTGATGTTAGATATTGTACTCAATCATACTTCACACCACCACCATTGGGCGAAGCTGGCTAAAAAAGGAGATCCTGTTTACCAGGATTACTTTTACATGTACGACGACCGCACCATTCCTGACCAGCTCGAAACCACGATGCCGGAAATATTTCCTGAGTCGGCCCCCGGTAGTTTTACCTGGAACAAGGAAGCAGGCAAATGGGTGATGACGGTGTTTCATAACTACCAGTGGGACTTGAACTATACCAATCCTGCGGTATTAGTAGATATGCTTGATACCATATTTTTCTACGCAAACCTGGGTGTTGACATTTTACGCATTGATGCTCCTGCCTTTATCTGGAAACAAATAGGTACTACCTGTCAGAATTTACCTGAAGCACATACACTGTTACGACTGATACGTCAATCGGTTGATATTGCTACACCGGGTATGGCTTTATTGGGTGAAGCCATTGTTGCACCAAACGAGATCATGAAATATTTTGGCACAGGCATTTATACTGCCCGGGAGTGCGATGTAGCTTATAATGCTACCCAAATGGCGTTGCAATGGGATGCACTTGCAACAGGTGATACGCGCGTAATGCTTGCTGCCCAACATGAATTACTTCAAAAGCCTTTTGGTTGTACCTGGATCAGTTATACCCGTTGTCATGATGATATTGGACTTGGATACGACGATAGCATGATTGCTGCTGCCGGTTTTAATGCTTATGAACACCGTAAGTTCCTGAAAGATTATTATGCAGGTACACATCCCGGAAGTACTGCATCTGGTGCATTGTTTTCGGTAAATCCAAAGACACAGGACGCACGCATCAGCGGTTCGCTTGCCTCTTTATGTGGACTTGAAAAAGCTATCGCAGTGAATAATCAATCGGCAATTGATATGGCCATCAAAAAAATACTTCTTATGCAGGCGCAAAGTATTTTTATAGGTGGTATACCGATGTTGTTTTATGGCGATGAAGCTGCCTATACCAACGATTACAGTTATCTGAATGATGAAGGAAAAAGTTATGATAATCGCTGGATGCACAGGCCTGTAATTGACTGGAACAAAAACAAGAAGACAACTGAAAAAGGGTCGGTAGAACAATTAGTATATAGCGGTACCCAACGTTTACTTAAACTAAGAAAGCAATTACCTGCTACCAGCGACTACAAAAACCTCAAATGGATTACACCGCATAATATACATGTGGCAGGGTTCTTAAGATCATTAGATCAGCAACATTTGTTTTGTCTGTTTAATTTCAGCAACAAAGCCGCTTATTTAACCTGGTATGCTTTTAAAGAGCATGGTCTGGCTATTTCTGGCTTATATGACCATTGGAACGAAGTTAGACACGAAGTAGGTGCAGATTATGAATACCTGATAATCGAGCCTTATTCATTTTGTATATTAGAAGTATTTGAAAGGGGTTAGGTATTAGGGGTTAGATGCCAGAAGTTTACTTATGCAGCAGATAAAACTTGTAATTTATCCATTTCATAAAATATTATTCCTACAACTTCTAATACCTAACATCTAACCCCTAACTACTAAAACCTCAGACTCATACCCACATTCACTGCCAGATCAGCGAAAGCTGCATCACCCTGCGCATAAACGCCGGTAACTTTTGTTCTTTGCTTGTCTGCATAGCTTTGTGTACGGCTTCTAACTATTGCCACTGGCACATAAGCATAGAGGTTCATTTTTTTCAGGGAATAAGTAACGCCCGGCTCAATAGAATTTACATATCCTGGTCTGCGGAAACCATAGCTACCTCCGATTAAATCAGAAGCAGGTACACATTCGTTTCTATAACCGGCAGAAAATGTAAACTTGTTAAAAGTAAAGTTTGCACCAAAACGAATCATATACTGATCTGGCACACTCATTACATCACTACCATAGAGTAAGGCAGTAGCCGATGTCGTACCACCTCTTGCTGTTGAAACACCATTGTGTTCGCGGGGATTAAGCAGGTAATAGAAAGTACCATACAGGCTTACATTCCTCGTAACTATCTGTTGTGCATTTAACTCAAATGTAAAACCGGTACCACCGTCTCCCAACTGAATAGATTGGTCAACAGGACCCAGTACTCTGCTTCCGCTATTAGTGTAAAAATGATCCTGCACTTTATAATCGCCAGTTGGTAATTTAATACCCAAACCAGCCTGCAGGCTGAATTTCTTAGCTTTCGCAGGGTTTGTTAGCCAGTAATAAGCGGTAACACGGGCATCGCCTAAACCAAATGAACTAGTCATGTGACGCGAAGCCCCACCGTGCTCATACAGAGAAGTACGTGTATTTGAAATAACAGGAATACCAAATGAAATAGACCATCTGTTGTTCAGGAAACGGGTAAAACTAAGGTCAGTAGAAAAACTATGGTTAATTACCTGTGTATTGTTTGCAATACGTTGCTTTTGTTCTACGGTTCCAACAAAATGACGGAAAGAATTAAAGTAACGTGTGTTAACATTAAAGCTCCATTTTGATTGCAGTGTATCTTGAAATAAATGATCGATGGTGCACATACCACCTACACTACGTATGGCTACGCAACCTTGTGCATTCGATTGGGATTGAATAAATAAAAAAGTAGTTAGTATTAATATAATTTTTTTCATGTTAGTATTAGTTAGGTTTCTTACAGTTAGGTGTTGATTGTTAAATTTCCAATAAGGCATGCCTTATTTTACGTTCAATTATTCAATTCATTGTTTTGATCAACACTGGTTCCTATGTTGACTGCATCATCTGCATTTGTGTTAGTCGGCGACCACCAACGGCGTTGCTTATTTTTTCATTTTCAAACGGTCAACAACCATTTGTCCAACGCGCTGACCATAATCGGTGCTGATGATACATGAATTGTGGTAGTGAATGCCACCATAAAACCTTGCCCAGTTATTCTCATCCGCAGCAGCCCTGAATGAACTAAAGCTTCTGTTCGGAATACCAAATTCAAGTTCTGTGGAATCGGTATAAGAGAAATTATCGCCAAATACACTGGTAAGTGCTTCGGCAGCGGCAGAAGAAATAGTGGAATGTCCGCAGGTATACTCAGGAAAAGCAGGCGTTTGCAAATAAGGTCTCCAGTTAGCATCAATGTACTCATTGATCACGGTTTCTGGTCTTACGGTATTGTATTTATATTTTACATACCACGACTGTATAAACGCATCAAATAAAGCTATTGATGTTTTGGCAACTGCATAAACATGTGTTGCAAAGTCGGCATTTGCTTTTTGTGCCGCTATGCCTGCAATGCTCATCCAGTGGCCGGAAGGAGAGAACTTTTTGCTGCCAAACATTACATGACCTGTTACATTCATTTTGAAGGGATTATCATCCCAGAATTCGGCCATGTGTTTTTGTTCAGGTGTTAAACTGTCGATGGCATTTTTTATTGCCATTACTTCCTGGTAATACTTGCTCTTTTTATCTGTAATGTTGAAAGCTGGTGGAGGTGGTGGATCAAATATACTTGCGCTATCAATCACCATGGGTCTTATTTCGGCCCAGTGTGGTTCTGCTGCTGATGCATACATAGGTGGTGTTGGTACCCAACGCCCGGGTATTTTTTTCACCGCATACTTTTCTGCACCTCTTGTTTCCAGGTAATTATCTTTTTTACTCCAGCGGATAATTTGTACACCGATACTATCGGCCAGCATTCGCGATGCTGTTTCTACCTGCTCGCTCAATCCTTTTTCACGTGCTATTTGCAGAATACTGTCTTCATATAGTTTCATACTGCCTTCCGGAAATGTAACAGATTCGCCTACTTTCATATAAGCCATTAAAGTGGCCAATTCTACATCCATTTCAGCAGTAATAGCAGGCGTTGCAATCTTGGGTAACCCAATCAATTGACCCCCCAATGAATGGTATTTGTCAGGATATGCTGCTGCTACTATTTCATACGCAGCAATGGCGGCATAGGCATAATTGCGTGATGCAACCATTGGAGGAAAATTATTCCCCATTACAACCGTATTTAATTCATGTACGGTTTGACTAAACAAAACAGGATTATGCAAAAAAGTTTTATAATCAGTCGATTGCTTACATGCTTGTATACAGGTAATCAATACGAGCCCCAACAAGAGTTTTCTCATAAAAAAGCTTAATGAAATTCAATAATTCAGATAAAAAGAGAATTGCTTAATGAACCAGCATTAAGCCTGTGGTGGGCGCTCTAAGCGGTTGGTATAATCAGACAGGTAAGCCGATTCCTGCTTCACAATATGAACTTGTTGCGAGGCAACATCCCTAAACTGCCAGGAAAAAGAATGATCCCCGGTAAAGTCTGACATTGAGAATTTAAGAACCGTATGCTGATTGGAAGATTTCTGTGCATTGTTCCCTGCATTATAATCACCCGCTAACCGGAAAAAATCGTCCCGTGCATTACGGATACCGATTTTTTGGATATTGGGTACGCACAATAATTCAAGTGAATCTTTATAAAAACGTCTCTTTACAAAATGATAAGTTACCCCGTTAATATCTACCTCACCGGTCGCATTTTCATACTGTAATGAGTTAGATCCATAAGGTGTGCTAGCGGGAACTTTAATATGAAGAAACATGGCCTCATCATAGATATCATCATTCAGACTGGCCTGAAAAGCCTTATCAGAAGCCGACTCCATATATCCTAATAAGAGTCTATAGCCACCAAGGCTAAACAGTAGTAAACAGAGGGATACTATCGTGGCAAGTCGTTTCAAGCAATTAAAAATAAATAATTTTATTGAACTATAAAGGTTTTTTTATCGGGCCCAATACCTGTTAATGTTAGTTTTTTCCAATGTTTAGGGAGCACCGATTTAAGCTGTGTAATTCCTTTAGCTCCGATATCAATTCCACCAAAACCCATGATAACACTCTGTAAAATACCGCCTGCGCCTGTGGCGAAATACGGATTAGTCCCCCCCTTGGTTTCTGCAATCACCCTGAATGGCGGATTCAGGTTGGGCTCATAGGACTCCTTGAAAAACTTCAGGGCTTTATCTGCATTACCCAGCCTGGCATACAGGAGCGTAAAAATTGCATGAGTCATAGCCGGTGTTCCCTCATTGGGTACACGTGTTTCATAATACTCGAGGTCTTTCAGCACTTCTTTAGGATCGCTTATTTCTTTTAACGGATAGGCCAACAGGTTAACATCTCCCTGCTTAATGCCTTCTCCCTTATAGGTGGCATGTTCCCTTGTTACACCGTTTTCCATTTTAAGGATGGGAATATTTTGTGCCACATGCAACCAATCGGCATCTGCTTTGGCACCCACCAAAGCAGCAGCTTCCGTTGCATAATTTAATACAGCTTTTGCAGCGGCATTTGTCCAGGCATTGTTGTCTACATTCTCAGCCCACTCATCTGCTGCCACTACATTTTTAATATCATATTTACCGGGACCATTTCTCTCTACCCTGCTTGCCCAGAAATCAGCTGTTTCTTTTAATATGGGCCAACCTCTTTCTTTTAGCCATTCTTTGTCTTGCGTAACACAATAGTAATTCCACGCCGCAATACCTACGCAGGCAGTTATATGATGTTCAAAAGGACCACTCAATGCCCAAACCGGTGTTTCTTCTACACCTGTTGCAGCACTCTCCCATGGAAACATGGCTCCTTTATAACCATGACTAAACGCATTTCTTTTTGCAGCAGCAAGTCTGTTGAAACGATATTCTACCATACTTTTTGCCATACCCGGTTGCAATACCAGCAATGCAGGATACATCCATAATTCTGTGTCCCAGAATACATGACCATTATAACCCAATCCACTTAATCCCATTGGTGATGGACTATTATCAGTACCTTCTCTTACGAAAGAATAGAGATGATACATCATGCTGTGTATATCCTGTTGCGCCTGTGCATCACCTTCAATCTGTATATCACTTTTCCATAATTCATTCCATGCTTTGGTATGAAATGACAATAATCGATCCCTGCCTTCCAGTTTTGCAAAAATGGTCATACGTTCTGCTTCATTCAAGGCATCATCGTGATGGGCACTGGTTATAGAAGATCCTGCAATAGAGAACCGATATGTAGTTCCCGCTTTCAGGTTCTTATTGAATTTCATGAGATGCATGTTATTATCCCACATTTCATGAATGACCCTTGGTTCTGATCCATGGTGTTCCGAAAATAAAAATGTATTGGAAGCACACATCAATAATTTTCCTGTTGGACTTTTCGCTGAAGATGTAAGCAGGCTAATGGTTACATGCGGGCGATCGATTTCATTATAATAATTTTGCACATCTTTTAATGCATCCGGCGCTTCCATTACACTGGCTGCATTAACGAGAATATCTTTTTTGGCTGTAACTGCTACATCCATTAATACGGTAAAAGGAAGATGACGTAAAGAATAGTAAGTATATGTTATAGTTGCTTTATCGCCATAATCAAAGGAACAGGTAAAAGACGCCTGCTTCATATCCAGCTCCTGTTTCATATTCTTCACATCTGCTGAACCGATATTACGTCCGTCAATTCCCAATTGCATATTCAACAGGTTAAAGCTTCGCAGAAAATTACTTACCCTGCCACGGCCATACTGGTCATATGCTCCAGCCAACACTACTTCTTTTACTTTGAAGGGTTCTGGTGAAGAAACAATGCCAATCATTCCATTGGCTACTGTTACACCGTAGTAGTTCGCAGTACTTACTGATGGTACAGAAAGTTTCCAGGGGTCCTGGGCATTTGCTGCAGTAAAAACAAACAAAAAAAATAGGACATAAATAAGCGGCAATCGTTTCATAATGCGTATTTTAGAAGTACTTGAGCTAGCTCAAATTTAATCTAAAACCCTGTATGAAGCACATAATGCTTGCCGCAATCGTTTGCATGATGGTATTGTCATGCAAGCAATCGAATACCCTTTTCCGGGAAATTGACCCAGAAAAATCGGGACTCAAATTCAACAATCTTATTACTGAAACGCCTGAACTAAATGTATTGAACTACGAATACATTTATAATGGCGGAGGTGTTGGTATTGGAGATTTTAACAACGATAGTTTACCGGACATTTATTTTACCGCGAACAGATCATCGAATAAACTTTTCCTCAACAAAGGCAAACTGGTATTCGAAGATATCACCGATCAGGCAGGTGTTGGAGGAAATGGCAAATGGTGCAAAGGTGTTAGTGTGATTGATATTAACAATGACGGATGGAAAGATATTTACGTATGCGCTGCTGTACTAACAGATAGCACCCAAAGAAAAAACCTACTCTATGTGAACCAGGGCATAGATAAAAAAACAGGCATCCCCATCTTCAAAGAATCAGCGGCAGCTTATGGATTAGATGATGCTTCAAACACACATATGGCTGCGTTTTTCGATTACGATAATGATGGCGACCTTGATGTGTACCTATTGGTAAACGATCTTGATGGCACTTACCCAAATGAATTCCGACCAATCAGAAAAAATGGCACTTGGCCGAATACAGATAAGCTACTTGAAAATAATTTTGACTCCTCACTACAACATCCAGTTTACAAAGATGTATCTGCAAAAGCAGGAATACTTATTGAAGGTCATGGACTTGGTGTAAGCATCGCAGATATTAATAATGATGGTTGGAAAGATATCTACGTTAGTAACGATTACTTGTCAAATAATATACTGTACATCAATAATAAGAACGGCACATTTTCAGATCAGTGTGCTGCCTATTTTAAACATACCAGTAGAAATGCAATGGGCAATGATATAGCAGACATAAACAATGATGGTCTTGCAGATATTATTGAAACAGATATGATGCCGGCAGATAACTACAGACAAAAAATGATGCATAACGATATCAGCTACCAGACTTTTCAAAACAGCGATCGATTTGGTTACATTTATCAATACCCTCGTAATACGCTTCAATTAAACCAGGGAATGCTTCCGTCGGGATATGACAGTATCCAGCGACCAGCATTTAGTGATATTGCCTATTTCAGTGGAGTAGCTAACACCGACTGGAGTTGGGCCCCTTTATTGTTCGATGCTAATAATGATGGCTGGAGAGATCTTTTTGTAAGCAATGGATTGCCAAAAGATATGTCGGATAAAGATTTTATGTCTTACAGGGATAACGCAGTTGCTAACGCCCCTTTTGAAGAAGTTCTTAAGCAATTACCAATAGTTAACATCAGTAACTATATTTTTCAAAACAATGGCGATTTACACTTTATTGACAGAACGAAAGAATGGGGCGTTAATTTTCCAACTTTTTCTGCTGGGATGGCCTATACTGATTTAGATAATGATGGCGATCTCGATATTGTGATCAACAATACCAATATGCCCGCTACCTTTCTTGAAAATAAAGAGCAGGACCAAAAAGAAAAATCAAATTATGTAAGGATAGGGTTACAAGGAACGACGCAGAATATCGCAGGTTTTGGCACCAAGGTACATGTATATACACCACGTGGGCACCAATCGATTGAACATTCACCTTACAGGGGTTATTTATCAACGGTTGATCAAACCATTCATTTTGGCTTAGGCAAAAATGACAAGATCGATTCAATTAAAGTAGTATGGCCGGATGGCAGACAGGAAATAAAGAAAAACCTTTCAACCAATACTACTTTATTTTTTAATGCTGCGAATGCACATCGAGACACTATTACATCAGTTACTGAAAACCACGGTTCAGCATGGTTGGATATTACCGCGGCCGCTGGTATCAACTATGGATTTTCAGAAGTTGATTTTATAGACTTTGATATTCAACGTTTACTCCCACACAAACTCACCCAATATGGACCTTCGCTGGCTGTAGGTGATGTTAATGGTGATGGACTCGATGATATCGTCTGCGGTGGTGGATCTCCATTCCATGCGAGTATTTTCATGCAATCTTCTTCGGGAAAATTCACACGAAAGAAATTACCCGGTTCTGATGTACCGCAATACCAGGATGATGCAGGTATTATACTATTAGATGCCGATAGTGATAATGACCTGGATATATTTATCGTTTCCGGTGGTGCAGAAAACCAACCTCAGACTAAAGCCTATATGGATCATTTTTATGAAAATGACGGTAAAGGAAATTTTACAGAAATAACAACATCATTTACCAATAACCGGGCAACCAAAAGTTGTGTAGTAGGAGCAGATTACGATCAGGATGGAGATATAGATCTATTCATTGGTGGAAGGGTTATACCAGGAAGATATCCATTACCAACCAGTAGTTTTATTTATCGCAATGATTCCAAAAAAGGACAAATAAGCTTTACCGACGTAACCAGCAAGTTTGCACCTGATCTCCAAAACATTGGTATGATCACCTCGGCCGTCTGGTCTGATGCGGACAATGACGGAAAAATTGATTTACTGCTTACCAGCGACTGGGGAAATATTCTCTTGCTTAAGAATACAGGTTCTTCACTGCGTAAAACAACTACAGCACTTGATGCATATAAAGGTTGGTGGAACAGTATTGTTGCTACTGATTTAGACAATGACGGTGATATGGATTATGTAGCAGGTAATTACGGTAGTAATGGATTCTTAAAAGCTTCAGAACAATACCCATTGAAAGTTTATGGAAAAGATTTCGACAACAATACCAGTTTCGATGCCATATTCAGTCATTGGCTTCCCGCACAAACCGGAGGTGAACTAAAAGAATTTCCAGTTGCCGGAAGAGATTTGTTGCTAAGGGAAATGAGTGTGATGAAAGAACGTTTCCCGAATTACAGTAGCTATGCGAAAGCAGATATGAGCCAGTTATTTCCTGCAGCCGTAATAAAAGACGCTTATCAGGCAAGTGCCAACTATTTGCAACATGCATGGATTGAAAACAAAGGCAACCTGAATTTCGAAATACACAGTTTGCCTGCTGAAGCCCAGCTTGCACCTGTATACGGCATCGTAGCAACAGATATGAATGGTGATGGATGGATCGATCTTGCATTAACCGGCAATGAATTTGCCATGGCACCTTTTCTTGGAAAACATGATGCATTGAATGGACTTGTACTTATGAATAATGGCAAGAAAGGGTTCAACAGTTTATCCATCGCCAAATCAGGATTCTATACACCTGCAAACGGAAGATCTCTTGTTAGCTTATTGGTTAATGATAAAATGGCCATCGCTGCCGGACAGAATCGCGACTTATTAAAGCTTTTCCGTGCTGAAAATTTTACAGGCAGCTATATCAAATTAGCAGGAAATGAAACCTACGCTATAGTTCACCTGAGAGATGGGCAGAAAAGAAAAGAAGAATATACTTATGGACAAGGCTTCCTGTCTCAGTCGGCTCGTTTCCTTTCCATTAACAACACAATTACATCTGTAGATATTTATTCAGGGAATAAAATCAGCAGAACTATTAAACCCTAAACCTATGAAACGTTTTATCAGTAGAAGAATATGCTCATTGAGCATGTTTTGCTGCTTATTATATAGCTGCAAATCAGGCAACAATGAAACTATTTATTCAGGCGCCCCTTTACAATACGATTGTGAGCAACAACTCACCGATGCAATAGTTTATGATATTGTAAATCCTCCGGTTGCTAGTCGCATGTACGCCTACAGTAATATTGCGTATTATGAAGCACTTTGTCCGTCAGACAAAGCCTATAAAAGTATGCTGCCCTCTCTAAAAGGATTCAGACAACCAATATTAAAGGACACTAATGCGTTGTATGATTTTCGGCTTTCTGCGGTGATTGCATTTATGAAAGTAGCTGAGGCATTGGTATTTTCTAAAGACAGTATCCAAAAAAGCAGGGAACAACTACTGGTTAATTTTGAAAATATAGCTGATGCAATAAAAACAAGATCTATTGCCTGGGGTGAAGAAGTGGCGGGTGTAATATTTGAGCGGGCGGGAAATGATGGATATAAGCAAACCCGTGGAATGCCCAAATTTAGTGTATTGAAAGAAACAGGCATATGGCAACAAACACCACCTGATTATGAAGAAGCAGTTGAACCAAACTGGCAATATATTAAACCTCTTCTGATGGATTCTGCTTCGCAGTTTAAACCAGTAAGACCTCCAGCTTTTAGTCTCGATCCATCAAGTCAGTATTATAAAGAATTGCTTGAAGTATATAATATGAGTAAAACCTTAACCGATGAACAAAAACTAATTGCTAAATATTGGGATGATAACCCTTTCGTGTCTGAACATAAAGGCCACTTAATGTATGGCAACAAAAAAACTACCCCTGTTGGTCACTGGATGGGTATTATTGGTATTCTGGGCAAGCAATCCAACAAGCCGGAATTGGTTATAGCACAAGCTTATGCGCTTGCGTCAGCAGCCGTTTTTGATGCCTTTATTTCTACCTGGGAAGAAAAATACTCCAGCAAAACAGTAAGACCTGTTACCGTTATCAGGGAACATATAGCTTCTGAATGGAACACTTTATTGCAAACCCCACCTTTTCCGGAATATACCAGTGGACATAGTGTAATATCTGCTGCCGCTGCCACTGTTTTGTCGGCAATATTTGGGAAGAGTACTGCTTTTCATGATACTACGGAACTTAAATACCTTGGACTTGAAAGAAGTTTCTCATCACTGGAAGCAGCATCTTATGAAGTAAGTATGAGTCGTATGTATGGCGGCATACATTATCGTTCTGCAGTAATAAATGGACAAAAACAAGGACAACAAATCGGAAACTATTTTAACCAGGTTTTTTTAAGCAAATAACCCTATGTCATTAGATTTCATTGCCACTTACTATCTTACATTTGAATACTAAACGGCTTTTGACTTATGAAACGATTTTTGCTACTTGTTTTGTCATTTCTGGTAATTATAACTATCGTTGGCTTCCTACTTCCCTCCAATAAAACTTATACCATAAAAATAAACTCCCCCATACCCTTTGATGGCATTTCAAGGGTTATTGTAAATAAAGGAGATTGGAAAAGATGGTGGCCAGGTGAAGTGGTAAATGATAGCACTATCGCTTACGAAGATGCAAAGTTCAATATCAAAACAATATTGTTGAACGGCTTTGAACTAACAGGTAGTTTAGATGATCGACCCATCAATTTTTCATTCCAGTCTATCGCTACTTATAATGCAGAAACTGCTATTACCATGACTGCGACTGTTTCGCTGTCAAGAAATCCTTTTATCAAAGTATTTCAAAATATAGTATCTGGTGGTGCAGTAAAAACCCTGAATGAACTGTTCAACAATATAGGCACTGCCTTATCTGATGTAAAGAAAGTTTACGGGTTCGACATAAAATTAGGAAAAGTACCCAACTCATCTTATGTATCTACCAGCAAGTATTTCGATCACCAGCCTGGCATGGAAGAAGTATATGCCCTGATTAAAGAAGTTGAAGACTATGTAGTTGCGGAAAATGGTAAAATTGTAAATGACCCTATTTTAAATATTTCAAAAGAAAGTGAAAACAAATACATGGCGATGGTTGCCTTAGCAACAGACAGGGATCTGGCAACAAAAGGAAAGTTTCTGTTGAAACAAATGATGTTAGGCAATATTGTTGTTTCCGAGGTTAAAGGAGGTCCTACAGCTATTCAACAATGCAGGCAAGCCGTTCAGTTCTATGTAAATGATTACAGAAAAGTATCTCCGGCCATTTCCTTTGAGCGATTACTCACCAATAGGTTAACAGAAAAGGACAGCACCAAATGGCTTACTACCATTAATTACCCTGTTTTTCAGTAGGCCGGTTTTGCAATACAACTACTGCATCATTATTTCTGGCAAGAATAAAAGCTTTACTCTTTCTAATTAAGATAGGTTGGGCTTTTCGGACCTGACCAGTAATTAAAGGAGATTTAGCCGTACTGGCTACCAATCCCTTGCCTTTTACGTATTGCAATATTGTACTAAAGTCAGCATCCTGCCGACCAATTTCAACATTGTTCTCGTAATAATTCCCCATCGTTAGCCAGTAAGGGCTACCGTTGTTCTCCATTTTTATAACGGCTCTTAATTGACTGAATTGGGTTTCTTGTGGCAATGCCTGTGCACTAAATTTAAGATCACCTTCATTCAGTAACAATAGGTGTTCAAAACAATTTGTTTCAAGCTGATAGGCTTTCTCGAACTTTTGGGGTGCAAATAATTGTTTCAGTTCGGCTTTGGCGAAATCAGCCGCATATAAATATTTTTTCCTGAGTACAGGTATCGATTTTTCCAGTTGCAACTTGCTAGATAAGGGCATTTCCGTTCCGTTAACGAAATAGGTCATAATCTGTTCTACCCTTCCATTATCATCAAAATCGTTCATGTACATTTTAACAGGGTATTTTTCTGAAGCTGTTATGCGGCTGTTCAAACCAAAATTCCCTGCTATCAGGTCTATATCACCATCCTGGTCTATATCATCGGCATAGATCGATTGCCACCAACCTTTTTTAGTGGTAATCATTTTTCGTTCGAAGCCGTTCTGTCTTTTCAAAAACAGTTCAATTCCCCCCCACTGATAAGCAACGAGTAAATCTTTTTGCTGATCCTTGTCCATATCTATCCATTGCGCGTCTGTAATCAATCCGGGTTGTACAAGTGCCGGTGCAACAGTTGGGGTTATATCTTTAAAATTTCCATAACCATCGTTCAACATTAAATAAGACCTGGGCGTCATTCCGTAAGCCCATGGTACTGATCGGCCGGCAAAAAATAAATCTATGAACCCATCCCCATTAACATCGTCTGCAATTACCTTACTCTGGGTATTCACAATTTCAGTAAATGCGTTTGCTTTTTTCCTCAGGTTTCCCTTACCATCATTCAGGTATAATAATGGTCGGAGGTGTTCATCATTCTCATAATACTCATTACCTCCCGTTGCTATTACCAGATCAATGGCTTTGTCGTTATTTACATCTACCCATATCGCATCCACATCCTCCCACATTGAATCTGCAGCCAAAGCAGGTTGGTTCATTTTAACAAAAGTTCCTGAAGTAGTTTGGGTATATACTGCGTTTTTAAATCCTTTGGATGCTCCGATAAAAACATCATCCAATCCATCTCCATTTATATCAGCAACTGCCAAAGCAGGCCCTTCCGTTGAAACCATATGTGGTATCAATGGCTCTCTGTCGAATTCATTAAAAACATTTTCCTGGTGCTTATAGTTAATTCCCGTTGTACTGGTAATATCTTCAAGCAAACTTTGTTTGGCATCAACAGTCTTAGCAAATCGTTGTGCAAAATCAAATAATGGAAGTCCTTTTTTATAAGAAAGCTTCACCAGGGTTTCATTTGATAGCTGCAGTGGCTGCCAGGTTCTGTCGGGCCAGATTACCAATGCTGAATCAACCTGAATATTTTTTAACCCGGCCTGTAAAGGCAATAACATACTCGATTGAAATCCATGTACCGGGTATTGCTCATAAGTATATAATTGATCTTTTGCATAAAGTAATAATTTGGCCCCCAGTGCATTTACATTATTTGAATCTCCTTTCAGTTCAACTTTTACAAAGTTCTTTTCCTGACCAGTTGTATTTGTTTTGTTTTCATAAACAAGCACCGGATCATTGATATTGTTTACCACCAGGTCAAGGTCTCCATCATTATCCAGATCAGCATAAATAGAGCCATTTGAAAATGTAGGAAGGTTATTTTGAATACTATCCGTTAAATTCTGAAACTTAAGGTTTCCGGTATTTCGGAAAAACTGATTGGGTATTTTTATCTCAGGAAATTTACTAATTAAGGAGAGGTCTTTATCCTGGATGGTATTTTGTTTTAATTTTTGTTGTAAATCATCCCCAGAAACATAATTCACATAATCAATATCGTTCATCCTTTTAGGGATACCGTTTGACACAAACAGGTCCTTCAAACCATCATTGTCAAAATCCATCCATAAAGAGGCCCAGCTCCAGTCGGTGGCATGCACTCCTGCATATTGACCAACCTCACTGAACATGCCATTTTTTCTATTGTATTGCAGGTTATTCCGTGCATATTGATAAGTGTATCCGTATTGTAATTTTTGCTGGAAAATATTGTAATCATCTTCTGCCAGGGAGCGCTTTAGCATATAAGGATCATAAGGGAGCATATCCATGGATATTATTTCAGGATAGGCATCATTATTTACATCTGCAACATCTACACCCATGCTAAACTGACTGGTATGCATCAGTTGCTTACTGCCCTGTTCAGCGAATGTTCCATTTTGCTGGTTTATATAGAGGTAATCATTCTCATGAAAATCATTGCCTACATAAATGTCGGGCCATCCATCGAGATTAATGTCTGCAACAGTTACGCCCAAACCGTAACCGATTTTACTGCCATTAATACCCGCTTCTTTGGTAACATTCGAAAATCCGATGCTTTTCTTTCCATCCTTTCCTATCTGCTGGTTGTTGCGATAAAGTCTTTGTCCGGCAAGTGAATCATAAGTCTGCACAAAGAGCCCTCTTGGCGCATAATTACCATCATGGTTTACGGAATGATTCAGGAGAAACATATCGAGGTCACCATCAGCATCATAATCTAAAAAAGCAGCTTGTGTGCTGAAACCGGAAAAATCTAATCCATAATCAGCCGCCTGATCAGCGTAAACCGGAACACCATTGGTAATACCCTGACAAACAAGTAACTGATTTTTACCTTTTAAGGTTTTATAATTACCGACATTACAAACATAGATATCGAGTAACCCATCGTTATTAATATCTACAACTGAAACACCAGTGCTCCAGTTACCATCTGAGGGTATTTTAGCTTCCGCCGTAACATCTTTAAAATTAAGTTTACCTGTATTGAGATAAAGAGCGTTAGGTTGTTGATTAGCAGCAAAAAACAAATCGATTAACCCATCGTTGTTAAAGTCACCAGCACCAACACCTGCCCCATTATAAAAATACATGTAAGAAAACAGGTTGAAAGAAGGCGTAGGTTGTACTTTATTACTGAAGTGTATACCTGTTTGTTCATGGGTTAACGGAACAAACAACGAAGCCGTTTTTTTCTGTGAACATCCAGCCATCAAAATCATCAACAGGCCAATACTATAATTGAGCGTTCTTAATTTCATGCGATTATTTTGCAGGCTTGTTAGGCGGTTGATTTGCTATTGTGTTGATATGATAATACAATGGCGTATCATTATTCCGGATAAACAATAACCCTTTTTTATTTTTCTGGTTCAGTATGGCCATATCTCTTACCTGACCTTGTACGGTTAAACCCGATGCCAGGCAAGACAATGTTTCAAAACTATTTGTACCCTTATTGATCAATACCTGGCCGTAGGAAGCATCGATACTACAGAATTGAGGAAGCAGATCGAAGAAATTTCCTGCTACTACAATATCATTTTTCCCATCCTGGTTGATATCAGTGATTACCGCAGCTTCTATTGAGGAAAGTTGGGCCATATATGGTAATGACTGTAATTTGAATCCACCCTTACCATCGTTGATGGCGATTGAGTTGGCTGCATTATTTACGACCAATGTGGCAGCACCTTTAAGGCCGTCATTGAAAACCTGTTGAATGGTTTTATCAGCATATTCAGCGTGTTTCAGGTTCGTTTTTTTAAGCGATGGAATCTGATCGGTAATTTCCTTTTTCATGAATACCGGCACTTCCTTGCCATTAAGTGTGTGGCTGAAAATTTTATCTACAGTACCATTCTGATCAAAATCTTTTATCCAAAGCTTTACCGGATTATTCAGATCGGGACGTAAATAAAAATTCTGTCCAAGGTTTCCTAAAACCAGATCGGGGAATCCATCACCATTTAGATCGCCTACTGTAACTGATTGCCACCAGCCCAATGCATCTTCCAATCCGGAATTTTGTGCCTTAAACTGTCCATTGCTGAATGAATATACTTTTGGCGACATCCACTCACCCACGATTAATAATTCCTGTTTTTTATCTGCATTCAAATCAACCCAGGTTGCTCCGGTGATCATTCCTAATGAAGTAAGAAATGGTGCCACTTTTTCTGTTACATCGGCAAACCTTCCGCCGCCTTCATTATGAAACAAGAAACTCCGTGGTGATACGCCGTAGTTTTGTGGTTCACTCCGGCTTCCGATAAAGATATCCTGCTTTCCATCCTGGTCATAATCTAATGATATAGCTACACCGGTATTGGTATGACTGATAGGGAAGCTTCCAGACTGCAGGGTAAAATTGGCTTTACCATCGTTCAGGTATAATTGGTGTTGGTATTTTTCTGATGATGCCGGCGCAAAATTTCCTCCACCACCAACAAAAAGATCGAGATCACCATCCTGATCCGCATCAAAGAAGAATGCGGCAGTAACATCATTAAAAGTAAACCGATCGAAATCGGGTGTATTTTTCTTCACAAAACCTTTTGCAGTTTGCAGGTATAGCTGCGAAGCTTGTCCAACAGCACCTCCAATAAAAACATCCTCCAGTCCATCCCCGTTCACATCTGCCACTGCCGTTTTAGGCCCCTGTTTGGATAACATGAAAGGAATATTTCTTTCCTGGTAGAAATCAACATGTTCATCTTCCTTATGTGATTCGAAAGTTGTTTGGACAGGGCTCAATAAGGGGCTTTGCGGTTTTTCATAATCGAAAGCATTATTTCTTGCGGTGCTGCTATCGTATTGAATGGTGATGATTTCTTTAACAGCCGGATTTATTACCGTTGTAAGTTTTTTATTTGGCCATAGTACCTGAATAGAATCGGCATGTCTTGCTCCTAATCCAATCGTTTGTTTGTATTCAACAGATGATTGAAAACCTTTGCTGGGTATTAATTCTCTGGTAATTACCTGATCACCTGCGAATACTTTGATGGTACTGCCAACGGCGAAGGGGTTCTGATGCTGAAATTTCAGTTGAACGGCAAGGTATTCATAGGAAGTATCATTTCTGCTATTATTTCGGTAAACCAGGGCATCCTGATTTACATTGTTAATGATCAGATCAAGATCACCATCATTATCGAGGTCGGCATAAGAAGCACCATTGGAAAAAGTAGGCAAATCAAGCCCCCATTTTTTTCCTGCGTCGGTAAAACGGAGATTCCCTTCGTTTTTAAATGCTTTGTTGGGTATAGGTATCGAAGGCATTTTATCGATCACATTATTTACTTCTTCTTTTTTTCCTTTCATCACCATCTGGTTCACTACATCATTAGCGAAGAAGTCTATAAAATCCTGATCGGTTACATCTCTGTATATTCCGTTGCAAACAATGATATCTGAATAGCCATCATTATCAACATCAAACATCAAAGCACCCCAACTCCAGTCGCTTGCGGCAACACCACTGTAAAAACCTGTTTCCATGAATTTACCATCCCCATTATTTACCTGTAAGGCATTTTGGGTAAATTGATTGTAGAATCCCTGGTCTTGTTTTAATTTATACGTATCGTAACCTTCGAAGGAAGTATTTGTTTTAAGGCGATAATCATCGCCGGGTAGCATATCGGTAGTGAAGATGTCTGGTTTACCGTCGTTGTTGATATCCTGTAAATCAGCACCCATTGAAGAGAAGCTGATATGCTGTGTGCGGTTTTCTATTTCATCTTTGAAAGTGCCATTGCGCTGATTGATGTACAGGTAATCTTTTTCAAAGAAATCGTTCGAAACATATACGTCTGGATAACCATCGAGGTTTATATCACCCACTGTAACGCCTAATCCAAAGCTGATGATACTTCCGTAGATGCCAGCTTCCTTTGTTACTTCTTTGTAAACACCATTATCGTTGCGGAATAAATGGTCGCCACCTCCTTTTAGAAATTCAGCATAAGGTGCTTCTGCTTCCGGAATATTACGCATGTTGGCGTAATTGAGGGTATTCACCGGAATAGGACTATTATTCACCAAAAAGCAATCAAGGTCGCCATCAAGGTCGTAGTCGAAAAAGGATGCATGGGTTGAGTAGCCGTCGTTGTCTAAATTGTACTTTGCTGCCTGCTCTGTGAAAGTGAGGTCTTTGTTGTTGATGTATAATTTATTTTTCCGCAGTGCTTTGTTGAGCATATTACCCGCATTGCATACGTAAATATCAAGCCATCCATCTGCATTGATGTCTACAAAAACCACTCCTGTGCTCCATTCATTATTGTAGGTGATGCCTGCTTTTTCAGTAATATCTTCAAATTTTAAATCGCCTTTATTCAGGTATAATTTATTGGTACCCTGGTTAGCGGTAAAAAAAACTTCCGGTAATCCGTCGTTATTGAGATCACCTGTAGCTACACCACCACCATTATAGAAGTTGCGGTATTTGAATACGTTGAATGATTCCGACTCTGTGAGTGTATTCCTGAATTGAATATTAGTGTCGGTAGCGATTGTGAAGATTGTATCTTCTTTGGTTTCTGTGCAGGCTGCAAAGCTGGCTAAGCAAGCAATCAACAACCATTTTCTTTTCTGCATCATCATATGCTAAAATAACAAATAATAGTGGCTGAAGGGCATATATATATGTTATAAAAAAAGCCGGTCAGAAAAAAATCTGACCGGCTTAAAATTAATGGTCGCACATCTATTAATAACCGAAATTCTGCTTCAGGTTAGGGTTAGAAGCCAATGCGGTAGTAGGTATTGGATATACCACTTTATAAGCATCAGAAGCGTTTGGTCTTTCTTCAACAGGAGCGTTGAAGGCACCGAAACGAATCATATCTGTTCTTCTGTGACCTTCGAGGTATAGTTCACGACCTCTTTCAGCCAGTAAAGCAGATAAGTTAACTGATGCAAGTGCTGAAGCACCTCTCGCAGCACGAATGCCGTTTACGATGGTCAGCGGAGTTTCACCATTAGCACCTGTTGTACCACCTCTTAATAAA
Organism: uncultured Sediminibacterium sp.; assembly: GCA_965650685.1. Classification (GTDB taxonomy): domain Bacteria; phylum Bacteroidota; class Bacteroidia; order Chitinophagales; family Chitinophagaceae; genus Sediminibacterium. The sequence goes on from CBFGPM010000009.1 coordinate 68,345, forward strand.
GCTTCTGCTTTCATCAGACGTACATCAGAGAAACGTAAGAAAGGAAACTCATTGGCACTGCTCCATCCACCATCATTGATAGTTGAAGGATCGAGTGGGAATTTATTTACACGGATACCGCTTGCTTCTCCGTTGAAGAAAATAGAAGCGTTACGGGTAAAGACCAATGGATTACCACTTCTATCGTACAGGTTACCAATTGGATTACCAATTGATCCTGGTTCTTTAGGATTGCTTGGGTTAACCGGACCACGTGCCTGACCTACAATGAAACCAGCATTAGAACCAACGAGGTTAGTGTAGCCAGCAAGTGCAGTTGATTTACGAACGTCTACATCTTCAAAGCTATCATAGAACTGAGACAGTGTTACGAAACCGTTCCAGCTTGATGGACGTTGGTTATAGTGCCAGCTCTGGCAAGTCTGCCATACGAGGTTAGCACCATTACCCGCTCTTGCGTCACCACCTGATTTACGTACAAAGATGTTTTCAGATGATTGGGTACCATTATCCCATTTGAAGTTATCCCAATAGGTATCAAGCGCTAATCCACTACCTGCTGCTGCTTTATTACAATAATCAATTACCTTATTCATATCAGCAGCCGCAAATGAATATGGACCAGCTGGTGATGTTGGAGCTTGTTTGTAAACAGCTTTGTTTAGGTATGCCTTTGCAAGTAAGGCATAAGCTGCTTCTTTTGTTGCTTGCGCACGATTAGTACCATTATAATCTGGTAATGCAGGAACTGCAGCTTCCAGTTCAGTAATAATTGCATCAATCGCTTCTGATCTTGTCATAACATCAGGAATCACATTTGCTGCAGCAGATGCAGGGCGTGTTTGTACCTGACCATAAATATCACAAACCAGTAAGCGGAAGAAAGCACGCAGGAACTGTCCTTCAGCTTTAGTTAAACCTGATGCAGTTTCAGCAACCAGTGTAGTTTGGAACAATGCACCGTTCAAGCCATTCCAGGTATCGTTGATCTGGTTATGATCAGGACCCCAGGTGTGCAGGTGCAGACGACGCCATGTACCGAAGTCATCCCAGTCAGTACCACGTGTTGGGCCCATGATTTCATCGGTAGAGTGTTCCTGTAAACCGAACCAGTTACCCTGGCCACCGGTTAATTGGTTTAATTGTTCGTACACCGCAGCGATAGACGGAGCAGTTGGTGCTCCACCGGCTGTGTTTGGTGCAATCGAGTTTGGAGCTTCCAGCTTTGGATCAAGCTTGGAGCATGATATGCTAAGTACAGTTACAGCGGTAAGCACCGGTATAAATCTACTTTTGATTATATTTTTCATTACTTCAGTTTTTATTGATTAAAATCCAACATTAAGACCTACTGTGATAACCCTTGGTCTTGGATATTGCGTATAGTCAAATCCACGTGAAGGGATACCATTGATATTCTTATCTACGTTCACCTCAGGATCGATACCAGTGTAACCTGAAATCAATGCAAGGTTCTGACCAGATGCATAGATTGAAAGTGATTTGAAGAGACTGTTTTTCTTCAGGTTAAATGCATAGCTCAGGTTTACGTTAGCAAGACGGATGAAATCTCCTTTCTCCAGGAAGCGTGTTGAAACTGAACCTGGGTTGAATGGATTTTCTGGTCCATTACCGATAGCATTTGTTACGTTACGGCCATTACGTAAGCTTCCTTTCAGGAATAACGCATTAGCAGTATTGTTATACACTTTGAAACCAGTAATTGCATTCAGGAATACACTCAGGTTCCATCTGCCTAAAGAGAAATTGTTGGTTAAACCGGCAAAAAACTTAGGTAATGCACTTCCTACCAGTTGGTTTGAAGCACCTGCACCATAACGGGCATTACCATTACCATCGAAACCGTTAAACACTGGCATTGACCAGGTAAAGATCGGTGAACCGTTGGTCAGCGTTTGTGCGAATGCACCAGTCAGACCTTGTCCACTTACCGCACCTGTATTGATTGGTGTTGGTAAACCTTCGATATTGTTGCTAACGGTTGTCATGTTATAGTTGATATCCCAGCTAAATTTCTTACCCTGGATAGCACGATAGTTAACACTTGCTTCCCAACCTTTGTTGATTACTTTACCATCTAAGTTGATCCACCAGTTGCTGGTTGGAGCAAATCCACCAGGAGTTGGTGCGAAGAACAGCATGTTCTTTCTTTTGTTGTTATAGTAATCTAAGGTTACAGATAATCTTCTGTCTTTAGTGGTGAAGTCTAAACCGATACCAGTAGTAGTTACTTCTTCCCATTTCAGGTTAGGGTTACCCTGCTGAATGAAACGTGTAACAGGACCAGCACCTACATCAAATGTTTGTTGCAGGTTCAGGGCTGCATAAGAACCCAGGTTATCCTGGCTACCTAATGTACCATAGTTAGCTCTGAAGCTCAGATCGCTCAGGAAGCCACCAAAAACTTTCTGTGCCCATCCTTCTTCCAGTACTCTCCATTTGAAAGCAAACGCTGGGAAAGTTCCATAACGGTTGTTAGAACCGAATTTAGAAGAACCATCTGATCTTACAGTTACAGTAAAGAAGTATTTATCGTTATAAGTATAGTTTAAACGACCAAATATGGATTGTAATTCGTTCTTATCGAAGTTGGGAACAAAATTTGCGTAGTTGTTGAAAGCGCTGTAATCTTTTACAAATACATCTTTAGGACCAACTACAGGTGTTTTTACACCCCAGCCAAAAGAGGCATTGTAGCGATTCTGGAAGCTCTGGTATGAATAACCCGCAACAGCATTGAATGCATGCTTGTCGTTGAAAGTTTTATCATAAGTTACATAATGCTCAACCAACTGTGATTTTGTTTCCAGGTTTTGTTTGGTTGTACGACCATTACCCTGTATCTGGTTTCCATAGTCTTTACCAAATACATTGATTGTTCCACCATAAGCACCTGTACCCAGACGTGGATCAGCAAATGAAATTCTTTCAGATTTGGAATTATCCAAACCTAAAACCACTTTATATGTAAGGTCTTTGGTAATCTGGTAACTAGCAGAGAAGTTACCCAGGAAACGGTTGATGTGGTCATTGTCAGTAAAATAAGCCAACATCTGAGTTGGGTTACGCTGATCACCTGTTTGGTAGAAACTACCATCTGGATTGTAAACAGGGTTAGTTGGGTTATACTGAAGTGCAGCACCCAGTAAGCTACCCTGGTAACCGGCATTATTAGAAAGCGGCGCGTAAGAGTTTTCGGTTCTTGACATAGTCAGGTTTGCTTCGAGCTTCAGTTTGTCTTTCAACATTTTCTGGCTCAGGTTAGCACGACCAGTCAATCTTTTTAAACCGGTATTTTTAACAATACCTTCCTGATTGTCATAAGAACCACTTAAACGGGCAGTAGTACCACCACTGCTCATAGACCAGCTAAGGTTATGGTTCTGAGAAATTGCAGTTCTGAAAATTTCATCCTGCCAGTCTGTGTTTGCACCTTTATCGATTAAGGCAACAGCAGCACCAGCAGCAATTGGATCAGCACCGCCATCGATATTCGCTTTTTTAGCAGCAAGCAGGAAATCCTGTGGCTTCATCAGGTCATAACGACGTGCAGTTGTAGCGATGGTTGTTGATGCACCATAAGAGAATACACCACCTTTTCCACCTTTACCTTGTTTAGTTGTGATAAGGATTACACCATTTGCACCCCTTGAACCATAAATGGCTGCAGCAGATGCATCTTTCAATACAGTGATGCTTTCGATATCAGTTGGGTTAAGGAAAATAAGTGGGTTCTTAGCAGTTGTACCACCTTCAACACCACTACCGTTTGTACCGAGTGTTCCACCCTGAATCAGGGGCACTCCATCAATTACATACAATGGTTCCTGTGCACCACTGATAGAACCGGTACCCCTGATGTTGATAGTCGCTGCAGCACCTGGCTCACCAGTTGATGGTGTTACAAGTACACCGGCAGTACGACCCTGCAACAATTGTTCAGGAGAAGCGATCTGACCTTTGTTAAAGTCTTTTTCAGTTACACGGGAAACAGAACCAGTTACATCTTTCGATTTTCTGGTACCATAACCGATTACCACCACATCGGCCAGCGCATCTGCAGTTGCAGTAAGCGAGGCATTGGCAGTATTCGATGAAGAAATGTTCACATCAACAGAGCTATATCCAGAAAAGGAGATAGTTAATGTTCTTGCTGAAGAAGGAACGGAAATTTTAAAAGTACCATCAGCACCGGTTTGTGCACCAGTGGTGGATCCTTTTACTAAAACAGATGCACCAGCTAATGGTGAACCGTCTTTTGAGTCAGTTACTTTACCAGTAACCGTTTTCGTTTGTGCCTGCGCGAATAGGGTAAATACGCAAGCGAGTAAACCCACAAGCGTGGGCCTGACAAGCTTCGAAAGGTTCATAAATGGCAGTTTATTGGTTATTAAGCGTGTACAAAGTACACATTTTTTTCAGAAACAAAATTTTTTCTTAAAATTTTCTATTTTCTGGGAAAAATGACCTCCGTACCCATTACAAGACTTTAAAGATCGGAGAAAAGATGCTTGAAAAAAATGAAACATGACTGATTTTTACTTCTTAAAAGACAATAAAGTGTTGATTTTTAATTAGTTAAGAATATAAAAAAGTTTTCCGCAATGGTTTGCGGAAATGTTTGCTGTGGAAATTTTATTTACATTACACGGGTAAAAAATAACCGGAATGCAACAAACTACCCTAAAAAAAATCTCAGAAATTCTGGGAATCAGCATTTCAACTGTCTCAAGGGCATTAAAACACCATCCAGATATTTCTATCAAAACAAGACAAAAAGTAATTGAACTGGCAGAAACCCTGGAATACGAACCAAATGCTAGTGCTGTACAATTACGCACTAAAAACAGTAAGCTACTCGGGCTAATGGTACCCACTGTATGCAATTATTTCTATGAAACCTTTATTGCTGCAGTGGAAGAAGACGCCCGTAAACTTGGCTATTCTGTTATGATTCTGCAATCCGGCAACGACCCGGCAATTGAACTCGAAAACCTGAAACTCTTCAGACAAAACAGGGTATCTGGAGTATTCGCATGCATTAGCGCTCAAACCAAGGACCTGAAAGGGTTTGAACGCATGACTGAATTAGATATACCTGTAGTGTATTTCGATAATATACCAGATACACCAGGTATTTTCAGTGTAAGTATGGCCGATGAAAAAAGTGCGCAACTGGCTTCAAGGTTAATGCTGGAGAAAGGATATAAATCTATTCTTGCCATATTGGGCAACCCAGATCTATCTATCACACTAAAAAGAAAAGCTGCTTTACAAAGCTCTTTTAAATCGCACCAGGAAATTGAATTACTAATTGAACATGCCAACAACTCAGCCGACGCCAAAACTATTACTAACGACATGCTCAACAAACACCAGCCTGATATCATTTTCTGTATGAGTGACGAAATATTGATTGGTGTTTTGAAAACCATCCAAGAGCGAGGATTACGCTACCCGGATAATATCGCCCTGCTCACCATCAGTAATGGAACCATTCCAAAACTCTTCCACCCGCAAATCACCTATATTGAGACTAGTGGAGAAAAAATGGGACACCTCAGTTTCTCCCACATGATGACCTGCATCAATGCAACTTCAACCACAAAAGAACTTCTGGTCGATTCGGTGCTGGTGGAAGGAGGGTCATTATAAGGCTACAGAATGATACTGATAGCGTCCATGGTCCATAGACCATAGTCCATGGGAGGAAGTTTTCCATGGAAGTCTATGGTCTATGGACTATGGACCATGGACTAATACTTAAACGCCTTCCCCCCAACCATCACTTCCTGCTTCGCTTCATCAAATGTGGCTTTCATGCCGGAGCGTGAGGCGGCAGTGGTCATGATGTTGGCTATGGAATGATAATAACCTGCTTCTACTGGTGCATTCGGTTGTTGTCTGCTACGCACACATTCCATCCAGTTACGCATATGTGCAGATGTGAGTGCATCACCACCAGTGTTTGCTGATGCAACAACTTTTGGGGCATTGTCTAAGAGACTCATTTCCGGTAATAAGTTGGGTTGCATTTGCATGGCTTCCGCATGATTTCTTCTTAAGCCGCCCTTGGGAGAAATTTTATTGGTATTCAAATTCATTTCTCCTCCGTTAGAATAATAAATCTCCGTAGGGTTCTCATCACCATTGTGCATACGTGAAGTAAATATTACCTGGAAACCATCTTTATCATTTGTTCCATAATCAAAAACGGCAGTAGTAGTGTCCCAATTTCTTCTTCCATCATTCCACATATAAATTCCACCATTCGCTACCACACTACGCGGATGCTTTAAACCGGTGAACCAATGCACAGTATCAATCTGGTGCGACATCCACTGACCAGGCATGCCTGATGAATAGGGCCAGAACAAACGGTATTCAAGGTATTTGCGCGGATCCCATTGTTCGAATGGACGGTTCATTAAAAATCTTTTCCAGTCTGTTTCAGATTCTTTCAATTGTGCCACTAATCCGGGTCTGCGCCAGCGACCTGGCTGGTTTACGTTCCAGCTTAGTTCCACCATCGTTATTTTACCAAACTTGCCACTCTTAACAAACGCATCCCCGGCCTTATAATTTGCACCACTTCGTCTTTGCGATCCAATCTGTACAATTCTATCAGAAGCTTTTACAGCTTTCAACGCAGCCTTATTGTCTGCCATGGTTTCTGCAAATGGTTTCTCCACATAAGCATCACAGCCATTTTTCACGGCTTCAATACAATGCAATGCATGTTGAAAATCTGCCGTACTGATAATTACTGCATCCACTGACTTCGAAGCATACAGTTCATCATTGTTTCTGAAAGCAGTAATATCATGTCCCATTCTTTCTTTCAGGTATGCCTGACCTTCCTCCCTCCTGATCTTCCATAAGTCAGATACACCAACGATATCAAAATTCAATTCTTTAAAATGATTTTGAAAACAGGGTAATAAGGAAAATTTGAATCGTTCTGAAAAGCCCACTACTCCTACCCGTATACGATCATTCGCACCAATGATTCTTGCATAACTGGATGCACTCATTCCCATGGATGCTGCATAAACTGCTGCTGATGCTTTCAGTGATTGCTCAATAAATTTTCTTCTGTTTGTTGACATGGTTATTTTTTTTGTCCGAAAGTCCGATGACAGAAAGTCGGGAGTCATACTGCTTTCATTCTTATGATGAAATAGAAATAAATCTATTTTAATTCCTGAATTTTTATGCTTCTGAACCACACTTCGTTTCCATGATCCTGCAGTAATATTCTGCCTTTGGGCGACATGCCGAAATTTGGCCATTGTGCATATTTGCTTTTGGCCACCAGTGCATAATAGTACTGTGCCCCACGCTGGTACTCCAGCATTTTCCATCCATTGAGGTAATGTGTAACCCATCCATTTGGCTGTACCACAACCATTCCTCTGTTCCACTCACCTATTTTTCTTCTTGCCCTTGGTTCTCTTACAGATGGAATGAGATCATACAATGATGCAAGTGTTCTGTTTTGAATAGAACCCATTTTGGCATCTGGATGTTTCTCATCATCCAGCACCTGGTATTCTAATCCGATTGCAGAACCCATATTCTTCTCGCTTTCTGTTACAAAATATTTTACTCCGCTATTGGCTCCATCTGTTAGTTTAAATTCGAATTGTAAAATAAATGCCCCATATTCTTTTTCACTAACAATATCTCCGCCATTTACCGACTCTCCTCCTGTTGATGGCATTACCCTGATGGTGCCATCCTTTACCACCCATCCTTTTTGTGGAAATCCAGACTTATATGCTCCTCTCCAGCCTGTTGTACTGGCACCATCGAACAATAAACTAACCCCATTTTTTTTCTCGGCTTCTGATAAATTATTGGGGAGAAAATTAGCCACAAATACATTATCCGCAGGAGTGGATTTTAGATTACTGGTTTGAATGCGAATATTCTTCCACCTGATCTGCTTTCCCGGCTCATCATTTTTTCCGATTGCATGTACTTGTAATGCAATAAAACCTTCGGTAGTCATATCATCAATAATATGCGCAGTTGCAATTCCATTTACAAATGTTCTGATACTGTTTCCGATACATTCTATTCTGCATTTATTCCACTGCCCGGGTTTATAGGCTGTTTTAGCAGTTGGGTTATAATCAAGTGTATATAACCAGTCTCTTCTGGCTTCATCGTAAATGCCGCCTGTCCAGGCCCTCGGGGAAGGATCTATTTCAAACTGATAACCATGAACCCTTCCGTTTTGATAATCTGCTTTACTCTCACTACGAAACTGAATACCAGAATTCATTTCAGCATCCAGCTTAAATTCCAGTTCGAGGATAAAATCTTTGTAAGTCTTTTCCGTTGCCAGAAATGAGTTCGGTTCTCCTGAAACAGTTGTGCCGATTATTTCACCATTGGATACCGAATATCTTGCCTTTCCATTTAATTGTTTCCATCCGGTAAGATCACGACCATTGAATAAATTAGTCCAACCAGCATTTGTTTTTTGCTGGGCTATTGTTACGTAAACAATCAGGATACATACAACTGAAAGTATTGCCTTTCTCATAGCTTTATTTTGTCCTGAAAAGATAAAAAGATAAATGTCAAAAACACATATATTCTTTATTATATTTGTAGAAATAAAAAACGGCACCAGGAATGATGCCGTTTTGATCAGTTTATCTTCACTTTAACAGTTCAGATAGCTGATGCACATGAGAACTTATAGGGGGTAATTTTACTGCTTGGCTTTTCTGATGACCAGGTCGCCAGACCAGCTCTTTATCATCATTTCAGCGCCACCGCCATTGATCTTTCCGGAAACCCAACTGTCTTTGCTTATCTTATATATGCCGCCGTTACTTGATTTTACAGGTGCAGCATTTCCTTTCTCAACCGCAACTTCAAAATCACTGTAGATTTCTCCCTGATCTGTTTTCATTTTCAGGTTTGCTTTGGCTGATGCAGGCAAACTAATATTTACGTCGCCATTAAAAGTAGAGAACGCCATTGGCTTGCCATCTGTAACACCATTGAAACTTACATCGATATCTCCATTAGTCGTAGTGGCTACAGCAGAACCTGTAATTCCAGAAAGTTTGATATCGCCATTGATATTGCTGATTTCCAATTCACCTTTTACATTGGTTACTACTATATCACCCTGATTAATGGTTTTGAGTATCAGGGTTCCATTTTGTGGTACTTTGAGTTCAATATCAACCTTACGGGAGATGCTATTATTATTGATAACGACTTCATTGTTTTTTTCAATGGCCTTTATTTCAAATCCACCCGATCCGCCAATTCTTTTGAGTCCTTCTTTGGTTTTGTCTTTTACTTTAGATTGTTTTTCCTCGTCTGCATCTGCTAAAATCTGAATATTGTCTGCGGTATGGCCCGTTACTTTTATGGAACCGGTAATCAGTTCTACCCTGAGTTTATAAGGTTTACCAGGACTACTTAACGCTACGGTTAATTGTTCTTTTTCGGTTGACTGTGCGAGGATACTGGTGGTAATACAAATAAGCGCCAGTAAGAAGATATATTTTAGCTGTTTCATATAGTTGTTTTATGATTTTTTGATATAAACGTTTCCGTTCAGGGTTTCGAAATGAAATTGTTTTCCGCCATTGCCAATTTTAATACCTGCATTTTTAATGATCTTATACACCGTTCCCTTTTCATTGGCCTCTGCATTTTTCACTAATGTATTATTTATAGGTTCTGTATTGTCAAAGTCTGTATAATATTGACCATTCATACTCTTGAAAAACAATTCAGCATCCAGGTTGTTTTTATAATAAACTGTTATATCACCGTTTATAGTATGATAAGTTGAAGCTGCTGGCGGGTTTGCTGCATACCGTACATTCAGTTTGCCATTCACTGTTGTTGCTTTAGTGATGCCTTTAGCATTTTCAATGTCAATTGATCCATTCACATTACTCACATAGAGATTCCCAAACACATTGGCCACATTGATATTGCCATTATTTACGGTTGATACCCTTAACCTTATTCCATGTGGTACTTTTACCACAAGATCAAGATAATAAGTGTATTTGATACTTCTTCGATCATCGTTTCTGTCCCATCTTTTCTGTGGTCTGGAATCGTAAGGTGCAGAAATATACACCAGGATACTGTCTTGCATTTGTTCCATCTCAAACTTAAATTCTTCTTTTCCTTTGTCAACTTCTTCCTGCGATTTGGCTTTTACTTTTTTATCAATTTCAAGCAAAACCTTATCGCCGTCGTAACCTTCTACTTTAATAGAACCAAAAACATTATACACGGCAAGTACTGCTTCATGGTTTTTCGGGTTTACGGTAAATTGTTTTGACACATGCTCTTTAAACTCCTGTGCGGGCAGGTCAGCGCAGGCACAAAGGATTAGTGTACCTGCGAGCAGCAGGTGATAGATTTTTTTCATTGTTAAGGGGGTTTTATGAAATGAATTAACTCAGTTGGTGAATGGTCTGTTTAATTTTATCCTTAATTGCATCATTGGTTTCGGGTTTCTTCAGTAATTGCTGCCATGAGCGAACCGATTTCTTTGCCTGCATTTTCAACATCAGGTCGGCCAATGCAGACTGTATCAATGGTGAATCCTGATGAGCAATTGATTGAATCAGCCCTTCTCTTACTTTAGGATCGGCAGTCATTTTAGAGAGGGTTTCAAGTGCAGTGAGGCGCACGTTTACATTCTCATCGTTATTTAGTGTAGTGAGCAATGCGTCTTTAACCCTGTTATCTACTGTATCTATTTCTTCCACGTAACTAACGGCTCTTAATCTTTCAGATGCGGAAGGGTGCTCCAGTAAACTCAGCGCCAACATCTCCCTCATTTCCTTTACCTGCGAGGATAATTGTTTTACCTCATTACCGCTATTATCATTTGTTTTAAAGAAGAAAGTAGTTGCTACCACACCTATTAATAACATGGCAAGTCCATAACCAAATTTTGGTGTAGTGATTGTTGTAATAAAAGCATTTAACCGGTCGCGCCATACAGATAATCCATTGCTGTGCGACAACTGCTTTTGTTTGTAGTTATCGAGCTCAGTCATAAAGCGTTGCTTCATTCCTTCCGGCGCATCTGGTTCTGGAAGTGCAGCAGTAATATTCCAGAAACCCATGATCTCATTCAGTTCGGCTTTACAGCTTTCACAGGAAGCCACATGCATGTTCACAGTGGCTTTATCTGCTTCACTGAGTTGGTTCAGTGCCAGTGACCATAATTGCTCTTTGTCGAATGCACAATTCATGATAAAATGGTTTTATGGCTTAGTTGTAAATAATTATCTTTTAGTTGTTTCACCGCCCGGTGTATCCGCACTTTAATGGCACCTTCGGTAAGGTTCATTATGGTTGCGATTTCCTGATATTTCATTTCCCTGTATCTGGAAAGAATAATGAGCTCCCTGTCTGTTTCATTCAACTGGTCTAGTGCCAGTTTTAGTATTTGCTCTTCTTCTTTCCGGTGTATTTTATCATCTGCTTCTGAACTATCTTTTAGTTGATAGGCTACATCATCAGTGTCTACAAAAGCTGATGATCTTTTGTTCTTCCTGTAATGATCTTTTAGGGCATTACGGGCAATGGTATACATCCATGTTTCAAACTTATACGAACCCGTAAAAGTGGCCCTTGACCGAATCATATTCATAAAAACCGTCTGAACCAGGTCCTCACTTGCATCTTTCAGCCCTGTATTATGGTAAAAAAAGCCATAGAGCGAACGATGGTGCCTGTCGAAAAGCAGTCCCATCTGATCCAGGTTTCCTTCTTTCACCCTGAACATGAGTTGATTATCAATAGATTCGTTTGCCAATCGCAGGATAGTTTTACACGGTTTGAGATATAAACTGAGAGAGATAAAGAAAGTTACAAGATAGCGGCATTTTTTTACTGGTTTACCCCTGCTAAAAAGAAAAAGACCCTTTTGAGGTCTTTTGCTTTATTAAAATTGATAATAAAAGGTTGATGCGGGGGCTTCTTTTTAAATTATAATATCAGGCTTCGTATAATATCATAAAACTGCTCTGTACCTTTTACCACTAATTCATATCTGTCTTTGGTCCATTTAGCATCATTAATCAGTGTATTCAGGTCACTGAATTCAGGATAAGCTATTTGGTTCCCGGATTCATCATAAGACTTAACTTTTTTATCTAACGGGTCATAATACTCTTTTAATTTTCCATTTTCATACCAGACTTTTGAACCAGCTTGTACTTTATTATTGCTGTATTTGATTTCATACCTTTTCTTGCCACTATCATACCAAAGTGTAAAAGTGCCATCCATTACTTTTTTCTTTAGATCCAGCTCATATTCTGCGATCGGAAGACCTGTTTCTCTATAAAATATTGCTTTTATCCTGTCGCCTCCAAGGAGTGTTCTGGAAAGTGTCAATGCACCATTTTCACTATAGTACCTGATATTAGCAGATTTTTTATCACTTGAAATACCAAATACATCTGCAATAGGCTGTCCGTTATCATATAACAATATCGGAATGGAATCAAAAAACACTTCATCATCTTTCATATTCACTTTCATATATGGGCGTCCTTCCATATTCCAGCCGGTAAACATGCCATTCATTTTGCCTTTTATCCAGGTATACTCCAGTAATTTTTTTCCGTCTGCTGAATACCCCCTCCATGTACCTGTTCTTACACCCTCAAGAAACTGGCCTGTCAGATAGGTATTATCTTCATAAATTATTTTGTATGGCCCCGCCAGTTTAGCGTCTTTGTATTGTAACCATTCAAAAGCTTTACCACTGGAATCATAGTATACCCATTGTCCTGCAAAATTATCATCCTGGTAATAACGTGTTGACTCAAGGGTACCGTCGTTTCTATAAAAGCTAAAGGCACCTTCTGACACAAGTGGATTTAAACGACTGTACTGTCCTTTCATTTGTGGTTTTCCATTTTTAAAATAATCGGTAAGCACATAACGTTTGGTTATATTATTCCAGACATATTCCCTGAAATAAGTTGCTGTATCTGGGTTACAAGGAATCCATTTAGCATCAAAATTCAGTTTCTCCGGATTAATACGCCCAGTAAATAAGCCATCGGCAACTTCTTTAATTTTTATAGCAGGTAATGGGTCTGCCTCACTATGTGTATATAGAATTCGTCCCTTATCATTTACAAAAAACACGATCGGATTATTTCCCAGCCGGATAAATTTACTATAGGTTTCACTCGTGTCTATATAGATGCTGGCAAAAGAAATATCGGATGAGTTGAATGCTGCCAGTTCAGATTTGTCTTTAACCTTTCCGGTGAAAACAATCGAAAAGCTCATGTTAGTCGGGACCGGATTATTGGTAAAATATTTCTCAAGTACATTGGTCTGATTCATGCAACCCTTACAATTCTCGTTGGTAAAGAAAAAGACATTTGTCTTCCCAGGTTTTAATTGTGCATTGAGGGATACATAACGCAGGTTATTATTCATTACCAATGTGTCTTTTAATGTTTCAATACGTTGTGCCTGTAGCATAGACAGGCTGGTACAACTCATTAAAAGGCAAAACAATTTTTGTTTTAGCATAACTATTTATTTGTAAGATCTAATGTGAAAGTGTAGCGATTATTGTTGGCATCATATACGAGCTTGTCTTTCTGTATAGAATATTCCCGCATATAATACCTTTTTCCATTGGTGTAAACTGAACGTCGTCCACCGTCCCAAACTTTTTTATTGCCCCAAAAGTTCTGGGTCTGGTCTTCGGCATAAAAATAAAAGATGAGGTTATAGGTATCAAAGTAATAACCTGTAGCACCCTTGCCAAGTGTAAACCAGTATTTATCAACAAAATAATTGCTCCCTACTTTTTCAGTTGTGGGCACATAAGATACCATAACATAAAGTGGCTTGCTCGATTTATTGGTGAAATGAACGGCAATTGGTATTGGCGCTGCTTCTTTTTCTATTTTTTTGTTGTAGCTACCCTCAGCACCTTGTTCGTAAGTATAAGTTTTCTCTTCTACTTTGGGTTTAGGTTTGGGTGGGTCGGGTAATAACTGTTGGTTATCTGCATTCGTTAAAGCCGTACTTACCTGTAGCTGATCGAAAGCCACGTCGCAGTTATTAACCACTGAAACGCCAAAATCTTTCCCGGCTGGAACGGCCTGCTCAACATGTACAAGTGCTTCATTAACAAATAAACGGATGGCATTATTTTGTACCACCGCCTTTAGCCTGTTCTCTTCATTAATGCCTTTTCTAACCTGGGCATTGAAAGTGAAAGATTTTAATGGTACTGTACTTCCGTTAGTATTTTTGAAAAAAGCAAATTTTCCATCGGGCTGTATAAGAAACTGGTAGCTGCTTCCCTGTTGTATACTTCCGAAAATAATACCTGCCCCATTCTGACCGGTTCTGTCTGACTGAAAATAAACCGATGCTTCAAATTTCAGGTTACCCCAGTTAACACCTTCAATCTGCTGTGAGGCTTTCCATGATATATTATCAGGTTTAAATTGTACCAGATACCTTCCCTCGAATAAGGATGATTTCGGGTTTCCGTCAGAAGAAAGGGGCCAATTGCGTTTATTTGTTGCGAAAGGTTCATCCATTAATATCCTTTCGAATTGGGCTTCTGTATACAATGACGCCAGTATATAACAACAACTGATGATGGATCGGATAAGATATTTTCTGAACATACGCTATAAGTCAAATAAATAATCAGATGCGTACACAATCACATTGCATAAACATATTGATTCCAGGAGTTAAAATTAACAGAATAGCATAAATCTGCGCTACTCCTATCAAAAGGAGTTAAAAGATACCTGTTTCTGGGTAGTGAATTGAGTAAGAAAGTAATTGCCTGAAGCATGTTAGTTCTTCAACATGCTTCAGATTAGTCCATTCAGTAATATATGTATGGGTAGTGTCGGTTAATCTTCGGTGAATGCCTGAGCGGCCCTGATGGCTTTACCCCAGCTATGTTGCAGTGCTTTCACTTTATTATCCGGCATAACAGATTCAAATATGCGTTCTGCCTGCCAGTATTGTTTCAGTTCTTCAATATTGCTCCAAAATCCTATGGCAAGTCCGGCAAGGTAAGCCGCACCCAGTGCAGTTGTTTCTGTTATTTTTGGTCGGATAACTTTTGTAGAAAGAATATCACTCTGAAATTGCATCAATTGGTTATTAATGGTAGCACCACCATCTACGCGAACTTCTTTAATATGAATATTTGCATCTGCTTCCATTGCTTTCAGTACATCCATGGTTTGAAAAGCAATACTTTCAACTGCAGCTCTTGCAACATGTGCATCGGTAGTACCTCTTGTAATACCTATGATTAAACCTTTTGCTTCCTGGTTCCAATAAGGAGCGCCAAGTCCAGCAAAAGCCGGCACCATATACACACCACCATTGTCAGTTACTTGTCCAGCAAGTGTTTCCACTTCACCAGATGTGGCGATCAGTTTAAGTCCATCGCGCAGCCATTGTACAACTGCACCGGCAATAAATACACTTCCTTCCAGTGCATAAGAAACTTCTCCATTTATTTTCCAGGCAACAGTGGTTAGCAAATTATTGGCTGACTTCATCGGTTTATTACCGGTGTTCATCAACATAAAACAACCGGTACCATAGGTATTTTTCACCATACCTGATTCGGTGCACATTTGTCCGAACAGTGCAGACTGCTGATCTCCTGCAATACCGGCAATAGGAATTTCAACTGCGGTAAGTAATTGTTGGGTATATCCATATATCTCACTGCTCGAGCGAACTTCGGGCAACATGGATGCGGGTATATCATACAAAGCAAGCAATGATTCATCCCATTGCAAACTATGGATATTAAACATCATGGTTCTGCTTGCATTCGACACATCAGTTGCATGAACTTTGCCATTGGTTAGTTTCCATAATAGCCATGAATCGATCGTGCCAAAACATAAATTACCTTTTGCAGCTTCTTCACTTGCACCTGCTACATTTTCAAGTATCCACCTCACTTTTGTTGCAGAAAAATAAGCATCAGTTACCAACCCTGTTTTTGCGAGTATCTCTGCATCATGACCAGCTTTTTTTAAATGATTACAATAATCGGCGGTTCTTTTATCCTGCCATACGATGGCGTTGTAAACAGGCTGTCCTGTATTACGGTTCCACACAACTGTTGTTTCACGTTGGTTGGTTATGCCTATTGCCGCAATATCCTGAATGGTAAGTCCGGCTTTCACAATAGCTTCTGTTGCTACTCCTAATTGAGTGGACCATATTTCTGTAGGGTCATGCTCAACCCATCCGGGTTGCGGAAAATATTGGGTAAATTCTTTCTGTGCTACAGCAATAATATTACTCTGCTTATCGAAGATAATGGCCCTTGAGCTGGTAGTGCCCTGATCGAAGGATAGGATGTATTTTGACATGTATCAAATATACAAGACATTATTTGCTTATTTGCTATTAGCAATGGGCCATTAGTTGTTAGCAAATAAGGATGATACAGATGTACTCATATATGTGTATTCGTCTGTTCTCTTTCATCATTTATTGTTGTAAAGAGGCGCTTTGTACGAGTCTCAAAAAAAATATTTTAAAAAAATATTTTGTGATTCAAAAAAAAAGCACAATTTCGCACCCGTAATTATAAACAATGACACAGACACAACGCAATAATAAATGGCAGTTCAACTACAATACAGATGGGTATTGTGTGCTGGTCGGGAGCTTTTCAAATTTGTAAATGATTCAACATCATCATACATAAAGCCCCGCCAACTGCGGGGTTTTTTATTGCACTAAAAAGAAGCAGTATGAACAAGAAACAACAAAAACAATCATTCAACTTATTCAATCGTATTGATTGGAAAGGGCATACTGTGTCTTTTACCTATCAATCAGATCAATCAACACGACTGTGTTGTCATAAATGACTTAGCCGGTATTAATCCGGCAAGGAGGTATGACCCGGTCTGTTGTTCAGACCGGGTTTTTTATTTTATAACGATGGATTCAAAAACCGAATCCTGACAACAAAAATTATATGGAACTGATTATACTAACTTTTATAAGCACTTACCTACTGGTGTGGCTACTCATCAGACTGCCTGCACTTTACCGCAGGTTGATGAAGCACATCAATAGCAAGCGTAACAAAGGACAGACACAGCTATTCGATCATCACTTTGTTGAACCAAAAGCTTTCTTTTTGAAAGAGTTTAACGAAATACCGGCTATTGCTTTTATTGGCCATCTAGATGCAGGTGCAGTATTAACCATGATCAACGAAAAGCAGTTTGGGGAACCCGTGGCAACCTACCAGCGAAACTATTATAACTGGAAAGCAGCGCGCATTGAGTTCACAAAAACACTGGTGGTAATGTCAGATCGTATGATGATTTCGTTGGGCGAAGACTATGCAGAAATACTGTTTTGTAATAGGGATTATGAAAAAGCCAATAACATGATTCTTGCATTCAGTAAACACAAGGAATTAGAGAAAGAAGCAGATTTTGAAATCAACATCATTACACAGTCTAATTATGGATTGGATCTGAAATCACTGGCTATTCAACCTACTGAACTGGATCTCGATCTGTATTACAACGACGATTTCAAAGCAGTAGATGCGGTGATCAAAGAGCGACTGAGTAAGGAAAATGAAAAAGGCATCGTGTTACTACACGGTTTACCGGGCACTGGTAAAACTACCTACCTGCGTCACCTGATCGGTGGACTGAAGAAAAAAGTTCTCTTCGTTTCGCCTGGTGTAGCTGGTAATCTAATGAACCCTGAATTCATGGACCTTTTACTCGATAACCCGAATGCTGTATTAATAATTGAGGATGCAGAAAACATCATCATGGACAGAAGATACAGTAGTCAGAGCAGTGTAAGTAACCTGCTCAATATCAGCGATGGTTTATTGAGCGACTGCTTGAACGTTCAGATCATTTGCACTTTCAACAGTGCGGTAAATATGATTGATGAAGCATTGATGAGAAAGGGGAGGCTGATAGCAAGATACGAGTTTGGTAAACTTGAAATCGCAAAAGCGCAAAACCTGAGTAATCATTTGGGACTTGATCAAGTGATCAGTAAGCCAATGACACTGGCAGAAATTACCAACCCCGATGAAAACTTTCACGAGGCAGTACATACCAGTGTTATCGGTTTCAGGAGAGATGCCGCATTGGTTAACTGATGCAATGCATGTAAAAAGAAAGGATTAAATATCCATAAAAGCTTGCTTAACGGCAAGAAGGATCATATACTTTGATAATAAACCAGAAGCGTGTATTACAAAGCACCTTAGTGCAGCGGTAGTAACCGGCTGTATGCTATTATAGCAAAGTGTACAATCCTCCATTGATCTGTGTGTTGGGGGTTCGAGTCCTCCTCCCGGTAATACCGGGATAGCTCAACAGGTTAGAGCAACAGCCTTTATGCGGGTTCGAGTCCCGCTTCCGACGATGTCGGAATTGCTTAACGGTAAAGCACTACACTGTTAATGTAGAAGAAGTGCATCACTTCTATAAAAAGATGCAGACCAATAGTTGTAGCACAGGGGAGGAATAGCTGGCATTGCGTATACCAGTTCCGGTTATTCCACATTTCCCTACACCTGCAGTTCGACACAATGAAACAGCAGCAAATGGTTCAGGATAATTGCTCAACAGAGCATAAGTCAAACCGCTAGCAGCGAGTTCCATCCTGTCAGACTCCGTGAAAAGAAATGCCACTGTGCTCCGGCTATTATCATTAAGCATTAAAATTGAAACAAATGAAAAACGTAAGAATCAACGCCTATCAAATAGGCATTGTAATGAAGAGAGGCGTTTACAAGGGTTTCCTTGCAGAAGGAAATTACTGGTTATGGGGCAAAGAGGTATTAATTTACGATCTGTACAAGCCATTCGTAGCGCCTGTGGAATTGAATATCTTGTTGCAGGATAAAGCACTGGCCGAAAAACTACAACTGGTTGAAGTCAGAGATAATGAAATAGCCCTACAATTTGAAAATGGCTATTTGAAAGAAGTACTTACTGTTGGGAGGTATACTTTCTGGAAAGGAGCAAACGAATACCGGTTTGTTATAGCCGATATCAGCAAACCTGATATAGACGCAGCAATCGATAAAAGCCTGTTAACACATAAGTTACTGGCACCCTATGTTCGGTCTTATACCGTAGAAAGCTATGAAAAAGCATTGCTGTTCATGGATGGAAAATACATAGGCATACTGGAAAGCGGCGTGTACCAGTGGTTTAAAAACCCGGTGCCGATAATGGTAGCCAAGGCAGATATGCGTCAGCAACAAATTGAGCTCAACGGTCAGGAAATACTGACCAGAGACAAAGCTGCTTTACGAATCAACGCCTATGCACAGTTTAAAATAGCAGACCTTGAAAAAGCATTGCTTGACAACAAGGAATACGACAAACAATTGTATGCGCTGTTTCAACTGGCATTAAGGGAATATATCGGCGCTGTAAACTTTGACGATCTGTTAGAGAAAAAGGAAACTATTTCTGCAGCAGTATTAAACGGTTTACAATTAAAAGCAGGTACATTGGGTGTGCAGGTAATTGAGTTGGGTATCAGGGATATTATTTTACCAGGCGATGTAAAAGATATCATGAACCAGGTACTGGTTGCCGAAAAGAAAGCACAAGCCAATATCATTATGCGTAGAGAAGAAACCGCAAGCACCAGAAGCTTGCTGAACACAGCAAAGCTGATGGAAGAGAACACTATGCTTTGGAAACTGAAAGAAATGGAGTATGTTGAAAAAATTGCCGACAAAATCAGCACCATCACTGTCAACAACAGCGGCGTGTTGTCCGATCAGCTAAAACATCTCTTCATTCCAGGTAAATAAAATGCATCGGAAGTTGTAAATCAACTTACAGCTTCCGGCATTTTAACAAAGCCAATCAATAACATAAGGATGGCGCATATTCAGCACTATCCAAAACAAGAAATGAAATGAGCAAGTTAAAAATAACAGCAAAAGAATTGAGGGCTATCGGATACCCGGAGAGTCCGGTAATTCCGGTAGCGATGTCTGTAGTAGATAAATTTTATAAGTTCAGCAATAAAGATGAAGTCTTTGAACTTTTAAAAAATGTACTGGCACATCCTGCAGATTATAAAGATGACACTGCGCTTGGAAGTATTGCTTTAAAATTGCTTCCGAAAGAAGCTGGCAATACAAACAGTATAGCCATGAATGAAACTGGTGTGCCGGTAAGTATTTACGGACCTGAACATATAGAAGCCGGTGCATTACACCAGATATATATGGCAGCCAAACTACCGGTATCCATAAAAGCAGCACTAATGCCCGATGCGCACCATGGTTATGGCTTACCCATTGGCGGTGTGCTGGCAACCAAAAACGCCGTAATTCCTTATGGCGTTGGGGTTGATATTGGTTGCAGAATGTGTTTATCAGTATTCGATATGGATCCGGCACTCTTGAAAAACAGAACTTCTTTTTTTTCAAGAGAAATTCATGAAGCTACTTTATTTGGGAGTGGCGCACAGTTTGAAACAGCAGAAGAACACGAAGTCATGGACAGAGAAGAATTTCATTCCACCACATTACTCAGGTCGCTGCATGGTAAAGCGTGGAAACAGTTGGGCTCTTCCGGAAGTGGTAACCACTTTGTAGAATTTGGCGAAGTAGAAATTAAAGAGAAAGATGAAGTGCTGGGTATTGAACCCGGAAAATATATCGGTCTCTTGTCGCACTCTGGTTCCAGAGGACTTGGCGCCAATATTGCCAACCACTATACAAAAGTGGCTATTGAAAAAAGAAAGTTGCCTGGTGAAGCTAAGAACCTGGCCTGGCTCGACTTAAATGAAGCGGAAGGACAGGAATACTGGCTGGCCATGAACCTGGCGGGTGATTATGCAAGTGCTTGTCACCATATCATTCATAGAAAAATAGCCAAGCAACTGGGTAGGACACCTATGAAAATGGTAGAGAACCACCACAATTTTGCCTGGAAGGAAATGCTGGATGGTGAGGAAGTGATTGTACACAGAAAGGGCGCAACACCTGCAGGAAAAAATGTGCTGGGTATCATACCTGGTAGTATGTCTGCAAATGGATTTATAGTAAAAGGCAGAGGTGCAACCGAATCCATTCATTCTGCGGCGCATGGTGCCGGCAGAAAAATGAGTAGATCTGCAGCCATTAGCTCCATTACACATAAAGCCATGAAAGAAACACTTGATAAAGCTGGTGTAACATTATTAGGTGGCGGACTCGATGAAGCACCATTTGCTTATAAAGACATACATACCGTTATGTCGGCACAAACCGAACTGGTAGATATTGTTGGGAGCTTTGCACCTAAGATTGTAAAAATGTGTAGTGATGGGCCTAAGCAGTTGAGAAAAAGAAATGTTGGGGATGGGGAGTAAAACAAAAGCGGTTCAATGTGTATACTTTATTAAATACTTGAAAAGATAAACATGAATAGCAGGCATCTGTTTCTATATATAATTTCAGGTGAATTTATTGTGATATGCAAGAACTAAATCCGGGGTAATATCCCAGATTTGACGCCTCTAATAGAGGCGTTTTGCATTAATACTATCAGGCATCGAATTCATCCAAAAAATCTTCAGGTGTGTACACTGCTAAGACAGGAATACCCTGCTTTTGCAGTTGTTTATCGCGTGAAATAAAATAGTCCAGTTTATGGTGAATAGCAGTATAGTATTGCAAAGCATCTTCTATATCGCCAATTTTTGAGTGAAGTGCATTCACCGCAATTTCATGTGGAAGATCAATCACTGTTATATCTGCCAGTAGAGTAAGCAATAATTCTTTGGCCCTGGCATTACCATATTCTTTCGATAACCAATGTCCAACAATATGCAGCACAGAAGGAGTAACAAAAGCATGAATATCGCCATTAATAGCCATTGTTACAATTTGCTTTGCCTGTTCAAATTTTTCACGCTTCAACGTAAGGTCAAGCAGGATATTTGCATCAAGAAAAACTTTAAAAGCCATATTTCTTTGCTTTATCCTTATAATACAACTCTTTCAAATCGGCACTCGTATCTACCTGTGTAGGAGCTTCCAGCTTCTCTACCATCGTAATAATATTCTTCCTTTTTGCAGGCTTTGCAACAGTTTTAAAATAATGCTCCACCAGTTCCGATATGCTAGTATTCCGTTTCAGGGCATAGGCCTTCATATTTTCCAGCAGGACATTATCGATGGTAAGGTTTAATCTTGCTTTCATAAGGTAAAAATACGCATATTTTATAATTATGCGCATATTTGATTATTTCTCGATAAAAAAAGACTTGGACTGAATATAGTGAGTGATAGAGTAGTACCTAGCATTTACTAAATAAAGCGTTTCGAAGAGTACTATTTCTCTATCAGCTTCATATAAACTGTTCCTTTTTTCTCACCTGCTTTACTGATCATTTTTTGTTGCACTAATAATTGTAGATCCTTCTTGATAGTATGTATAGAAAGATCTGGAAATCCTTTTACGATATCATTTAGTTTAACTGGTTGCTTCGTCTCAATATACTGGATGATCTGTTGCTGTCTTTCATTTGTATAGTTACCACGTTCTTTATATGAAGCATATTTATTCTCTAGTTTCTCTATTAATATTTCAAGACTACTTAAAAAAAACAGCATCCATTCACTGATGATTTCCTTGCCCGTTCCTCTGTTCTGTTGATCATGCATCAATACCTGGTAGTATTCCTTTTTTCTTTCTTCGATAATATGTTCAAATGATATGTATTGTGCAAATTCATATCCTGTCTTTAATAACAATAACGTTGTTAGCAAACGTGATAACCTGCCATTACCATCCTGAAAAGGATGGATAGATAAAAATTCATATACACATAAGCCAATTACTAGTAATGGATGAACTGATGATTGTTGCAAAGATGTATTCACCCAATCAATCATTTCCTGCATTTCCTTTTGGGTAAGGTGCGGTGCAGTTGTGTTGAATATGGTTCTTTGATTTCCGTCCGGATAGTTTGCTACAACAGAGTTGGGCAAGTTCTTATAGGCGCCTTTATGTCTTTGATCTTTACTGCTATACTTTAATAGTATGGTATGCAGTTGTAAAATGTAAGATTCTGATAACTCAATGCCGGATGCATTATCTAAAATAATATCCAGTACCTCATAATAGCCGAACACTTCCTCTTCGTCTCTGCTTTTAAATTCGGTGACCTTGATATTATTAACCAATTGTTTTACTTCTTCATCAGTCAACACTGCTCCTTCAATGCGGGTTGATGAACCGATGCTTTCTATCGTAGCTATTTTTCGCAACTCCCTCAAATAGCGGTCGCTTTTGTTTTCAATGCTCCCCCATCTACCTTTAAAAGCATCAATCTTTCCAATTAACTGGATGATTTTTTGCATAGTCTTGTTGTCAAAATCAAGCTTAGCATTATGCATATCCTTATTTTATCTTTATTTTATTCATAAAGCTACTGTTTTTTAATAAATATCCTTATTTTATTCTTATTTTATCCTTATTTTAAGTTTAGATTTGTTTGAGCGCTGGTTTACCATAACCATAGGTTGGCAAGGTCCCTCGCTTCGCTCGGGATGACGTTTAGTGGTGAGGTTACCCTCCAAAGGCGGATGACTCGCTGAGGCTCGTCACTTCCCAATACAAAACTTACTAAATATAAAATCCAACTGATCCTCATTAGTAATCTCACCGGTTATCAGACCAAGGTAGTGGAGGCATTGACGGATATCGAGGGCTAGGAGGTCGCCGGGTATATGGTCGTTCATGCCATTGCGCACATCGCTTAGCGCTTGGGATAATTTTAAGAGGGCATCATAATGGCGGGCATTGGTTACGATGGTGGCTTCGGTGTTTACATCGCCACTGATGGCTTTTTGGGTGAGCGCCTGTTTTAAAATATCAATACCGGTATTTGCCTTCGCAGAAATAGCTATGGACCATGGACCATGGACCATGGACTGAATAGTTCCAGAGTTGGCAGTATCTACTTTGTTTGCAACCAATAAGTACTGTATGTTTTTCTCTTTCAGTGTTTGCTCAAATTGTTTCAGCTCGTCAACACTTGTTTCATTAACATCGAAGAGGTACAATACAATATCCGATGCATTCATTTTCTCCAGGCTCTTCTCTACCCCTATCTGTTCAATAATATCAGCCGTATGCTCACGTATACCTGCCGTATCTACCAGTCTGAACAATACACCGTTGATATTGATCACTTCTTCAATAGTATCTCTTGTTGTGCCGGCAATATCACTCACAATCGCACGGTTTTCGTTGAGCAATGCATTCAGCAAGGTTGATTTACCTGCATTGGGTTTACCAATAATAGCTACCTGTACCCCATTGCGAATAACATTACCCAGCGAAAAAGATTTTATGAGTTGCAGTATAGATCCATCCAACTCATCTATCAATTGCTTCAAAGCTGTACGATCAGCAAACTCTACATCCTCTTGCGAAAAATCTAATTCCAGTTCTATCATGGCCGAAAAACGAATCAATTGCTCACGCAGGTTTTTCAAGTCGGAGGAAAAACCACCGCGCATATTATGCAAAGCTGTTTTTCTACTTGCTTCTGTATTACTCGCAATTAAATCGGCCACTGATTCTGCCTGGGCCAAATCGAGCTTACCATTGAGGAATGCTCTTTGTGTAAATTCACCCGGCTTGGCCAGTCGCGCACCAAGTTTAGTAATCGCATGTATTACCTGTTCCTGTATAAATGGCGAACCATGACAGCTTATTTCAATTACATCTTCACCCGTATATGAACGTGGATTTTTAAAAAGTGACAAAACCACTTCATCCAATACCTGCTCGCCTTCCTTTAAAAAACCAACATGAATGGTATGCGATGCCTGTGCGGTTAGGTCTTTAGCAGGAAAAAGCTGGTTAAGTATTGTGAAAGTATCTTTTCCACTTACCCTGATCACCCCAATAGCCCCAATACCCTGCGGTGTAGCCAATGCCACAATGGTATCATCCCAACCTGATAAGTGAATAGACATGCAGATTTCTTTTTGCAAAGATACAATAGATTGATCTTTGATTTTTGAGGTTTGATTTGTGAATTGTCAATTGTGAATGGTGAATGGAGGGTTGTGTGTTAGTGAAGATTTAGTGATCCCGTATTTAATACTAAACTAACCCATTCACAATTCACCATTGACAATTCACACCCCTCACTCCCTCACTGCTCGCTAACTTTAAACGTAATCATTTGTTTATGTCTGTACACTACCGGATTACCGTTCTGGTTTGCGGGAATCCAGTTGGGGCCTTTTTTTATTACGCGGATGGCTTCTTCTTTGGTACCGTATCCAGGATCGTTTTCAGCTTTTACATCACTAACTTTTCCGTCCTTGTCTACTGTAAAGGTTACAATTACTGTGTATACACTTGCTGGAGCTCCATTTTCAATCGGAATGTCACTGTTAAGGTTGCGCTCTAAATAACGGGTCCATGCTTGTATATCACCGGGAAAACGCGCAGGTATTTGTACCGATATAAACTTGTTATCTAACTCATCTGCATTTGACTTTATTCCTTTTGTAACAGAAGTGGTGGGTTCTACAGGAGGCATTACCACATCAATAATATCTCCTTCAATTTTTGTATTCCCTATTTTTACTTTTTCATAATCATCAACTTCCAGCATTACATCTTTTTCTTCCACAAGGTTATCGACTACAATTTTGGGAGGGGTCAGTGGTTCCTGTGCAACAGGACGTTGTTCAATTTTTTGTTCTGGAGGTTTTACCGGCTCTTCGGGAGGCTCTGTAATATCTTCCAGTTCAAGTACCGGACCAACATAAGCAATTACTTTTGATTTGTCTTTTCCATTGGCAAGAATAGAACCAACCGTAAATAATAAACAGAGCAGCAACATGAATGATAGTGCATATTTCATACGTTTATTGTACATCACGCGTAATTCATAAGCACCATAGTCTTTGTTTCTGTTAGCGAATAATATCTCTAAGATATCATTGCGCTGAGTGAATTTCTTTTCCATAGCGTTGTGTTTTTAATGAGACACATGGAGCAGAAAATTCCATAATGTGAATTGTCAATTGTCAATTGTGAATAGTGAATGACATTTTTAATCTACTATATTATTCACTTCTGACTATTGACTATTGACCATTCAAAATTGACCATTCACCATTGACCATTCACAAAAAAAGCCAGCTACAAAAATGTAGCTGGCTTCGTTATAAATTCTCTGGAGCGATTATTCGTCGGCTACCATGAATGTGATACTTTGTTTGTGACGATAGATTACCTGACGTCCGTTCTGAACGGCTGGTTTCCAGTTAGGACCACGTTTGATAACGCGAACCGCTTCGTCTTTTGTACCATAACCTGGATCGTTCTCAGCTTTTACTTCACTAATGCCACCGTTTTTATCAACGATGAATGAAACGATCACAGTGTATTTGCCCGGAGGTGCACCATTTTCTACAGGGAGATCCCTGTTCAGGTTACGCTCAAGGTATTTTGTCCAGGCAGGAATACCACCAGGGAATTCCGCAGGAATTTGTACTACGGTAAATACTTTATCGTAGTCTTCTTCCTGTTTAGGCGCTTCAACAACTCCGGTACCTTTTACTTCCACTGGGGGAGCAACGATACCTTCGTCTTTAATACCTTCCTGGTTGATAGTACCAATCTTGGTATCTTCCAGTTTCTCCACTTCCTTGATTTCCTCTTCTGGTTTCACTTCTTCATCCTTCACAATTTTTGGAGGGGTGAATTTGGTGATCTCGACTTTAGGAGGCTCTTGTTTTGGTGGTGGAGGCGGAGGAGGTGGTTCAGGCTTTTTCTCTTCCTGCTGAACTTTCTCCAGTTCCATATCCTGTACGAAAATCTGGGTTTGTTCTTTTTTAGAAGAGTTGGCAACCAATGAACCTACCAGGAAAAGCAGGCACACCAGCACAGTTCCGATAATAGCGAAAGTAATACGCTTATTATAGGTTCTGCGGAGTTGGTACGCGCCGTACTCTTTGTTTCTACCCTCAAATATGATATCGAGGATATCCGCGGTTAATATTTTATTTACGTCCATTGTTAGGTCTTTAAAATGTATGATTCATTTTGAGGCATTTTCCATACCGAAAAACAAATTAATTTGATGCAGAAGCGCCACCAGAGGCGTCAGACAACTTAACCAATTGTTCTTCAACAGGGGAAATATCCACCAGCGCATAGCGCTTTAACACATTGATGGTCATTTCATCCAGAATATCCACCACATTTTTATAAGTGCTTTCAGATGAAGGCTTCAAAACTACTACCAGGTCTTTTTCGTTGGTACGTGCTTTTTTCTCAAGCAATACCGTACGAATTTCCTTGAAATTAGAAGATTTGAAGTTAGAACCATCCGGTGCCAACTGACCCTCATAGTAGAAGACGTTATTGTCTTTTCCTAATAACAGGGTAATAACACCAGATTCTTTGGCCTTATTCTGATCCTCAGGCTTATCTGCATCTTTAGGCAAAAAGAGCTTCATAGCCGTAGGTTGACTCATCGTTGTGGTGAAGATAAAGAATGTAATGAGTAGGAAGCCCAGGTCAACCATGGGCGTCAGATCAACACGGGTAGAGAGTTTCTTCCCTTTCTTGACCCCGGGGCCCTTTTTGTGGCCCCCGCTACTCGAGGTATCCATTTCTGCCATAACGGTAGAATTTAGTTTTCGTGAGTATTTTGTTTACTTACTACTGATCAACAGTATTTATTCTTCTCTTTTCTCTCCAGCCATGGTTTTCTTCCAAAGCTCGGTACCAGTTGGAACACTTTCAGGATTTGTAATCATCTGGAATTTCAGTTGATCTGTTTTCTTGAAAGCATCGATCACTGCTTTAAAAGCAGGATACTTGGCCGCATTATCACCTTTTACCAACAGGTTCATTTTGCTACCCAGGTAAGCATCGGTTATGGCCCTCATCCAGGTAACCATTTGGTTATCGGTTGAGTCCTGAACCGGAATACCGGGTAATTTATCACCCTTGCGCTGGTCTTCAGGTAAGGAAAGAAAAGAGGACATTTGAGAGAAGGGGGCACCAAAGAAACCTGCTTTTTTGAATGCAGCAACATTCATATTCAGGTTTAGCTGGCTGTTCAATGCATTACACACCGCTTCTTTCTTTTGTTCTTCATCCATCGTAATAAATACCTTGCCATCCTTGTCGATCGTGATCATTACAATGTCCTTATCGGGTGCCACTTTTGCCGCCACAGAGTTTGGTGTGGTTACAGCAATGGCTTCAGCCGGCTTGAACTTTGTAGTTAAGATAAAGAACGACAACAGGAGAAAGGCCACATCGCACATGGCTGTCATGTCGATGTTGGTACTTTTACGAGGTAATTTGGCTCTTCCCATTGTTATTTATTTATAGCATTCACTAATTAAGATTCAAAACTTTTCATTTTCCATACAAACAATCAAAGATTATTTGTAGTTAGCCGCAAAGCTTTGAGTTAAAGTGAATCCTGACTCGTCGATACCATAAGTGATACCATCGATACGAGTTGTAAATACGTTGTACATGATGATCGCGATAGCTGAAGTACCGATACCAAGGGCTGTATTATACAGGGCCTCAGAGATACCTTGAGAAAGTTCACGTGCAGCTTCTCCACCACCTTCATCACCCAGTTTAGAGAATGAACGGATCATACCTAATACGGTACCGAACAGACCCAAAAGGGTTGCTACAGAAGCGATTGTTGAAAGGAATACCAGGTTCTTTTCGAGCATTGGCAGTTCCAGGGCAGTTGCTTCTTCAATTTCTTTCTGAATGTTCAATACTTTCTGCTCAGTTTCAAGCTCAGTATTGCCAATCATTTCTTTATACTTACGCAGACCTGCTTTCATTACATTACCTACAGATCCTTTTTGCTTGTCGCACTCAGCCAAAGCCTTGTCAACATCTTTATTAGCCAGGTGGAACTGTACTTTACGGATGAATTCAGCAATGTTTCCTGCACCAGTAGCTTTAGATACAGTCAGTAATCTTTCAATACTGAAAGTAACTGCTGTTAAGAATGTACCAATCAGGATAGGTACTACGATACCACCTTCATACATTTTAGTGAATGTTCCCTTCGGACCCTGGTGTGCTGGCCAGAACCAATGACTTGGATCAGGATCAGGTGTAGTAAAGTTACCAGCACTTCCTAATACTACGCGCCAGATAAAGTAACCACCCAGGATACAAAAGATGGGGGCAAGTGTTGCAACTAAATTACTGCTCTTCTTAGGTTGAACAGACGTGGCGCTCTTTGCAGCCGTTGCAGTTGGTTTTGTCTCAGCCATGATTCGATTGATTTTTGTTTTTTAAAATAACAATTGATTTAAAAAATTCTCCTCGCAATGCTAATGAAAAATGTAATTCACAGGTCAAACATTGTTTCAAAAGTCCGAAAGGGGTTACAAAATAGGTATTTTCCTGAAAGCGGCAAATTTGATTCGGCAAAAAACCGCAAACCTCCGCAGTCGGGAAGTGAGCAAGATAGGAGGTTTCCTAAAAACACCCCAATCTTTTCACCGACCCAAATTAAAGCTTTTACCATTCATCCAACACACCCGAAAAAAAAATTGTTGATTAATTTACGATCCTATCTTTAATGATTATTCAAAACCACTTAACTGAAACAATGAGAAACTATTTTATCGCAGCAGCGTTGCTGGCCTCAACTGTGTCGGTTGCCCAAACCAGAGATACTTCCCGCAATGCACCCCCTGCAGCAGGAAATTTTCCCCAGGGTTTTGGCGGCGGCGCACAACGCCAGGGACCCAGAGCTTACAAAGACGTGATTACCAATAAGGCTATCTCGCAAAAAGGTATGGTTACAGTACATAAAGTAGACGATAAATACTACTTTGAAGTACCTAATAATATCTTAGGCCGTGAAATTCTTGCAGTTACACGTTACATTAAAGTACCCGCTATCTCAGGAAACGGCCGTGGTGCCTATGGTGGTGAAATCGCCAACCAGCAAACACTGGCATTTGAAAAAGGACCAAGCAACAATATCTTCCTCCGTACCATTACTCTGGTTAATGCAGCAGATGCCAAAGATGACATCTACAAAGCCGTTACCAATTCTAACCTGAATGCCATCGCCGCTTCTTTCCCGATTGCAGCTTTCGGAAAAGATAGCAGTTCAGTGGTTTTAGATGTTACCGATTACTTTAAAGGTGATAACCAGGTTGTTAGCATCAATGCCGGCATCAAGCGTTCTTTCGGACTTGGTCCGATTGCAGCCGACAGGTCTTTTATCCAAAGAATAAGCACTTACCCTATTAATACCGAAATCAGAACGGTAAAAACTTTCAATGCCGGTACTGGCGGAGCTCCCGCAATTGGCGGCGGTGGCGGTGGTGCAAGCATCCCTGCAGCTAGTTCTGCTGGTGCTGTAACCATTGAACTCAACACTTCAATGCTTCTGTTACCTGAGAAACCAATGACTCCGCGTATTGCAGACAAACGTGTTGGATTCTTTACCGATGATTACGTATTATTCGGTGACGACCAGCAAAAAGTTGAAAACAAAGAATTTGCGGTTCGCTGGAGACTTGAGCCAAAAGACGAAGACGTTGAAAAATGGAAAAGAGGCGAACTGGTTGAACCTAAAAAACAAATCGTTTACTATATCGATCCGGCTACACCAAAAGTGTGGAGAAAACACCTGATCCTTGGTATCAACGACTGGCAGAAAGCTTTTGAAAAAGCTGGTTTTAAAAATGCCATCGTTGGTAAAGAATGGCCCGAAAACGATACTACTATGAGCCTGGAAGATGCACGCTTC
This sequence comes from uncultured Sediminibacterium sp., assembly GCA_965650685.1. Taxonomy (GTDB): domain Bacteria; phylum Bacteroidota; class Bacteroidia; order Chitinophagales; family Chitinophagaceae; genus Sediminibacterium. The sequence goes on from CBFGPM010000009.1 coordinate 99,218, forward strand.
TCTGTAGTACGCTATTTTGCTTCTCCTACCGAGAACGCTTACGGACCCAATGTTCACGACCCAAGAAGCGGTGAGATCCTCGAAAGCCATATCGGTTGGTACCATAACGTTATGAAACTGGTACACGACTGGTATATGATTCAAACCGCAGCTACTGACCCACGTGCACGTAAAATGAAATTTGACGATGACCTGATGGGCGACCTGATCCGTTTCGTTTCTTCACATGAAGTAGGCCACACACTTGGTCTGCGCCATAACATGGGAAGCAGCAGCAAAACACCAGTTGAAAAACTGCGTGATAAAGCCTGGGTTGAAGCTAATGGACATACCGCTTCTATCATGGACTATGCTCGTTTTAACTACGTAGCACAGCCTGAAGATAATATCAGCAAAGAAGGCTTATACCCACGTATCGGTGATTACGATGCATGGGCAATGCGTTGGGGCTATGGATATATTCCCGGTGCAACAGAAGAAGAAGTGAAAAAGAACAGTAACAAACTGATCACTGAAACACTAAAAGCCAACCCACGTACATGGTTTGGTACTTATGAATCAGGTAATCAGGCTGATCCTAGAAGCCAGAGCGAAGACCTTAGTGACAATGCTGTTAAAGCTAGTGACTACGGTATTAAAAACCTGCAACGCATTCTTGCCAACCTTGTAGAATGGACCAAAGAAGAAGGCGATCTGAATGGTAATATCGCCACTATGTACGGTCAGTTACTGGGTCAATACCGTCGTTATTATGGACACGTTTCCAGAAATATCGGTGGTGTTTATGAAACCTTTAAAGTTGCAGAACAGGATGAGCCTGTTTATGAGCCTGTTCCTAAAGCTATGCAGCGCGAAGCTTTAGGCTATATGAACCGTCAGGTATTCCAGACTCCAAAATGGCTGATCGACAAAAAAATCTGGGATAAAATCAATCCTCCAGGTACAAATGATCCACTGGCTGCAGCGCAGGAAGGTGCACTGGGTACACTGTTAACCCTCGATAGGTTAAACCGCATGCAGTATAGCGCAGAACGTTTCGGTGCAGATAAAGCTTATAGCGCACTTGAAATGATGAACGACTTACAAAATGATCTGTTCAGTGAATTGAAATCAAATAAAGCCATCGATAACTACCGCAGAATGCTGCAGAAAAGTTATGTAGAGAAACTGAACAACCTGTTGAACCCTCCTCAAACCAATGCAACAACAATTGTATTTGGTGGCGGATTCACTAACCCATATGCTTCTGGCGCTAACAGCCGTAGCGATGTTTACAGTATTGCCCGTGCACAACTTACTCAGTTACGCGCACAGGTAAACGCTGCTGCTGCTACCAATGCAGACAAAATGAGCAAGGTTCACCTACAAGACCTCGCTGAAAAAATAAAAAGAGCATTAGACCCTAAATAAAGCAGGATCTACCTCTTTGAAAAAGGCGCAGTAATTAACTACTGCGCCTTTTTTTTAATTTGGGAATTTGAGAATTTGGAAATTTGGAAATGAAATGCAGGCAAAGCTTTATTGACATTGCTGTCCGGGGAAAATTGGCTTCAAGCTTCAAGCCGCAAGCTACAAGCCTTGATGGGTGCTTATTTTAGACTTTCTGCTTCTAATGGAATTAAAGGTGGGAGAAAATTTAAAGTCAGCTGCTTAAAGAAATATTTTGTTGCCGTAAATGCACTATCTGCTATTAATGGAACACCTACAGCTCACGGTTAAATTTCCCCGGACAGTAATGCTTTATTGATGGGGATTCTATTCTATTCATAACAACGAAGTTGTTATAATCCTCCTCATTTCCAAATTTCCAAATTTTCAAATTTTCAAATTATCCTTACATTGTGTAAAACCATTCGTATGCTTGAACCATGGCGCATAGGTAAGGTCATCAGGATTGAAGACGCTACCGATTCTACCCGACGTTTCTGGATCGAGATTCCGGAATTGGCTTCTTTTGATTTTAAACCCGGTCAGTTTGTAACACTCGACCTCCCCATACACGAGAAGAAAAATAAACGCTGGCGCAGCTATTCCATAGCCTCCGCGCCAGATGGAACCAATATTATAGAACTGGTAATTGTACTTCTCGAAGACGGCGCAGGCACCAACTATTTATTCAAAGAAATTCAGGTAGGCTCGGAACTTACCTTACGCGGCCCTCAAGGTGTTTTCACCCTACCGGAAATAATCGAGAAAGATTTATTCCTGATCTGCACCGGTACCGGTATTGCCCCTTTCCGTTCAATGGCTCACCATATCCACCGACATAAACTTCCACATCAGGATATACATATCATTTTTGGTTGCAGAAAACATGGCGACTGTCTTTATGGACCAGAACTGAAACAACTTGAAAAAGAAATGCCCGGCTTCTACTACCACCCTGTCTTCTCTCGCGAAGAAACAGTAGCAGAAGGTGCATATACAGGATATGTACACGGCGTTTACGAAGATCTTTTACGCATTCAAAAAAAGCCTGCCCATTTCTTCCTCTGCGGCTGGAAAAACATGATCGACGAAGCCAAACAACGCATCATCGCCATGGGGTATGAGAAGAAAGATATTCACCTTGAACTTTATGGGTGAGGGAACAGAGGAATAAGGAATAAGAAAGTCTTTAGAGGAATACGGGATCAGGAAGAGGTGTATTTACGTGTATTATTCTTTTTAGCAGTGTCAATACATTTGAGGAAGATAAATACGAGTTCTGTGCATTCTTGCATTATTGTTGACAGGTTAAATGAAATTTCCCAGTTCAATTTTTCTATAATGTCAAGACAATTTCTTGTTTCCCGTAATTCTTTCAATGCGATTTTCATTTTATGAATGAAATCAGTTCTTGATTCTGCTGATTGTGCCTCCCCATAATGCAAAGCAGGTGCAGAACCACTTCTGGTCAATTGCCCTCCCAAATGATTTCCAGCAAATGTTTTAGGTAATTTCTCTGCGGCTTGTATACAATGAACTGCAAACTGAATCAACCTGTCTTCAAGATCAAATTTGTATCTGGTTTCCATACAACAGCTTTATCACACAAATTTCATCATTATATATATAAAAAAATAGCGTATTTATAAGATGTATAAATACGCTATGAATACTACTTTCTTATTCCTTATTCCTTATTTCTTATTTCTTATTCCTTATTCCTCTGTTTAAATCGCCTCTAACACAATCCTCTTCACCTCACTCATCGCCACTCTTTCCTGTTTCATGCTATCACGATGTCTGATGGTTACCGTTCCATCTTCTTTGGTTTGATGGTCGATTGTTACGCAGAATGGTGTGCCGATGGCGTCTTGTCTGCGGTAGCGTTTACCGATGGCGTCTTTTTCTTCGTAGAAACATTTGAAATGCGGCTTGCACTCGTCTAGTAACTGCTTTGCTATTTCCGGTAAGCCGTCTTTTTTCATCAATGGAAGAATGGCCAGTTTATTCGGGGCGATTTTAGCGGGAATACGCATTACTACACGACTATCAGTACTACCATCTTCTTTGGTAATGGTTTCTTCTTCGTATGCATGACTCATTACCAACAGGAACATACGATCTAAACCAATGGATGTTTCTACCACATATGGAATATAGTTGCCGTAGGGTTTACCTGTTGCAGGGTCTATATCAGCATCAAAATATTGTTGTTTCTTTTTGCTGTACTCCTGGTGGCTCTTCAGATCGAAATCGGTACGGCTGTGAATACCTTCTACCTCTTTAAATCCAAAGGGGAATTCGTATTCAATATCCAATGCTGCATCTGCATAATGCGCCAGTTTCACATGATCATGGTAACGGTATTTTTCAGCCGGTATACCAAGACTTAAATGCCAGTTCAGTCTCTCCTGTTTCCAGAAATTGTACCATTCCATTTGTGTGCCGGGACGAACAAAGAATTGCATTTCCATCTGCTCAAATTCACGCATGCGGAAAATAAATTGGCGTGCGACAATTTCGTTGCGGAAAGCTTTACCTGTTTGTGCAATACCAAAGGGCACTTTCATCCTGGCGGTTTTCTGTACATTCAGGAAGTTTACAAAAATACCCTGAGCAGTTTCCGGACGCAGGTAAATGGTATCAGCATCTTCTGCCACCGAACCCAATTGGGTAGAGAACATGAGGTTAAACTGACGGATATCTGTCCAGTTAGCGGTCCCGCTCACACTGCAGACAATTTTCTGGTCGTCCATCAGTTGTTTGAGTCCACTAAAATCTTCAGCAGCCAGTAATTTTTCCATTGTGTCGATCAGGGCTTCGGCTTCTGCTTCTGCGCCTTTCTCTCTTAGCTGATCCGCTTTGGCTTCCAGTAAATGATCTACCCTGTATCTTTTTTTGCTGTCTTTATTATCAATCATCGGGTCACTGAAATTATCTACGTGACCACTTGCTTTCCAGGTGGTGGGGTGCATGAAAATGGCAGCATCGATACCTACGATGTTATCGTGCATCTGGGTCATGCTTTTCCACCAGTAATCACGGATATTCTTTTTCAGTTCTGCTCCATAAGGACCATAATCATACACCGCACTTAATCCATCATAAATTTCACTACTGGGAAATACAAATCCATACTCTTTGGCATGTGATATAATAGCCTGAAAACGATTGTCTTGTTGTATGCTCATAACGGGGCAAAAGTAAGAGAATAAGCTGCAAGCTCCAAGCTGCAAGCAGCAAGCCTTGATTGGCGGTTATTTTAGGCTTCTGCTATTAATGGGAAAACTTGTACAGTTTTGCGTTAATTATTCAATCCGGGGTATCGTTGATTTAATTGAAAGATCGATGCGCTTGAGGCTCTAATGGAACACGGATTATCATGATTTTCAAGATCTATCATGATAAATCTTGAAAATCATGATAATC